>NZ_JBICTV010000022.1:0-141387 GCF_043197855.1 Dactylosporangium sp. NPDC048998
CCCCGCCGGCACCCGTGGGCGCCGCGGGGGGTGGGGCCCCCCCCCCCCCCCCCCCCGGGGGGGGGGGGGCCCCGGGGGGGGGGGGGGCCCGGGGCCCCACGACACTGTGGGGTGTGAGTGAGGCCTGTGTCAGATCTCCGCGAGCGAGCCCGCGTACATGCGGTCGATGTCCGGCGCGAACGACTTCTCCACGGCCCGGCGCTTGACCTTGAGCGAGGGGGTCAGCTCGCCGTCCTCGATGGACAGGTCGCGGCCGAGGATCGTGAACTTCTTGACGGTCTCCCAGCGGTTGAGCTTGGTGTTGAGCTCATTGACGTAGCCCGCGACGAGCTCCTCGGCCTCCTTGGAGGCGGCGATCTCGGCGTAGGACTTCCCGGCCAGCGCGGTGCCCTCCGCCCACGCCTTGATCGCGTCGGGGTCGAGCGTGACCAGCATCGTCACGTAGTTGCGGGCCTGGCCGACGACGATCGCCTGCGAGGTGTACGGGCATACCGACTTGAACAGGCCCTCGATGTAGCTCGGCGCGACGTACTTGCCGCCCGAGGTTTTGATCAGGTCCTTCTTGCGGTCGGTGATGCGCAGGTAGCCCTCGGCGTCGAGCTCGCCGATGTCGCCGGTGCGGAACCAGCCGTCCTCGGTGAACGCCGCGGCGGTCTCGTCGGGCAGGTTGTGGTATCCCCGCATGACGGGCGTGCCCCTGAGCAGCACCTCGCCGTCGGTGTCGAGCTTCACCTCGAGGTCGCCGAGCGCCTGGCCGACGGTGCCGATGCGCTCGCGGCCCTCGCGGTTGACGAACGAGCCCGCGGACGTCTCGGTCAGCCCGTACCCCTCCAGGATGGGCAGGCCGGCGGCGAAGAAGAACTCGCCGATCTCCGGGGCCAGCGGCGCGGATCCGGAGACCATCGCGCGCATCCGGCCGCCGAGGCGGGCGCGCAGCTTGCTGAAGACCAGCTTGTCGGCGATCGCGGCCTGGACCTTGAGCATCCCGCCCGGCTCGCGGCCGGCCAGCCGCTCGGCGGAGGCGCGCTTGCCGACCGCGACCGCCCAGGTGAAGATCTTCCACTTGGCGCCGCCGTCGGTCTGTGCGCCGGTGACCACGCGGTTGTACACCTTCTCGAAGATCCGCGGCGCGGCGCACATGAGCGTCGGGCGGATCCGGCCGAGGTTGTCGATGATCTTGTCGACCCGGCCGTCGACGTACGTGGGCTGGCCGACGTACAGCATCCCGCACAGCAGTGTCTTGCCGAACGAGTGCGACAGCGGCAGCCACAGGAACTGCAGGTCGTCGATGTTGAGTACGCCCGTGTCCTGCTGCGTCTTGCCCTGCCAGACCCAGCCGGCGTGCAGCAGCTCGACGCCCTTGGGCCGGCCCGTGGTGCCCGACGTGTAGATCAACGTGGCGAGCCGGTCGCCGTCGATGCCGGCCGCGATCCGGTCGATGAGCTCCGGGTCCGCGGTGGTCGCCGCCCGTCCGGCCTCCTCCAGCTCCGCGAGGGTCAGCGTCTTCACGGGTTCGGTACCGCTGGGAGCCCCGTCGATCAGCACGACCGCCGTCAGGTTCGGCAGGTCCGCGCCGCCGAGCTTGGCCGCCTGGTCCGGGTTTTCGGCGATGAGCACCTTGGAGCCGGAGTCGGCGACGATGTAGACGGCCTCTTCGGGCTCGGTCGTCGGGTAGACGGTGGTGGTGGCGGCGCCCGCCAGCATGATGCCGAGGTCCGCGAGGATCCAGTCGACGCGGGTGCTGGACAGCACCGCGACGCGGTCCTCGGCCTGCACGCCGAGCGTGGTCAGGCCGGCGCCGATGGCGCGGGCGCGCTCGCCGGCCTCGCGCCAGGTCATCCAGATCGGGTCGGCGGCGTCGTCCGGGGCGGGGCGGCCGAAGGCGCGGGCGTCCGGGGTCTCGGCCACCCGGTGGAGGAACATGTCCGGGATCGAGCGGTACGGCAGTTCGAGCCGCTGGGTCTGGGTCATGATCGGCCTTCCGGGGGCGTCCGGGAGCGAGCACCGGCGCCCGTGACTGCCATCACGTCCTCCGGTTACCAGACGGTAAACCGTCGATCCCTTCACCGGCTAGACCCGAAACCGAAACGTGAGGAACCGCCGGATCCCGTGCCCCGGAACCTCACCGGAATCCGTTACTGGAACCGGAATCGAGACCCAGCGGCGCCGCTCAGATGCCCAGTCGCGCTCCCCGGAGGCGTTCGACCAGATCTTCCGGCCCGGTGAGCTCGACCTGGGCGGCGGCCTGGCGGCCGGTGAAGAACAGCAGCAGCTCGCCCGGGGCACCCTCGACGGTCACCTGCCGGGCCGGGTCGGGGTCGCCCTTGCCGGCCGTGAACGGCTCCATGATCGGTTCCGAGGCCGGTTCCAAGCCCGGCGACCGCACCACGATGCTGGCCGGGAACCGGCGGGTCGACAGCCGCGCCGAGCCCCTGGCGCGGGCGCCCAGGGCCCGCGCGTAGGCCTCCGGCAGCTCGCGCGGCGCCCAGCCCGGCGCCGCGCGGCGGACGTCTTCGAGGTGGATGAAGAACTCGACGAGGTTGACGGCCTCCTCGGCGAACCCGGGGCGTACGAGCGGCGCGGGGGTGCGCACCTTCTCGACCAGCGCCGCGTAGTCGCCGGCGGCGAGCCGGTCCTGGACCTTCTTTGTGTGCCCGGCCACGGGCTTGATCAGGATGCCGGCCGCCGCGTCGGGTCGGCGCTCGCGCAGCACGAGGTGTGCGGCGAGATCGCGGGTGGCCCAGCCCTCGCAGAGGGTGGGCGCGTCGGGGCCGGCGGCGAGCAGCGCATCGGCGAGCGCCGCGCGTTCGGCGCGGGCGAAGGACGTCATGTGCGTAACGCTAGCCCCGAAATTGTCGTAGGTCGTCGGTAAGGTTGGCGTGCGTTCGGGGTCGCTTACCGGGCGCGGCGAAAACAGGGGGCTGATGTGACCAGCGGCAAGGTGCTCGCGAAGGGCTTTCGGGTGCTGGGTCACGCCGTCCGTGACGAGCCTCACATGTTCGTCGTCTCGGTCGTCGGCAGCGTGTTGTTCAGCATCCTCACGATCGCGACCGCCTTCGTCTCCGGCGGGGTGGTCGGCCGGATCGTGGTGCCGGCGTTCGAGCGAGGTCACGTCGCCACCGGCACGCTTCTGCTCGGCGGCCTGGCGATCCTCGCGGTCAGCCTCGGCAAGGTCGTCGGCATCTTCGGCCGCCGGCTGGGCGCCGGGGCCATGCAGTTCAACCTCCAGGCGAAGTACCGCCGCGCGGTGACCCGCCGCTATCTGCGCCTGCCGCTGGCCTGGCACCAGCGCCACCCCACCGGCACCCTGCTGTCCAACGCCAACGCCGACGTGGAGTCGGCGTGGTATCCGATCGCGCCTTTCCCGATGGCGGTCGGCACGGTCGTCATGCTGGTCGCCGCGGTCGTCTCGCTGTTCGCCACCGACTGGGCGATGGCGCTGGTCGGCGTCGCGATCTTCCCGGCCCTGCTCGGCGTCAACGTTGCCTACTCGCGCCGCATGGCGCCCCGGGTCGCCCGGGCCCAGCAGCTGCGCGCCGAGGTCAGCGCGGTCGCGCACGAGAGCTTCGACGGCGCGCTCGTCGTCAAGACCATGGGGCGCGAGGCGTCGGAGACCGAGCGCTTCGCCGCGAAGGCCGTCGAGCTGCGCGACGCCACGATCCGGGTCGGCCGGATCCGCGCGCTGTTCGACCCCGTCCTCGACGCGCTGCCCAGCGTCGGCACCCTCGCGGTGCTCGTCGTCGGCGGCTGGCGCTATCAGCAGGGCGCCGCCGACGTCTCCGAGGTCGTCAGCGTCGCGTTCCTGTTCACCGTGCTGGCCTTCCCGGTCCGGGCCATCGGCTGGGTCCTCGCCGAGCTGCCGCGCAGCGTCGTGGGCTGGGAGCGGATCCGGCACGTGCTCGACGCCGAGGGCGACACCGTCTACGGCGACACCGATCTGCCCGGCACCGGACCGGCCGCGCTGCGCTTCGCTGGCGTCGGCTTCGCCTACACCGACGAGGACGGCGCCGGCCCCGGCGTGCTCACCGACGTGACGTTCGACGTGCCGGCCGGGCGCACCGTCGCGCTCGTCGGCCCGACCGGCTCGGGCAAGTCGACCATCGCCGCCCTCGCCGCCCGGCTCGTCGACCCCGTCTCCGGCGTCGTCGAGCTCGACGACGTCGACGTGCGCGAGCTGACCCAGGACGCGCTCGTGCGCAGCACCGCGCTGGTCGCCCAGGTCCCGTTCGTCTTCGACGACACCATCCGCGGCAACATCACGCTCGACCGGCCCGGCGTCGACGACGGCGCGGCCTGGCGGGCGCTGCGGCTGGCCCAGGCCGACGGGTTCGTCGGGCACCTCGCCGACGGGCTCGAGACGACCGTCGGCGAGCGCGGCACGTCGCTGTCCGGCGGGCAGCGCCAGCGACTCACCATCGCCCGGGCCCTTGCCGGCGCCCCGCGCCTGCTCGTGCTCGACGACGCGACCAGCGCCGTCGACCCGCGCGTCGAGGCCGCGATCCTCGCCGCCCTGCGCCGCGCCGACGGCGCCACGCAGCCGGCCTCGATCCTCGTCGTGGCCTACCGGCGGGCCACCATCGCCCTGGCCGACGAGGTGGTCTACGTGGAGCGCGGACGGGTCGTGGCCCGCGGCACCCACACCGAGCTGCTGGACAGCGCGCCCGGCTACGCCGACCTGGTCACGGCGTACGAGAAGGCCGAGGAGGAGCGGGAGCGCGAGCACGCCTTCGACGGCGACCGCCTGGACGACGGTCTGGACGACCGCCTGGACGAGGAGAGCGTGACCGCATGACGAGCACCGTCGAGGCCGCCCCGCGGGCGGGCATCCTGCGGCGCGGCCTGGCGCTGTCCCCGGAGCTGTTCACCGGGCTGGCCGGCACGCTCGGCCTGGCCCTGGTCGCCACCGCCGGTCGGGTCGCCGTGCCGGTCGCCATCCAGAAGAGCATCGACCTGGGCATCCACGCGCGCGGCGGGCCCGACCTCGGCCTGGTCGGCACGATCGTGGCGATCACCTCGGGCGCGCTGGTGCTGACCACGTTCAGCGCCTACCTCATGAACGTGCGCCTCTTCACCGTCAGCGAGACAGCGCTGGCCGGCATCCGCGCCCGCACGTTCCGGCACATCCACGATTTGTCGATGCTGCACCAGCAGTCCGAGCGGCGCGGCGCGCTCGTCTCCCGGGTCACCAGCGACGTCGATCAGATCAGCCAGTTCCTGCAGTTCGGTGGACTGTTGTTCCTCGTCAGCCTCGGCCAGCTCACGGTCACCACGATCGTCATGCTCGTCTACTCGTGGCAGCTGACCCTCGTCGTCTTCGCCGCCTTCGCGCCGCTGCTCTTCGTCGTGCGGTTCTTCCAGCGCCGGCTCAGCGTCTTGTATCTCGAGGTCCGCGAGAGCGTCGGGGCGATGCTCGGCGCCATCGCCGAGAGCGTCGTGGGCGCCTCGGTCGTGCGCGCCTACGGCATCCAGGGCCGCACCGGCGAGCGGCTGGACCAATCGATCGAGCGCAGCCGGCGCAGCCAGTTCCGCGCCCAGACCAACAACGTGATCAGCATGAGCTTCGGCGAGCTCGCGGCCGGCCTCGCGCTGGCCGGTGTCGTGGTCGTCGGCACGCTGCTCGGCGTCGGCGGCCGGCTCAGCGTCGGCCAGCTCACCGCGTTCCTGTTCCTGGCCACCCTGTTCGTGCAGCCGGTGCAGGTGGCCACCGAGGTGCTCAACGAGGCGCAGAACGCGATCGCCGGCTGGCGGCGGGTGCTCGACATCGTCGAGACCGAGCCCGACGTCGCCGACCCCGGCGCCGACGGCCGCGCCCTGCCGGACGGCCCGATCGACGTCCGGTTCGAGCACGTCCACTTCGCCTACCCCGACGGCCCCGAGGTGCTCACCGACGTCCACCTCACCGTCGCCGCCCGCACCCGGGTCGCCGTCGTCGGCGAGACCGGCAGCGGCAAGACCACGTTCGCCAAGCTGCTGACCCGGCTCATGGACCCGAGCCGGGGCCGGGTCCTGCTCTCCGGCGTGCCGCTCGGCGACGTCCGCTTCGACTCGCTGCGCAGCCGCGTCGTCATGGTTCCGCAGGACGGTTTCCTCTTCGACGCGAGCATCGCTGACAACGTCCGCTTCGCCCGCCCCACCCTCACCGACATCGATCTCGAACTCGCCTTCACAGAGCTCGGCCTCATCGACTGGGTCGAGGGCCTGGCCGACGGCCTGCACACCCAGGTCGGTGAGCGCGGCGAGGCGCTGTCGGTGGGGGAGCGGCAGCTGGTGGCGCTGGCCCGGGCATACGTGGCCGACCCCGACCTGCTCGTCCTGGACGAGGCCACGAGCGCCGTCGACCCGGCCACGGAGGTCCGCCTGCAGCGCACGCTCGACGCGGTGACCCGCGGCCGCACGACGATCGCGATCGCCCACCGCCTGTCGACCGCCCAGGCCGCCGACGAGGTCATCGTGGTCGACAAGGGCCGCGTCGTCCAGCGCGGCCCGCACGCCCGCCTGGTCACCGAGCCCGACTCAATCTACGCCCGCCTTTACGCATCCTGGCTCGAACAAACCCGCTGACCCCGTCCCGCGGGCGTTCCCCTCCCGCAGCGTTCGGCCCCGCCTGCGGCGCTGGGGCCCGCCTGCGGCGCTGGGCCCCGCCTGCGGCGCTGGCTTGGAGCGACCGTCATGCGCTCGGCGGTCGCGGTGCGCGGGTTTTCATCATCACGGAGTGAACGTGCTGCTCCTTGTACATGTTGACTCCGTGATCACGGCGAAAAGCGCACGCCGGTCGGCGCGGATCGCACGCCCGGCCGCTGCTTGCTCGGGCGTGTGTCGTTGTCCGGCGGCTTGTCGTTTGCGGTGACCTCGATCGTGGACGCTGGGCGTAGGTTTTGTCACCGGGACGGATTCCATTTACGTGCGGCTCTATGCGTCGAGGCGGGGTGGGCGCGCCGATCGCCTACATTTGGCTGCATGCCAGCCGGGGGGCGCCGATCCGTGCCAATGCAGGTCCGCATCGCGGTGACGGGTTTCAATGCGGTCGGCGGCGCCATGCTCACGCTCGCGCTGGCCGCGCTCGGCGTGCTGCTGTCCGGTATGCAGATCGACCCCGTGGCGCAGGGCGGCACCGCCTACCTCGACTTCGTCCTGTTCTTCAACGCGGCCCTGTTCATGTCCCCGCTGGCGGCGGTCCTGGTCTTCCTGGGCATCCGAGTGCGGCGCGGCGAGTACTGGGCCTGGCTGGCGAGCCTGGTGTTCTGGGCGTTCGTCGGCACCACGACCCCCCTGCTGGCGTGGCTGCTGGAGGCCCCGCTGCCCTTCGGCCTCCTGCCGGTCCTGTGCGCCGTCACGCTCCTCGCCCTGCTGCTGACCCCCCAGGCTCGCACCTACTGCGCCGACCTCGTCGACTACTGACCCCTCGGCGTGGCCTCGCGGACCGATTTGTTCGACACATCCGGTCGGGGGAGGGGATCGGCGAGGTAGTGCTGGATGGTGGGGCCGATGTTGCGCACGACGTCGTCCTGGGTCATGGAGGCCAGGGGCTCGAGCTTCAGGATGTACCGCATCAACCCCAGGCCGATCATCTGCGAGGCGACCAGGGCGGCGCGCTTCGGGGCCTCGGCGGGGTCCAGGTTGAGGGTGCGGGTCGCGCGGCGCAGGATCTGGCTCACCAGGAACTCCCGCAGCATGCGGGCCGACCACTCGTGCTGCAGCGCGCTGCGGACCAGGGCGGCTGCCGTGCTGCCGGCGGGGGAGTCCCAGACGGTGAGGAAGGCGCGTACCAGGCGCTCGCCGACGCCGTCCAGGCCGGGCTCGAAGACCTTCGGCAGGACCGTGCCGGGGTCAAGCGGGGCGTTCATCGCGGCGAGGAACAGCTTGTCCTTCGACCCGAAATAGTGGTGCACCAGCGCCGGGTCGACCCCGGCGCTGGTGGCGATCTGGCGGATGGACGCCCCGTCGAAGCCGCGCTCCGCGAAGGCCTTGGTGGCGGCGGCCAGGATGGCCTCTCGCGTGTCCTGGTTGCCGGGGCGTCGTCCGGTGCGGGCCATGAGCCTCTTTCTGCCGTTCCTTGTTGCCTGTTCGTGCCGTTTCCTCGTTGCCTTACTGCCGCTGCGTTGCCTGGTGCCACCGCGTGTTGCCGGTCGTGCGGTGCCTTGTTGCGGTGGCGCCGTCCGGTTTGCGGTCCCCACGGCCGTCGGCTCGCCGGCCGGCGGGGTCCGCGCGTTCGGGCGGTGCTGCCATGCGGTGCGCCGGCCTGCGTGGCCGGGTGCCCGCCCCCGGGGCGACGGGGCGGGCGCGGGTCATGCGGTGCGGCGGCGGAGCGTGGCCGCACCGAGCAAGAGTGCCACGATCACACAGCCGACGATGATGGCGAGGTCCCGCCACATGATCGACGTCGGGTCCGTGTGGGTGCCGAGCTCGGTGAGGGCCTGCACGGCGTACGACATGGGCATGACGTCGCTGATCGCCTCCATCCAGCCGGGCATCCGGTCCCGGGGCTGCAGCAGGCCGCAGAGCAGGACCTGGGGGAGTACGACGGCGGGCATGAACTGCACGGCCTGGAACTCGCTGTCCGCGAAGGCGCTGACCAGCAGGCCGAGCGCCATGCCGAGCACGGCGTTGCCGACCGCGATGACGCCGACGAGCCACGCCGGCCCCAGCGTGTCCAGGCCGAGCAGCCAGAACGCGAGCGTCGAGACGATCGCGGCCTGTACCGCGGCGGCCACCGCGAACGCGATGCCGTAGCCGAGCAGGATGTCGACCTTGCCGATCGGCGTGGTGAGGAGCCGCTCCAGGGTGCCGCTGGTGCGCTCGCGCAGCATCGCCACGCTCGTCAGCAAGAACATGATCACCAGCGGGAACACGCCCAGCATGATGAGGCCGACGCGGTCGAACAGCAGGGGGTTGTCGTCGTAGAGGTACCGAAGCAGGGTCAACAGGACGGTCGGGACCACGAGGATCAGGGCGATCGTCCGGCGATCGTGCCGAAGCTGGCGCAGGATGCGCCCGGCGGTGCCGAAGGTCAGTCGCAGGGACATTGGGTCAGCCCACCTTCTCCGGGTCCTGTGCCTTCGCCGTTTCCTGTGCCTGCACGAGCCTGAGGAACGCCTCGTCCAGGTCGTCGGTGCCGGCGCTCTGACGTACCTCCGCGGGGGTCTGATCGGCGATGAGGTACCCCTCGCGGATCAGCAGGAGCCGGTCGCAGCGGCCGGCCTCGTCCATCACGTGGCTCGACACGAGCAGCGTCGAGCCGGCGGCGGCCAGCGCGTGGAAGTGCTGCCAGAGCTCGTTGCGCAGGACCGGGTCCTGACCGACGGTCGGCTCGTCGAGCACGAGGAGTCGCGGCTTGCTCACGATCGCGCAGGCGAGCGACGCGCGGGCGCGCTGGCCCCCGGAGAGCTGGCCGACCAGCTGGTCCTTGGCCTGACTCAGGCCGACGTCGCTGATCGCCGCGTCGGCCTGCTTCGCGCCGAGGCCGTAGAGGGACGCGAAGTACCTCGTGTTCTCGCGGACGGTGAGGTCGGCGTACACGCTCGGTGCCTGGGTGAGGTAGCCGACCTTGTCACGCAGCGGCTTCGACCCTGCGGGGTGGCCGAGGACCGTGACGGTCCCACTGACGATCTTCTGTACGCCGACGACGGCGCGCATGAACGTGGTCTTGCCGCTGCCGCTGGGGCCGAGCAGGCCGGTGACGCTGCCGCTGGGCACGGTGCAGGTGAAGTCGTGCAGCACCCGCCTTTTGCCGCGCGCGATGACGAGGTGTTCGACCTCGACCGCGTTGCTCATCGTGGATTCCTTCTTCCGGGCGGTCGGTCTGGGTTTGTCGGGGCGGTGCGATGTGCGGTGCGATGCGGCGGTCTCGAAACTCAACGCCTGATGAACTCAACGGTAGATGAAATCTGCGCGGCCCGTCAATGCGACAGGGGGCGGACCGGTTGCCGGTCCGCCCCCTGTGCTGGGGTTTTCGGGTTGCGTCAGAGCGACAGGACCCGCTCGAGGAAGTCCTTGTACTGCCGCAGCGCCACGCGCAGCGCCTCGGTGTCGGGGTGCTTCGACGACTTGGCCGGGTTGAGGGCGTGCTGCTGCTCCTGCAGCTTCTCGGCGAGGGTCTCGATCGCGTCACCGACCACGGCGGACGCGCGGGCGACCGCCTTGACCGGGTCGTCGACGAACCCGGCCTCGGCCTTCCCCAGCCGCCGCCGGAACTTGTCGGCACGCTTCTGCTTCCACAGCACGATGCGCCGCTCGACAATGTCCCCGGGCCGCAACGGCGCGGGGGCGACGGCCGCGTACTCGACCTCGTCGTCCTCCTCGTCCACGACGATGTCGACCGGCTCGGCGTCCTCCTCCTCTTCGTCGACGTCCTCGATCTCGGCCACGAGCACCAGGACGTCCTCGTCCTCGTCCTCGTCGTCCTCGTCGACGGCCGCCTCGATGTCGCCGTCCTCGTCTTCGTCGTCCTCAGCGTCGGCTTCGGCTTCGGGCTCCTCCGCGGCGTCGTCGTCGCCTTCCTCGGCGTCGGCGTCGGCGTCGGCGTCGGCTTCGGCCTCGGCCTCGGGCTCTTCCGCGGCGTCCTCGGCCTCGGCGTCCTCGGCCTCGCCGGTCACCTCTTCGATGTCCGCGACAAGGTTGACCTCCTCGGCCGACCCTTCCTCCTCGGCGTTGTCGACGCCGGCCTCGATGACCTCGACCAGCTCGTCGGTCGGCTCCTCGGCGGCCTCCTCCTGAGCCTCCTCGGCCTCGGCGGCGACCTCCTCTGCGGCGTCCTCCACGGCCACCTCGTCCGACGCCTCTTCGGCCTCGGCCGTAGGCTCCTCGGTTGCGTCGTCCTCCGACTCCTCGGCGGCCTCTGCGGCGGGCTCCTCGGCGTCCGCGTCCTCCGACTCCTCGGCGGCTTCCTCGGAGGCCTCGGCCTCGGGCTCCTCCGTGGTCTCCTCTTGGGCCTCTTCGGTCTCGGCGGCGGGCTCCTCGGTGACCTCGTCGGCTTCCGCGGCGGGTTCGTCGTCGGTCTCGGCGGCGGGTTCGTCGTCGGTCTCGGCGGCGGGTTCGTCGTCGGCTTCCGCGGCGGGCTCTTCCTCGGTCTCGGCGGCCGGCTCCTCCTCGGCGGGGGCGTCGGCGGCTTCCTCGGTCACCGCCTCCGGTTCGTCCTCAGCCGCGACGTCCTCCGCTTCCGCAGCCGGTTCGTCGCTCTCCGTTGCATCGACCTCCGCGACCGGGTCGGCATCTTCGTCCGTCTCGCTCTCTGCGGCGTCGGCGTCGCTCTCGGCGACCGGCTCCTCGTCGCCCTCGGCCGCGGCGGGCTCCGCCTCGGCTTCCTCGTCGGCGGGCGCCTCCTCGACGACCACCTCGGCGGCCGGCTCGTCCGCGTCGGCCTCTTCGCTCTCGTCCCCGGCCTCGTCGGCAACGGCCTCGGGCTCCACGTCGTCGCTCTCGGCGACGGCCTCGGCCTCATCGGTCGCCTCGGGCTCGACCTCCTCCGCCTCGGCGGCCGGCTCTTCCTCCGCGGCTTCCTCGGTCGTCTCGGCCTCTGCCTCGGCGGCCGGCTCTTCCTCCGCGGTTTCGTCGGTGGTCTCGGCCTCTGCCTCGGCGGCCGGCTCGTCGTCCGCGGCCTCATCAGTGGCGACCGGCTCTTCGTCGGCTGCCTCCGCGGCCGGCGCTTCGTCCGCGGTCTCGTCGGTGGTCTCGGCGACCGCCTCTTCGTCGCCGGCCTCATCCGCAGTCTGGGCAACCGGCTCCTCGTCGCCGGTCTCGTCGGTCTCGGTGACCGCTTCCTCGTCGCCCGTTTCGGTGACGGCCTCGGCCTCGTCGGCGGTGTCAGCGGCCGGTTCGGCGTCGGACTCTTCCGCCTCTGCGACGGCCTCGACGTCATCGGCCTCGGCGTCGGACTCCTCCGCCTCTGCGACGGCCTCGACATCCTCGGCCTCGGCGTCCGATTCCTCCGCCTCCGCGGCAGCCTCGACATCCTCGGCCTCGGCGGCGGCCTCCGCCTCGGGCTCGTCCGTGGTCTCGGCGGCGGGCTCCTCGTCGCCCGGCGCCTCGGCGTCCGCGGCAGCCTCGATGTCCTCGGGCTCCTCGGGCTCGGCCTCGGGCTCTTCGGTGGTCTCGGCCGTGGGCTCCTCTTCGCTCGGCTCGGCGGCGGGTTCCTCGGTTTCCGCAACAGCCTCCGTGTCCTCGGCCCCAGCCTCGGTGACCTCGACGGCCGCCTCCTCGCCTTCCGTCTCGGCGACGGCCTCTTCCGCGACGTCCGTGGAAGCCTCTTCCGCGCCGTCCGTCGACGCCTCCTCAGCGCCGTCGGTGGAAACCTCCTCCGTGGTGTCCGTGGAAGCCTCTTCCGCGCCGTCCGTCGACGCCTCCTCAGCGCCGTCGGTGGAAACCTCCTCCGTGGTGTCCGTGGAAGCCTCTTCCGCGACGTCTGTCGACGCTTCCTCAGCGACGTCCGTGGAAGCCTCTTCGGTGGCGTCCGTCGATGCCTCTTCCGAAGCTTCCGTGGAGGCCTCGGAAGCGGCGGAGTCGTCCTCCGTGAGCGGCTCCGGGGATGCGGTGGCGGGGCCGACGATGGCGGAGATGTCGTCGGGTACGGAGACGGAGATCGCCGAGGTGTCGGCGAGGTGGTCTTCAGCGGCGGGCGGGGTCTCAGCAGACTCAGCGGACTCAGCGGACTCGGGGGACTCGGCCGGGACGGCGGGCGTATCGTCGGCCTCGGCGGCCGCCGGGGCGTCGTCGAGCGGCTGGCGCGGCTCGGGCACCACGGCCTCGGCCGGCTTGTCCTCCGAAGCGGCTACTTCCGGGGACGGGCTCGACTGGTTGTTCGGCGGGGTGAAGTTGGGATGCATCGTTGGGTCCTCCGTCCGCTCGGTCCGAACGGGGGCAGCCACCCGGTCGGACTGCTGCTTGGCTCAGCGCTGGGGTCGCGGACGCCGGGAGGCCGAGCGGCGCCCGGAACCGACGACCGCATGACCGACGGTGGGGTGCCCCCAGCGAGACGGGTAGGGGGTGGCCGTCGGCGGGCGGGGAAGGTGGGCGACCGCGCAGATCTTCCGTGCGGCGCACCGCCAAGGTACTCCCTCAACACCAGCAGCCATAGACCCCAAACCGCCGAGTGTCCACGGTGCGGGAGAATTGCCGTTGTGTCGTCGAACCTTGATCCAGAAGTCGCCAACCGTCTACGCCGGAACGAGGCCGGGCTGGTGCCCGCGATCGTCCAGGAGCACGGCACCGGGCAGGTGCTCATGCTGGCGTGGATGGACGACGAGGCCCTGCACCGCACCCTCACGACGGGGCGGGCCACCTACTGGTCGCGCAGCCGCAACCAGTACTGGGTCAAGGGCGAGACCTCCGGCCACGCCCAGCACGTCAAGAGCGTGGCGCTCGACTGCGACGGCGACACCCTGCTGCTCATCGTCGAGCAGACCGGCGCTGCCTGTCACACCGGCAACCACACGTGCTTCTTCACCCCACTGGAGGTGGCCGGATGACCACCGGCGCCGTGGCCCCGGACGAGGCCACCTTCCGCGAGCTGGCCCGCACCCGCCGGGTGGTGCCGGTGACCCGCCGGCTGCTGGCCGACGGCGAGACACCGGTCGGGGTGTACCGCAAGCTCGCCGGCGGCCCGGGCACGTTCCTGCTCGAGTCCGCCGAGCAGGGCGCCGGGGCGGCGGGGGCGGTCTGGTCGCGGTACAGCTTCATCGGGGTCCGCAGCGTGGCCACGCTCGTCGAGCGGGACGGGCACGCGCACTGGCTCGGCACGCCGCCCGCGAACGTGCCGGTCGACGGGGACCCGACCGAGGTGCTGCGGGCCACGATCGCGGCGCTGACCGCGGACGACGCCGACCTGCGCGACCTGGACCTGCCGCCGCTGTCGGGCGGGCTCGTCGGCTTCCTGTCCTATGACGCGGTACGCCGCTTCGAGCGCCTGCCCGAGCTCGCCCTCGACGACCTGCACCACCCCGAGCTGGGCATGATGCTCGCGACCGACCTCGTCGCGCTGGACCACTTCGAGGGCGCGGCGCTGCTGATCGCCAACGCGGTGCTGCCCGCGGCCGGGGCGGACGACGCGGTGGTCGGCGCCGCGTACCACCAGGCGATCGGCCGGCTCGACGCGATGACCACGGCGCTGTCCCGGCCCACGCCGCCGCTGGTGTCCACTGTGGACAGAGTGCCGCTCGGCGAGGTGGTCAGCCGCACGCCGGTGGGGGATTATCCGAAGGCGGTCGAGGTCGCCAAGGAGGCCATCCGGGCCGGGGAGTGCTTCCAGATCGTGGTCGCCCAGCGCTTCGAGCGCGCCACCGAGGCCGACCCGCTGGACGTCTACCGGGTGCTGCGGACGACCAACCCCAGCCCGTACATGTACCTGCTGCGCTTCGACGGCTTCGACGTGGTCGGGTCGTCACCCGAGGTACACGTGAAGGTGGACGGGCGGAGGGCACTGCTGCATCCGATCGCGGGCACGCGCTGGCGCGGGGCGACGCCGGAGGAGGACGCGGCGCTCGCCGCCGACCTGCTCGCCGACCCGAAGGAGCGGGCGGAGCACGTGATGCTCGTCGACCTCGCCCGCAACGACCTCGGGCGGGTGTGCAAGCCCGGCACGGTGGAGGTGCCCGAGTTCATGACCGTTGAGCGGTACTCGCACGTCATGCACATCGTCTCGACCGTCGTCGGCGAGCTGCACGACGATCGCAGCGCGTTCGACACGCTCGCGGCGACGTTCCCGGCCGGCACCCTGTCGGGGGCGCCGAAGGTGCGCGCGATGGAGATCATCGAGGAGCTCGAGCCGACGCGCCGCGGCCTGTACGGCGGGGTCGTCGGCTACTTCGGCTTCGGCGGCGACATGGACACGGCGATCGCGATCCGCACCGCGCTGATCCGCGACCGGATGGCGTACGTGCAGGCCGGCGCCGGCATCGTCGCCGACTCCGACCCCACCGCGGAGGAGACCGAGACCCGCAACAAGGCCGCGGCGGTGCTCGCCGCCATCGCGACCGCCGAGACACTGCGGCCGGCCCGGTGAACCTGATCGGCCGGCTGACCGGCCGGCGGGGCCTCGCGACCACGGCCGTGGCCTGCGCCGCGGGCGCCGCGCTGGTCCTGCTGGCCGCCACCCGGGGCTGGCAGGACCTGGTCACCAACCAGCCGGCGCCGCTGCCGCCGATCACGAAGCACCGCACCGGCGCGGAGATCGCGCCCTGGCTTCCGGCGCTCGGCGTGGTGGCGCTGGCCGGCGCCGGCGCGCTGCTGGCCACCCGGGCCGCGGCGCGGCTGGTCGTGGGCGCGCTGCTGATCCTGTCGGGCGCCGGCGTGGTGGCGGCCGCGCTGGTCACGCTCGGTGACGACGTCAAGGTCGTCTGGCCGCTGCTGTGCGCCCTCGGCGGCCTGGTCGTGCTGGCGGCGGGCCTGGTCACCATGCGTGCCGGGCGGTCGTGGCCGGGGATGGGCGCCCGCTACGAGCGCCCGGTGGCGCCCCAGACGAACGAGAAGAACGAGCCGAAACCGGGCCGGCCCGCCTCCCAGGCGGAGCTGTGGGACGCCCTCGACCGAGGCGAGGACCCCACAACCGGGGACCGCCCCTGATCAGGGCCGGGGGCTTCCGGGCGGAGCTGCGGGTGCGATCGGCCGGGTGAGGACCTGGCCAGGGTGCGGCCAAGGCCCGCGAAGGTCCGGCCGTCGGGGGCCTGCCCTAGTAGGGTTCGGCCCATGGCGAGCAGCACCGAGGAAGTGATCGAGGTCGCCGGGCGCGAGGTGACCATCACCAATCCCGACAAGGTCTACTTTCCGAAGTCCGGCCGCACCAAGCTCGACGTCGTGCGCTACTACCTGGCCGTCGCCGACGGGGCGCTGCGCGGGGCGGGCGGCCGGCCGATGGCGCTCAAGCGCTACGTCAACGGTATCGAGGGTGAGGCGTTCTTCCAGAAGCGCGCGCCCGCCAAGCGCCCCGACTGGATCGAGACCGCGCAGCTGCGCTACCCGTCCGGGCGCACCGCCGAGGAGGTCGTGCTGCGCGACGCCGCCCAGCTCGCGTGGGTCGTCAACCTCGGTTGCCTGGAGCTGCATACCCACTCGGTCCTCGCCGAGGACCTCGACCACCCCGACGAGCTGCGCATCGACCTCGACCCGGTGCCGGGCGTGCCGTGGGGCCAGGTGGTCGACGTCGCGCTGATCGCGCGGGAGGTCCTGGAGGATTACGGCCTGGCCGGCTGGCCGAAGACGTCCGGCTCCCGCGGCTTCCACATCTACGCCCGCATCGAGCCGCGCTGGACCTTCGCCGAGGTGCGCCGGGCCGCCGAGGGCTTCGCCCGGGAGGTCGCCCGCCGGGCGCCCGACCTCGCCACCGGCGCCTGGTGGAAGGAGGAGCGGCACGGCGTCTTCGTCGACTACAACCAGAACGCGAAGGACCACACGACGGCCTCCGGCTATTCGGTGCGCCCCTCGGAGGAGGCGAAGGTCTCGGCCCCGCTCGCCTGGGACGAGGTGCCCGGCTGCGATCCGGGCGCGTTCACGATGGAGACGGTCCCCGGCCGGCCCGACCCGTGGGCGGGCATCGAGGACGCGCGCGGGTCGATCGAGCCGCTGCTGGAGCTCGCCGCCACGTTCAAGAAGCGGGCGCCGGCGAAGAAGGGCACGGGCCGTCGGCAGCCGAGCATGCCGCTGATCGAGATCACGCGCACCGCGACGCGGGAGGAGGCGCTGGCCGACCTTGAGCGGTGGAAGGAGCGGCACCCGGCGGTGTGGCCGCTGCTGGAGCCGGCCGACGTCCTGGTCGACACGATGCGGGGGATCAACTCGGTCTGGTATCGCATCCGGGTGAATCTCGTGCACGTGCCCGAGGCCGAGCGCCCGCCGCAGGAGCCGCTGGAGCACGAGTTCGACCCCTTCGCCAAGTGGAAGGAGATGCAGGCGCGCGGCCAGATCCCGGCCCGCTGGCAGCGGCCGAACGCGAAGCCGCCGAAGGCCGAGCCGCAGGAGCAGACCGAGGCCGAATAGAAGGCCGAGGAGAAGGCCGAGGCGGAGGAGCAGAGCGAGGCGCAGTGGCGGCATCCTAGGCATCCTCCGGGTCGTCGACCCAGCCGGCCATCACGACGAGGCCGGTCGGGCGGTGGACGGTCAGATAGCCGAACGGGAGGTCGAACCGCACGGTCACACGCAGCCGGCGGGTCGTGGACGCCCGATACGGCACCGGGACCACGGGTGCGGGCGCCACCGGGGCCGCCCGGAACCCGCCGGCGGTGAACGTCGCCGCCGCGCTCTGCCCGGCCGCACCGACCCGCAGGCCGCCGGGGCCGATGCCGGGGAACGTGCCCGACGCCGAGGCCGCGCGCAGCCCGAAGACATCGGCCACGGCGAGCAGGTCGTGGGCGGCGGACGCGGCGAACCGCGGAACTTTCACCACCAGCTCCGGCCCGGCGTCGTCGGCGTCGACCAGCGCGCTCGTGATCGCGGGGCCTTCCGTGGCCGCGGTCGCCGCGTCCGCGGCGGTCGTCGCGGCGGACAGGACCGCGCCCGGCGGGGCGGCGCCGGCGGCCGTGCACAGGACCACGTCGACGTCCGCGCTGCCGGCGACGGTGAGCAGGGTGACCGGGCCGGCGGCGGTCCCGGCGACCCGCAGCGCGGAGAGGTCGGGGCCGCGGCGGTGCAGCGAGGCGAGGCGGCGGCCGGCCCACGGGCCGGCGACCGGGCGCATGACGCCGTCGGTGAACGGGTCTCGCCAGTCGGCGGTCACGGCCACGGCCGAGGTCAGGACCAGGGCGTCTTCGTGCGTGGGGCCGGCGGTGGCGGCCGGCAGGGGCGGGACCGGGGCGCCGGTCTGCGCGGACGCCCACGCGTCGAGCAGCGGGCGGTCGATGGCCGGGTCGCCGGTGAGCCGCGGATCGCAGCGGGCCGCCCAGTCCAGCGTCAGCGGGGTGCCCTCGCGGGTCCAGACGCCGAGGGCGCCGCGGACCGGCAGATCGAGCGGTGTCGGCGCGACCGCGAGCAGGTCCCCGCGGGCCGGGCCGCCGGCGACGGACGCGAGCAGGGCGAGCAGGGGATAGACGGCTGCGCCCGAGAACACCCCGGCGGGGGACACGGACGCCCAACCGGCCGTCAATGTGTTCGCCCGCTGCACGCTCATGCCGGACACCCTAGAACTGGGGTACGACAAAACTCGGCGGCGATGCATTATGCCCTAGCCCGTCAGGTGACGTCGGCCATACCCCCGCGACCGTCCACTGACCGGGGGCGACCTAGCATCGGTCGCATGACCACCGGAGAGGGGAGCTCCTTGATCAACGCGGAAAGCGGCCGGGTGCTCGACGAGATCCTCGCCGGAGTGCGCGAGGACCTGGCGGCCCGCGAGGCTCAGGTGCCCCTTGCAGAGATTAAGCAGCGCGCCGCGCAGGCGCCGCCGCCACTGGACGCATATGCCAAGCTGCGTGCTCCCGGCGTCGGCGTGATCGCGGAGGTCAAGCGCGCGTCGCCGTCGAAGGGGCAGCTGGCCGAGATCCCTGACCCGGCCGAGCTCGCGAAGGAATATGCGGCCGGTGGCGCCCGCTGCGTCAGCGTGCTCACCGAGGGCCGGTGGTTCGGCGGCAGCCTCGACGACTTCGCCGCCGTCCGTGCCGCCATCGACGTGCCGATGCTGCGCAAGGACTTCGTCGTGTCCTCCTATCAGGTGCACGAGGCCCGGGCGTACGGCGCCGACCTCGTGCTGCTCATCGTCGCCGCGCTGGACCAGAACACGCTGACCGGGCTGCTCGACCGGATCGAGAGCCTCGGCATGACGGCGCTGGTCGAGGTGCACGACGAGGAGGAGACCGACCGCGCCCTGGAGGCGGGTGCGCGGGTGATCGGGATCAACGCGCGCAACCTGCGCACGCTCGAGGTCGACCGCACCGTGTTCGAGCGGATCGCGCCCGGCCTGCCCGCCGAGGTGGTCAAGATCGCCGAGTCGGGCGTGCGCGGCCCGCACGACCTGATCCGCTACGCGTCGGCGGGCGCCGATGCGGTGCTGGTCGGCGAGGGCCTGGTGACCCAGAAGAGCCCCCGCGAGGCGGTCGCCGAGCTGGTCACGGCCGGCAGCCACCCCGCGACGCCACGGGCGGCCCGGTGAGCGCGTTCCTGTCCGCCGCGGGCCTGCTGCCCGACCCGTCAGGGCACTTCGGCACCTACGGCGGGCGATTCGTCCCCGAGGCGCTCATCGCCGCCCTCGACCAGCTCGACGCCGCCTACCGGCACGCGCAGGCCGACGAGGCGTTCCAGGCCGAGTTCGGGCGGCTGCTGCGCGACTACGCCAACACGCCGAGCCCGCTGTACCGGGCGGAGCGGCTGTCCCGCGGTACCGGTGCGACGATCTTCCTCAAGCGTGAGGATCTCAACCACACCGGCGCGCACAAGGTGCGCAACGTGCTGGGCCAGGCGCTGCTCACCCGGCGGATGGGCAAGACCAGGGTCATCGCCGAGACCGGGGCGGGCCAGCACGGCGTGGCCAGCGCCACCGCCTGCGCGCTGCTCGACCTCGAGTGTGTGGTGTACATGGGTGAGGAGGACACCCGTCGCCAGGCGCTCAACGTCGCCCGGATGCGCATGCTCGGCGCCACCGTGGTGCCCGTCGCGACCGGCTCCAAGACGCTCAAGGACGCCATCAACGAGGCCCTGCGCGACTGGGTGACCAACGTCGACAACACGCACTACCTGCTGGGCACCGCCGCCGGACCGCACCCGTTCCCGGCGATGGTGCGCGACTTCGTCGGCGGGATCAGCGTCGAGGCGCGCCGGCAGATCCTCGAGCAGACCGGCCGCCTGCCCGACGCGGTCGCGGCCTGCGTCGGCGGCGGCTCCAACGCGATCGGCGCGTTCCACGCGTTCGTGCCCGACGAGGGCGTGCGGCTGTTCGGGTTCGAGGCCGGCGGCGACGGTGTGGACACCGGCCGGCACGCGGCGAGCATCACCGGCGGCGCGACCGGCGTGCTGCACGGCGCGCGCACCTACCTGCTGCAGGACGAGGACGGCCAGACCATCGAGTCGCACTCGATCTCGGCCGGCCTGGACTACCCGGCGGTCGGCCCCGAGCACGCCTACCTGCACGACACGGGCCGCGCGCAGTACGAGCCGGTCACCGACGCCGAGGCGATGGACGCCTTCAAGCTGCTGTGCCGCACCGAGGGGATCATCCCCGCGATCGAGAGCGCACACGCCGTTGCCGGCGCCCTGCGGGTGATCCCGCGCCTGGCCGCCGACCTGGGCCGCGAGCCGACCGTGATCGTCTGCCTGTCGGGCCGCGGCGACAAGGACATGGACACCGCGCGCGAATGGTTCGAGGTATAACGCGAATGGTTCAGGGTGTGACAGTCCAGACCGCGTTCGAGCAGGCCCGGGCCGAGGGGCGCAGCGCGCTGATCGGGTACCTCCCGGCCGGTTTCCCCGACTACGCCACGGCCGTCGACGCCGTCCGCGCCATGATCGACAATGGGGTGGACATCGTCGAGGTCGGCCTGCCGTACTCCGACCCGGTCATGGACGGCCCCGTCATCCAGCGCGCCACCGAGGCCGCCCTGGCCGCCGGCTTCCGGGTCCGCGACGGCCTGCGCACCGTCGAGGCGGCGGCCTCGACCGGCGCGCCGATCCTCACCATGACGTACTGGAACCTCGTCGAGCGGTACGGCGTCGAGCGCTTCTCCGCCGACCTGGCCGCCGCGGGCGGGGCCGGGCTGATCACGCCCGACCTCATCCCGGACGAGGCGGAGCCGTGGCTGGCCGCGTCCGACGCGCACGGCCTGGACCGGGTCTTCCTCGTCTCGCCCTCGTCCACCGACGCGCGCATCTCGGTCACCGCCACCGCCTGTCGCGGGTTCGTCTACGCCACCAGCGTCATGGGCGTGACCGGCGCCCGCAGCCGGACCAGCAGCGCCGCGCCCGCCCTCGTCGAGCGCGTCCGCCGCCTGGCGCCCGGCACCCCGGTCGCGGTCGGCCTCGGTGTGTCCAACGGCGACCAGGCCGCCGAGGTCGGCGCCTTCGCCGACGGCGTGATCGTCGGCAGCGCCCTGGTGCGGTGCCTGCTCGACGCCGAGACCCCTGCCGCCGGCATCGCCGCAGTGGCCGAGCTGAGCGCGCAACTCGCGGAGGGCGTCCGCCGCCACTAACCGCGCGCCGGGTTCGTTGAGCCCTCGTGCGGCATTTCGGTACGGCGGATGCTTCTCCTCGCGGCCCTGTCCGCCCTGCTGGGCTCGTTCCCGACGCATGCGCTCGCCGCCGAGCGGCACGCGACCACGGCCGACGCGGACTGGCGCCAGGACGGCGGCGACGCCGGGCGGTCCGGTCACCAGGCGCTCACCGGTGACCTCGACGCGGCTGCGGCGCACCGCCTCCGCCTGTCCTGGACGGCCCCGGCCACGCGGCCGGACGAGCAGGTCGGCGGTGCGGTCGTGGTGGACGGGACGCTGTTGCGCTCGTCCGGCGGCCCGTCGGGGCGGATTCGGCGGTACGACGCCGTCACCGGCAGCGACCTCGGGCCCGTCGTGGACGAGCCCGGCCGCGCGCCCGGCGGTGGCGCACCTCGTACGGGCTGCACGACGAGGTCGACGCTTCCTACTGGGCCCCGGTGAACGGCAGGGGCGTCGTTTACGCCGTGGTGTACCACTTCGCCGTGCGCGGCGGCGTGAGCACGCACCGTGTGTCGAGCTCGTCGCCGTCGACGCGGCGACCGGGGCCCTGGTGCGCCGGCTCGACCTCGACGTCGACGCCGTGCGCGGCGGCGAGCCGCTACTGCTGTCGGGCGGCCACGTGTACTTCGCGGCGCTCCAGCGGCTCTACGCCTTCGCCGCCCGGGACGGGCGCTAGCCGCGCAGGGCGGCGCGCCACGCGTCGCGGATCGCCTCGGCGCCCCACGCGTTGGGCTCGATGTGGCCGCACAGCCACAGCTCGCGGTTGGCCGGGTGGGAGTCGGGGCGCGTGATGTCGCCGGCCTGGGCGCCGTGGCCCAGGAACGCCGCGTGCAGGTCGGCCACCGCCGCGCCGTAGCGGGCCGCCGCCGCGCGGATCTCCCCGTTGAGGGCCTCGAGCAGGGCCAGGCCGCCCTCGACGTCGGGCAGGCCGGCCCACGACATGTCGCCGGTGCCGTCGGTCGGGTCGTAGACGGTGCTGACCACGATCCGCGCCCCGGTGGCGGCGAGGACGGTGAGCGTCGCGTCGTAGTTGGCCGCGACCGCCTCCACCGCCGCCGGCACCTTGTCGGGCGACTCGACCATGGCGGTGAGCAGGTCGTTGCCGCCCATGGTCACCGTGACCAGCGCTGGCCGGTCGCCCACCTGGCCGAGCTGCCGGCGCAGCACGTCGTCGCTCGTCGCGCCGTCGCGCGCGAGCAGCATGAGCTCGATGCCGAGGTCGTCGGCGAGCAGGGAGGCGGCGCCCAAGCCGGGGCCGCCCGCGTAGTCGTCGATCGACATCGAGTCGCCGAGCGCGTAGTACCGCGGGGCCATGCAATGATCTTCGCGGATGTGTGCCCCGCGATCCAGCGGGATCCGGCAGGGAATTTCAGGCCTCGACGACCTCGGGCTCGGTGTCGCGCTCGACCTCGCGGATCACGCCGATGCGTTTGGCGGCCGCGTCGGCGATGGCGGCGCGCGTGGTCACGGTGAGCGGCTCGGGCAGCGCGTCGGGGGAGTGCCAGGCCAGCCCGCTGATCCGCCCCGGGGCGTTGAGGGCGGGTCCGTCGCCGTCGAGACGGCCGCGGAAGACGTGGACGAACAGGTCGGGCATGGCGGCACCGCACCCGTCGCCGGTGAGCTGGTACATGCCGATCAGCTCGACGATCTCGGTCTCCAGGCCGGTCTCCTCGCGGATGTCCCGGATGATCGCGTGCACCGGGCTCTCCGCCGCGCGGATCTTTCCCCCGGGCAGGCCCCACAGCCGGTGGCCGCCGGCCTGGCGGCACAGCAGCACACGACCGGCCGCGTCCTCGATGACGGCGGCGACCGCGGAGGTCACCTTGCTGCCGTTACTCAGCGCTGAGTAGCTCATGTTTCGCACTTTAGGCCCCACCGCTCAGCGTCGCGAGAGCTTCGCTCGTGGTGATCTCCGCGGGGGCATCGAACGGGGTGGCCATCGCAATTCGCCGGATCGGCGGTAGCGTGTTCACCCGTGGATGCTGCCCTCTCACCGCTGGCCGAGATCCCGAGCCCGACCCGTGGCGTCTGGGACCTCGGACCTATCCCGCTGCGCGCCTACGCACTCTGCATCGTGCTGGGCATCGTGGCCGCCTGCTACATCGCCGACCGGCGCCTGCGCTCCCGGGGCGCGCCGCCCTGGGTGATCCTCGACGTGGCCATCTGGGCGGTGCCGTTCGGCATCGTGGGCGCCCGGCTGTATCACGTGATCACCTCCCCGGAGGCGTATTTCGGCGAGAACGGCTCGCTGCTCAAGGCGTTCAAGATCTGGGAGGGCGGTCTCGGCATCTGGGGTGGCATCGCGGCCGGAGCGCTCGGCGCCTACATCGCGTGCCGCCGGCTCGGCCTGTCGTTCGCGATGACCGCCGACGCGTTGGCCGTCGGCCTCCCGGTGGCCCAGGCGATCGGGCGCTGGGGCAACTGGTTCAACAACGAGCTGTACGGCAAGGAGACCTCCCTGCCCTGGGGCCTCAAGGTGTACAACTGGGACACCGCGAACGGCCGGGCGCTGGAGGCCGGCGGCCAGCCCATCGTGCTGGGCGTCTTCCAGCCGACGTTCCTCTACGAGTCGCTGTGGTGCATCGGCGTCGCGGTGGCCGTGTGGCTGCTCGACCGGCGGTACCGGTTCGGCCGCGGCCGCGCCTTCGCGCTGTACGTCATGCTTTACACGGTCGGCCGGTTCTGGGTCGAGCTGCTGCGCATCGACGACGCCCACCACGTGCTGGGCATGCGCCTGAACAACTGGACGTCGATCATCGTCTTCGCCGGCGCGCTGGTGTACTTCCTGCGCGTGCGCGGCCCGCAGGAGCACGTGACCGTGGACGAGGACGGCCGCATCTCGCTGGTCGGCGCGGAGCCGGCCGGGCCGGACGGTGACACCGTGGACGGCGCGGCGGAGGCCGGGGAGACGCCGGAGCCGGCGGAGAGCGCAGCGGAGCAGGCTGGGGAGCAGGCCGGGGAGCAGGCTGGGGAGAAGGCAGAGGCCGGCGGGCCGGAGGCCGAGGAGCAACCCGAGCCGGGGCAACAAGCGAAGGAGCACGAGAGCAGCGACGCGGCCGGTAAGGGCTGATGCGGACCGCGGTCGTGGTCGGGGCCGGCGTCGGCGGGCTCGCCGCCGCCGGCGCGCTGGCCCGGGCGGGCTGGAAGGTCACCCTGCTCGAGCGCGACGACCGGCTCCGCCCCGGCCGGGCCGCGCTGGTCCTGTGGCCCAACGGGATCCGCGCGCTGCGGGCCCTCGGCCTGGCCGGCGGCCTCGACGGCATCTCCACGCCCGTGCCGCCCGCCGGCATCCGCCGCCCCGACGGCACCTGGCTGGTCCAGCCCGGCGTCTCCGAGATCGAGTCGCCGCCCGTGGTTGTGCACCGCGAGGACCTGCACGACGCGTTCATCGCCGGCCTCGGCGAGCAGGTCGACGTGCGCGGCGGCGTCGAGGTCCAGAGTGCCCGGGTGCACCGCGACCGCCCGGCCGTTGGTGACGGGCGGGTGACGTTCGAGGCCGACCTGGTCGTGGCCGCGGACGGCCCGCACAGCGCGATCCGGCGCCGGCTCGCCGCCGCCAGCACCTTCGCCAGCGCGGGGTTCGCCGCGTGGCGGGCGGTCATTCCGTGGTACCGCGCCCCGGAGCTCCCGCCGGAGGTCTCGCCGCACGGCGAGACGCTCGGCGGCGGCCACCGGTTCGCCTACGCCTCGCTCGGCGAGCGCGGGTCGTCCGGCGGCTCGACCCGCGGCGGCATCTACTGGGTGGCCACGGTGCCCGGCGCGCTGCGCCCCGAGCCGGCCGCCGGCCAGCTGGCCCTGCTGCGCCGCTGGTTCGCCGGCTGGCATGCCCCGGTCGGCCAGCTGCTGGCCGCGACCGAGGCCGACGACCTGGTGCAGGAGCCGGTCGGCGAGCTGGCGCCGCTGCCGGAGACCTTCGGCGTGCCGGCCGGGCCGGGCGGCTACGCGCTCGTCGGCGACGCCGCCCACGCCATGCCGCACCACCTGGCGCAGGGCGCCTCGCTGGCGCTGGAGGACGTGGCGACGCTGCAGACGGTGCTGGTGGGCTCTTCTGCTGCAGCGCTGGGGCCGGCGCTGCAGGAGTACAACCGGCTGCGCCGCGCCCGGGCGCTGCGGGTGCTGCAGCAGTCGAAGAAGGCCGCGGCGGTCCTGCAGCAGCGCGGCCGGCTGGCCTCGTCCCTCGCGCGGGTCAATCCCCGCACGCTCGAGCGGGCCGCGGCCGCGTCGACGGAGTGGGCCGGCCCTACCGGCTGAGGACCCCGTGCTCCACGCACGCGGCCGACCAGCCGGCGGGCAGCACCTGGACCTTCATCCGCCGCCGGCACTGCGGGCAGAAGCGCGGCGGCTCCAGCTCCCGCGCGGCCGCGCACGCCGCGTGGGAGCCGCCCTCCAGCGGCTCCCCGCAGCGGTCGCAGTAGGTCCCGGCGGTCACAGCGTCGCCGAGAGGGCTTTGACGGGCATGCTCAGCTCCTCGAGCAGCGCCAGGTCCTGCGACGGCGAGCGGCCCAGCGTGGTGAGGTAGTTGCCCACGATGACCGCGTTGACGCCGCCCAGCAGGCCGTCGCGGGTGCCCAGGTCGCCGAGCGTGATCTCCCGGCCGCCGGCGTATCGCAGCAGTGTGCGCGGCAGCGCCAGCCGGAACGCGGCGACCGCCCGCAGCGCGTCCTTGGGGTCGAGCACCGGCTGGTCGGCCAGCGGCGTGCCCGGGCGCGGGTTGAGGAAGTTCAGCGGCACCTCGTGCGGGTCCAGCTCCTGCAGCTGGATCGCGAACTCGGCACGCTGCTCCACGCTCTCGCCCAGGCCCAGGATGCCGCCGCAGCAGACCTCCATGCCGGCGTCGCGCACCATCCGCAGCGTGTCCCAGCGCTCCTCCCAGCTGTGGGTGCTGACCACCTGCGGGAAGTGGGAGCGCGCGGTTTCCAGATTGTGGTTGTACCGGTGGATCTTCAGCTCGGCCAGCCGGTCCACCTGCGCCTGGGTCAGCATGCCCAGCGACGCGGCGATGTTGATGTCCACGGCCTCGCGGATCGCGGCGACGCCGTCGGCCAGCTGCGCCATGAGCCGCTCGTCCGGGCCGCGCACGGCGGCGACGATGCAGAACTCGGTCGCCCCGGTCGCCGCGGTCTGCTTCGCGGCCTCCACCAGCGACGGGATGTCCAGCCACACCGCCCGCACCGGCGAGGCGAACAGGCCCGACTGCGAGCAGAAGTGGCAGTCCTCGGGGCAGCCACCGGTCTTGAGCGACACGATGCCCTCGACCTCGACCTCCGGGCCGCACCAGCGCATCCGCACGTCGTGCGCGATCGCAAGGTATTCGGGCAGTTCCTCATCGGTGCAGCGCAGGACGGCGAGCACCCCGTCGTAGTCGAGGCCCACACCGGTGTCCAGGACGGCCTTGGCAGCTTCAAGCATGCTCGTACCTTACAAAGCGTTAGGGTCGCCTGTCCGGGCCCGGCAGGCCTCGGCTAGGTTGTGCACATCGCACAACTGGCATCGTAGATGTTCTACAACGGCAAGGGGAGGCCAACGGTGGAGTGGCTGTCCGCACTCGATGAGGAGGCCGCCGCCCGGCGCGCTGCGGGCCTGCGCCGCGAGCTGCTGCCGCGCTCCGCCGGCGACGCCGACCCGATGGTTGACCTGGCGGGCAACGACTACCTCGGGCTGTCGCGCCACCCGCGGGTGCTCGACGCCGCCGTGCGGGCCCTCGAGGCCTTCGGCCTGGGCGCCACCGGCTCGCGGCTGGTGCGCGGCTCCACGGAGCCGCACCGCGACCTGGAGGCCGCGCTCGCCGCGCTGCTGGGGATGCCGGCCGCCCTGGTGTACTCCTCCGGCTACCTCGCCAACCTCGGCGCCGTGCGCGCCCTCGTCCGCCGCGGCACCCTCGTGGTGTCCGACGCGCACAACCATGCGTCCATCGTGGACGGTTGCCGGCTCGCCTGCGCCGGGCGGGCGGGGCGGGAGGGCGCCGAGACGGTCGTCGCGCCGCATGCGGACCCCGATGCCGTACGCGACATCCTCGCCCGCCACCCGGGCCGCCCCGCCGTCGTCGTCACCGAGAGCGTCTTCTCGGTCGACGGGGATCTCGCTCCGCTCGCCGAGCTCTACGCCGTGGCCCGCGCCCACGGCGCCCTCATGCTCGTCGACGACGCGCATGCCCTGGGCGTCATCGGCAAGGCCGGCGCCGGGGGAGTGGCGGCCGCGGGCCTGTCCGGGGCGCCGGGCGTCGTGGTCACCGCGACCCTGTCCAAGTCGCTGGGCGCCGCCGGCGGCGTGATCGCCGGTCCGGAGCAGCTGCGCCGCGAGCTCATCGACACCGGCCGCACCTTCATCTTCGACACCGCCCTGCCGCCGGCCGTCGCCGCCGGCGCCCTGGCCGCCCTCCGCCTGCTCGCCGCCGGCGACGACCTGCGGGCCGAGCTGCACGCCCGGGCCCGGCGTACGGTGGACCGCCTGCGTGGCGAGGGCCTCGATGTCTCCGAGCCCGCCGGCGGGGTGATCTCGATCGCCGCGCCGGGCCCCGACGAGGCGCTCGCGTGGGCGGCCGCCTGCCGGGACCGGGGCGTGGCGGTAGGCTGCTTCCGGCCACCGTCCACTCCGGACGGTCGCTCCCGCCTGCGGCTCACGGTCGGCGTGGGCGTCCCCGCCGCGGCCTTCGACCGGGCCGTCGACATCATCGTGAAGGAACGCCCGTGACCGCTCCCCTGGACGCCTCCTTCACGGCTTCGCCGGACGCACCCTTCACGGCTTCGCTGGACGCCCTCTTCGGTGAGGAGATCCCCGGGCCGGTCACCGGCACGATCGTGGTGACCGGCACCGACACCGGCGTCGGCAAGACCGTCGTCACCGCCGCGATCGCCGCCGCCGCCACGGCCGCCGGCCAGCGCGTCGCGGTGGTCAAGCCGGCCCAGACCGGCACCGCCGACGGCGACGAGCCGGACGCGGTCACGGTCGGCCGCCTCGCCGAGCCGGCGATGATCCGCACGCTGGCCAGCTTCCCGGACCCCCTCGCCCCGCTCTCGGCCGCCCGGGTCGCCGGCGAGGACCCGCTGACCGCGGTGATGGCCCAGCTGGCCATCCGTTCCATCGCCGAGGACCACGACGTAACCCTGGTCGAGGGCGCGGGCGGCCTGCTCGTACCGCTGGGCGAGGGCGGCTGGACCGCCCTCGACCTCGCCTGCGCCCTCGGCGCGACGGCGGTCGTCGTGGCGCGCGCCGGCCTGGGCACCCTGAACCACACCGCGCTGACGCTGGAGGCCCTGGCCCGCCGCGATGTGCCGGCCCTGGTGGTGTTCGGCGCGTGGCCCGCCGAGCCGGAGCTGGTGCACCGCACCAACCTGCACGACCTGCCCGGTGAACTGGCCGGCGCGGTGCCGGACGGTGCCGGCGCCATGACCCCGCCGCTGTTCCGCCGCGAGGCCCCGCATTGGCTCGACGCCCGCCTGTACGGCCGCTTCGACCCGGTGGCGTTCCGCTCCCACAGCCGCTGACCCCCGCCTGGACCACCGCGCCGACTCGCGCGGCGCCGGGCAACGGGCAATAGGGCATAACCGAAAAATCCGATATGTCCGTCGCGGCACGGCGGACATATCGGATCCAAAGGCCGGCCCGCGCTACGGCAGGACGACGACGCTGGTGCCGGCCGCGACGTTGTCCAGCAGGACCTTCTGGGCGGCGGGCGGCATCCGGACGCAGCCGTTGGACTTGCGGTAGCCGAACTCGTCGCGGTACCAGGCGTGGATGCCGGTGTGCGCGTCGGCGAGGCCGGTCGCCACCGCCTTCTTGTCGTCGGGCACGGCGCCCAGGGCGAGGACGTCCAGCCCGGCGTACACCTTGCTCGGCAGCGACGAGCGGCCCAGCACGAACGTACGACCCAGTGGTGTCTGCGTGGCCGGGGCGCCGACCGTCACCGTCCACGTCTGCTGCGCCACGCCGTCGCGGAACCAGGTGAGCGTGAACGCGCCGCGGCGCACCACGATCTGGTCGCGCAGCGCGACGGTGTGCCAGCCGCTCGGCGGCAGCCAGCCGACGCTGCGGTTCATCGACGGCAGCAGCACCGCGACCCAGCCGTCCGTGCGCTGCACCACCGGCATGATCAGGTCCACGCCGCTGATCTTCGGGGTCAGGTACGCCCGCGCCTGCCCGCCCGGCGCGTCGTACACCGGGCTCGTGGCGTCCACCTGCAGGCCCTCGCCCAGCGGGGCGGTCGAGGCCTGGTCCGGGTCGGCCGGGAAGCCGGTCGCCGCCTGGGTGTACGTGATTGTCGGCAGGCCGGCCGCCGGTGCGGCCGCGGGCGGCGGGCTGGCGGCCGACGACGGCAACGGCGACCCGGCCGGCGTGCTGCCCGCGGGCGCGGGCTGTGTCACGGCGATCGGCGGCGTCTGGTGCTTGGAGCCGCAGGCGGCGAGCGGCGCGGCGAGGACCGCCGCGAGCGCGACGAGGGCGGCGGCGCGGCGGGCGTGCATGAGCACACGGTAGCGGTTGCCGGTCGCCGCCGCTGTCAACAGGACAGGTGGACCGCAAGCCGACCTTAGTCGACCGAGCCGGCCTGGTCGGCCCGGTCGGCCTGGTCGGCCAGCCGGTCCAGTGCCTCGGGCAGGTCGGCGGTCGCGATCGCGCCGTACCCGATCGCGAGTCCCGGGTCGGGCACGCGCGGCGGCTCGGCGTAGAAGTGCGTCAGCGGCTCCACCGCCACGCCGGCCGCCCGCAGCCCGCGCACCAGGCCGGGCACGTCCAGCGGCACGTCCAGCGGGGCGGTGCAGCGCAGCGCCACGTGCAGCCCGGCGCTGGAGGGCACGAGCGAGAACCATGGCGCGAGCGGGCCCCGGGCCGCCCGGACCACCAGCTCGTGGCGGGCCGCGTAGACCCGGGCGACGCTGCGCAGGTGCCGCTGCAGCAGCCCCTCGTCGATGAACGCGGCGAGGGCGGCCTGCGCGGCCGGCTCGCCGTGCCAGTCGGCCAGGCGCCGCGCCGCGCGCAGGGCCGGGCGCAGCGCCTCGGGCGCGACCAGGAAGCCCAGGCGCAGCGACGGCAGCAGCGTCTTGGAGAACGAGCCGACGTAGATCACCCGGCCGGCCCGGTCGAGGCTCTGCAGCGGCTCGAGGGGCCGGTCGGAGAAGCGGAACTCGCTGTCGTAGTCGTCCTCGACGATCGCCGCCCGGTGCTCCTGCGCCCAGGCCAGCAGCGCCGAGCGGCGGGCCAGGGACATCGCCGTGCCGAGCGGATGCTGGTGGGACGGGGTCACGTACACCAGGCGCGCCGACGGCGGGATGGCGTCCACGACGATGCCGTCGGCGTCGACCGGCACCCCGACAACCCGGGCGCCGTGGCTGCCGAACAGCCGCCGGACCGGGCGGTAGCCGGGCTCCTCCACGGCGGCTACCGTGCCGGGCTCGATGAGTACCCGCCCGACGAGGTCGATGGCCTGCTGCGCGCCGGCGGTCACGAGGACGTCCTCGCCGCCGGCGCGCACCGAGCGCGACAGGCCGACGTGCCGCGCGATCGCGCCGCGCAGGCCGGGGAGGCCGGACGGGTCGGCGTAGTCCGCCGTCGCCCGCAGCGACCGCGACAGCAGCCGGCGCCAGGTCGCGAGCGGGAACAGCGCCGGGTCGGGGTGGCCGACGCGCAGGTCGTAGCGGGCCGGCGGGGTCGGCGGCGGCTCGTCGGCGAGGGCCGCCCAGCGCCGCGCCGGCAGCAGCGGCCCGGCCGGCGCCCGGCGCGACGGGGCCTGCGGCTCGCCCGAATACGCCACGAACGTGCCGGCACCGGCCCGGCCCTCCAGGAACCCGTCGCCGACCAGCCGGTCGTACGCGGCGGCGACCGTGTTGCGGGCCACCGACAGGCTCCGGGCCAGCTCGCGGCTCGGCGGCACCCGCTCGCCGGGGCGGAGCCGGCCGTCCAGGATCGCGTCGCGCAGCTGCCGGTAGATCCGGTCGGTGCGGTCGCCGCGCCCCTCCAGGCTGATGTGCAGATCCATTTTGGCCCAATCAAATGTACGGGCAATTGGCTCTTCAGGAGGGCCAAGTTCGACCTTAGCGTTGGGGGCATGTTGACCGTCAAGCAGGGCGCCGCGCTCTCGGTCGGCGCCGTGCTCGGCACCGGCGTGATCGCGCTGCCCGGGCTCGCCGCCCAGGTCGCCGGCCCGGCCGCGCTGGTCGCCTGGCTCGTGCTCATCGTGCTGTCCGCGCCGCTCGCGCTCACCTTCGCCGCCCTCGGAGCGCGCTTTCCGGACGCCGGCGGCGTCGCCACCTACGTCGGCCGGGCGTTCGGCCCCCGCGCCGCGGCCGTGGTCGGCTGGACCTTCTACTTCGCCGTGCCGGTGGGCGCGCTGCCCGCGGCCACCTTCGGCGGCGCGTATGTCTCCGCCGTGCTCGGCGGTGGACACCGCACGACGCTGCTCACCGCCGCAGCCCTCGTGGCGCTGGTGACCGCGGCCAACCTCGGGGGCGTGCGGCTGTCCGGCCGGGTCCAGCTCGGCCTGGCCGCGGCGCTGGTGGCGCTGCTCCTCGCGGCGATCGTCACCGCGCTGCCGCACGCCGACCCGGCCAACCTGCGCCCGTTCGCGCCGCACGGCTGGCGCGCGATCGGGCCCGCGATCGCGGTGCTGGTCTGGGGGTTCGCCGGCTGGGAGGCGCTCACCTCGCTGGCCGCCGACTACCGCAACCCGCGCCGCGACGTGCCTCGCGCCACCTGGATCGCGGTGGGCGTCGTCGGGCTGCTGTACCTCGCGGTCGCCGCCACCAGCCAGCTGGTGCTCGCCGAGCCGTCGACGGCGCCGCTGGCGGACCTGCTCGCGATCGGCTTCGGCCCCGGCGCCCGGGCGCTGACCGCGGTCGTGGCGCTGCTGCTCACCGCCGGGGCGATGAACGCGTACTTCGCCGGCGCCGCCCGCCTCGGCGCCGCGCTCGGCCGCGACGGCGCGCTGCCGGGCTGGTTCGCCCGGGGCTCCGGCGCGGGGCAGGTGCCGCGCCGCAGCCTCGCGGTCGTGGCCGGCCTCGCCGCCGCGACGCTCGCGGTGGCCGCCGCGACCGGGCTCGGCCCGCGGCCGCTGATGCTGCTCACGACCGGCTCGTTCGTGGTGGTGTACGTCCTGGGCACCGCCGCGGCGGTCCGGCTGCTCCCGCGCGGGTCGTGGGCCCGCCGCACGGCCGGCTTCGCGCTGCTGTCGGTCCTCGGCCTGCTCGCCCTGACCGGGTGGTACGTGCTGTGGACCGCCCTGGTCGCGGCGGCGGCGCTGGCGTACCAGCGGCTCGCCCCTGGTACGCCGGCCGGCCGTCGCTACAGGTTGCGGTCGTCGACGATGTGCATGGCGGCCTCCTCGGCCGAGGCCGCGCCGCCGTCGATGCCCACGTCCGAGCCGATCTCGTCCTTCTCGTCGTCCTCGCCGTAGCCCTCGTCGGGCGCGACGAGCCGGCCGGCCCGGCGGTCGCCGACCTCGTCGGCGTCGAAGAACTCGCCCGACTCGGTGGTCGTGCCGTAGTCGTCCAGGTCGGGCCGGGCCGACGGGTCGGGCTCTTCCTGCAGCAGCCGCCGGTCCAGCGACTCACCCTGCTCCGCCTCCGCCTGGGTGACGCCGAAGGCGTTGAGGCCACGCGGCTTCTCCGGCGGCGAGTACCCCTCGTCGAGGGAGTCGTCGAGCCCGCGGTCGGACAGCGTGTCCTGCGCGGACAGTTGGCCCTCGTCGTCCGGATCCGGGTCCCAGCTGTCGGTCCGCTGCGTCATGTCTTCCCCTGTTTCTAGCCTGGCTCTCGCTTCTGTTTCTAGCCTGGCTCTCGCTTCGCTCGAGCATCGGTGGGGGGTTCCCACCCCACACCCCCCATGCCCGCTTCGCGGGCACTTTTTCATGCGCTTCGCGCCCCTTGCGTCCGGGTTGCGGCTCGCGCGTCCGGGTTGCGGTTTGCTGCGGGCGCTTCGCGCGGCCTTGCCTGTTGTGAGCCTAGATCAGTGGGTCGCGGAGTGCTCTGTGGGCGGTGATGAGGTCGGCGTAGCGGTGGCCGCTGGCCTTGATCGTGCGGCGCTGCGTCTCGTAGTCCACGTGGATCAGGCCGAAGCGCTTGTCGTAGCCGTACGCCCACTCGAAGTTGTCCAGCAGCGACCACGCGAAGTAGCCGTCCACGGGCGCGCCGCGCAGCACCGCGTTGCGCACCGCCTCGACGTGCTGCTCCAGGTAGTCGGTGCGCTCCTTGTCCTGGATCTCGCCGGTGGGCTCGACCGTGTCGTACCACGCCGAGCCGTTCTCGGTGACCAGGATGCTGCGCGGGGAGTACGTCTGGGAGACCGAGACCAGGATGTCCTCCAGGCCCCTGGCGTACACCTCCCACGGCATCGCCGTCTCGACCGAGCCGGGCACCGGGATCTGCCGGGCGAACGGCGCCTGCCCGGCCGGGTCGTCGACCACGATCTGCCGGAAGTAGTAGTTGATGCCGAGGAACTCGGTCGGCGCGGCGATGAGCTCGAGGTCGCCCTCCCGGACCGGCGGCTGCACGCCGTAGCACTCGATCATGTCGGCCGGGTAGCCGCGGCCGAAGACCGGGTCGAGCCACCACCGGTTGACGTGCCCGTCGGCCCGCACCGCGGCGGCCACGTCCTCGGGCCGGTCGGAGCCGGGCTCGATCGGGCTGAGGTTGAACACGATGCCGACGTTGGGCGCGAGCCGCGCCGAGGCCCGGATCGCCTGGTTGGCCAGGCCGTGGCCGAGCAGCACGTGGTGCGAGGTGTGTACCGCACGGGTCAGGTCACGCTCGCCGGGCGCCATGCGCCCCTCGAGGTGGCCGATCCACGACACGCACAGCGGCTCGTTGACGGTGTTCCAGTCCGCGACGCGGTCGCCGAGGCGCCCGGCCACCACCGTCGCGTAGTCGGCGAACGCCTCGGCCGTGGCCCGGCTCGGCCAGCCGCCGGCGTCCTGCAGGGCCTGGGGCAGGTCCCAGTGGTACAGCGTGACGAACGGGCGGATGCCCTCGGCCAGCAGCGCGTCGACGAGCCGGTCGTAGAAGTCCAGGCCGGCCTGGTTGACCTGGCCCACGCCGTCGGGCAGCACCCGCGGCCAGGCCACCGAGAACCGGTACGCGTCGAGGTTGAGCCGGCGCATCAGCGCCACGTCCTCCGGCCACCGGTGATAGTGGTCGCAGGCCACGTCGCCGGTGTCGCCGTTGTCGACGGCCCCCGGTGAGTGGGAGAACGTGTCCCAGATGGACGGTTTCCGGCCGTCTTCGGCGGCGGCGCCCTCGATCTGGTAGGCCGCGGTCGCGGCGCCCCAGATGAAGCCGGGTGGTAGTGCGGACAGATCCAGCACGGGACGGTTCTCCTCTTGAGACGGTGATTCCCTGTTGCGGGCGGCGAGGAAGCCCGCATGCGTCCCGCGGCACGGCCGGCGTGCGGACGCGCGCTCGACAGGAGGGTGGCGGTGGTCCCTTTTCTATCGAGACTTAATTAATGTCGTCATTAAAGTAGCGCGCCCCTGTATGCGTCAAGGGTGGGGCCTTTAGAGTGGCGGGCGCGGTTCGGATGCGGGGGTATTGCGGGGGTAACGGTGCAGGTCGAACGGGCGACCAATCGCGGCGTACGGCTGCGCAACCGCTCGGCGCTGCTCACCCGGCTGTTCCTGGACGGCCCGCTGACGCGCCAGGACCTCTCCCGCAGCACCGGCCTGAGCCAGCCCGCGGTCTCCAACGTGGTCAGCGACCTGATCGAGGACGGCCTGGTCGCCGAGGCGGGTGCGCTCGAGTCCGAGGGCGGCCGGCCGAGCATGATGCTGCGGGTCGCGCCGAGCTTCGGCGCGGTGGTCGGCGTCGACGTCGGTGAGACGCGGGTCCGGGTGGAGCTCTTCGACCTCGCCATGGGCCAGCTCGCCAGCGTGGACCACCCGATCGACCCGGCCGGCTCGTCGCCCGAGGTTGTCGTGCGGCACATCCACGCCGGCCTGCGCGCGGTCACCGCCGGGTGCGCCTCCGGCCACGTGCTGGGCGTCGGCGTCGGCGTGTCCGGGATCGTGCAGCAGGGGTCCGGCGGCGCCGTCGTGCACGCGCAGACGCTGGGCTGGGACGCGGTACCGCTGGAGGCCCTGCTGCGGGCGGGGACCGACCTGCCGCTGCACATCGACAACGGCGCGAAGACCCTCGGCCAGGCCGAGATGTGGTTCGGCGCCGGCCGGGGCCGGCGCAACGCCGTGTTCGCGCTGGTCGGCTCGGGCGTCGGCGCGGCCGTGGTGACCAACGGGGCGACCTACCGCGGCGCGTCCAGCAGTGCGGGGGAGTGGGGCCACACCACCCTCGTCTACGGCGGCCGCGCCTGCCGCTGCGGCTCGCGCGGCTGCCTGGAGGCGTACGTCGGGGCGGAGGGCGTCCTGGACCGCTACCGCCAGGCGCGAGCCGGCCGCGCGGCACCGGGCGTCGACGAGGAGTCGCAGCTCACCGCCGTGGTCGCGGCGGCCTCGGCGGAACCGGCGGCCCGCGCGGTCCTCGACGACACCGCCGACTACCTCGGCGCCGGCGTGGCCAACCTGATCAACCTGTTCAATCCGGAACTGGTCGTCCTGGGCGGCTGGGCGGCGGTGGCCCTGGCCGGCCTGCTGCCGCGCGTCCGCGAGTCGGCCCGCCGGCACGCGCTGCGGCAGCCGTACTCGCAGGCGTGCATCGAGATGGGCCGGCTGGGCGTGGACGCGGTCGCCCTCGGCGCGGCGACCCTGCCGGTCGCGCGGCTGCTGAGCGAGGGCGGCGCCCGCCCCTGACGGGGTCATGGACATCTCCCGGACCTCGGGGCAGACCCGTCCGGCGCCACCGACAACTTTTTTTGTCTTGACAGGAGAAGTTGTCGGCTCCTACTGTTGAGACATGTTCGAAGTGGGAGTCATCGAGGAGGCGGGGGCGGCCGAGGTCGCGCTCGATCCGGTGCGGGCGCGGCTGCTGGCACTGCTCGCAGAGCCGCACTCCGCGACCAGCCTGGCGGCGATCGTCGGGCTGCCGCGGCAGAAGGTGAACTACCACCTCAAGACGCTCGAGTCGCACGGGCTCGTCGAGCTGGTCGAGGAGCGGCGCAAGGGCAACGTCACCGAGCGGGTGCTGCGGGCGACCGCGGCGTCGTTCGTGATCTCGCCCGTCGCGCTCGCGGCCGTGCAGCCCGACCCCGCGCGCTCGCCCGACCGGCTCTCCGCGCGCTGGCTGCTCGCCCTCGCGGCGCGGCTGGTGAAGGAGACCGGGCAGCTGATCACCGGGGCGGCGAAGGCCGGCAAGCCGGTGGCCACGTTCGCGCTCGACGGCACGGTGCGGTTCGCCTCGGCGGCCGACCGCGCCGCGTTCGCCCAGGAACTGACCGCGGCGGTCACCGCGCTGGTGAGCCGCTACCACGACGAGAACGCGCCCGGTGGCCGCGACCACCGGGTCATCGTCGCCATCCATCCGAGCATCCGAGGCGCCGAATCCGGCGATACCGAATCGAAGGGATCTTGAAATGTCCGACACGCACGAGTTCCAGCTGGTCCACGACATCGACCTCGCCGCGACGCCCGAGCAGGTCTGGGCGGCCATCGCCACCGGGCCGGGCATCGACTCCTGGTTCATGGGGCGCAACGAGGTCGAGCCCCGGGTCGGCGGCGAGACGAGCATGGCGATGCCGGGCTTCACGGCCACGTCCACGGTCACCGCGTACGAGCCGAACCGGCACTTCGCCTACCGCGGCCCGGCGGCCGAGGACGGCTCGTTCATGGGGTTCGAGTACCTCATCGAGGGCCGCGAGGGCGGCTCGACCGCGCTGCGGCTGGTGCACAGCGGCATCCTGTCGGGCGACTGGGAGTCGGAGTACGACGCGCTGAAGAAGGGCAACCCGCTGTACCTGCGGACGCTCGCGCAGTACGTGGAGCACTTCCCCGGCCGCACCGCGGTGCCGGTCGCCGCGTTCGGGCCGCAGCAGAGCGACCAGGACGTGGTGTGGAACGCCGTCACCGGCGCGCTGGGCCTGCCCAAGGACGTCGCCGAGGGCGACGCGGTCCGCCTGACGATCGGCGGCGAGGAGATCCGCGGCGTGGTCGACACCGTGCTGGAGCCGAGCTTCCTGGGCGTGCGCACCGACGACGCCCTGCTGCGCTTCGTGGGCCGCGGCGGCGTGATCCTGACCGGGCACCACCTCTTCGCCGACGTCGAGCAGGCCGAGGCCGAGCGGGCGTGGACCGCCTGGCTCGCCGAGGTCTTCGCCTGAGCGTTCCCCCGCGACCCGAAAGCCACCCGAAAGCGACCCGAAAGGAATCCGGCGATGCGTCGCAACCCGTGGGTCGGCCTGGCCGTGCTCGCCCTGCCGACCCTGCTGCTCTCGCTCGACGTGAGCGTGCTGTACCTCGCCCTGCCGAAGCTCAGCGCCGACCTGCACGCCGACGGCACCGAGCAACTGTGGATCCTCGACATCTACTCGTTCATGCTCGCCGGGTTCCTGGTCACGATGGGGGCGCTCGGCGACCGGATCGGCCGGCGGCGCCTGCTGCTCACCGGCGCCGCGGCGTTCGGCGTCGCGTCGGTCGCCGCCGCGTACGCGACCAGCCCGGCGATGCTCATCGCGGCCCGCGCCGCGCTGGGCGTCGCCGGCGCCACCCTCATGCCGTCGACCATGGCGCTGATCCGCAACATGTTCCCAGACCCGAAGCGCATGGGCGTGGCCATCGGCGTGTGGTTCAGCTGCTTCATGGGCGGCATGACGCTCGGCCCGCTCGTCGGCGGCCTGCTGCTGGAGCGCTTCTGGTGGGGCTCGGCGTTCCTGCTCGGCGTGCCGTTCATGCTCCTGCTGCTCGTCGCCGGGCCGGTGCTGCTGCCGGAGTATCGGCCGGAGCGCCCCGAGCATCGCATCGACCTGCCCAGCGTGGCGCTCTCCCTGGCCGCGATCCTGCCCGTCGTCTACGGCCTGAAGTCCCTCGCCCGCGACGGCCTCCACCCGGCCGCGCTCGCCGCGCTCGCCGCCGGCATCGCCTTCGGCACGCTCTTCGTGCGCCGCCAGCGCAGGCTGCCCGACCCGCTGCTGGACCTGCGCCTGTTCGCGAGCCGCATCTTCAGCACGGCCCTGGGCATCATGCTCCTCGGCGGCGTCGTGATGGCCGGCCTGTCCCTGCTGTCCAGCCTCTACCTGCAGAACGTCGCCGGCCTGGCGCCACTTTCCACGGGCGTGCTGCTCATCCCGCAAAACGTCGCGATGATCATCGGCTCGCTGGTCGCACCGGCCCTGGCCCGCCGCCTGCCGGCCGGCACCGTCGCCGCAGTGGGCCTCGCCGTCTCGGGCGCCGGCCTGGCCGTGGTCACGCAGGTCGACCCGCACGGCACCGGCCTGCTCGTCGTAGGGCTGGTGCTGGCCTCCGCGGGGATCTCGTTCCCGATGGCCCTCACCATGAACCTCATGATGGCGTCCGCCCCGCCGGAGAAGGCCGGCTCGGCCGCCTCGATCTCGGAGACGAGCGGCGAGTTCGGCGTCGCGGTCGGCGTGGCGCTGCTCGGCAGCCTCGGGACGCTGGTGTACCGCACGCAGCTCGACCTGCCGGCCGGAGCCCCGCAGGCGGCGCGCAGCAGCCTGACCGCGGCCCTGCAGGTGGCGAGCGGGGTGCCCGGCCTCCTCGACGCCGCGCGCAACGCCTTCACGAGCGGCCTCAACGTGGTCGGCGCGGTGGGCGCGGTCATCTTCGCCGCCCTGGCCCTGACGGCGGCAGTGACGCTGCGCCAGCGCCCCGAGCCGTCCTGACGCAGGCGCCCGCGCCCCATCCCCGCTGCTTCCGACGAAGTCGGATAAGTCCGACGCTGACGCGCCGGACTTATCCGATATTTCAGCATTTAGTGCGACCGTAATCGGCTGGTAGCGCCAGTCCGTGAGCAAGTCTCCGTGATCACGCGTTCGGCGGCCGCGTACACAGGGTCTTCCGTGATCGCGGAGTGTCCTCGTACCGCCTGGTACGCGTTCACTCCGCGATCATGGAGAACCCTGACGGTGGTGGGTTGCTGGTTCGGACCATTCATCGGGCGGCGCGGGGCCGTGGCGGCAGGCGGGAGCGGTGGGTAGAGGCGGGTCGATCGGCGGGGCGGCGGGTATTGAGATTGCGGCGGTATCGTGCGCGCTGTGGTCGATGCCGCGCAGCACAGGTCTGCCGTACGGCGTAGTGGCATGCGGGACGTGGCGCGCGCGGCGGGGGTGTCGGTCAGCACCGTCGCCAATGTGCTCAACAATCCTGCGGTGGTCGCCGAGGGTACGCGGCGGCGGGTCGAGGATGCGATGGCCAGCGTCGGGTTTGTGCGCAGCGGGCCCGCGCGGCAGTTGCGCGGGATGCCCAGCAGGCTCGTCGGCTCCGTCACGCTCGATCAAGCCAACCCGTTTTACGCCGAGCTCAATCGTGGCATCGAGGATCGTCTCGACGAGGCCGGGTGTCTGGTGCTCGCGTGCAGCACCGACGTGCAGCCCGACAAGGAGCTGCGGATCCTGCGGCTGCTGGAGGAGCAGTCGCCCCGGGGGATCATCGTCACGCCGACCGGGGAGAACCTGGCCGAGGTCGGGGCCATCAGCTCGCGGGGTACGCCGGTGGTGCTGCTCGACGCCCCGCGCGGGGCGCTCGACCTCTGTGCCGTCGCGGTCGACCACGTCGCCGGAGGGCGGCTCGCGGGGGAGCATCTGATCGCGCTGGGGCATCGGCGGATCGCGTTTCTGTCCGCGAGCTGGGATGCCGGGCCGGTGCGCGACCGGAAGGACGGGCTGTGCCGCGCACTCGCCGAGGCGGGGCTCGAACCGCCGGTCGAGGTGCGCATTGCGCAGGAGGGGTTCTTCGGCGGTACCGATGCGGCGGTTTCGGATCTTTTGCACTGCACCGATCCGCCGAGTGCGGTGGTGTGCCTGAACGACATCGCGGCCGTCGCCGTCGTGCGGGCGCTTCGGGAGCGCGGGCTGGGCGTGCCCGACGACATGTCGGTGGTCGGGTACGACGACCTGCCGTTCGCGGCGCACGTGCAGCCGCCGCTGACCACCGTGCGCCGGCCGATCCGCGAGATGGGGCGGGTCGCGGCGGAGCTGCTGCTGTCCGAGGGGGCGGCCGGCCACCGGCATCGCGAGCTGGTCTTCGCGCCGGAGCTGATGGTGCGCGCCACGACCGCACCGCCGCGGTGACCGGCGGACCGTAGGGTAGGGGTATGCCCGTCGCGCAGTCGTTGGAAGAGCTCGCGTACGCCGCCTATCTGCAGCGGCACGACGAAGGGGCGCTCGAGCACGACGGGAACTACACCGAGGTACACCTCGACGGGGTCGAGCTGGACGGCGGCGAGGCGACCAGCGTCAAGTTCATCGAGTCGGCGTTCACCGGGGTGGTGCTGGCCGACGTGGGGCTCGAGCGGGCGCGGTTCAGCGAGGTCTGGCTCAGCCGCAACCGGTGGGTGGGGGTGCGGCTCGTCGAGGCCGAGTGGCTCGATGTGTCCATGTTGGACAGTTCGCTCGCCGGGGTGCAGGCATACGGCTCGCGGCTGCGGCGGGTCGTCTTCCAGCGCTGCAAGATCGACACGCTCAATCTGCGTGGGGCGACGCTCGTCGACGTGGTGTTCGAGGACTGCGAGCTCAACGAGCTCGACTGCGCGGGCGCGTCGCTGTCCAACGTCACGTTTCCGGGGACCGCGATCCGCAACGCGCGGCTGTCGCAGGTCAAGTGCAAGAAGGTGGACCTGCGCGGGGCCCGGGAGCTGGACGTCGCCGAAGGGGCGGAGTCGCTGCGCGGGGCGATCGTCGACGGGCGGCAGCTGATCGAGCTCGCGCCTGCGCTCGCATCGGCGCTCGGCATCGTCGTCAAGTAGGTTCAGCCGAGCAGGCGCAGCGCGATCCGCACCGGGAACCGCTCCACCGTGCGGTCGAAGGACGTCTCGCCCAGGCAGAAGCGCTCGAACATCCGCCAGCCCGGCGGGGTGCGCAGCATGGCGTGGAACAGGCCCGGGTGGCGGGCGAAGGTGGCCAGCAGGCGGTGGCCGGCGCGCATCGGCGGGGCCAGGGTCGCCTCGACCTCGCGCTCGTACCGCGGCAGGTCGCCGTCCGCGGCCGCGGCGCCGGCCAGGGCACCCGAGCGGACCGCGAAGCTGATGCCCTCGCGGGTCCACGGCTCGAGCAGGCCGGCGGCGTCGCCGGCCACGATGACGCCGCCCTTGCGCAGCGGGGACGAGTCGGTACGGCACCTGGTCAGGTGGCCGGAGTCGTGCACCGGCTCGATCCCGGACAGGCCCAGGCGGTCGACGAACGCGCGCAGGTACGCCTTCGTCCGCTCGCCCTCCCCCCGGGCCGCGATGACGCCGACGGTGAGCAGGTCGCCCTTGGGGAAGACCCACCCGTACGAACCGGGCAGCGGCCCCCAGTCGATGAGCAGGCGGCCGCGCCAGTGCTCCTGCCGCGGGCCGTCGATCGGCAGCTCGACCTCCAGGCCCAGGTCGACCTGGCCGTACTCGACGCCTACGTGGCGGGCGGTGATCCCCGACGAGCCGTCCGCGCCGATCGCCACCCCGGCGGTCACCTCCTCGCCGCCGGCGAGCCGGATGCGCACGCCGTCCGCGGTCTGCTCCAGGGCGCGAGCGGCGGTGGCCTGGCGTACCGTGGCGCCGGCCTTCTCGGCGGCCAGGCGCAGGGTGTCGTCGAAGCCCGGGCGGCGCACCATCGTCAGCAGCGGGGCGCGGCGCGCGGTGCGGGCGAAGGCGGCGCGCCCGTCGAGGGTGAACTCGGCGCGCTCGATGTGGTCGTCGGCGGGGATCGTGATCCGGTCGGCGACCGCGCCCACCGTGAAGCCGATCAAACCGCCGCCGCAGGTTTTGTACCGCGGGTGCACGGCCTTCTCCAGGACGAGCGTGCGCGCACCGCGGCGCGCGGACTCGTACGCGGCCGAAAGACCGGCCGGGCCGCCACCGATGATCGCCACATCCCAATCGGTCACGCAGAGACATTAACGGGTGGGTGAGATTGGACTCGTGTGACCAACACATCAGCCGTTCGGATGAAGGATCTGATTCACTTCGGTTATGTCCGCGATCGACCACCTGATCCACGCGAACGAGCGGTACACCGAGACCTTTCCCGGGCCGCGCCCGCTGCGTCCGAAGCTGCGCCTCGCCGTCGTCGCGTGCATGGACTCGCGGCTGGACCTGTTCGGCGCGCTGGGCCTGGAGATCGGCGACGCGCACCTGATCCGTAACGCGGGCGGCCTGCCGACCGAGGAGGTGCTGCGCTCCCTCGCGATCAGCCAGCGCAAGCTCGGCACCCGCGAGGTGGTGCTCATCCACCACACCGAGTGCGGCATGGAGGGCTTCGACGACCCGGAGTTCCGCGCCGAGCTGACGGCGGAGTCCGGCATCGCGCCCAGCTGGGACGTGCCCGGCTTCGTCGACCTGCACGACACCATGCGCGGCTCGATCCGCACCGTGCGCGAGTGCACGTGGCTGCCGCACCGGGAGGACGTGCGCGGCTTCATCTTCGACGTGGCGACGGCGAAGATCGAAGAGGTGGTCTGACCGCTGTCACCGGCCGTGAACGCCGGGCGTGCGGTGCGTGGAGAAGACCCCCGAGGCGCGCTGAGTCCCTTCCGCAATTTGCATACGACGGGGGTGGCGCCGAGGGATGCGGGGCATCCTGCGGGGGTCGTTGATACGGCACGATCGAACGCATGCGATACGGGGGGCGACTCAACCGGATCGAGTTCACCGCGCTGATCGACCAGCAGGCGAACCGCATCCGCGCCAGTGCGACGGCGCTGCCGCTGTACGGGCCGGCCGGGTGGGGCGGGCCCTGTCGCATCGGTGTGTGGGGCTGGGAGGACGAGCGGCTCATGCACGCCGGGCTGCTGTTCGGCGACACCGCCGGCGGCCCCTGGATCGAGGTGATCACGACCGCGGGCCCGCCGATGCCGCTGCTGATCGACCTGCGGATGGCCGCCGCGGGGGAGACCCCCGGCGACCGGCGCGCCGCCGAGCGGGCCCTGCGCGCCGCGTCGACGCCGGCGCCGCAGCGCGTCGGGATCGCCGTCGACGGCGTGCCCCACCCGTTCTCCCGCTGGCCCGACGAGCCGCTCGGCGAGGCGGAGGGGCGCGGCTGGCTGGCGATCCTCGACGAGGTGCCCGGACTGCTGCTGCGGGCGTCCGGGCTGACCCCGGCCGAGCTCACCCTGGCCCGCGTCGGCGATATCGAGCCCCACCTGACCGGCACGCGCGCGCACCTGCTCGCCGGCTACGACGAGTACGGCACCGGTTAGCGGCGCCAGGGCCTGGGCGAAGTTCACCCGCTGCGGGGCTCAACCCGTCGCGGTGGGGCCCGACATCAGGGTGTTCAGCTCGCCGAAGTCGTAGGAGTCGGTGAGGGCGCCGTACGTGCCGGTCGAGTACGCCTCCCGCGCCGCCCGGCGGGCCAGGGCGTAGGCGGCCTCCGCGACCGACGAGCCCAGACTCACCCGCGCCACGCCCAGCGCCGCGAACTCGGCGACCGGCGGCGAGCCCGGCCCGGCGAGGACGTTCAGCGGCGCCGGGATCGCCTTGGCCAGGGCCGCGATCGCCTCGGGGTCCGCGACGCCGGGGACGAAGATGCCGGTCGCGCCGGCCGCGAGGTACGCCTCCGCCCGCGCGATCGTCTCCTCGGGCGCACCGCGGAAGTACGTGTCCACGCGCGCGTTGATGTACAGCTCGACGCCGGCGTCGTCGGCCGCGCCCCGGGCCGCGGCGATGCGCGCCTGCTGATCCTCGACCGCGCGCAGGCCCGCCGTCTCGCCGCGCTCGGTGTCCTCGAGGTTGATGCCGACGGCGCCGGCCTCCAGCACGCCGCGGATCGTGACCGCGACGTCGGCCGGGGTGGCGCCGAAGCCGGACTCGATGTCCGCGGTGACGGGCAGGTCGGCCGGCACCGCGTGCACGATGCGGGCCAGGTGCTCCAGTGCGGCCGCCCGGGACAGCGCGTCGCCGTCCGGAGCGCCGAGCGTCCACGCGACCCCGGCGGAGGTCGTCGCGATGGCCGGCGCGCCCGCGGCCGCGATGACGCGGGCCGAGGCGGCGTCCCAGGCGTTGACGAGCACGAGGGGCTGGGTGTCGGAGTGCAGGGCCCGGAAGCGGGCGGCGCGGGTCGTCATGGCGGCAATTCTTTCGCCGCCGTGCGGGTGCTCCCCAACGATTTAGTCAGGACTAAATTGTACCGGTGGTGTCGATCGACCTCTCCGCCAGCGCGATGGCGAAGATCCGGTTCGCCGTGTCGCCGCTGTGGGAGGCGATCGCGAGCATCCGGGTGCTGCGCGACCCGGGCGCCCACGCGATCCACCTGCCGTGGGCGGGCCGCATGCGCGGGCTGCGCTTCCCGGAGCTGTTCGCGCTGGTGCCGCCGGCCCCGGGGTACATCCCGGATTTCCTGACCCCGACCCCGCGCGGACCGTTCGCGGATCTGGACGAGGAGCTGGAGATGCTGGCGGCGACGCCGCCGGCCGCGGCGGCCGGGCAGGCGGCGCTGCTCGGCGCCCCGCCGCCCGACCCGGCCGCCCTGGCGGCGCAGATCCGCGCGTACTTCGCCGCCGCCATCGAGCCCGACTGGCCGCGCATCCGCGCCCTGCTCGAGGCCGAGGTGTTCGCCCGCGCCCGCCGCCTGGCCGCGGACGGCGTCGGCGGCCTGCTCAACGACCTGCACGCGCAGGTGACCTTCGCCGACGGCACCCTTTCGGTCCTGCAGCGCTGGTGCGCCGCCCCCGACGTGCCCGACGGCGGCGACCTCGTCCTCGTCCCGTCGGTCTTCGTGTGGCCGTCGGTGCTCACCGTCTTCGGCGTGGCGGCGCAGCTGGCCTATCCGCCCCGCGGCGTCGGCGCCCTGTGGGAGTCCCCGCCGGCACCGCCGGGCGCGCTCGGCGCCCTCGTCGGGCGCGCCCGGGCCCGGCTGCTGACCGAGCTCGCCGCCCCGGCGTCGACGACGGTGCTCGCCGAGCGGACCGGGCTCACCGCCGGGGGCGTGTCCCAGCACCTGGCGGTACTGCGGGCGGCCGGCCTGGTGCGCACCCACCGCTGCGGCCGCTCGGTCCTGAACGTGCGCACGGCGGCGGCCGAGGCCCTGCTGACCGCCAACGGCGCGGCTTCGTGAATGCTGGATGTGCGCTGGCCCGCCAGATTTATCCGACTTATACGGTATAAGCACGGTTACTACGAAATATCGGATAAATTCTGCTGCGAAGCGACGGGGCCGGGCGGCGCACTGTGCGCGCCGCCCGGCCCCGGTCCGAGCACGTGGTGCGAAACGGCTCAGCTGCTGGCCGGGCCGAGCTCGCCGGCGCCGCCGGCGCCCTCGATGCCGGTGTGGAACTCGGTGCCCTTCGCGAACGCGGCGTCGAACTTCTGCTCCAGCGCGTCGAGCTCCGAGAACTCCGCCTGGTGCGAGCTCTCGCTGCCCTCGGCCGCGAACACGTGGTCGTCGACCTCGGCGCTGTGGCTGTAGTTGGTGTAGTCGTCCGACTCGTAGTGCACGGCGGCCGGCGCGTCGTACTCGACGTGGTGACCCTGTGAGAAGGCCGTCGACTCCGCCGAGTGGTGGTCCTGCTCGTAGACGCCGAACTGCGACTGGGCGTCGGCCTCGCTGCCGTGGGCCTGGTGCAGCTGGTCGAGCTCGCCGCTCTCGTGGCCCGCCTCGTAGTGGCCGTAGTCGGTGCCGGTGTCGCCGGTGTCGCCGGTCTCGAAGTCGCTCATGCTGAGGGTCCTCTCGGGGTCTTGCAGGATGATGGTCTATGCGGTGTCCGGCCTGACACTGATCACGGTATTCGGGGTTTCTCGTCCGGAAATCCCGGAAACGTGCCACCGGCCTGACGCGTTGTGCGAGCTGATGGCGGGAGCGTATCGCCGGGCGGGCGACCCGAACTATCCCCGAGATGACACCTGAACAGCCATTTTTCGTCGCGGAAGTCCGGCGGTGCATACTCCTGCGGTGCTACGACACTGCTGCGACGGCATGCGCGCGCAACTGGAACTGTCCGGAGTCGCCTACGAGGATCCCTGGGACGACCCGGACGTGGTGGTCGTCTACATGTCGAGGTTCGACGAGTACGGGCTGCCGATCCGCGACGGCGGCACGTCGATGGTCGTCATCGGCTTCTGCCCGTGGTGCGGGGGGCGGCTGCCGCAGTCGCGCCGGGACGCCTGGTTCGACGAGATGGACCGGCTCGGCCTCGACCCGTGGGAGGACGAGATTCCCGAGGAGTACCACTCCGACTCCTGGTGGCGCGGGGAGGGCGCCGCGGAGGGCTCGGCGCGCGAACACGTCGAGCCCGAGCGCGTGATCAGCCCCGCCTAACGGACCAGCTCGACGACCGGGATCTGCCGCTCGATGCCGCCCTGGTGGTCGGCGAAGAAGGGGTACTGCTCGACGATCCGGGCAAACAGCGCGTCGCGGTCGGCTCCGGTCGCCGGGCGGGCGGTGGCCGCGTACTCCTCCCCGTCGGCCTCCACGGTGACCGCGGGGTCGGCGGCGAGGTTGCGGTACCAGTCGGGATGCTTCGCCGCGCCGGCGGCGGAGGCGATGACGAGCAGCCGGTCGTCGAGCCGGACGTACATCATCGGCGTCGTGTAGGGCCTGCCGCTGCGCCGCCCGGTCGTGGTGAGCAGCAGCAGCGGCCGGCCCTCCAACCGCCGGCCGCTGCCGCGGAACTCGGCGATGAGCTTGCGGTTGGCTTCCTGCAGGTCGCTCGGCACGCGGGTCATGAGCCGGACTCTACGCCGGCTCCAGCAGCTTCGACTTCCGCACGATCGGCACGGACAGCGTCTTGTACCCAACTTCGGCGAACAGCACCACCACGCGGTCCTGCTCGTACGCCATGACGGTGCCGGTGCCCCACGCGGTGTGCCGCACCTCGCTGGAGACCGGGAACGGCCGGTCGTCGTCGACCTTCACCTCGACGGCGGCGACGCGCTCGACGGGCTTGGCGAAGAGCCGCCGGTACCACGGCTGCCGCGGCACCACCGGGTCGACGACCACGGTGCCGTTCGCGCAGTTGTCGCAGTGCCCGCAGGCGCGCTCGGCCTGCTCGCCGAAGTAGGCCAGCAGCGCGTTGCCGCGGCAGCCGGCGCTCTCGGCGTACTGCCGCATCATGTCGATCCGGGACCGGCGCAGCGTCTGGTGCCGCTCGAACTGCGCCAGCGCCAGGCGCGCGGCCTCGGCGGGCACCGGCGCATACCGCGCGGCGGTCAGCTTGTTGCCGGCGCCGACCTCGACCGCGCCGACCTGCTCCAGCAGGCTCAGCAGGGACGTGATCCGCCGGGCCGGCAGCCCGCTGCGGGTGGCCAGGGCGGTGCGCGTGGCCGGGCCCTCGCGCAGCGCGGCGGCGAGCTGGGTCAGCTCCTTCGCGTCGGGCGCGCCCGCAGCGAAGAACCGCTGCAGGGCCACGTCCTCGGGGCGGAAGAACAGGATCGTGCGGGCCGGCGCACCGTCCCGCCCGGCGCGACCGATCTCCTGCAGGTAGCTGTCCGGGGAGTCGGGCAGGGCGACGTGGTGCACCCAGCGGATGTTGGGCTTGTCCACGCCCATGCCGAACGCGCTGGTGGCGACCATGACCGGGATCTTGTCGGCCATGAAGTCGGTGTAGCGCCGGTTGCGCTCGCCCCCGGCCAGCCCGGCGTGGAACGCGACCGCCTCGATGCCGCGCTCGGCGAGGCGCTCCGCGTACTGCTCGGCGATCGCACGCGTCGGGGCGTACACGATCCCGGGTTTCGGCTCTTTCTCGATCTGTGCGACCAGGCGCTGCCAGCGCTGCTCGTCGCTGGTGCAGTGCACCGCGGCCAGCTCCAGGTTGGCCCGGTCCAGCCCGGCGACGAGCGTGAACGGGTCGCGCAGCCCGAGCGCGGCGGTGATGTCGGCGCGCACCGGCGGCGAGGCGGTGGCGGTCAACGCGACGACCGGCGGCCGGCCCAGCTCGCGGATGAGGTGCCCGAGCTGCAGATAATCGGGCCGGAAGTCGTACCCCCAGGCCGATACGCAGTGCGCCTCGTCCACGGCGACCAGCCGGGGCCGCAGCGCCCGGACCTCGGCGAGCCGCTCCGGGTTGCCCAGCTGCTCCGGGGTGATGAACAGGAACCGGGCGGTGCCCTCGGCGAGCGCCTGCAGCGCGGCCCGCTGCTGGTTGGGCGTCTCGGCGGAGCTGACCCGCACCGCCTGGCCCGCGCGGCGCCGGTTGAGCCCGGCGATCTGGTCCTGCTGGAGGGCCAGCAGTGGTGAGATGACGATGGTGGGCCCGGGCAGCAGCGTGGCCGGAACCTGATAGATGGCGGACTTGCCGCCCCCGGTGGGTAACACCACGAGGGCGTCGCGCTTCTTGAGCAGGGCGCGCATCGGCGGTAGCTGTCCGGGGCGGAGCTCTTCCCAGCCGAACTCTCGGCGGGCGGTGCGGCGCAGGCGGGGCGCGAGAGGCACAAGATTCATCGGGGGCGACTGTACCGGTGTTCGAACGCCACAGCGCGTTGAGCGACACGCCGAGCCTTGAGGACTCTCACCGTCTCGCAACCAAGAAGCACCCGAAAGTGACGGCGTCGGCACCCTTAGTAGTCGAACGTTCTTCGTGTCAGCAGGTAAATGGGTATTAGGGCCATACGGCCAGTAGGCTATATTTGCCGCCATGCTGAGAAGACTGGCCTTGGTGGAGCCGTGCAAGGCGCAGTATCTGCAGGTTGCGGATGTGCTGCGGGAACAGATCGCGCTCGGGGAGTACGTCGAGGGGCAGGTGCTGCCGTCCGAGGCGGCGCTGGTCGATTTGCACGCCGTCAGCCTCATGACGATTCGGCGGGCGCTGGCGATTCTGCGGGAGGAGGGGCTGGTCACCACGCAGCGCGGGCGGCCGGCGCGGGTGCGGCGGCGGCCCGATCGGCGGCGGTTCGCGCTCGAGGCCGGCAGCCGGCTCATCAGCCGGATGCCCACGTCCGACGAGCGGGCGGGGCTGGGAATCGAGCGCGGCGTCCCCGTGCTCGAGATCCGGCGGGCCGACGGCACGGTCGAGACGCTCGACGCGGAGACCGTCGAGGTGGTCGTGCAGCCGCTACGGCCACAGGTCGTGCGCGGGGTAGCGTCTGGCCGTGCTCATCCTGCTGCCGCCCTCTGAGGGGAAGGCCGACGCCCCGCGTCGGGGGAACCCGCTCGACCTCGACCGGCTCACGCTCCCGGTGCTGCGGGAGGCCAGGCAGGCCGTGCTCGACGACCTCGTGAAGCTCAGCGCCGACCCGGCGGGGGCGATCGAGACGCTCGGGCTCGGCGCCGGGCAGGCCGGCGAGGTCGAGCGGAACGCCCGGCTGGAGACGGCCGCCGCAGTGCCGGCCGGGAAGGTCTACACCGGCGTGCTGTACGACGCGCTCGACCTCGGCACGCTTGACGCCGCGGCCAAGCGGCGCGCCGCGCGGCAACTGCTCGTGTTCTCCGGGCTCTGGGGCGTGGTGGGGATCGGCGACCGCATCCCGCCGTACCGGTGCTCGATCGGCGTCCGGCTGCCCTCGGCCGGGCCGCTCGCGGCGCACTGGCGGCGGGCGCTCGCCGCGCCGCTCGACGAGCTCGCCGGTGATGAGCTCGTGCTGGACCTGCGCTCGTCGGCCTACGCGGCCATGTGGGCGCCGCGCAACGCGGTCACCGTCCGGGTGCTGCACGGCAGGAAGGTCGTCAGCCACTTCAACAAGGCCACCAAGGGCCGCATGGTGCGCGCGCTGCTCGACTCCGGCGCCCGGCCGCACACCGCGGCGCGGCTCACCGATACGCTGCGCGAACTCGGCCACCGTGTCGAGGAACTCCGGCCGGGCCAGCTCGACATCCACGTGGAGCAGCTCTAGCTCGGCTGCGGGAAAGAAGCTAAAAAGAGAGCGGACGACGGGATTCGAACCCGCGACCCTCACCTTGGCAAGGTGATGCGCTACCAGCTGCGCTACGTCCGCACTGAGGCAATATCTTAGCGCATTCGGCCACGGGGCTCCCCGGCGGGGGCCGTCGCCCGTTAGCGTGACGCCCGTGAAGGTGCGTGTGCTCGCGATCGCCCTGCTGCTCGCGGGGTGCGGCGCGACGCCCGCGACCCCGGCGACGCCCGCGTCGAACCCCGCCGCCCCGTCCGGCCCGCCCTCCGCCGCGGCCGCCGCTGCGCAGCCGGCCGAGCTGCGGCTGGCCTTCGCCGGCGACGTGCACTTCATGGAGCGCACCGCGACGCTGCTGAAGGACCCGGCGACCGCATTCGGCCCGATCGCGTCCACCCTGTCCGACGCAGACCTCACCGTCGTGAACCTTGAGACCGCGATCACGTCGCGGGGCACGCCGGAGCCGAAGACGTACCACTTCCGCACCGAGCCGAAGGCGATCGACGCCCTGAAGGCGGCCGGGATCGACGCCGTGACGATCGCGAACAACCACACCCTCGACTACGGCCGCGTCGGCCTGCTCGACACGCTCGACGCGCTGCACGCCGCCGACTACCCGTACGTCGGCGCCGGGCGCACCGCCGACGAGGCCTACGCGCCCTGGTACACCACCGTCAAGGGCGTCAGGATCGCGCTGCTCGGCTTCAGCCAGGTCCACGAGCTCGCCTCCACCTGGGCCCCCGGCCCCGACAAGCCGGGCATCGCCATGGCCTTCGACACCAAACGCGCGACCGCCGCCGTCACCGCCGCCCGCTCCCAGGCCGACCTCGTGATCGTCTTCAACCACTGGGGCGAGGAGGGCAACGGCTGCGCCAACGCCGAGCAGAAGACCTTCGCCGCCCAGCTGTCCCGCGCCGGCGCCGACATCATCGTCGGCGCGCATGCGCACACCCTGCAGGGCTCCGGCTGGCTGGGCGGCACGTTCGTGGCGTACGGGATGGGAAACTTCCTGTGGTACGGCACGTCCAGGAGCACCGAGACGGGCGTGCTGCGCCTCACGGTCCGCTCCAGGTCCGTGGTGAAGACCGAGTTCCTGCCGGCCGTCGTCTCCGGCACCGGCCAGCCCGTGCCGCTCACCGGCCCCGCCGCCACAAAGCTCACCCAGCGGTACTCCGGGTTGCGCGCCTGCGCCGCCCTGGCCGCCTCCCCAACGTAAAACCCCAGGTCATCCCCACTCGACGCGCCGAACCTGGATACCGGTTTGGCATGGGGGATGACGGTCGGCTAAAGTTTCCATCCGTCGCCAGGTACGAGTTGGCGGTGCGGACGTAGCGCAGCTGGTAGCGCATCACCTTGCCAAGGTGAGGGTCGCGGGTTCGAATCCCGTCGTCCGCTCGGGTTGTCACCACGGTGGGGTGGCCGAGAGGCGAGGCAACGGCCTGCAAAGCCGTGTACACGGGTTCAAATCCCGTTCCCACCTCGAAGTTGCCATACCATAAGTGAGGCACCTCAGAGGGCGATTGGCGCAGTGGGAGCGCGCTTCCTTGACACGGAAGAGGTCACTGGTTCAAACCCAGTATCGCCCACACAGGTCAGAGGCCATGTCGACATGATCGACATGGCCTCTTGTCATTCCTGAGTGCCCAACTGAGTGCCTACGCCTCCGAGATACCCCCGAAGATCTGATCCATCGCCACCGCCCCGCTCAACAGCACCGGGCGGAGCTCGTGCCGGTAGACCGCCTCCGTCACCCGCGTGCCGGCGTGGCCCATGAGGTCGGCGATCTCCTCGATCCGCATTCCCCCGCTGGACAACAGCGACACGAAGCTGTGCCGTAGCTCGCGCGGTGTCCAGTTGTGTTCCGTCAGCCCGGCCTTCCGCGCCACCGACCGGAAGCCGCGCCGCACGTTCGCCGCGTCCAGCTCGGCGCCGCTCGAGGTCGCGAACACCAGGCCCGTCTCCTCTCCGTGGTGTTTAGCGCGGTGCGCTCGGAGAGCCGCCACACACCGGCCCGGCAGCGCGAGTGTCCGGCGCGACTTCTTGGTCTTCGTGTCCCCACCGGCCCGAACCGACCGCCACACCTGCATCGAGGGCGGGATGGGCGGGTCGACGTCGGCCAGGCCGTCGAGGTCGACGTGCGACCACATGAGCGCCCGCAGTTCCTCGGTCCGGGCACCGGTGAGCAGCGAGACCACGATGTACGCCTCGAGTGGCGCCCCACGGGCCGCGTCGAGCAGGGCGGTCGCCTCGGCGTGGTTCAGCGACTTCGACGGCCGTCCAGGCTGGCCGGTGGGGATGCCGCAGAGCGCGACCACGTTGCGCTTGACCTTGTCGCGGGCCATCGCTCTGGTGACGGCCCTGTTGAGGTAGTTGTGCAGGTTCTGCAGCGTCGCGGTACTGAGCGTCTTGGCCTTCGCTGCGAGCCACTTGTCGACGTCGGTCGCGCTGAGCGCCCGGAGCTTCCGTGCGCCGAGGTCCGGGATGACATGGGTGTTGCACAGCCCGGTGCACTTGGCCACCGTCTTCGCTGAGCGACCGGTGAGCCCGTAGGCGAGCCAATCGCGGACAGCGTCCGCCACGGTGAAGTTGGCCGGCGCGATCGCCAACCCGTCCTCGTGGTCGCGCAGGACCTCCTTGAGCTTGTTGCGCGCCTCGGTCTTGGTCTTTCCGCTCCCCCGGCGCATGATGCGCTTGCCCGCGGGCGTGTAGCCCACCACGGCGGCGGCGATGAACCGCTGCCGCTTCTCGTCCCAGTAGATGCTTCCCTCACCGCGTCCCCGTCGCGCTGTCATCGGACCGCCTCCCGCTCGAGCAGCGCGACGTACTCGCCGATGGCGCTATCGGGCACGAGTCGCGTGCGGCCGCATTTCACGGTGCGGAGGCGACCGGCGCGGATCTGCTCGTAGATCACGGTCCGGCTGATGCTGAGCAACTCCATCGCCTCGGGGATCTTCCAAAGCGCCTTACGCACGGTGACGGATGGACGGGGCGCCGACGGCGCAGGAACATCGGCCGTAATCGTCACGCGCCACCTCCCGCGCGCACTTCCCGCGGGGTATCCGTACCATCCGTACCAAGCTCGTTTTTGCTGCTCAAACCTGGTACGGATTGGTTGGGTGGTACGGATTGATCCGTACCAGGGATGCAATCCGTACCAGCACTGACCTGGGAAAAGGAGCTTGGTACGTTTGGTACGGATGGGACGGCGGAAGCGGGGCAGTAGCGCTGCCAAGCGTCGGCGAACGCCTCGCGCTGGTAGCCCTTCGCCTGCCCGACGGGGAAACGCAGCGTAGTTGAACTGATGCCGAACTCCCGGAGCATGTCGCCGAGACGCTTGCCGGTCAGTCCTGCCGGGCCGAAGCTCTGCCACGGCCCTTCGGGGTCGTCGTTGAGCGCGGCGAGTAGGTCGGCTGTGGTCGCGGCCGGCGGGTCGCCGAGCGTTGTGAACGCGGTCCGGATGTCGGCCAGCAACCGAATGCGGTTGGACACCGGCCCGGTCTCGTCCGCCTCGGCGGTGAGGACGCTCGCGGCGGCCCGGCCGCGCGTCGGCCAGTTGCCGCCCGCGAGGTCAGCGACAGCGATCAGCGGCTCCCAGGTGTCGGCGGCGCGGTCCTCGAGCGGCATCGCCGGTTCCGCGCGCTCGAGGGTGTCGAGATGCCCCCGAAGCCATGCGAAGAGGTCGGCAGCCAGCTGTCGCAGTGCCGGGCCGTCGCGGCGGTGCCGGTACGGGGCAACCGTCTCGCCGGCCATCCGGCGCCGCATGCGGACCACCACGGCGCGGTCTTCGATGGTGTCGGGCATGGCGCCGATCCCGGCGAGAGCCGCCATGGCGAACGTGGGGATCTTCTCCAGCCGGTGCGTGTTGTTGTCCCACCGGATCGCGGGCCGGTTGCGCTGGTGGCCGGCGTTGAGCAGGCCGCGCAGATCCTCGTTCGCTTCGGCGTTCTTGCCGCCGAAGATGGTGTCCGCCTCATCCACCAGCAGCGTCGGCGGTTCGTCGGTGCCGATGGCGCGGTAGACGGCGGCCGGTGAGGCGTTCACGGTGATGAGCGGGTTGCAGCTGGTGCCCTCCACGACATCGAGGAGACGGGACTTGCCGCAGCGCTTCTCCGGGGCACGTATGACCAAACGGGGAGCGTGCGCCCACGCGGCCTGGGCGTGTGTCGCGGCGATCCACAGGGTCACGGCGTCGACCGCCTCGGCCGAGGGAAGCACGACGTAGCGGGTGATGGTGGCGCGTAGCGCGTCGAGGATCTCAGCGCCGTTAACCGGTCCGGTATTCACGCGGCAACTCCCTCGTCTCGGAAGCCGCCAGCGATGGCGGCGCGGGTCTCGCGGTCGGTCTGTCCGGCGCCCATCCCGGCGTCGTACAAGGCGTTCATGGCGTCGCGGAGGCTGATGGTGTTGGCGGCGACCATCCGGGCAACGCCTCGAGCGCAGCCGTACAGGGTGGCGCGGCGGCGGCCCTTCGGCGCGTGGCGGACGGTGTCGAGCAGGGACTTGAGCAACGCGTCGGGTGACGAGATGCCCCCGCCCCACGTCGTGCTCGTCGCCCTGGCCGTGCCCGTCGACGGCTCCGTGGCCGGCGCGGGTCGGCAGGCGGCGACGAGACCCGGGGGCATCTCAACCACCGGCCGCCCGCTAACCCACCGGTACGGGCGGCCGGTGCGTGGGTGGATCGACGGCGGCGCAACGACATACCCGCCGTCCCCGCGCACGTCGATGCCCTCGCCGAGGCGGCCCTGGCTGTTCAGGACGGCCGTTCCCGGGTGGCGGTAGTACAGGTGCCACCCGCCGCTTCCCGTGACGACACAAGAGGTTTGCGGCATGAGTGCGGGGTCGAGGGCGCCGCCGTGGCCGGGGTCGATGTCGACGACAACCAGGCCGGCAACCGCGCCGGTGCGGATCGCCAGGAGGCCGGTCGGCTGCGCGGCGACCATCGCGGTGATGCGCTGCGGGTCGAGGGTGGCGGCGTAGAGGCCGTGGCAGAACAGGCAGGGGCAGGCGTCGCGGTCGTGGTCCGGCGCGGCGTCGCGGCAGGCGTCGCAGTTGGCCATGGGCCGCTTGGTCCGGCCGAGCAGGAACACCGGCCAGCCGCGCCCGATGTAGTCGATCGCGTTGCGCAGCAACGCTTGGGAGTCAGGCCGAAGGTCCATTCGTGGTTCCTCCCTCGGATCGGTTGAGTGCGGAGAGCAGGACGTCGGCGTGGCAGGGCTGATCGAGCGGGCACCAGCAGGCCAGGTCACGGCCGGTGAGCTGGCGGCGGGCCGCCGCCAGCAGGTCGGGACGCGCGGTGAGCCAGGTGGTGTACAGGGCCACGGCCGCCGCCCTGCCGGCCGGAGTTGGGATCGCGGGGAATGGGTTGCCCCACCGGGTCGGCCGCCCGACGTAGATGGCCCCGGCGGGCATGCGCCAACCAGGGGTGCGGCGCCGCTGGATCCGCTGTGGCATCAGGCAGCCCTCCGAGCGCTGGCGCGGGTGGCGCGGCCGATGATGGCGGCCAGGTCGCGGGCAAGGCCGAGCAGCTGCACCCGCGCGCACGGCTCGTCGTCGGCCAGGGCGATGGTGAGCCGAACTTCGGCGTGCTCCCGGCCGTCCGCGCCGCGTACGCGGGTGAGGGTCGCCCGGCCGTAGCCGGGCAGCGCGATGACGAGCGGGTCGGCGCGGTGTTCGCCGAGGTTGCAGCGGTGGCCCTGGGCGCACCAGTCCGGGTGGCGCTGGGCAGCGCGTGCGGCGCGGCGGGTGGCGAGCGTGGTCATCGGGTGCCTCCCTTGCGGTGGCTGGTGTCGTTGGCGTGCAGGGTGCGGAGGTAGTTGAGGGCGCGGCGGCCGGGGCGTAGTTGGCGGCCGGTGCCGTCGCAGCGGCGGCAGATGCCGAACGCCTTGCCGCCGAACAGGGCGCGGCGTTTGCCGGTGCCGTGGCAGCGGCGGCAGGCGACGAACGGCCAGAGCCAGCACGCCATTGCGTAACCGAGCGTCATGACGATGAGGGCGAGGAAGAGGAGTGCGGCGGCGGCCGGTTGGTGGGTAGCGGTAGCGGCGAGCGGGGTCACGTGGGTGCCTCCAGGGCCGGTTTTTGGGTGCAGAGGGCTGCTGGCGCTACCTGCTACCGGTGTGGGTAGCGGCTGGCCAGGTTGGTAGCGGGGTGGGTAGCGGCAGCGCTACCGGTAGCAGGGCCGCCGCTACCGTTCAGGCGCTCTTGCGGCGCTCGATCGCGGTGTCGATGTCGGCGAGCCGGGCGCCCCGGAGGACCTCACCGCGGACCTTGACGTTCACGCTCGGTACACGGTCGCGGAGTTGTGCCGAGATGGCGTCGGCGGTGATGTCGGCGTAGTGCTCGGGCAGTTGCTCGGCGAGCCGGGCGGCGATGACCGGCCAGTGCAGGCCCTTTTCCCCGGGCAGGAAGACGGCGCGGACGTCGGCGAGGGTGTCGCGCATGTCGCGGGTGATGGTCTCGCCGATCGCGGCGCCGGACAGCGTGCCGGCCGTTTCGCGGTGCTTGCGGGCGGCGGTGAGGATGCGCTCGGCGTCGGCGTGGTCGGCGAGGTACGTGCGCACGGTCGGGGTGTCGTCGGTCGAGCCGTAGAGGTAGCCGACGCCGCGGTACTGCGGGCCGTTGGGCAGCGCCGACGCGTCGTAGCCCTCGGAGTACGCCTCACCGCCGAGGATCGCCTCAGACACCAGGCGGTTGCCGCACTTGAGGGCGAACCGCACGGCGTGGTTGTCGCGGTAGCGGTTGAACAGCCGCCCCACGTCGCCGGCGCCGACGCCGGAGGGCTTCTGGCTGCTGGACAGCAGGATCACGCCCGCCGAGGGACCAACGGCCATGATGAAGCTGAGGAGCGCGGCGATTTCCTTGTTCTGCTCTTGGCTGTCCAGCTCGTAGTAGACCTGGAACTCCTCCATCACGAGCAGCCACACCCGCAGCTGCGGGTACTTCCGCGACAGTTCCCGGGTGATCTTCCCCTCCGGGCACTCCGCAGTGGACAGCGAGGCGAGGAAGTCGTTGACCTCCTGGATGTGGGCCTTGACCTCGCGCAGCACTTCGAGGAGGTGCTCGACCGGGTCGTTGTCGCGGCTGTTCGGTACGGTGCCGAACACCATCCGGTGCGCGACCAGCCGGAACTTGTCCCAGTCCGGCGACATCTTGCCGTCCACGACGATGATGCGCACGTACGGGTCAAGCGCCGCGTAGAGGGCGAGGAGGCGGGCGGCGAACGTCTTGCCTTTGCGGGGCTGCGCGCCGACCAGGACGCTGATCCACATCAGCAGCAGGGACACCTTCCGGCCGCGCTCGTCCAGGCCGAGGGGCGCCTCAGTCCAGATGTCGCGGGGCTTGCCGTCCAGCAGCGGCGTGCGGCCGGCCGGGATGGCGAGGGGGTCGCGGTCGGCGACGAACAGCAGGTGCCGCCGATGGCTGGACGGGTCGCGGGTAAGGAAGACCTGGTTCACGGACACGTCGAGGCCGGAGGCGATGCCGCCCTTGGCCTTGAGCACGTCCTCCCACGTCTTGCCGTAGGGCAGGTCAATGACCACCTGCGAGCCGGTGCCGGTGGTGTCGCGGGACATCGTGGAGCCAAAGGTGATCTGCTGGTTGGGCTTGTCCGGGTGGCCGAGGCCAGCGGCGTAGTAGGCGCGCAGGATGATGTCGGGGTTGACCCGGCGGTAGCGGCCTTCCACCACGGCCGGGCGCAGGATGGGCCGGTCCTGCGGCCGTCCGATGCGGGCCAGCCCGCACACCGCCCCGGCGGCGGCCAAGCCAACGACCCACCAGGGCGCCATCGCGTAGGCGATCGGGCCTCCGATGCCGAGGGCCAGGGCCTCGGCGGCGAGGACGATGCCGCGCCACGCGCGCGTGGCCTTGACCTCGCGGTGCAGCTTGTACCAGGTAGCCGGGTCGTTGGCGTCGGCCGCGGCCTGCCGCAGCCCGTACTGCTCCGACAGCCACCACCAGCGCAGTTGCCGCCCGACGAGCTTGAACACGCCCACGGCGGCCCAGAATCCAGCCTGCACCGTGTACCAGGGCGCCCGCACGGCGTGGTAGCCGGCGCGGTGCAAGACGTCCTCAGCGATGTCGCGCACGGCCGCCTTGAAGTTCTGCCAGCCCAGCAGCCGCCCGGGGATGATCGGGCGGCGGCCCTTGGGGTCGGCCGGCGGCGCGTCGACCAGCACGCCGCCGGGCTCGGGCTCGTCATCGAGCGGGACGTCGAAGTGCCCCGCAGCGGCCGGGCCGCCCCTGCGGGCGCGGGCCGCGCCGAGGTCGACCACGTCGGCGACGTCGGCCACTTCGGCTTCGTAGGTCGACCAGTCGAACCCGTTCGGGTCCTCGCGGTCGGAGTGGTTGTTCGTCATGCTGGAGGTCTCCTGACTCCTTGTGGAGAGATGGGGACCGGTGCGCGGCCAGGTTTCCTAGGCCATGGGGCCGCGCACCGGGCGGCGCTACTCGTGGTTGGCGTGGATCAGGTGCGCGAGGGCGGCGCCCATGCCGAGCACGGCGACGGGCAGGCAGGCAACCGCCGTGGTGATCCACCAGGGGGCATGCGTAACTCCGGCGGCGGTGAGCAGGTGATAGGCCACCTGACCGGCGCCGCCGAAGACCAGGGAGCCGATCGCCGAGGCGCGGGCGAACCGGCGTGCGGCGACCGGCGCGGTGCCGGTCAGCCACACGAACAGGGCGTACGCGGCGTACGTCTCGACGCCGATCGGCAGCGTGATCGCGGTGTTCAGGCTGAACGAGTCCACGATGCCGGGAAGCGGGTGCACGACGCCGAACCCGGTCAGCTCGCCGAGGCCGACCCACCCGGACCAGATCGCCACGAAGGCGGGCAGGGCCAGCAGCATCACCGGCCAGGAACGCGGTCGGCGTACCGTCCGGGCGACCGGCGCGGCCTCGGCCGCCGGGGTGTCGATGGTGGCATCGGCGCCCGGGTGTCCGTCACCCGTGGCCAGCGGCGCCGCCTCGGGCGCCAGATCGGCCAGCGCGGGCGCCTCGGCCGCCTCGGGTTCGAGGTTCACGGTGATCGGCTCCGGGTCCGGCGCGACGTCGGGCAGGACCGGCAGCGCGATCGGGGCGGCGGTGAACTCCGCGGCCTGCAATGCCTCGCGCAGCGCGGTCGCCTTCGGCGCGCCCACCTTCAGCTCCTTCATGAGCCGGTTGCGCGACGGGACCTCGCCGAGCTGCACGGCCATCTCTCGAGCGCGGGGCAGTAGGGCGGACAGGTCGAACGGGTACGCGCTCGGCGCGGTCGTGGTGCTCATGCGGCGGCTCCGATCAGCTCGGCGGGGATGACGGCGATGACGGCGTGGTACGAGACGTGCAGGCGCTTGGCGATCGCGGTGGGCGTCATCGCCCGGCCGCGCAGCCGCTCGACGGCGGCGGCGAACTCCACCCGGGTCAGCTCGACCCGCTCGCCCCGGCAGGCGAGGTCCACGGCGATCTCGTCCACGTAGTCCGGGTCAGGCGTCAGCTCACGCGGCAGGCCGCACTCCACAGCGAACCGCTCGTCGTCGCGGATCGCCCGTTCCCAACAGGCGCCGCAGGCCACGGTGCGGGAGAGCGGTGAGCGGTGCCCGTCGCAGTGCCGCGCGGCGACGTCGGCCAGGACGTGGCCGGGGCCGAAGTGGGGCGTTTCGGGGGACAACTTCCTCAACCTCCAGTGGAAGAGTTGCGCTTCTCTGTTGCGCAACACGGTAGCGATACGCGGGTCTGTTGCGCAAGCCTGTTGCGGTACGGTGTGTGAGTGAGCGATGAACCTGCGGTCGATGCCCGAGACGAACTAGCCGGCGCGACCAAGCGCTACCGGCGCACGGAAACCGCCCATGAGCAGGCCCGCCAGGAGGCCATCGCGGCCGTGGTCGCGGCGCTGAAGGCGGGCGTCCCGCCGACCGAGGTCGAGCGGCTGTCGCCGTTCACCGGGGCGTACATCCGCAAGGTCGCCCGGGACCACGGCATCCCGCCAGCGCCGCCCGGACCGAAGCGGTCCGGCGGCTCGTCGTGAGCCATCTCCGTCATGCCTCAAGCACACCAGCCACGCGGCACACATAGAACGGCGGCTATACGGCTGACGCTCGTCAGCCTGTAGGCATCCAGTAGGCATCCGGCAACACATCGGGCAGATTGACGACCCTGGGGAGGTACCAAGTGCCCTCGAGCGCGGCCGACGCCACGCCGAACGTTGTGCTCTACAACCTGCGGGAGAATGCCGGCGAGACTCAGCAGGACGTCGCCGAGGCGCTCAACGCGTTGGGCGCGAAGTACGGCCGCCCGCTCGCCATCACGGCCAACCAGGTCAGCCGCTGGGAGCGGGGCATCACAGGCGCCACGCCCTTCTACCGCAAGTTGCTCGCCGAGCACTTCGGCGTGTCCGTCGCCGAACTCGGCCTCACGCGCCCGCGCGTCACGAGCTCGCCGCGCGCCGAGACCGCCGACGTGTTCGCGATCCGCAGCGACACGAATGAGCCTGAGATGCCCCGCCGCGTCGTGGAGAGCCAGCAGCAGTGGCGCACGACGCGCCGCGCCCTCAACGCTCACCGGGTCGCCCTCGCACGGGAGGCCGTCCGGCTCTACGACGCCGAACTACGCATAGGCACCACCGGCCTCATCGCGCCGCCGAGCTGGTTGCCGAGCGCGCCACTCGAGCTGGCTGCGTTCGGCGTCGCCCTCGACAGCGCGGCCAGCGAACCGGACGTCACCGGCACCGAAGACGCCAGCGCCCACACGCGGCCGTTGGCCAGCGAAGAGCGGCGCTATGCGCGGTACAGCCAGGCAATCCGCGACGTCGACCACCCACGGCTGTTCGAGAACCGGCTTGCCTGGCGGCTCACCGGCGTCGACTGGGACCAGGCCGATGCGGCGCTGACCTTCAGCACCTCTACGTACTTCGGCATGGTCGACACCGCCGAGGCCTTCGCGCACGAGATGGCCGCGCAGCACCTCACCGGCACGGCCGGGGGCATCTCGCCCGCCTCATGGCGCGGGTTGACGTTCCGCCGCCACTTGGGTGACCCATTCGACCTCCACCGCCGCGCCCTGGTCTCGTCCACCGATACCCTCACCATCCGGCTCGACGCGGACGGCGCCACGTTCGTGCTGCACAACCGCAGCGCGGGCAACGTCGCCGTGGCCGGCGGGATGCTGCACATCATGCCGGCGGGCGTCTTCCAGCCCTCGAGCATCTTGCCCGCCGCTCAGGCCGCCGACTTCGACCTGTGGCGCAACATCATGCGCGAGTACAGCGAAGAGTTCCTCGGCAACGCCGAACACGGCGGCGACGGCAACCCCGCCGACTACGCTGCCGAACCGCTCGCGTCCTTCGAGGCGGCCCGCACCACCGGCCGCATCCGCGTGTACTGCCTCGGCGTCGCCCTCGACGCACTGACTCTCTACGGCGAGCTGCTCACCGTGGCCGTCTTCGAGGGCGAGACCTACGACCGACTGTTCGTCGACATGGTCGACAGCAACGACGAAGGCGTCGTAGTCAAGACGGGCAAGGTTCAGCCGACGTCGGCCCTGCCGTTCACCCGGCACGTGCTGGATGAGCTGGCCCACGGTGGGCGCCTCGCGCCCGCTGCGGCAGGATGTCTTGAACTGGCCTGGCAGCACCGCCACACGATCCTCGGGAGGAACTGACGTGCGGGTACTGGTCACCGGCGGACTCGGCTACCTCGGGCATGCCGTCACGCTCGAGCTCCAGGCCACAGGCCACGACGTCACCGTAATGACGCGCGGCCGGCCCGACGCCAAACCACCCGCCGGCGCCGACCTGGTGGAGGGCGACATCCGCAACCGCGACCGCGTCGCCGAGATCGTCCGCGCCGGCCACTTCGAGGGCGTGTGCCACCTCGCCGCCGTTACCCAGGGCCGCGAGTCGTTCGCTGATCCCCTGACCTACTGGGATGTCAACACCAGCGGAACCCTCAACCTCTTGCTGGCACTCGACGCCGTCAAGCACGAGCACCCACCGGCACGGTTCGTTTTCGCCTCATCCCACGTTGTCTACGGCGCTGAATACGAGGGCAGCCTCACGGAGGACCTACCCCCTCGGCCGAACAACCCGTATGGGGCTTCCAAGGCGGCCGCCGAGAGCTTAGTGAACGCCTACGCTGCAACCGGTGCAATTGGCGCGCAAATCCTGCGGGTCTTTAACCTCGCCGGCGCCGTTGCCGGCGTCGGCGACACCGACACGGCGCGCATCATTCCCAACATCTTCCGCGCCGTCACTGGCGAACTCGAACAAGTCACGTTGAATGGGACCGGATCGGCTGTGCGGGACTTTGTGCACGTCCGAGACGCAGCCGAAGTCTTTCGGCTTGCACTGTGTGCGGTCGAGACGCAAGCAAGCAACATAGTGAACGTCGCAAGCGGCAAAGGAACAAGCGTCGCCGAGATTATCGGCGCAGTTGAAGGCGTAACCGGCCGCACCGTACCTGTCGTGAGAAAGTCGCCGCAACCTGAAGCGCAGCAACTGGTGGCTGACATCAGCCGTGCCGCCTCGACATTGCGATGGGCGCCACAGCATTCGACGTTGACTGAGATCGTGACTGATGGCTGGGAAGCCTGGCGACGTGAGCGCGATATCTAGAGCGAGACGCTAATTCGCATCCGCCAAACTGGCATTTAAGTTCCGGCTTTTAAATTGTTCAAACTTCGCCGAAAACACGTAGACGTAGTCAAGCAACGCCTCGGCAAGTTCCAACGCATCACGTGCGTCGTCCGCATTGATGGCGCCGCCAGCAAAATGAGCCGCCTTGTTGCCCAGCACTCGCAACTCTTGCGCCCACTCCAGGAGTCGACCCTCGATCAACCCACGCGATTCCAACTCTTTGAGCGACGAGATCAAGCTTCCGGGCTTGGTTCCGAGGTTCTGCCCCACGCCTTCAAGCGTGCGCCTGACCATCACTGCGGCGGCGGTGTATGCCTTAGCCCGAAAGCAAATCCGAGCCTCGTTGTGAACATCACGAAGTTCTTTCGGTATGGCATCGCTCAGTTCGCGTTCCGGGGCAGGCCAAACGCGCTCAGGGGACGCACCCGGCGTGGACTTACTCATCAGAGTAGGCATCAGGCAGGACTCGCACTGCAGCAAAAGCAAGCTACTATCGGCCGCTACCCCATTAAATTCTTCCGGCACACCAACAGTCCCAGCAACTTCCATTAACACCGGATCATCGCAGTTGGGACAGACCAGAGTAACTTCCCGTGGCTTAACGCCCGACGGTTCAAACTTCATGCAAGGATGATACGCCTATCAATGATCCCAGGGAAAGCTCTCCTTGTCGATCAAACTCGACTCGATGTCGACGTTCGCCTGTAGAACACGCTCTGCCGGGGAACGTTCGCCGCCTTGTTGGGAACTCATGCGGTCGCAGTAGCTTCCCCCGACAGCACTTGCGCAATCACGCTGCCTCTGCGGAGCCGGCGAGCGCGTTCGTTCGAGCCAGAGATCACCGCCGCATGATACTGCTGGGCTTCACTCGAACTGTCCTCGCCCGCGTTGACAGCCTCCACTGCGGAGTAGAAGCCGCGCAACCGCGTTCCTGCTGCTTCAATCGCTTCACGATCGTCAACTGAAAGCGCCGACCTATCAATCTCGGTCAGCAAGGTCAGAAGATCCGCTTTCTGCCACGCCCTGCTGTCTTCACCGAGATTAAGGGCCTCAGCAAGCTGGATTGCCCGGTCTATCCGGCCACGCAAATCGTCAGCTTCCAGCAATTCGTCATTATGCCTGCGCAAGAAGTTTTCGTGCTCAGTGTCTCGATTAAAGTAACCGCTCATAAATGTGATAAGCAGAGTAAGGCACCAGCCAACGTCGCGCATCCGCCGAATGTCGACCACATTGAAGACTTTGTGGTCTTCAAAGAACGGCTCTTCAGACAACGAAGATGCCAGTTCCTTTAGCGGACCCGCGAAGCGCGCGTTGTTGACTTCGATCGCATTTAGACCGTAGTTGGTTGAGTTCATCCTATGAAATACCTCCCTGACCTCATCCTCGGTCAGGGTGCCTAGGTCTCGTACTACTACCTCATAGTTTAGATATGCGCGCTTTTCCTCGTCGGCGAGGTCGGAATAGGCTTTTAAATCACCCAACGTGAACTCGGGACTCGATGTGAAGTACTGAAATAGGGTCGTCACTCGCTGCTGCCCGTCGACAACTAGCCTCTGGCCTTCCCCCGTAGTGAGATCTACCTCTCCGTCGCATAGGAATATCTCAGGAAATGGCAGCCCCTCTAGCACGGTTCGAATGAAAGCCTGTTTGTGCTTCTGAGTCCACACCAACCGCCGCTGAAACTCCGGACGCGGTACAAGCCGATCATTGGCAAGATCCGCCATTATCTCGCGTACTTTCTTATTCGTGGCGGTTGTCTTCATAACCCCTCCCGGACTCGACATGCAGCCACTCCTGCCGCTTGATAATCTTCAAGAGACCGGATTGAGTGCCATAATGCAATCTTGACTGGATACGGTCCCGCCGCGCGCTGTGCCTGTAACGACCTCTGAATGTCGAATAGTCGGCGCTGGGATGGAACTGAAGGTGAAACCGGCAGGTCCTCGATTCGTATCCGACCCTTCAGGTGATAAGACCTGAACCCCCGCAGCCTGTCAGGCTCCCACAATCCCTTGTTGGAATGGAATACGCGAACCTCGTCCCACACTTCGTGGTACAGCACTTCCGACACGATGGCAAGGTCGACATCGCTTTCATCGCCAAAAGCCCTAAACATGGCGTGCGGCTTGAGGCTAAAGCCTAGCTGCGCGGACCCGACTGTGTACACATCGCGATTGGGATGGACACCAAGTGCGGAAGCAGCCACTCGACGGACTCGCGCATGCGTTGCCCGATCGAGCATGGCACACGAGCCGTGCGTGACGAACTCCCGCACAATGTCAAGATCAGACACCGTTTGGTCTCGAAGGGCCGACCTAAAATCGGCAAGACGAACCGCTATCGCGTCATCAGCGACGGTGTCCATGCGCAGGACCTTACCGTGGCCCCTGTCGACTTCCTACAAGCCGGGGTGTCGCGTCCTCGGCGACAGGCCCAACCTGCGAGGCAATCCCAGGATTCTCGCCCAACACCCATCGCCACGCCGGTGGCTCAGCCCGTCCAGCGGCGCTGCATCGTCTCCCGGCACCGTGCTCCCCCGCCGCCGGCGAGACGACCGGTCGACCCCTCGTCTGATGCCTTTGCGGCAAATCCGCGGCCAAAACCTACGGCGAGTCGGGAAACTCTTGGGATATCCGCAGGTGAAGGGCCATGCACATGCAGAAGAGCCTGCCCCTTCCGGAGGCGGTGCTCATTGCGCTCCATCCCCTGACTGACGTCTGCTGCCAAGTCGTCGGCCCTCGACGGGAGGCCTCAGTCGAGTGCCCAAGTGAGTGTCAGCGATGTCGGACAAAGACGGACACCCGCGAACCGCGACGCCCGGCGATGGCTGGTGAGGCAAGGACTTTGCGCAGGCCAGGACACATCCAAGACGCCTTGACACGGAAGAGGTCACTGGTTCAAACCCAGTATCGCCCACCACGAAGTACCAGGTCAGAGGCCAGATCCGGAAGTCGCGGATCTGGCCTCAAGATCATTTGACGGTCATTTGACCGTGGACCCAGCCCCAGACGGTGGCACAGATCACCACGTCGTTCGGTAAATGTTGCCTCGTTCGCGCAGGGGGGTGCCGATGCCCTGGACTCGACGACGGGCTGGCAACGCGAGGACGCATGACGCGCCGGACGGATAAATTCGGCCACGCAGTCTCGCCCTGTTCGGTCAACTCGCCGCGGCTCGAACGCCGGATCCAACCTTGAGAACGGGAAACATGGCGTTCGTCTTGCCGTCTCACGAGGGAGGCGGGCTTCGATGATCCTTACTTTGTTTCGCTTCCTGAACGGGCATGTGCGTGGCGGGCCGGCATCAAGCCCGCTCTTGGCCGCTTCTGGCGGAGTCGTAGACGTCTGAGACCACGCTGTGTATGGCCTTAATCGTCTCGACAGCTCGGTCGATCGGTATGACCGTATCGAGACGACCGTGCACGGCCTTGCTCCGTAGCTCAAAAGCGTCACTCAACGTCTCAGCGGACTCTGGCAGCAGGAGGCTCCGCCGGGTCGCCTCTCGGATGAGGTCCTGAGGCAACGTGTCTGTTGGTACGTCGAGGCACCGACACAGCGCCGCTTCCAGTGTCGTCCAAGTCCAGGAGACGGCCACCGGCACCATCTCGGGACGTTCAAACGCGTGAGTGGTTAGGTCCCGAGCGGTCCGCAGGCGTTCCGCGATGTCGTCCGGTACAGCCGAGGAAACCTGCCATCGCTGTACATACTGTTGCAGCGATGGTTGGTCGCCGAACGCGGGTTGCTGCATGGCGAGCTTCGCGAGGTTCGCCTTGTGGGCGAGTCGAAGGGCGATCGGGGGCCGAAGATCGACGACATCCAGCATCTCCAGCGCGAAGCGACGAACCACGTCACGTTGAGCTGCGGGCAGGTTTTGGGTTTCCGTGATTAGGCCATCGATCACCTGTTCCGCGCCGTCGTCCCTGAGTTGGCGGGCGATCTGCACGGCGTACTTCCCGACATTGTTCCACTCTGGCCTGCCTAGGCGTGGCGCAAGCTCCTGCGCCACCTGCGGAGCATTGTAAACGGTACGAGCTAGATGATTGGCGGCGCAGAACTCCATGAACGTCCGGTGGAAGAACCCGTACGCCCCGTCGCCGTCGGCAGTAAGCCCAAGATTGGCGATGACCGCGGCGCGTTGTTGGAGGAAGTCCAGTTCCAGCCTGGCGGCGTGCTCAGCGTTGTCTCTATCGATCGCCTTCTCGCTCAGGAACGCGGCTACTACCTTGAGGAGGGTCGTGCGGGAAATCGTCCGGTCCTCTCCGGCGTGGCTCAGCATCCAGAACGCTAGATAACCGAGGGTGGACATGTCCACCTCAGTTGGATGCCGGGCGACCTTGACGCCCCGGCTTGCGTCCCAGTCGAGCTGGCTCTGCCAGTACGCCTGGTAGAGCTCCGGTCTCGTTCGGGGAAGGTGGCCAAGGCGCCGGTACAACTCGCACAGCAGAGACAGCTGCAGAGGGTTTGATCGAAGCTCGGTGACAGAGGCGCTCTCCTCCATGAATCGCACAGCCGTCTGTTCGGCATCATCGGGTGGCACGTCGAGAGCCTGGAGAAACCACCTGTGTGCGTACAGCCGTACCTCGGCGTCGTCGAGTTCGGCGAGGCCGAGCGTGGTGAACCGCGCTGGATCAACTGGCTGCTGCTCGTATCCCACTCTGCGAGAGGTGACGAGGATACTAGCGCGCGGGTAGTCGTCGGCGAGCAACTCGATGACCGACGAGACCAGGGCGCGATGGCTCGACAGCACGACCTCGTCAAGTCCGTCGAACAAGATCAACGCGTTGCCGGCGGCCAGTTGACGTTCGACGAATCCTTCCGGAGGCTGGACCTGGTACAGGGTTTCGAGGCGATGCTCGATGAACCCGACCACCGAACGCGCCAGCGGAATCTCGGCCGCGAAGTCGCGTATGGGAACGAGAAACGGCGTCGGGAGATCATCATCGATGGCGTGGCGATAGAGGAGCATCGCGCAGAACGCGCTCTTGCCGCCCCCCGGGCCGGCCAGGAGAACGGCCCGGCTGATCGGGGCGTCCAGCCGCCAGGTGTGCGTGGTCCCGCGCCGACCCGAATCGTCAGATCGGTCGATCACGAAGATCCGCTGAGGCACGTAAAGGTCGACGATGTCTGCTCGACCGTGATGTAGCCACGGCAATGAGAAGAATCGATGCCGTTGCGCGGCCCGTCGGCGATACCTGATGAGGAATGCGAGATCGTCCCGCTCGGGTGCGGTCGGGGTTGGCGATGCTGCAGTGGTAGCCGACCACAGGATGCGGAATCTGTCCTCGTCTCCGGCGAGTTGCTGCACGAGACTCGCAACAATCGGCCACGACGGCGTCCGGCGCCCGGCGAGCGCTTCCGAGACCGTGGTGTGGCTGACCGTGCCGATTTGCTTGGCGAGGGCGCGGGCGCTCGGCGCGCCAGCCTGAGCGTGTAGTTGTCGCAGGGCAGACGCCAGGGTTCGACCGGGGCCGGCCTCGGCCTCCTTGCCGCCGCTGATCGTCATGGGTCCCCTTGTTGCGCTGGGTAATGCCCGCTTGCTACGCTGATTGGCACATTGATCTTACAATAGCATCTGCCGCAGCTCAAGGTGGGTCAGCTCGCGGATCTCATGGTCACGTCAACGGTCACGGAGAGGCCAAGTGTCGAGTCACGGTAGCTTCACGGCGAGCGACGGGCAGGACTATCGGATCTCGTCGGCCGACCTTGGAAGCGGCGGGTTCGGTGCGGTGTTCGCAGGCAAGCGTGCAGATGGCGTGGAGGTGGCGATCAAACGCGTTGTGGGCGCCGCAACTCGCGGCCGCGCGGGCGAGCGTGAGCTGGACATTGCCCTGAAAATCGGCCAGGAACCGGTTGCGTATCTGCTTGCGCCGTACACCTGGGCATATCAGGGGGATGACCTTCTGCTGGTGATGCCGCGGGCGCGTCGGAACCTCAGAGAGCACCTGGCCCTGCACCCGGGCGGTCTGAGCGACGACGAGCAGCTTGCCGTGCTCCACGACGCAACCCGCGGTCTGGTCGAGCTCTCCGCGCTCGGTGTGGTCCATCGTGACTTCAAGCCCGCCAACCTCTTGCTGTACGAGGATCACTGGTGCACCGCCGATTTCGGCATCAGCCGTGACCTGGACGTACGGACGGCGACTGTGACGTTCCAGCACGCGGGCACCTTGCCGTACATTTCGCCGGAACGCTGGCGGGGTCAGCCCGCGACCCACAAGAGCGACTTGTACGCGCTCGGCTGCGTCGCCTACGAGGTGTGTACTGGCCGGCAACTTTTCGTCGGAACCCAGGACGAGATTCAGAATCAGCACCTGCACGCCGAGATTCCGGCATTGCCGGTCGCTCCTGCGCTGGCGCGATGGGTTCTGCGTCTGCTCGACAAGGATCCGGCCCGGCGCCCCCAGAACGCCCGCGCCGCGTTGGCCGCGCTGCCGCGCCACATGCGTGCCGGGGGTGGATTGGCTACCGCCGCGCTGGCCTTCCAGCAGCGACGCCACGCACAGACGGTCGCCGATGCAAACCTGACCACCCTCGCGGTCGAGCGGGCCAATGCTCGGCGCCAGGGCCTCGCAGACCTGGCCGACCTGTGCGCGAGTGCCGCCGAGGAGGCCCAAGCTGAGGTACCAGATCTGCGATGGGAGGACGACGGTCACGCACATCGCTTCGAGGTCGACGCGGTGCGGCTGGCGCTCACGTTGTGGCTGCGCGAACCACCCCTCTCCGCCAGCGAGCCGCTGATCATCGCGGGCGAGGTGCTCGCCTTTGTACGTGGACACCGCCGACGCCTAGGCAACATCGTTTGCGAGCGCGACGGCGAGCAACAGGTCTGGTACCTCGATTCGTTTGTGGCGCACGCCCTGACCGGGCGGCAAGAGGATCCGCAAGGGTTCGCCGAGGACGTCTTCTTCGCCGAGCGCCCGCATTTCGAGGCGGGCGGCATCCACACCTGGGTGCGCCAGCGCAGGCCGCTGACGGCGGATGCCATCGTTGAGCTGCTGGCCGCGGCGATTCGGGAGGCAGCACGGGGATGAACAGCACCTGGCGCACTCCAAACAACGGCGACTGGTCGGCGCTGATCTGGATCCGGGACCTCAGCAGCCCGCACCTTGCATCAAGCGCCCGCCTTGGAACCGGGAATCTTCCCCCGGAGATACGTATCGCGCTGCGCTTGGCGTGCAGCCCGCTGCCGGCAACGACGCCGGTCACGTCCGACGTTTCACGGGCGCTGCTGCGCACACTCAGTCAATCACCGATTCGCGATCTCGTCTCCGAGGTGACCCACGTCGAGGGCCTGACATGGCGCCGGTACCAGGGGCACGGCCGGACTTCGTTCGCCGCTGTGCTGAGCAACGGGGATGACGAGCAGGCACCCACAGCCTGGGCAAGGTTCAACCCGCCGCCGCTCGCGAGTGTCCAGATGCTCGGCGATCCCGCGTGCGCCGACTTCGTCCTCGCGATCGAGCCGCGAACTCGTCACGGCGACATACGCCCACCAGCCGACCTACATTTCTGGTTTCGTTGGCTGGTACGAGCGCTGTCAGTTCCCGCTGCGGTGCGCAACCTGGTGACTGAAGAACTCGGCTTGTCGAGTGCACCGGACCCACCTGACCGGGTGGGGGTTTTCTTCCGCACCCCCCGCGCGCTCACTGAGTTGGTGGATATCGGGGATCTCTCACGTGTCCCGGGCAGCCACATCTCCCAGCATTTCATGGCTGGTGCCATCGCCGACAGCGGCGGACAGGATACGGCGGCGACCGCGCGAGGATGGATCATGCAGCTGTGCGACCGGGACCTGCCCCTCGACGGCTACGAACACATTCTGCTGACGCTGGGGTCGTGACCAACTAGCCAGTCCTCGTCGAAGTGAAGTTCAACGGTTGCCGGATGTCCTAAATTAGAAGACCGCTGCCCGGTCGGGCAGGCGAGCAGGTACCGCGCGGGCACGGCCGGGCTGCGCCGGGTCTTGCCCTTCGTGCCAGCCTTGAGCCCTCGGCCGGGACAGCTCAGGTGCTCGAACATCGCAGGTCCGGACGGAACGGGTGGGTGTTGGTGTACGTGAACCGCGACAGCGGACCAAGGTAGTCGCAGCCGGTGCAGCGCAGCCACTGTGGGAATACCCGTGCCGCGATACCGAGGTCGGAGCCTTCCTGGGACTGCGCACGGGGGCCACGTCCGCTGGGGTGGTGTACGGCGTGGCAGGTCCGCCGTGCCGGCAGACCTGCCGCGCTGTGACCCTACTGCGGTTATTGCGCTTCGGTCGGCAGCCAGCGGTCATTCGTGTCGCCGACGCCGAGCTGGCCGAGATAGTTGTAGCCCCAGCACTGCAGGCTGCCGTTGGACTTGATGCCGCAGGCGTGTCGCCTTCCGGTGGTGACAGCCGACCAGGTGCCTTCATTGAGCCATCGGCGTGGTGCGTTGCGGTTGATGCTGTCCCCGATGCCGAGTTGCCCAAAGATGTTGTAGCCCCAGCAGAACCGGGTGCCGTCGCTGTAGAGCCCACAGGTGAACTCCTGGTAGGGGTAGGAGCCACCGTCGCTGCCGACGTCCACTCTGGCCCAGTTGCTGGTGGAGCCGACTCTGGTCGGGACGCTGGTGTAGGTCTCGCTGGAGGTGTCGTTGCCCATCTCGCCGGACATGTTGCTGCCCCAGCAGTACATTTGGTGCAGGCTGGTGACGCCGCAGCTGTGGCCGCCGCCGGCGGCGATGTTCAGCCAGGTGTCGCTGCTGGCGACCGGGGCCGGCGACCACCTGTCGCCGGGGGTACCCGTGCCGAGCTGGCTGTGGTTGTTCGCACCCCAGCAGTACGCCTTGCCGGCCGTGTTGATCGCGCAGGTGGCGTACATGCCCGCCGACACCGACTTCCAGCCCGCGCCGACCAGGTGGGGAGTGCTCCACTGGGTTTGCGTGCCTAGCCCGAGCAAGCCGCCGCGTCCGTCGCCCCAGCAGTAGAGCTGGTTGAAGGTGTCGATGGCGCAGGTGTGGGTGGCACCCGCGGAGATGGAGACGAATGTGCCGAGGATGTAGACGGCGCGGGGTGTCGGAGAGGTGACCTGGTCGTGAGTGCCGAGCTGGCCGAAGACGTTGGAACCAAAGCAGTAGGCGTAGCCGACCGTGGTCAGTGCGCACACGTGGCCGCTGCCGACGCTCACCGACGCCCAGGCGAGGCCTGGAGTGGTGATCTTCGTCGGGACAATGCCGAGAGGGGTCATGCCGTAGTCGAAGCCCCAGCACCACAGGGTGTTGTCGGTTTTGATGCCGCACGAGGTGTCATAGCCGGTGTCGACGGTGCGCCAGGTGGGCGCGGCGCTGGCCGGGGCGGGGAACGCGACGGCGCCGACGGCGGCGGCGAGCGTTGCCACGGCTAAGCCGATTCGCAGCCGAAGCTTACGAGTCATGGGGTTCCTTCGGATCGGATGCATTGAGACAGGGCCATCCCTATATATAACCCACGTACACGTTCCGAGCGTTGGACGGGTCCCAGCTGCCCAACCCGACCCACCACGGCCGCCGTCTTCTCCTTCACGACCCGCCCAAGATCAGGCCCGTCGTACACCACATCCCTGGACGCTGCCGCGCACGGGCCTTCGGCTGCCACGGGAACGGCCGCAGGTGCTGGACTCGCGGACCGAGGTGCAGTTGGACCAGCTTGAGCAGTCGAGGCTCTTCGATCGTCGGCACCGTGGGCCGGCGCTTCCAGATCGGCTCCCAGTCGTCCAGCCCTGCTGGCATGATCGAGAACTGCGGCAGGTCCATGATGGAGCCGACGCCGTACGTGTAGAGCAGCGACGATGGTCGCGCGGAGCCGACCTTGGCCGGTCGATCAGGGCATGGAGCGCAGACTCCTCGTCACGTACTCCGCCGTAGTTCGCCGCCGCCACACCCACGACGAACGGTCCGCAGAGCAGACGCCGCGCCACGCCGCTCAGGAACGTGGCGCGGCGCAGGCGCTCCCGTCCGGGGCTTGCCGCGGCGGTGCCGATGGGAGCCCTACGGCGTCACACAGGGCGAGCGCGACACCCCTCCGGATGCCTCGACCGCAACCGACCAGGGCCATTCAGGGCACAGGCCATAAGTCAGGTTTCGGCGGGGGCACCCTCGAAAAGGCGTTGACGTTCAGCGGCTACAACCTCTCGGGCGAGTTCAGCCTCAGACAGGTCCACAGCATCGGGAGCGGAGTTGGCAGTGTCGCTGACCCGGGCGAAGTCGTCGAACAGCCGCTTCTTGCCGGCCAGCAACTCGACGATCCGTTGATCGACACCGTCTTCGGACAGCAACCGGTGGACCTGCACCGACTGTACCTGCCCCATCCGGTGTGCGCGGGCGATGGCCTGGGCCTCGGTGGTGGCCTTGAGCTGGGGCTCACAGATAATGACGACGGATGCAGATTGGATGTTGAGTCCGACCCCGCCGGCCACGATCTGGGCGACCAGGACGGCCCCGTGCTTGGCGGAGGAGAACTCGTCCACCATCTGCTGGCGGTGGCTCGCCGGCACCGACCCCGTCAGCGGCCCGAACACCGGCCCCGGCAGCGACCGGGCAACCAGGTCCAGCACCTGCCTGAGGTGGGAAAACACGATGACCCGCCGCTCGTTCTCCTCTGCCTCGCGAACGATTTCGATCAGCCGTTGCACCTTGGTGGACTTGGGTCCTTGGAGCATGGCCGCCTGACGCATCGCCATGAAGTTTCCCAGCTCGACGGCGGCGCGGTAGCGGGAAACGTCCGCCGCGGACATGGGCAGCCATTCCTCGACCTCGACGAGTTCCGGGAGTTCCGTCAGCACGTCCTCCTGGTTGCGGCGGAGGTACGCAGGCGCGATCTGCCGCCGGAACGTTCTCGGTGAGAGGTCCGTGGCATCGACGGTGAGGTCGGGGCGCACGTAGGACGCCAGGTTGCGGAACTCCTCGACCCGGTTCTCCAGCGGCGTACCGGTGAGGAGGATGGCGCGGTCGGCACGCGTGATGAGGTTGTTGGTCCTGATCGTTCGCTGTGCCTCCGGATTCTTGATGTAGTGGGCCTCGTCGACCACGACGCACGCCAGATCGCGAACCTTCTTCAGCGCCGGCTCCCACCACGCCAGGGTCTCGTACGTCGTGATGGCGACGCCGCCGTCGCGCACCCATGTCCGGGCTGCGCGTTCGCGCTCCGGTCCGTGGACTCGGTGCGCTCGTAGCTTCGACTTGCCGGTCACCTCGCGGACCCAGTTGGTCACGACTGCGGCCGGGCATACCACCAGGAAGTGGGTCTCGCCCCGGCTGCGCAGGTGGGCGAGGACGGCGAGGGCCTCGACGGTCTTGCCGAGGCCCATCTCGTCCCCGATGATGACCTTGCGCTGCACGAGGGCGAAGCGGGCCGCGAAGCTCTGGTAGCCGCGCAGCGACGCGGTCAGGTGTTCACCGCTGAGCGCCTGGTTCCGTACCGCCTCGATGATCTCCTCGGGGAGATCCCCATGCACCGCGTTCTCGTCCTCGGTGAGGAAGCCGAGTTCGGAGAGCATGGCGAAGTAGTCGGCGGGTCGGGTGAGGAAGTCGTCCCACGGGTCGGCTCGGACACTGCCCTGGCCGGATGCGGTGGACATGCCGAGTAGTTCGGCTCGCCGTTTGACGATCTGGATGCTCTCGCGGAGTCCGTCGGCTGCGGCGGTTCCGGCCGGGATCACAAGAGCGTGGCTCGTCCAGGCTCCAATGGCGGTCCGCAACGGCGCGAGCTCGGCTGCGCGCTCGAGGTCGGCTGACGCGAGGCGACGGCCGGACGGACGGTGCAGTCCGGAGGAACCCGCCGCAGCCGGAGGCGCAGCACCTCGTCGCCGACGTCACGCTTGCCGCACGCGATCTCCGTTGGATACCGCGCCACTCAACCCTGAACGAGATCGTCACCGACGCATAGAGTGTATGGGCGTAATTGTCCCTGCTGTCCCTGGTGTCCCTCAACCGTCATTGAACTGCGCTTTTGCCGGGGACACCTTGATCACGTCTGTCCCTGAACCCCCGACGATCAACGAGCGGCTGGAATAGATGGGATCGGCCAACCCCTTCTGTTCCAGCCTGCTTGCAGGCGTCTGGTATGTGTTCGGGCAGTCGTGGTGGCATGGGAGTTGTGATGGTGGATGGCGCGGCTTCGTTGTTTGAGCGTGAGCTGTTGTCGGCGGCGTTGTTGGGGTGGTCGGCGGTGCCGGCTGGTGGGGTGCGGCGGTTGGTGGGGTTGGCTGCGGCGGAAGGCCGGTTGGGTGAGCTGGTAGTGGCTCCGGGGTTGTTGTCCGATGTGGATCCCGCGGTGTTGCTGCTGGCGTTGTCTAGTGCTGGTGAGCAGGGTCGGGTGTGGGCGGCGGTGCTGTCGGCTGCGGGGCTGCCGGCTGCGGGGGTGTCGGCTGCGGGGCAGGGTGATCGGTTGCGGATTGCGATGTCGGGGTTCGGGGCGGTTGATGTTGGGGCGTGGGTGGCCGGTTGGGGCGGTGGGTCGGTGGTGGAGCCGGTATGGAGCACCGTGCCGTGGGCGTTGGGTGCGCCTCTGACCGGCCACACCGGCGGGGTCCGTTCGGTGGCGGCGGTGCCGCTGCCGGACGGATCGATGCTGCTGGCCTCCGGCAGCCAGGACCGCACGGTGCGGTTGTGGGATTCCGGTACCGGTGAGCCGGTGGGTGCACCGCTGACCAGCCACCACAACTGGGTCACGGCGGTGGCGGCGGTGTCGTTGCCGGATGGGCGGATGCTGCTGGCCTCCGGCAGCGACGACGGCACGGTGCGGTTGTGGGATCCCAGTACCGGTGAGCCGGTGGGTGCGCCGTTGGACACCGGCCGGGTCAAGGCGGCGGTGTCGTTGCCGGGCGGGTCGATGCTGTTGGCCTCCGGCAGCGACGACGGCACGGTGCGGTTGTGGGATCCCGGCACGGGTGAGTCGGTGGGTGCGCCGCTGACTGGCCACACCCACAGGGTCGTTTCGGTGGCGGCGGTGTCGCTGCCGGATGGGCGGACGCTGTTGGCCTCCGGCAGCGACGACGGCACGGTGCGGTTGTGGGATCAAAGTACCGGTGAGCCGGTGGGCGCGCCGCTGACCGGCCACACCGACTCGGTCCGTTCGGTGGCGGCGGTGCCGCTGCCGGATGGGCGGACGTTGCTGGCCTCCGGCAGCCAGGACCGCACGGTGCGGTTGTGGGATCCCAGCACGGGTGAGTCGGTGGGCGCGCCGCTGACCGGTCACACCAACGGGGTCGCAGCGGTGGCGGTGGTGCCGTTGCCGGGCGGATCGATGCTGTTGGCCTCCGGCAGCGGCGACGGCACGGTGCGGTTGTGGGATCCTGGCAATGGTGAGTCGGTGGGTGTGCCGCTGACTGGCCACACCGACTGGGTCGTTTCGGTGGCGGCGGTGCCGTTGCCGGGCGGGTCGATGCTGTTGGCCTCCGGCAGCGGCGACGGCACGGTGCGGTTGTGGGACCCCACCATCGATGACCAGGTGGGTGCGCCGCTGATCGGCCACACCGGCGGGGTCCGTTCGGTGGTTGCGGTGTCGCTGCCGGATGGGCGGACGCTGTTGGCCTCCGGCAACCGGGACGGCACGGTGCGGTTGTGGGATCCCGGCACCGGTGAGCCGGTGGGTGTGCCGCTGACTGGCCACACCGGCGGGGTCCGTTCGGTGGCGGCGGTGCCGTTGCCGGGCGGGTCGATGCTGTTGGCCTCCGGCAGCGGCGACGGCACGGTGCGGTTGTGGGATCCCGGCACGGGTGAGCCGGTGGGCGCGCCGCTGACCGGCCACACCGACTCGGTCCGTTCGGTGGCGGCGGTGCCGTTGCCGGACGGGTCAATGCTGTTGGCCTCTGGCAGCCGGGACGGCACGGTGCGGTTGTGGGATCCCGGTACCGGTGCGCCGGTGGGTGCGCCGCTGACTGGCCACACTCACGGGGTCGCGGCGGTGGCGGCGGTGTCGCTGCCGGACGGATCGATGCTGCTGGTCTCCGGCAGCCAGGACCACACAGTGCGGTTGTGGGATTCCGGTACCGGTGAGCCGGTGGGTGCGCCGCTGACTGGCCACACCGACTGGGTCGTTTCGGTGGCGGCGGTGTCGCTGCCGGGCGGGCGCACGCTGTTGGCCTCCGGCAGTTTGGACTGCACGGTGCAACTGTGGGATCCCAGTACTGGTGAGTCGGTGGGTGCGCCGCTGGCCGGCCACACTGACGGGGTCGTTTCGGTGGCGGCGGTGTCGCTGCCGGGCGGGCGGACGCTGTTGGCCTCCGGCAGTTATGACGAAACGGTGCGGTTGTGGGACCCCACGACGAGTGAGCAGGTGGGCCACACCGAGACGCCAGGGGAGGTGTATGCGCTATCTCTGCTGCCAGACGGCCACCTCGCCGTAGGCTACGGCAGCCAGGTCGCCGTCATGCGCCTATCCGCTGACCTTCCGTAAACACACCTGACAAGAGATTCCGTACCGTCCATATGGCCTGTTGCAGCCGAACATCCGGTTCACGACCTCGGCGCCGCTTAGCAAACACCGGCCGTAGCTGGTGCCGGTATACCGCCCTTCTGCCGCAAGCTACTCGCCGAGATCTTCGGCGTGAGTGGCCAGGCAATCTCCCAGCCCGCACACAATGACGGCGTTCTTCGCCGGGCTCGCGGAAATCCGGTTACAGCGGCGTCCAGTCGGGTGCCAGGATGTCGCGATGACGCACACCATCAGAGCGGTCCGGGCTGAGGACTGGCCGTTGGCCAAGGAGATCCGGCTCGCTGCGCTGCGGGATCCGGTCGCGCCGATCGCCTTTCTCGAGACGTACGAGCAGGCCGCCGCAATGCCGGACGAGTTCTGGCAAGGGCGCGCAGCGGGTGCGGCCGAGGGGAAGACCGTGCGGCAGTTCGTCGGGGAGGACGCGGACGGGCGGTGGCTGGGTACCGTGACCGTGCTGGTCGAGCTGCCCGGCGTGCAGGACTTCTTCGGCGGCACGCCGGAGGTTGCGCAGACGCATGTCGTGGCGGTGTTCCTGCGGCCCGAGGCGCGTGGCAGCGGGCTTGCCGAGGCGCTCTTACGGGCCGCGCTGGAGTGGTCGTGGGCGGTGCCCGAGCCACACATCGAGCGCGTGCGGCTCTACGTGCACGAGGACAACGCGCGGGCCGAGGCAATGTATGAGAAAGTCGGATTCAAGCGGACCGGCGCCGTTGTGTCGTCCGTGGCTGGCCGTGAGTTCGAGCTCACCGTCCAACGCTTATAACTGCTAACCCGGCCGATGGTAACGACGACAGCAACGGCCGCGCACGGCTACGATCGCCGTCAGCACAACTGGGACCCGGGATGCTGCGCCCGGCGCGGTCGCGGCCTCGGCGACACGGACACCGCACGGATCATCCCCAACGTCTTCCGCGCCATCACTGGCCAACTGGAGTACGTGACGCTCAACGGCACCGGATCGGCGGTGCGCGACTTCGTCCCCGTCCGGGGATGCTGCCTCGGCGGTCCTGAGCGAGCTCAACGCGGCGCGTGCCGGGGAGAGCCGGACGTACAACATCGCCAGCGGGCACGGGGTCAGCGTCGCGGAGATCATCGAAGCGGCTGAGCCGACGACCGGACGGACGGTGCCGGTCCGGAGGAACCCTCCGCAGCCGGAAGCTCAACACCTCGTCGCCGACGTCACGTTTGCCACACGCGATCTCGACTGGACCCCGCGCCACTCGACACTGAACGAGATCATCACCGACGAGTGGAACGCATGGGCGTAGCTGTCCCTGGTGTCCCTCAACGACCGTTGACACCCGGGGAGGTCCATACCTAGGTTCCTAGGTATGGACCTCCGAGGCCATCTCGACCTCCTGCTCCTGGCCACCCTGCGGCGCGTGGAGCCCGTCCACGCGTACGCGCTGATCGCCGCGCTGCGGCAGCGGTCCGACGGCGCGTTCGACCTGCCGGAGGGCACTGTGTACCCGGCGCTGCACCGGCTGGAGCGGGACGGGCTCGTGCACAGCGAATGGAGTGCGGATCAGCCGCGGCGTCGGCGGATCTACCGGCTCACTGACGCCGGCGCCGCGGCGATCACGGTCAAGCAGCAGGAGTGGACGATCTTCGAGCGAGGCGTGCGGGCCATCCTCGGCCCGGGCGCCACGGAGGGGTGGGCGTGAGCGACATCGACCACTATCTGGATGAGCTGTTCGACCGGCTCTCCGGCCAGGGCGCCGCCGGCCGGCGCATGCTGGAGGAGGCCGAACAGCACCTGCGGATGGCCGCGGCCGACAAGGTCGCCGATGGCATGCCGGCGGAAGAGGCCGAGCGGGAGGCGATCGCCCGGTTCGGCGAGTCCGGCCACGTCGCCGGGCTGCTGGACCGGGTGTACCAGGGCCCGCGCCGCGTGACCGCCGCCTCGGCCGCTGCCGCGGTCGCCGGACGGGCGCTGCTCATGCTCGCCGGGGTGTACCTGGTGTCGGCGCTCGCCCTGATCGAATGGGGCACGAGCGATGCGATCATGCGCCAGACGGCCGCGGTGGGCGCGCTGCTGCTGGCAACGGGCGGGATCGTCCTGCTCGTCCGGTGGCTCGCCGCGCGGGCCGGCTGGCTGTCACCGGCGAGCCCGCCGTACGCGCTGTTCGGTGCGGCGGTGTTCGCGCTGGCCGGGCTCGTGGTGCTGGTCGACCTACCGCTCGTGGCCGGCCTGGCCTTCGGCGAGCGCGGACTCCACCGGCAGGCCGCGGCCCTGCTCACCGGCCTGGCCGCAGTCAACTTGCTGGCGATCGGCGCCGCGCGTTCCGTGGTTTCGCTCCGGGCCCGCCGGCTGCCGAGCGACGCGGCGGTCGAGGCGGGCTGAGCCGTACCGCACCAGCATGATCGGCCATGGTCGAGCAGCTGGTCCCGCGCCTGCGGCAGGACGGCAGCTGCACGGTCGCGCCCGACAGTAGTTCGTCGCGACTGCCTCGCTGAGCGGCGCCGGGCACAGCCCGTGGCCGGCAGACCGTCCCGGGTATGACCCACGAGGCTGCGCACCCGTGCGCCTGGTCTCACGGCGTTCGCCATACTGGCGTATGGTAGTTGTATGGCTACGAAGAAGGTTACCGTCACTCTGCCCGAGGAACTCGTGGACGCACTCGGGACTGCGGCCCGCGAGGATGGCGTCGCATTGTCGCGGCTCGTGGCCAATGCGGCGGAATGGGAGCTGCGGCGACGGGCGGGCCGGCGGCTGGTCAGCGAATGGCAGGACAAGCACGGGGCGTTCACGGCAGGAGAGCTTGCCGCGGCCAGAGCGGAGATGGCTGCGGCTGATGCCGAGTCGTTCAGCGGGTACGGGTCGGCGGCCGCGTGAGCATTCCGTACGTCTACGACGCCGGTGCGCTGATCGCGATCGACGACAACGACCGGCGGATGTGGGCGATCCACCACTTGGCGATCGAAGAGGGCCGGCGCCTGCTCGTCCCCGCGGTCGTGGTGGGGCAGGCGTGGCGCGATTCCCGCCGCCAGGTCCAGCTCGGCAGGTTCCTGCACAGCTGTGAGATTGTGCCGGTCGGGCTCGAGCTGGCGAAAGCGGCTGGCATCCTGTGTGGCAGGGCCGGTACCGGTGACGTCGTCGACGCCGTTGTGGTCACGATCGCTCAGGCGCACGGTGCGATCGTCTTCACCAGCGATCCGGAGGATATCGCGCACCTGTCGGCCGCATCGGACATCAAGCCAGGGCTCGTCATCCGCAGGCTCTGACGGTGGTGATCTCCATCGGGTCAAGCCCAGCCACCGAGTGCTGATCATCCGCTGACCCGAGGGTACGAGTTCCTGGCGCCCCGAAAATCAGTCGACTGGATGGTCTCACCAATGCGGTCTGACCCGGACGGCAGCGAACGGATAGCCTTACTTCCATGCACCGCAGTCGACTAGTCGGAATCCTCATCGACACGCCTGCCACGCAGGTCGGCGCGGAAGTGGACTTCTGGTCCGCAGCGCTGGGTGGCTCGACCTATCCCGCGCCGGGCGAGGAGCAATTCACCCTCCTGACCGACGCCGTCCCCGGTCTGTTCACCGTCGTCCAGGCGGTCGACGACGCACCGCGTTACCACCTCGACATCGAGACCGATGACTTGGAGGCAGAGGTTGCCCGCCTGACGGCGCTGGGCGCGGAGCAGGTGAGCCGCTGGAAGGACGCCTTCCATATGCGCTCACCAGGTGGCCACCTGCTCTGTGTGGTACCCGTGCACAGCGATCCCGAGACGTTTGGCGGCTCAGCTCGAACCTGGCCGTGACGCTACGCGCTCCTTCCGGGCGGTGCCACATCGGCTGCACAGCCCGAAGGAGTGGGCTACGGATGAACCGACCGACGCCAGGCGGCTCGTACGACTTCGTCGCCGCGTCGGCACCGACGGTTACCCGGCAACGCAATGACCCTGGCCAACGACACAGCACCGTGATCGGTGTAGCAACGGACCCGCGCGGCTGCAGCCGGTCCTGGTCGACCGAGCACGGTCACCGGGCCGCTAATGCCGCGCGCCGCCGGAACTGTCCCTGCTGTCCCTCGTGTCCCCGGATTGCCGCTGAGCTGCACATTCTTAAGGTCAATTCAGGGACACCTTTTATTACGTGTGTCCCTGAACACCCAGGAACGGCGCCAAGGGGATGCGCCGGAACAAAGGGGGGTGGCACGAACCTGTGCAGCACTCCCTCTGTTCCAGCCGATCTCACACCTGTGGCTGCTCCAGCCTTTCTCGCGGGCCCAATGAGGGCCGCTGGCGATGTACTCCGGGCCGGCGAACGCGTACGTCGTGGGCCACGTCCGTCTCCCGATGGCGCTCGTGGACCGATCTCCGCACGCCGTCATCGACCTCCACGCAGTTCATTTACAGCGTGCGGCCGAAGGTGCGGCGGTTGACGAAGTTCTTGTACCCCGCCCGCTCGAACGCCTTGAAGATGCCGATGTTCGAGGCATCGCAGTCGCCCCGGATGTCGGTCGCGCCATCTGCGGCGAGGACGTGCGTGCCCCGGGCGACGACCGCAGTCGCGTAGCCGCGGCCACGGTGACCGGGGAGAACCCCAACGAAGCCGATGATCGGAAACGCGGCGTTGCGAGCCGGAAGGCTCACCGCGACCGCGTTGCCCTCCCCGTCGTAGCCGATCTCGTACCACTCGGGCTGGTGTTCATATCGGGCAGAGTCGGTCCACAGCTGCTCGGCGGCACCACGCGGGCCGTGGTCGGCCACAAGCGCCAAAAGCAGCGCGTCCTTGGTCTCAGCCAACAGATCTTCCAGCATATCGATGAACGGCTTGTTGCCGAGTTCGGCCAAGCTGCGCCAGGTCAGACGGGGATCTTGCGGCGGCAGCGGTGTCTGTGCGGTCCAGCGGAAGCGGCAGCCGTCGCGGGTGGGGGCAAACCCAGCCTCCGCCAACACTTTTTCGCGAAAATCGGGACGGCGCTGGAACTGCGGTGCCTGGGCAGGCAGATCGAGAACGTGCCCTTGCGCGGTGGCACCCAGCCGGTGGGCAAGGGTTCCAGCCTCGGCGAGCAGGCCAGCCGCGACGGTTTCGTCCGCAGCCTCGAAGAGCACGATGTCCATCGGTATGTCGTGGCCGGGGAAAGTCCAGAGAACGACGCTGCCAGTAACACGGCCACCGCGCTCGGCGACAAGGCACCACTGCGGCCGAGTGCAGCCGGACTCTAGCAGTCCGGCCAGGTAACCGGCCGTGGCCGCGTTGCGTTCGGTGTCTCCTTCATAGGTGACCAGATGGGGAAGCTCATCCGAGTGGGCAACGCGAACCTGAATCATCGGTACAGGATAAGCGCCTGAAGATCCATCCGCTGTTGTCCACGCAATCACCGATAGACGTAGCCTGCTCATAGGCTGCGCCTATTCGCCGTTTCGGTGGTGGATTCCTTCCGCTCGCTTCGCTCGCTCGAGGCGCGGGGTTCCCACCCCGCGCCCCCCATGCCTCGCTTCGCGTCGGCACTGGCTTCGCTGCGCTCGCCCGGACTCGGCCTCGCTTCGCATCGGCCGCGGGGTCAGCGTCGCGGAGATCATCGAGGCCGCCGAGGCGACGAGCGGACGGTGCCGGTCCGTCGGAACCTCAGCACCTCGTCGCCGACGTCACGCTCACCGTACGCGATCTCGGCTGGATACCGCGCCACTCGACACTGAACGAGATCATCACCGACGCTTGGAGCGCGTGGCCGACCTGAATGCCCGACGATCAAGAAGCGGCTGGAACAGAGAGGGATGGGCCGGCCCCCTCTGTTCCAGCCTTCTTGCAGGCTCTGGTGTGCGTTCGGGTGGTCGTGGTGGCATGGGGGTTGTGATGGTGGATGGCGCGGCTTCGGCGTTTGAGCGTGAATTGCTGTTGGCGGCGTTGGTGGGGTGGTCGGCGATGCCAGCCGATGGGGTGCGGCGGTTGGTGGGGTTGGCTGCGGCGGCAGGCCGGTTGGAGGAGCTGGTCGCGACTCCGGGGTTGCTGTCCGATGTGAATCCCGCGGTGCTGCTGTTGGCGTTGCGCAGCGCTGGTGAGCAGGGTCGGGTGTGGGCGGCGGTGCTGTCAGCTGCGGGGCTGCCGGCTGCGAGAGTGTCGGTTCAGGGGCAGGCTGACCGGTTGCGGGTGGCGATGTCAGGGTTCGCAGCGGTTGACGCTGGGGCGCGGGTGGCCGGTTGGGGCGGCAGATCAGTAGTAGAGCCGGTATGGAGCACCGTGCCGCCGGCATTGGGTGCGCCGCTGACCGGCCACACCGACTGGGTCCATTCGGTGGCGGCGGTGCCGCTGCCGGACGGGCGGATGCTGCTGGCCTCGGGCAGCAGCGACGGCACGGTCCGGTTGTGGGACCCCACCACCGGCGAGCCGGTGGGTGCGCCGCTGACCGGCCACACAGGCCGGGTTTGGGCGGTGGCAGCGGTACAACTGCCGGACGGGCGGACGCTGCTGGCCTCGGGCAGCAGCGACGGCACGGTCCGGTTGTGGGACCCCACCACCGGCGAGCCGGTAGGCAAGCCGCTGACCGGCCACACTCGCTGGATCGCGGCGGTCGCAGTGGTGCCGCAGCCGGACGGGCGGACGCTGCTGGCCTCCGGCAGCAGCGATGGCACGGTCCGGTTGTGGGACCCCACCACCGGCGAGCCGGTAGGCAAGCCGCTGACCGGCCACACCAGCTGGGTCGCGGCGGTGCCGCAGCCGGACGGACGGACGCTGCTGGCCTCCGGCAGCAGCGATGGCACGGTCCGGTTGTGGGACCCCGCCACCGGCGAGCCGGTAGGTACGCCGCTGACCGGCACAGGCCACGTTTGGGCCGTTGCGGCGGTGCCACTGCCGGACCGACGGACGCTGCTGGCCTCCGGCAGTAACGATGGCACGGTCCGGTTGTGGGACCCCGCCACCGGCGAGCCGGTAGGCAAGCCGCTGACCGGCCATACCAACGCGATCGGGGCGTTGGCGGCGGTGCCGCTGTCGGACGGGCGGACGCTGCTGGCCTCCGGCAGCCAGGACAAAACGGTCCGGTTGTGGGACCCCGCCACCGGCGAGCCGGTAGGCAAGCCGCTGACCGGCCACACCGGCTCGATCGCGGCGGTGACGGGGGCGCCGCTGTCGGACGGGTCGACGCTGCTGGCCTCCGGCAGCCAGGACAAAACAGTCCGGTTGTGGGACCCCACCACCGGTGAACCGGTAGGCGCGCGGCTGACCGGCCACACCAACTCGGTTCGGGCGGTGGGGGCGGTGCCGCTGGCGGACGGGCGGACGCTGCTGGCCTCCGGCAGCCTCGACCGCACGGTGCGGCTGTGGGACTCCACCACCGGCCAGCCGGTAGGTAAGCCGCTGACCGGGCACACCGACTGGGTCGCGGCGGTGACGGCGGTGCCGCTGTCGGACGGGCGGACGCTGCTGGCCTCCGGCAGCCAGGACAAAACGGTCCGGTTGTGGGACCCCATCACCGGCGAGCCGGTAGGTAAGCCGCTGACGGGCCGAACCGGCTCGATCACGGCGTTGGCGGCGGTGCCGCTGCCGGATGGGCGGACACTGCTGGCTTCCGGCAGCCGGGACCGCAGGGTCCGGTTGTGGGACCCCATCACTGGCGACCCGGTGGGTAAGCGGCTGACCGGCCACACTGACGAGGTCCAGGCGCTGGGGGCGGTGCCGCTGTCGGACGGGCGGACGCTGCTGGCCTCCGGGAGCAACGACGGCACGGTCCGGTTGTGGGACCCCATCACCGGCGAGCAGGTAGGTCCACCGCTGACCGGCCACACAGACCGGGTTTGGGCGGTGGCGGCGGTGCCACTGCCTGACGGGTCGACGCTGCTGGCCTCCGGCAGCCAGGACGAAATGGTCCGGTTGTGGGATCCCACCACCGGTGTGCCGGTAGGCGCGCCGCTGACCGGCCACACCAGCCGGGTCAAGGCGTTGGCGGCGGTGCCGCTGCCGGACGGGTCGACGCTGCTGGCCTCCGGCAGCAGCGACGGCACGGTGCGGTTGTGGGACCCTGCGACGCGTGAGCAGGTGGGCCACACTGAGACGTCAAGACAGGTGTATGCGCTATCTCAGTTGCCAGACGGCCACCTCGCCGTAGGCTACGGCAACCACGTCGCCGTCATGCGCCTATCCGCTGACCTTTCCTAAAGACACCCGACAAGAAGCGCCGTACCGTTCACGTGATGGCCTGTTACAGCCTTCCCCGAGGGGGGCTGACAGGGGGTCACCGAAGCGAACAGCGGACCTAGAACGCTTACCCAGCAACAGGTTTCGGCACGTCCTGCCCGGACGTTATGGCGTTGACACGGAAGAGGTCACTGGTTCAAACCCGGTATCGCCCACCAGCTCGGGGCCAGTTGGCGTTATGCCGCTGAGGGTGCTCCCCGTTCCGATCACCAACACTGGCTGTTTGGTGGGTGCAGCAAACCGACGTGAATGACGTCCGAACGGCGTTCAACGGCTCGCTGCGGCACCCGGTTGACCTGCCGGAGCGTCGTTTCGGCAGGTCAACCGGCCTGCCCGGCAAAGTTGTCACTCAACAGCGCCCAACGGCGCTCAAGAGCGTTGAAGCGCAGGTCAAAGGCGTGATCGAAGGTGACAACCTTCCACACCGGCGCCCTGCACACTTCTCAATTGCAGAAGTCCGGCCGACTCTGCGCGATCGAGCCGGGGAGAGCGACAACTTCCTACGCCGGCGCGGCCGACCGAGCGCTTTGTACGCTTTATCCGGCACTGCATCGCGACAGCTTCCGAGATGCGGAAGTCCCGCTCCCAGGGGTGACCACTTTCCGATTATGGAAGCTTCCGCGATCGTCTATTGATGGTCACGCGCACTCTTCTACCGATGAGGGCGCGTCGGGCGCCTGGCCCACCAGGTCAGCGCCTGTGCATGGCGGACGTCGACGACGATCCAGTTCTCACCGACCAGGAATCGATCCGCTCACTGGCCGTGGTCTTCCAGCAGCGCCGCGCCCTTGGCCCACTCGATCCGATACCGCGATCGCCGGGGCGGCGCCGCGCAGGGCCCGGGCCATCGCCCGGTGCCGGTCCGCGTTCAGTCGCAATTCCTCGCGGTACCGCGCGAGCAGGAGCAATGCGTAGTCGGTCCCGATGCCGAAGAGGACCACGGTGACCACGACGGCGTTGCCGGGGTCGACGGTCACATGGGCGTACCGGCCGAGCAGGTAGGTGACCGCGTCCGTCAGCACCGTCGCCACGCCGACGTTGAGCAGCGGGAGCAGCCACAGTACCGGGCTGCCGTACATGATGAGCAACAGCGCCATGACCACGAGCCCGGTGACGAGCATCGCGGCGCGGCCGAGGCGGTCCCGGGAGTCGGCGGCCGGCCGGGCCGGTGAGGTGCACGGCGAGCCCGGCGGGCAGGCCGGCGCGGGCGATGTCCCGCACCCGGGCGGCGGTGTCGCTGCGGCTGCCGCGGACTGAGCGCTTGTCCAGACCCACACCAACCGGGCGCCGTCCCCGCCCGGGGACGGCGCCCGTCGGAGGGCTGGTCAGCAGATCAGCTGTTGACCAGGCCCTTGGGTGATGCGACCGTCGGTCGGGCCCCATCCTTCTTGATGTGACCACCGCCGTTCTTGGTGGAGTCGAACACCTGGGTGTCAAAGGCCATGTGTGCGACCATGTTGGCGAAGGTCTTCGACACCCAGGTCAGCACCTCGGGGTCGTTGTTGCTGAGGTTGTCGCACCAGCGGAAGGGGTTGTCCACGCAGCCTCCGTCGTTCCCCGGCACAGTGCCCTCGAAGTTGCCCTCGGAGCCGCCGAAGAGGTCGACATCCGACGCGAGCTTGCAGCAATCCTGGCCGGTGAGGACACCGCTCGCCGGGATCCCGGCCTGCTGGAACATGAAGGCATCCGTGCCGTCGGCCGAGAAGAGGATGTGGTTCTTCCCGATCGAGTTGAGGTAGTCGATCCCGAAGTCGCGCCCGATCGCTGAGGGAGCCCAGATGCTCGGCGGCATCGGGGTGCCGGGGTCGCGACCGAACAAGGTGACCCCGTCCTTCGGGTCGAGGACGCCCGCGACGTAGTTTGGCGTGGCCGTGACGTCGGCGTCCAGATCGTACTTGATCTTGGCGAGCGCGTCGGCCGGGAGGGTGTTGACGTAGTAGTCCGAGCCGAGCAGGCCGAGCTCCTCACCGCCGAACCAGATGAAGCGCAGCTTGTTGCGGGTGTTGGTGTTCTTCAGCTGCTGGGCGATGTCAAGGATCGTGGCCGAGCCCGATGCGTTGTCGAGCATCCCGGCTCCGTAGATGGCGTCCAGGTGGGCGTCGATGACGAGGATGTTGTTCGGGTCGCCGCCCTTGGAGTCGGCGATGACATTCCAGTCGGATCGGTTCGGGTCGTCGATGATCCTGACGTCGATGGTCAGAACCGGGCCCGAGCCCGGGACGTACTGGCCCAGAAGCTGGGTGCCTACGGCGTAGGACGTGAAGACGACGGGGATGTGCTCATTACCTGAGAGGCTCCCATTGAAGACACCGGTCCGTCCTGGGTTGCCCTCGTTGAAGATGACGGCCACCGAAGCACCGGCGGCCTCGGCGTTCGCCACCTTCTCGGCGAAGGTGCACCCGCCCCGCTGTATCAAGGCGATGTTGCCCGGCACGAACCCGACGAAGTCGGAGGCTGAGCAGCCGCTGGCCGAGCTGGGTGTGGGCGTCGCGGGCACGACAATGCCACCCACGGGTTGGAGCTTCGCGCTCGTCGAACCGGCGACTGTTGCAGGGTTGAAGTCCGTGCCGAGCCCAAACGAATGCGGCGTCGGCGACTCCTCTCGCAACACCGGTTCCCCGACGAAGCTGCGGTAGTGGAACTTGTACTCCTGCAACGTCACGTCGTAGCCCGCTGCCCTCATGACATTGGCCACGTAGTCGACCGAAGCCTTGTAGCCGGGCTCCCCCGAATTGCGGGACGGGTGGCCGTCGGCGCCCGGATTGGCGTCCGCGATCTGCTGAAACTTGACCATGTGGGCCCAGAGGTCATTCCTGTTGACGCAGTCGACGAGCTTCCGCGGGGTGTTATTGACCCGTTGGGCACACGCCGTAGGGTTGGCGTCGGCGGTCGGAGCTGTGGGATTAGCGCTCGAAACGACCGGTGACAGGGCCACGGCCGCCGCCACTGCAGCCGCAGTGGCCATCGCGAGCCTCCATCCTGGACGTCGTCCGTGTCCTGGGCTCATCGTGATGCTCCCTTCCTAACGGCGGAACCCGCCGGCGTCGTCGTCGACGAGTCTTCCGATGTTACTGCCGTAAATACTCCCGAACACGAATCGATTGAGCCTCGGATTGACGCCGGCGGGTGCGTTTGCGGTTGACGACCAGGCCCTCCCGCGCCGCGATCGCGTGGCATTTGCGCCATTCCCACCGCGAATACCGCGCGGAGATCTGCCGCAACCGTGCCCACAGCACCGTGTCGGCATCACAGGCCTGGGGCGGGCCGGCGCTGCGCGGAGCGGTGCTGCCCCACCACCCGGCACGCCCGGCGTTGGGAGACGCCGAAGCGCTGCTGCAGGAGTACACGTCGGAGGCGAAAGCGCACTGCGCGGCGCCGGGCTGGAGGACGTGCTGTCCAACGCGGTGTCGTATCCGCGGCGGTTGCGGTCAGCCCGAGCGCCGAGGCGATCGAGATGAAGCTGTGCCGCAGCTCCCGGGGCGTCCACCGCTTCGGGGCAGCCTGGCCGCCGTCGCCGCCCGGCGAAGCACTCTGCGGACGTTGGCCGCATCGAGCGCCGTTCCGCGCGCCGACGTGAACACCAAGCCGGTCTCCGTCCACTCGTCTAGGCAGCGGCCGGGGTGGAAAGGATGAGGCGGACTTCCGTGTTGCGGTAGCCGAAACGTTCGAAGGCCGCCGCCATGGGGTGGTTGCCGAGATCGGTGGTGGCGGTGATGCGCTCGGCTCCGTCGGCGGCGTGGAAGCGCGTCATGAAGGCGAGGATCTCCATGACGTATCCACGCCCACGGAATTCGGGGACGACGCCGAGGTAGCCGACGTTGCGGTGGTAGGGCGTGGCGGATGGGATCGCGAGTCCGGCGAGGACTCCGTCGCGGGTGTGCGCCAGCCGCCACCATTCCCGCCTGCCCGGCCGGTCGTGGTAGAACGCGAGTGCCTCGCGGGCGGTGGCCTCCGCCCCGCGTGCTGCCTCGCCTTGCCGGGTGTGCGCGTCGAGTGTGCCCTCAGCGACCCGCAGCATCGCCGCCAGGAATGTCTCGTCGTCGGGTTCGGGGGTGAACACCAGCCGCTCGGGCGAGGACGGGATGTCGGCCTCGGGCGTCCACTCGTACTGCAGCCGTTCCACCTCGTTGGTCAGCCCGGCGTTGCGGGCGGCCTCCTGGCGCCAGGCCACCGCAGCGGCGTGGGCGGGGTCGTCGCGCCAAGAGTTGGGCAACTGCATGAGGTTGTAGAGCGGCGGTTGCGGTGCGCCCGCCGTGTGGAAGGCGCGATGCCCGGCGTCGAGCAGCCCGGCGGCGAGGGCGGCACGCTCGGCGGAGGGCACCACGTCCGCGGTGAGGAGGCAGTCCAGTGCCAGGGGGTACGCGCTGTCGTGTTGACCCCACCACAGGGCGCGGGCCAGGATTCGGCCGCCGGCGTCCTCGGCGATCCAGGTCCACTCGGGACGGTATTGGCGTTCGGCGGCCTCGGCTCGGTAGCGGTCGGCGGGCAGCCGCCAGAGGGGCTCGGCAGATGTCATGTCGAGCACCCGATCGAGTTCGGGCCCGGATGTCTCAACGGAACGGAAGCGCACGGCGGCGGTGCCCCGACTCATGCGGCGGCCATCCGGGTGTAGGTCTGGAGGGCAACACCGGTGTCGAACGTACACGTACCCGTGAGAGTGAACGGGGTCGGAGTGAACGCGCCGTCGAACAGCGGGACGCCGGCGCCCAAGACGACCGGGTTGCGCTTGATGATCAGCTCATCGATCTCCGGCAGCAGTTGGGCCGCCAACTTGCCGCCGCCGCACAGCCAGATTCCGGACCCCTCCTGCTGCTTGAGGCCGCGTACGAATGCGGCCGCGTCGCCGGAGACGATCTCGATCTGCGGATCCTGGGAGGTGATCGTGTGCGAGAAAACGTACTGCTTGAGGTGCGGGTAGGGAGAGGTGAGGCCGAGGGAGAGGCCGGGCTCGTAGGAAACGCGACCCATCAGGACCGTGTCGAAGCGCTTGTTCGGTGCATCGGCCAGACCCAGCGGCCCTCGACCCTGCACCGGGATCGTCTCGGGGAACTCGGCCAGGATCGCCGGGACGATGTCGCCTTCGAAGGCGAAGAAGTCGAACTCGCCGTGCGGGCCGGCGATGAAGCCGTCGAGCGTTGCAGCGACGAAGTAGGTGAGCGTGCGCAACGGCCGCTCCTCTCTGTCCGGTCATTCCAATGCGGCTGCGTGACGAGTCAGCCCCGTATGGAACGGCACGTGCCGTGCCGTTCCGCCAACAGCGTAACACGTGGGCGGGCGCAACCGATACGGCACGTGCCGTTCTATACGATCGTTGTATGACTCAGCACGCTGCGCGAAGTTCAGACCGAACCGAAGCCATCAAGCAGGCCACGTTGGAACTGGCCCGGGAGGTCGGCTACGCCAAGCTCAGCATTGAAGCCGTCGCCGCCCGCGCCGGCGTCGGCAAGCACACGATCTACCGCCGCTGGCCATCGAAGGGTGCTCTGTTCCTCGATGCGCTGCTGTCCACCAACGCGCCGGTATTCGAGTATCCGAACACCGGCGATGTCGAAGCCGACCTGCGCGCACAGATTCACGCGGCCATAGACCTGCTGGGCCGGCCACCGTTCGGGCCGCTCTACCGGGCCCTGCTGGGCGAAGCCCAGCACGATCCCGCGATCGCCGCGGCGCTCAACGAACGGTTTATCACCCCGCAGGCGGAGAGAACCGTCGCCCGGCTCAAGATCGCCCAGGAACAGGGGCAGTTGGCGGCCGGGTTCGATCTCGACCTGGCCGAGGCGATCCTGTCGGGTGCCTTCTACTTCCGGTTCCTGGTCACGCAGGAACCCTTGACCGATGACTATGTCGACCGGGTGTACGAAGGACTCTTCGCCGGGATGAGGCCAAGACCTTGAGGCACCGTTGTATTCCGCAATGCGTCACGGGGGCGTCGGCGTACGGCCGTCACGTTCACGATCGGTCCCTGAACAGCGTGAACGTGGTTCGGTTCTGCCGCATCCGGTCCACCCCCATGTCCCCAAACCTCGCTCTAGCCGGCGGGGACAACGTTGATCGCAAGTGTCCCCGCCTGGCCTTTGGACCCGTGGTGCGGCTGCGTTTTACGCGTTATACGCTGGGCAGGTGGCAGACCGGGAGTACGGGTGGACCGACGCCGGCAAGGGCGGTGCTGCTCGTAGCGGTGTGACCGAACACGAGGTGGTCGATGCGCTCTACTCATCGCAGCGGATCGAAAACCGCATCGGCACGCTGCTCGTAGCCGTCGCTGGGCTGGCCGACACCTCCCGTGTGATCGTCGTGTTGTGCGAGCGGGTGGGCAAGGTCAACAGCTACGCGATCCTGGCGGCGCGGCCTGCGACTCCGGAGGAGATCAAGCAGTGGATGGAGGGGACTCGATGACAACGTACCGAGACCCACGGACGATGAGCCGGGACGAGTTGGTGGCGTACTTCGACGGCGGCGGCGACATCTCCGAACTGCTCCGCGACGCCGTCCCCGGACCGGAGTTGGGCCCAGCTCCCGCGGAGATCCCGATGATCGTGACCGGTGTTCGGCTGCCGGCGGCAACCGTCGAACGCCTCGATGCACTCGCCGGCAACGACAAAGGCGGACGGTCAGGCCTGATCCGCCGCGCGATCGACGAGTTCCTGGAGCGGCACACGGGCGGCGCGACCGCCTGAGCCGGATGGGTGGCAGCGTACGCATGGACAGGTTGATGCCTGGACACGCTGCGCGCCTACGCCGGAGCCACAGAGGTCGCTGGTTCTTATGCGGGGGCTTGTTGGTAGACGCGGATGTAGTCGACCTCCAGCTGGCGGACCAGGGTGGGGTCGGTCAGGCCTACGTTCCAGCGGCGCTGCCAGTTGTTGTCCACCATCATGTGCAGGATGAGCTGCATCGGGCCCTTCTCGATGACGCTCGCGTTGGTGAAGCGGGCGCACTCGACGCCGTTGATGTACCAGGCGATGTGGTCGGGCTCCCAGTCCAGGCCCATCCGGACGAAGTCCTTCGAGTAGTCCTTCACTGCGCAGTGGCCGTTGTTGTACTGGCCGCTGTTGCCGGAGAATGACGTGTCGCGATTGTTGTAGTGGTACGTCATGAACATCGTGGTCGGGTCGTTGCCGAGTTCTTCCAGAATGTCGATCTCGGTCCGATAGTTGTACGTCGGGTCCGTCGGCAGCATCCAGAACGCGGTGAAGAATCCTCGGGTCGCGGGGAACTTGAATCGCGACTCCACGTAGCCGTACGTGAACGAATAGAGGTATTTGGAGCCGTTGCTGGCCGTCGGGCGCGCGGTCGAGAGCAGGCCCGCCTTGTACGTGCAGGAGCCGTTCTGGCAGGCGCTGCTGGAGAAGGCGGGGCTCAGCGGGGCGGCGATGAGCTTCGCCGTGCCGTTGGAGACGACGACCTGGCTCGGCTGGTAGTGCTCGCGGCCCTCGTTGAAGGTCGACGTGCAGTCGCCGGTGTTCCAGTCGAAGCAGGGGCTCAGCTTGGAGCGGTCCAGGGTCGTGCCGTTGAACTCCTCGCTGAAGCTGACCTTCCAGCGCTTGCCGGCCGCCGCGGCGATCGGCGGGGCGCCCGTGCCGGCGGTCGATCCGCCGCCGTTCGAACCCACGCTGGTGGTCGGGCGGGCCGACGCCGAGGCGGACGCGGCTGCGCTGCCCGAGGCCGATGCGGACGCCGCCGGGCCCGAAGAGCCGGATTCAGTGTCGGATCGTGGACCTAATGCGCTCACGCCGTCGCTATTGGTGCTCGGCGTGTCGCGGGCCATCAAGCTGACCGCGCCCGCGCCGGCGGCGACGATCAGAACGGCGACGGCCGCGAGGGCGACAACTCCCAGTTTCCGTCCCCGACGCCGTCGATGTGGCGACCGAATCATTGTCCCCATGTGGTCGTGGTCGTCGTTCTTCGGTGTACCGATCTCCGTTGCGCGCAAACGCATCTGATTACCTATCGGCTCGCGTCTTTCGCATGACAAGAAAGTGCCCGACCGTTGGCGAGCGGCCACCATATCATCGCGGCGGGACGGCGTGCCATGATCGATACTCGCGGCGGTATGGGACGTGGGCCTCGGAAGTGGACAAAAAGGGTGTCGGATCACTGCCGCGGCCGGACAGTTTGCGCAGGTAGAGCGCTCGATGTCGATGGCGGACACACCTATCCACTTGATTGGCACAACCCACGCCATCGGCCGCGCCTATTGCCTTGTTGTCGGTGGATTCTTGAGCCTTCCTCGCTTCCCGAGCGAGCTTCCCGAGCGAGCTTCCCTGCACGAATGCTACGTCCGTGCACAGATGAGTGGCCGGTCGGGTGATCCCGCCTCGGCGCGGTCGCCGGGCCTCTGCGGCTAGCGTCCATGCCGATACCTGCACACAGGAGGTACCTACAGCAGGGGTACCTACGACAGGAGGTAGCGAATGGCATGGAGAGCCGCACGCTCGCTGCTGGTCCTCCATCAACAACTGCAGGCCGGGGCGCCGCGGGCGCGGCCGCCGGCGACCTCGACCGACGAGTGGGGGCTGATCGGCGACGCAGCGCACGACCCGACCTCGGACCACACGCCCCACAACTTCCCCGGGTGGGGCAACGACATCGTGACCGCCGCCGACTTCCCGAACCGGCCGGACCTCGGCCTCGACGCCCACAAGGTGCTCGACGACATCCGGCGCTCGCGTGATCCCCGGGTCAAGTACGGCATCTCCAACGGGCAGATGTTCTCCAGCTACGGGGTCCGGGGGTACGACGGCTGGACCTGGCGGCCGTACAACCCCAAGAACGGCGACAAGCACTTCACCCACGGCCACCTCTCCGTCGTCGGCGACGCGCGGGCGGACGGGACGCAACCCTGGCAGACGATCGGCGCGGGCTCCGCCGCCGACAGCACGGAGGATGACGACATGGGCGCTTCGTTCGGGCCGATCACCATCGAGCGCGAGGGCGTCACCTCGCTGACGATCCCGCCGGTCAACGGAGGGGTCGCCGACCCCCGGCCCGCCTGGCTGAACTTCTGCAACGACACGAGCCAGACCTACGGGCTGCGCGTCTGGTACAGCACGGGCAACGAGAGCTTCGCGCCGCTGCCCGGCACCAACGGCGGCCTGCTCGCGCTGCGCTCGGGCCAGCGGTTCTCGCAGATGCTGCCGGACGGCACCGCCTGCCTGTCGATCGCGCGCAAGGCGATCGACCCGGACGGCAACGTCGTCGAGCCGACCGCCGACCTCAAGCCGTTCGCCGGCCACCTCACCTGCGCGATCGAGCGCGGCGCGGTCCGCCGCTGACCGCCGGGCGGCCGCGGTCCCGCCGGGACCGCGGCCACCGCCGCGCCTGATCGCCGCGCCGATCAGTCGGGCTCGCGGGGTGAGACGGGCGCCGTGACGGCGGTCTCAGCGTGGTCCGGCGGCGGGTTCGACATGATTAAGTGGTGAACTTCCGGTCGATTTACGCTCACGGCTTCGCCCGGGTGGCCGCCTGCACCGGGCACACCGCCATCGCCGACCCGCCCGCCAACGCCGAGTCGCTGCTGCGGCAGGCCCGCGCGTGCTCGGAGGAGGGCGTGGCCCTGGCGATCTTCCCGGAGCTGGGCCTGTGCGGGTACAGCATCGAGGATCTTCTTCTGCAGGACGCGGTGCTCGACGGCGTCGAGGACGCGGTCGGCACCGTCGTGGCCGGGTCGGCGGAACTGCTGCCCGTGATCGTGGTCGGGGCGCCGCTGCGGCACCGGGACCGCGTGTACAACTGTGCCGTCGTGGTGCACCGCGGGCGGATCCTCGGCGTCGTCCCCAAGTCCTACCTGCCCAACTATCGCGAGTTCTACGAGGCCCGGCAGCTCACCGCCGGTGACGCGGAGCGCGGCGGGACGATCCGGGTCGGGGGTGCCGACGTGCCGTTCGGGGTCGACCTGCTCTTCGCGGCCGAGGACCTTCCTGGTTTCGTACTGCACGTCGAGATCTGCGAGGACATGTGGGTGCCCGTCCCGCCGAGCGCCGAGGCCGCGCTCGCCGGGGCGACGGTGCTGGCCAACCTGTCCGGCAGCCCGATCACGGTCGGCCGGGCGGAGGACCGCCGGCTGCTGTGCCGGTCGGCGTCGTCGCGCTGCCTGGCCGCCTACCTGTACTCGGCCGCGGGCCAGGGCGAGTCCACGACCGACCTGTCGTGGGACGGGCAGACGATGATCTACGAGAACGGCTCGCTGCTCGCCGAGACCGAGCGCTTCCCCGACGGCGACCGGCGGTCGGTGGCCGACATCGACCTGGACCTGCTGCGGCAGGAGCGGCAGCGGATGGGCACGTTCGACGACAACCGCCGCAACCACGCCGGGCGGGTCGGCGACTTCCGGCGCGTGCCGTTCACGCTCGACCCACCCGCCGGCGACCTCGGGCTGCGGCGCAAGATCGAGCGCTTCCCGTTCGTGCCCTCCGACGTGGAGCGGCTCGCGCTGGACTGCTACGAGGCGTACAACATCCAGGTCGTCGGCCTGCAGCAGCGGCTCGCGGCGATCGGCGAGCCGAAGGTCGTCATCGGCGTCTCGGGCGGGCTCGACTCCACCCAGGCGCTCATCGTCGCCGCGCGCGCGATGGACCGGGCCGGGCGGCCGCGCACCGACATCCTGGCCTACACCATGCCGGGGTTCGCCACGTCCAGCGGTACCAGGGAGAATGCCCACGCCCTGATGCGCGCCCTCGGCGTCAGCGTGCACGAGCTGGACATCACCCCGACCGCGCGGCTGATGCTCGCGGAGCTGGGCCACCCGTTCGCGGCCGGCGAGCCCGTCTACGACGTGACGTTCGAGAACGTGCAGGCCGGGCTGCGGTACGACTACCTGTTCCGGATCGCCAACCACCGCGGCGGCATCGTGCTGGGCACCGGCGACCTCTCGGAGCTGGCGCTGGGCTGGTCGACGTACGGCGTTGGCGACCACATGAGCCACTACAACGTCAACGGCGGCGTGCCGAAGACGCTGATCCAGCACCTGATCCGCTGGGTCGCGGGCACCGGCCAGTTCGACGAGGAGGTCGGCAAGATCCTCTACGCGATCCTCGACCAGGAGATCAGCCCGGAGCTGGTGCCGGGCGAGGCGCTGCAGTCGTCGGAGTCGAAGATCGGCCCCTATGCGCTGCAGGACTTCACGCTCTTCCATGTGCTGCGGTACGGCATGCGCCCCTCGAAGATCGCGTTCCTGGCCTGGCACGCCTGGCACGACGCGGACGCGGGCGCGTGGCCGGCCAACTTCCCGGACGCCAAGCGAGTCGCGTACGACCTGCCGCAGATCCGGCACTGGCTGGAGGTCTTCTGCCGGCGCTTCTTCGGCTTCGCGCAGTTCAAGCGCTCGGCCCTGCCCAACAGCCCGAAGGTCTCGGCCGGCGGCTCCCTCTCCCCGCGCGGCGACTGGCGCGCCCCCTCCGACGGCAACGCCAACGCCTGGCTGCGCGACCTCGAGCGCTGGGACCTCACGTGAGCTGCTTCAGCCGGGGTCGCTGACGGGCGGCCCGCGCAGATTGACGGCCTCGTGCCAGGCGGTCTATGTGCGCGGCGCCGAGGGGTCCGGGATCGCCTTGAACTCGTCGCGGAGCACCGAGTAGAGGTACAGGCTGCACCACCGGCCCTCGCGGAACTGGGCCGAGCAGCCTACCGGCCGCTCACCGCGGGGGAGAGGCGATGCGGCGGTACCGCTGGGCGTTTTGGTCAGGTTCGCCGCTGACCGGTCGATGTGCCCGATGTTCCAGATCTGCGATGGGCGGGGCGATGCCGCAGGGGCGAGGAGAAGGGCGCGGCCGGGTCGCGCAGGGCTTGCGACCACCGGTAATCTCAGCGGTTTGAGGGAGCATGCAGCGGCCATGGCCGACCATCGAGCGGACCAGCTGACCGGCGACGCGACCGGCGGCCCGGTGACGCTGACGTTCGCGGAGCTGGAGTTCGTGCTGCGCTCCGCGGCCGAGCGCGGGGTCGACGTCGACGGCGTGCGCCGGCGCCTCAACTTCCAGCCGGGCGTCTCCACCGGCATCGTGGTGGCCTCCGGGGTCGCTTCGCTCGTCGCCCGCGACCTGTGCCGGCTCGAGGGCAGCCGGGTGGTGCCGGGCGAGTTCGTCCAGTGCGCCATCGCGGCGCTGGCGACCCGGCACACCAGCACCGAGGCGGCCGGCTGGATGGGCGAGCGCCCCGTGGTCGTGCACCTGTTCAGCGGCGTCACTGGCCGGCTCGCGGTCTACCCGGGGTCGTACGGGCTGTTCTCCGTCGAGCTGATCGACGCGGCCGAGCCGCTGGCCGCCCCGGTCCTGCGGTTCCTGGACCTGTGCACGTCGGGCCCTGGTGCGCCGGGCCCTGGTGCGCTGGGGGGTGGCGCGGCGACGGTGCTGGTCCGCACGCAGGCCGGCGACGCGGAGGAGGCGGGCGTGGCCGTGGCTCGCAGTGCGGCCGGTGCCTGGTTCATGTCCGACTCGTTGGAACGCCCGGACCCGGGCCGCCCGATCGGCCGCGAGGCGGTCGTGGCCCGGCTGCTGGACCTGCTCGCGCAGCCGGTGGGTGTCTGATGGCGGAGTTCGGCCGCTCGCGGTGTGCCGCCGCGGTGGAGGTCTGATGGCGGTGGAGGTCTGATGGCGAACATCCGCGCCGGCGCGGCGACCGACGTCGGCAAGGTCCGGCGTCGCAACGAGGACAGCGCCCTCGTCGGCACCGGCGTCTTCGCCGTCGCCGACGGCATGGGCGGCCACGCGGCCGGCGACGTGGCCAGCCGGCTCGCGGTCGCCGCGCTGCAGCGCCTCGACGAGCTCGCCGCCCGGGGCGGTGCCGGCCCGCTCGACGTGCGCGACGAGATCGTGCACGCCAACGCCGACATCCTCGCCGCGGCCGCCGCCGACCCGACCCAGGGCGGCATGGGCACCACCGCCGCCGGCCTCTGTCTCGGCATCGTCGACGGCGACGAGTGCTGGATCGTGTTCAACGTCGGGGACTCGCGGGTGTACCGCTTCGCCGGTGGCGAGCTGGGCCAGCTCACCGTCGACCACGTCGCCCCCGAGTCGGTCACCATGCGCCGGGGCGTGATCACCCGCGCGCTCGGCACCGACCCGGGCCCCCGGCCGGACCTGTGGGTGCGCACTGCGGTGCCGGGCGAGCGGTACCTCGTCTGCTCCGACGGCCTGTCCCTGGAGGTCGCCGACGAGGAGATCGCCACCGTCCTGGCCACCTGCGCGGATCCCGCGCAGGCCGCGGAGGACCTGGTGCGCCGCGCCGTGCTGGCCGGCGGGCGCGACAACGTGACGGTCGTCGTGGTCGACTATCTGCCGGATCCGGCCTGACCTGACCTGACCCGTCTTGACCCCGTCTTGACCCCGCCTGACTCGGCCTGACTCGGACCGGGTGTCTTCAGCCGGTCGGCCAGCGCATGCCGGTGCCGGTCGCCGGGTGGACCTCCTCGTCCTCGCCGATCCGCACCACCAGGACGGGGACGCCGTCGGGCAGGCCGAGCTCGTCGCGCTCCCTCGGCGTCGGCATCCGGGCCCGGACCACGCCCTCCGGTGGCACGTCGACGATCGTCGGCGGGCGCTCGGGCGCCCCGCGCGCGGTACGCAGTTGCACCGGGCCGACCCGCACGACGTTGTCCCGGCCGAGCAGGAGCAGGCCCTCGCGGCGCAGCAGCCGCAGCGCCTTGAGGGCGGTGTCGCGCCCGGTGTCGTACTCGTGGGCCAGCCGGTCGGCGCTGGGCACGGGGTCGCCGGGCGGCAGCGCGCCGGATGCGATCTGCCCGCGCAGCGCGTCGGCGAGCTCTTGGTAGCGGGCCACCTCGTCAATGTAGCCAAGTGGCCATAACGATGCCAGAGGGGGGCGGGTCCGGACACGGCGCGTCCGGACCCGTCAAGCAGGAGTCAGGCGGCGGGGGCCGGGGCGCGGCGGTAGGCCAGGACGCCCATCACCAGGCCCGCCAGGCCGAGGACCAGGCCAGCGATGCCGAGGCCGATCGCGGTGCCGTTGCCGCCGGAGTCCGACGAGCCGCCGCCGGCCACGGGGGCAGCCGACGTGGTGGTCGACACCGTCGTCGTGTCGGCCTTCTTCGTGAGCTTCAGGACCGGGGCCGGGTGCTCGGCCTCGCCACCGGCCGAGGGTTCGTCGATCCAGCGGACGATCTCGCCGCTGGAGTACGTCTGGAGTGCCTTGAACACGATCTGGTCCGTCTCCGGCAGCGGGCCGAGCGAGACGTCGAACTCCTGGAACTCGTGGGGCTTGATCCCCGAGTTCGCGTCCGCGGTCCAGGTGATCTTCGAGACGGCCTCGGTGACCTCGTCGCCGCCGTGGGTCTTGACCGGGGTGGCGAGCTTCGTGGTCTCCGTCGTCGCCGTCCAGCCCTGCACCGGCTTGAGCGACACCGACACGATCGGCTTGTCGGTCGGGATCGCCACCTCCACCTTCGTGGTGCTGGCGTCGTCGCGTTCGGTGGGCACGCGGAACGTCACCTTCGCGTAGCCGCCCTGGAAGGCCGTGTTCGGGTTGACGGTGACGTGCGCGGAGGCGGTGGCCGGGAAGGCCAGGGCCGCGGCGACGGCCGCGGCCGCGGCGACACCGGTGCGGACCACGTGGGTCAGGCGCATGGCGAGCGTTCCTCTCGGGATACCGGGGATGTGTCGCGCGGATAGTCGCCACACATCCCCGCGAAGTTCCCGATCGGAACTACAGGTCCGACGGATCGGCGTACGCCGTGCCCACCGCGGTCACCGCGAACAGGCCGACCGCCAGCACGTGCACCGCCGTGCACCACAGGCAGATCGCGTTCAGCGTGAACAGCTCGGCGAAGACCAGGTAGAAGACGAAGAGGACGCCGATCGAGGCGAGGGCCAGCCGGCCGTAGCGGACCGCGGGGAGCGTGGAGCGCCACAGGGCCGGTAGCGAGAGGACCAGCATCGCCACGAAGTACACGAGGCCGAGCACCGCCACCGGGATGCCGAACACCGCCGACTGCTCCGAGGTGGTGACCTTCAGGCAGTTCAGCGCGCCGGTCTCCGGGCAGGCCAGGGTGGTCGACGAGGTGAAGTGCTCGATCGTGAGGTACACCGAGACGCCCAGGCCGGCCACGGCGAGCACCAGCGACGCGAGCGGCACCCAGGACTGCACGAGCCGCCGGTCGATCGCGACTTCACTTGCCGACATTGGTGAACTCCCCTTGGAAGGCCTTCACGGCGGCGCTGGAACACACGTCGGTGGGCTGGTCGCCCGTCATCCGGCAGATCAGGGCGGTCAGGGCGTTCGCGTTGCCGTTGACGGCCCCGCCGAGCTGGCTGTTCGGGTCCTGGATCGCGCTCACCACCTGGGCGTGCGTGTGCCCCTGCAGCAGTTGGGGGCTGAACGTGGCGCCGCCCAGCAGCGCCTTGTTGCCGAAGTCCATGAACGGGATCGTGCCGGCGGACTGCTGCGACACGAACGGCGGCGCGTTGTACTTCTGCACGACCGCCGCCTGCGCGTCGGTGAGCTTGTCCAGCGTCCCGTACGTGCCGTTCTTGCGCACGTTCGTGCTCGTCTCCACGCCCTGGAAGGCGATGTACTGGCTGGTGTAGGTGGCGCCGTGGAACGACAGGGTCGGCGTGTTCGGAAACACGTCGTCGGCCGCCGACGTGGTCAGCCCGAGGTTGCTGAACGTGCCGAACCGCGACAGCGCGACGACCACCGGCCAGCGCTGCGCGGCGCAGAACGGGCAGTACTCGGCGCCGACGTAGAGGATGAGCGGCTTGCCGCCGTCGGTGAGCGGGGGCTGGTCGGTGATCACCGAGGGCAGCACCTGGGCGGAGCCCTTGCCGACGGAGTCCAGCGTCGCGGCCGGCACCGTCGTCACCCCCTGGACGATCTCGGCGGCCGCGGCGCCGGTGGGCAGCGCGCTCGGCGCCTCCTGGCCGCCGCCGGTACTGCCGAGCTTGACCACGATCATCACGGCGAAGATCAGCAGCACCACGCCGATGGCGGAGTACGCCGTGCGCATCCGGCCGCGCCGGGCGTTCGACCGCTCCTGGATCATGCGCATTCGGCGCGCGTATTCGCGCGAGTCGCGTTGCCGTTTGGACACGCGGCCACCTTCCGGATCCGTCGGTATTCCACTTAGTCGCACGCGACGCGGCGAAGGTTCCCAGATCTCGCGAAAGATCACCCGCCGACGACCGATCGTAGGCGACCGGGCGCGCACCGGACCGGGTCGAAGGTCCCGGATGCGGGGCTCCGAAGGCCCTACAGTCGGCAGGAACATCGTCGTGCACGGATGCGAAGGGACGATTCGAGAAATATGCAGAGAAGACACCTGCTCGCGGCGGCCGGGGGAGCCGTCGCCGGCGCCGCCGGGCTCGCCGGGACCGCCGCGGCGGCCCCCGCCGGCGGCAGCGCGCTGCGCCCCGGCAAGACCCGCCTCATCAGCCTGTCGCACGTCAACGACCCGGCGAAGACGAACATCTACCCCGGCGACCCCGAGTTCACGCTGGAGACCATCGCCACGATCGAGAACGAGGGGTACTACCTGCAGTACGTCCGGGAGGGCGAGGCGACCGGCACGCACTGGGGCGCGCCCGGCCACTTCAACGCCGGCGAGCCGCTCGCCGACGAACTCGACCCCAACGACCTGTTCCTGCCGGCGGTGAAGATCGACGTGCGGGACAAGTGCGCGCGCAACGCCGACTACGCGCTGACCGTCAACGACGTGAAGCAGTGGGAGCGCCGGCACGGCCGCATCCCCGACGAGTCCATGATCATCATGTGGACCGGCTGGGAGTACAAGTGGGGGACCCCGGCCTTCCCCAACCTCGACGCCGACGGCGTGCTGCGCCAGCCCGGCTTCGCGCCGGAGACCGTGCAGTGGTTCATCGACACCGGCCGGATCGGCCACAACGGCGGCACCGGGATCGACACGTTCGGCCCCGACCTGGGCACCGACCCGGAGTTCCGCGCCTCGCTGCTGGTGTACCAGCGGCACCGGGTCAGCCTGGAGATCCTCGCCGGGCTCGCGCACTTCCCTGCGACGGGCGCGTCGGTGCTCTGCGGCGGCTTCATCAACCACAAGGGGTCGGGATCGACCGCCCTCATCTTCGGGGTGATCCCGCCGGGCGTGCGGGTGTGATGCGTGTGTGAATCGACACGGGCCGGTGCTCACGGGCGCCGGCCCGATTGACGTAAGGAGTGCCCGGCTCTTAGTGTCTGACGTGTGACGGTGTGAGGGAAGCTGGTGCAAGTCCAGCACGGTCGCGCCACTGTGAGCCGCTTCTCGCGGTGAGTCAGGGTACTCCTCCGCCACGACGCCCCATCCAGACGAGGGACGCACGATCCCTGAAGGAGGCCCACCGATGAGCTCCATCTCCGGCGCCGAGACGCCCCAGGCGACCACCACTCCGCTGGTCCTGCCGATCTCCCGCTCGCTGTTCTGGCTCGGCGGCACCGCGCTGCTCGCCCTGCTGGTCTACTACTTCGTCGGCATCGACCAGGGCGCCGTGTCGATCTTCGGCAACGACGCCCACGTGCACGAGTTCGTGCACGACGGCCGCCACTTCCTCGGCTTCCCCTGCCACTGAGCCGGCGCCCGCCCACAATGGAAAAGCGACTCATCCTGCGCGGCGTGCTGGCCGGCGCAGTCGGCGGCGTGCTCGCGTTCGTCTTCGCCCGGATCCTCGCCGAGCCCCTGATCCAGCAGGCCATCGACTACGAGGAAGGCCGCTCGCACGCCCTGGGCGAGGGGCACGAGCACGAGATGTTCAGCCGCACCATCCAGGAGAACGTCGGCATCGGCGCGGCGCTGATCCTCTTCGGCGTCGCGATGGGGGCCCTGTTCGCCGTCGCGTATGCGATCTGCCTCGGCCGGGTCGGGCGTGTCCGGGCCCGGCCGCTCGCCCTGCTGGTGGCCGCGGCGGCGTTCACCGGGGTCTACCTGGTGCCGTTCCTGAAGTACCCCACGAACCCGCCGGCGGTCGGCAACGACGCCACGATCGGGCTGCGCAGCTCGCTGTACCTCGTCCTCACCGGCGCCTCCGTGGTGCTCATGATCCTGGCGACCTGGCTCGGCCGCCGGCTGCACCCGAGGTTCGGCACGTGGAACGCGGCCCTGCTGGCCGTCGGCGCCTACGTGGTGGCGATCGGCATCCTGTTCGCGCTGCTGCCGGACCTGGGCGACCTGGACGCCAACAAGGAGCTGCACCAGTCGACCGAGACGCCCCTGCCGCTGCTCGACGGCGACGGGAAGATCATCTTCCCGGGCTTCCCGGCCGACCTGCTCTACCAGTTCCGCCTGTACGCGGTCGGCGCCCAGCTGCTGATGTGGGCCGCGATCGGCCTCGTCTTCGGTACGTTCGCCGAGCGCCTGCTGGAGCGGCCGCGGGTCGCCGAGCGCCCCGCGGCGGTCACGCTGGCCTGAGCACGCAGTCGCCGCACGTGCCCCCGCCGGGGATGCGGTAGTACAGGCAGCAGTTGCGGCGGCGCAGCGACCCCTGCCCGCCGGCCCCCTGCCCGACGATCGCCATGCCGGCCAGTGGCGGCCTGCCCAGCAGGTCCGCCACGGCCGGCCACGCGCCCTTCGGCAGCTGCCCGGCCGCCCCGCCCAGCGCGGAGGCGACGTTGCCCCACAGCACCTGCGGCGAGAGCCGGAACCGCGCCCGGAACACCTCCAGCAGCGGGGCCACCAGGCCGAGCACCGCCACGTCGAACAGGTCCGCGGCCGGCCGCGCCTCGACCGCCCGCGCGGCGATCGGCAGCGGCCCGCCGGGCACCGGCCGCCACCACAGGTCGGCCGGCGTCACCCCGCGGATCGTCCCCTCCAGCGACTCCGCCAGCAGCGGCGACAGGAGCCGCGACGCGTACCCGAGGAACAGCACGGACGCGACCACGCGCTCCGGCACTGCGTCCTCGGCGAGCCCGAACATCGCCACCAGCGCCTGCCGCGACACCGCCACCCGCTCCGCCACCACGCCGGGGTCGAGCAGCTCGGCGAACGGGCGCCAGCCGGCCCCGGCCTCGGGGTCCTCCCAGACGAAGTACGGGTTCACGCCCGTACCCTATCCGCCGGCTCGGGATCCCGGCGGTTGGTTGAACCTTGAACGGCCTCGTGGTGTAGACCCGTGTGGGGAGGCCGTCGAGAGGGGCTGCGCGTGACGCGCGACGAGGAGCTCATGACCGCGCTGTACACCGAGCATTACGGTGTGTTGCTCGCCTTCGTCTCGCGGTACGAACGGGACCGCCACCGCGCCGAGGACCTCGTGCAGGACACGCTCCTGCGCGCGTGGCGGCACATCGAGCGCATCGACGTCACGCGGGACACGACCCGGGCGTACCTGCTCACCATCGCCCGCAACGTGGTCAGCAACGCATGGCGGGCCGACCAGCGCCGCCCGAAGCTCGTCTCCGATCCCGACGCGCTCACCGCCGTCGCCGACCCCGACAACGTCGACGCGCTGGTCGAGGGCTGGCTCATCCGCGCCGCGCTCGACCGCCTCTCCGCCGAGCACCGCGACGTGATCAGGTCCGTCTACTACGACGGCCGCACCGTCGCCGACACCGCCAAACGCCTGGCGGTACCGGAGGGCACCGTCAAGTCGCGCGCGTACTACGCGGTCCGAGCGCTGCGAGCGGTGTTCGAGGAGATGGGAGTCTTACGGTGACCGGCGGGCACGAGGCGGTTCGCCGGCTGCTCGGGGCGTACGTCCTCGGCGGCATCGACGACGACGACCAGGCCACGGTCGACGCGCACCTGTCCACGTGCGCCGAGTGCCGGGCCGAGGTGGGGCGGCTGGCGGCGGTACCGGAGCTGCTGCAACGCCTGCCGCCGGGCCCGGCGGCGCCGCTCGAGCCCCCGTCGCGCGCCGGCCTGGACGCCCTCCTGCGCCGGGCCCGCCCCCGCCGCCTGCCGGTCGTCGCGCTGACCGCGCTGGCTACGGCCTGCGTCGTGCTGGCCCTGGTCGCGGCCGTCCTGTCGCTGCGCCCGGTCCGTCAGGCGCAGCCGCAGGCCCAGCCCTCGGCGACCGCCCCGGCGGGCACGGTGGTCCAGATCGTGGCCGCGGAGGGCAGTGGCCTGTCGGGCCGGGCGACCCTGGTCCCGCGCCAGTGGGGCGTGTCAGTGTCGCTGGAGCTGGCCGGCCTGCCGGGCGAGGGCCCGTACGTGATGCGCGTCCTGGGTCGCGGCGGCCAGGCCGAGCAGGCGGCGTGCTGGGGCCGCACGACGACCGCCCAGGCCCGGGTCACCGGGGCGAGCTCGATCCAGCTGTCCAACGTCGACTCGATCACGGTCTCCGACCACGACGGCAGCCTGCTCGGCTCCGCCCGCCTCGCCTGACCAGGCACCCCGCGCGGCGGCGGTTTTCGTCAGGTTGCGAAACGGGTGGCCGATGGTTGCGGCGTGGAGGCCACAGGCAAGCGTAAGGGGCTGTACTCGCAGGGCGGGCTGGCCGCGCGGCCGGTGGCGCGTTTCCGACACTGCTGGCGGCAAGCAGCGGACTCACCTGATCTCGGTGCCGCCGTTAGGGTCTTCGCAGGGCCCGCCGCCGGTAAGGAGAGGACAACGCAGTGACCGGTTTCCGCCACGACCTGGCGCAGCTGTTGAAAGCCAGGTTCCCGGTCCTGTACGTCGAGTCGTACGAGGAGCACCGGGTGCTCTCGGAGCTCGCCGCCGTCGCCTCCGACGCGGCGCTGGTGCGCACCCCGCGGCCGGTCTGGACCTGGTCGGCGACGAGCGGGCTGCTGCAGCCCGACGGGGTGGCCCAGCAGTACACCACCGAGCCCGACAACGCCCTGGAGACCGTGCTGCGCATCCAGCAGCCGGGCCTGTTCGTCTTCCGCGATCTGCACAACTCGCTCGGCGGGGACGTGCCGGTGCTGCCGACCGTGGTGCGCCGGTTGCGCGACATCGCGGCGGGGTTCAAGGCCGGGGTCGCGCCGCGCACGCTCGTCATCGTCGCGCCGGTCCTGCGGATCCCGGCCGACCTGGAGAAGGACGTCACGATCGTCGACTTCCCGCTGCCCAGCGAGGCGGAGATCCGCGGGGTGCTGGAGGGGATGATCGCGAGCAACGCCGCCGGCGGGCGAATCCGCATCGACCTCGACCCGATCGGCCGGGAGAAGTTCGCCAAGGCGGCGGCCGGGCTCACGCTGAGCGAGGCGGAGAACGCGTTCGCCCGGGCGATGGTCAACGACGGCGTGCTCGACCTGAGCGACCTGGACGTGGTGCACGAGGAGAAGCGGCAGGCGGTCCGCAAGGCCGGCGTGCTCGAGTACGTCGACGCGGACGTGCGGCTGGACCAGGTCGGCGGGCTGGAGAACCTCAAGCGCTGGCTCGCCAAGCGGGACAACTCGTGGCTGGCCGCGGCCTTCGAGTACGGGCTGCCCGCGCCGAAGGGCGTGCTCATCACCGGCGTGCCGGGCTGCGGCAAGTCGCTGACCGCCAAGGCCGTCGCCGCCGCGTGGGGGCTGCCGCTGCTGCGGCTGGACATCGGGCGCGTCTTCTCCGGGCTGATCGGCTCCAGCGAGCAGAACATGCGCACCGCGCTGCGCACCGCCGAGGCGAGCGCGCCGTGCGTGCTGTGGGTGGACGAGATCGAGAAGGGCTTCTCCACCAGCGCGAGCAACGACGGCGGTACCACGAACCGGGTCTTCGGCACGTTCCTGACCTGGATGCAGGAGAAGACCGGGTCGGTGTTCGTCATCGCCACCGCCAACGACATCGAGCGGCTGCCGCCCGAGCTGCTGCGCAAGGGCCGCTTCGACGAGATCTTCTTCGTCGACCTGCCCAGCCGCGCGGAGCGGGCCTCCATCTGGGAGGTGCACCTGCGGCGGCGGCTGGCGCGGCCCGCGGTACAGGGCCATCTGCACCTCGACGAGCCGCTGCTGCGCGAGGTGTGCGCCCTGTCGGCGGGGTATTCCGGCGCCGAGATCGAGCAGGCCGTCGTCGCCGCGCTCTTCGACGCGTTCTCCGAGCGTCGCCCGCTGCGCCGCGAGGATCTGCTGCGCGCCGTCGCCGCGATGGTGCCGCTCAGCGTGACGCAGGCCGAGAAGCTCGACGCGATCCGGCTCTGGGCGAAGACCCGCGCGGTCGCCGCGACCGCGGCCGAGGACTGGGACCCCGACGAGGAGCCACCCACCGCGCCGATGCCGGTGCTCGGCGCGCACGGCCGGGCGATCGAGGCCTGACGATGAGTGTCTCCCTGTTGCTGGTACCGCTGGCGATCGCCGCCGCCGCGGCCCACGCGCGGCTGAGCGAGAAGAGCTCCGCGACCACGGTCTGCCAGGTGCAGACCCGGATGCGCGACGCCGCGCTGCTCGGCGCGGCACTGCGCGACTCCCGGGCGGCGGTGTCGGCCGAGGGCGCGGACCTGGTGGCGGACTGGGCGGGCGTGCGGGCCCGCTTCAGTCGCGACCCGCAGCACATCTGGACCGCCCACCTCACCGGCGACGTCGACGAGCCGCGGGCGATGGAGATCGTGCGCTCGGTCGACGCCGCCTACGGGCGGCAGGTGCAGCAGGCGGTGCTCGCCCGGCTGACCGAGCGCGCCCCGGCCGCGGGGCTGCGGCTGGAGTCGCGCTCGGTCACCCCGGACGCCGCCGTCCGCCTGGTCTTCGCCGTGGAGCGTGGGTGATGGCGACCAGGCGGATCGTGGTCACCGTCGCCGCGGACGGCACCGTGAACGCGGAGACCCTCGGCATCAAGGGCTCGAAGTGCCTCGACTACGTCGCGGTGCTCGAGGACCTGCTCGCGGCGCAGACCGTCCACAGCGAGTACACCTCTGACTACACTGCCGTCACAACCACCGCAACTGTCAGGCAGGAGCAGCACGATGGCCTCTAACCCGGCGAGCTTCGGCTGGCGGCTGCGCAACAGCTGGTGGGTCCTGCTCACGATCCTCGGGCTGGGCTGCCTGAGCGGAAGCGGCTTCCTCTACGTCGGCATCACCGCTCGCCGCCCCGCGTGGTGGATCATCGGCGTGACCTACTTCGTCCTGGCCTGGTCGGGCCTTGTCGCCATCAACCGGCTGCCGCGCGACTCGCAGTTGAGCACGGCGATCGCCGTGGGGTATTTCGCGCTGTGGTTCGCGAGCATCGTCCACGCGCTGATCCTCAACGGCTCCTGGCTGCGCTGGCGCGCCGCGAACCGCCCGTGGTTCGAGCAGCGACCGGCCGCCGCGCCGGCGACCGCCCTCGCCCCGCCGCCGGTCTTCGCCCCGCCGCCGGTCCCTGCCGCGCTGGTGATTCCTGCCGCGCCGGCCGCCGCGGTCGAGGTGAACTTCGCGACCGCGGCGCAGCTGGCCGAGGCGGGGCTGTTCGACCTGGCACGGGCCGAGCGGGTGGTCGCGGACCGGGAGGCGCGCGGCGGGTTCCAGACCGTGGAAGAGTTCGCCGCGACGGCCGGCCTCGCGCCGCACGAGTTCGCCCGGCTGCGCGCGTTCCTGACCTGCACGCCGCGCCCGCGGGCGCCCCAACCCCAGCCTCAGCCGCAGCCGGGCGGCGGCCGTGTCCTCGACTTCTGAGCGCCTGCCGCGCCCGGCGGTCGACCCCGGCACGCTGAGCCTGGGCCGGTTCGTGGAGCGCACGGTGGCCGAGGGCCCGGGGGAGCGGACCGCGCTGTGGGTGCAGGGCTGCACGATCCGGTGCACCGGCTGCTTCAACCCGCACCTGTGGGCTTTCGGGGGCGGCTCGGAGGTGCCGACCGCCGAGGTCGTCGCGCGTGTGCTGGCCGCGGGCACCGAGGGCCTGACCCTGCTCGGCGGCGAGCCGTTCGACCACGCCGCGCCGCTGGCCGTGGTGGCCGCCGCCGCCCGCGCGGCCGGCATGTCCGTGATGACGTTCTCGGGGTATACCACGGGCCGGCTGAACCGGGCTGTCCACGGCGGGCGGGACGACGTGGCCGCGCTGCTGGACGCGACGGACCTGCTCATCGCCGGGCCGTACGTCGCCGCGCTCGTCGACCGGGACCGCCCCTGGGCCGGCTCGACGAACCAGGAGTTCGTCCGCCGCGGCGACCGCTTTCCCGGCCTGCTGGCCGCGGCCGCCTCGACCCCGGACCGCCTGGAGGTCACCGTGGCGGCCGACGGCGTGCTGTCGGTGAACGGCTGGGCAGACGACGAGACGCTGGACGCGCTGCTGCACGACCTCGGCCGGCCGATCGACCGACGAACGGCCCGGCTATCGAACCAGGAAGACCACGAGCGTGCGCGGCCCGTGGACGCCCTCGACCCGGTCCAGCTCGATGTCGCTGGTCGCCGACGGGCCGCTGATCAGGGTCAGCGGCCGGGTCGGGGTGAGCCGGGCGAGGAGGTCGGGGACGGTCTGCACGACCTGGTCGGCGCGGACCACGCAGTAGTGCCGGTCCGGCACTAGCGTGATGGCGCGGCGGCCCTGGTCCGGGGAGCCGTCCAGGGCGATCGTGCCGGTCTCGGCGACCGCCGCGGCGCAGCCGGTGACGACGCCGGCGAAGCCGTCGAGGGCGGTGGCGTCCAGGGTGCCGTCGTCCACGGTCGCGCCGGGCACCGCGAACGGCAGCCCGGGCGGCACGACGAGGGGGGAGATGCCGTCGATGGCCTTGGCCAGGTCGGCGGCGAGCCCGTCGGCGGTCGTGTGCACCACGGTCGCCTTGTAGTCGAGCAGGCGGTCGGCGAGCAGCTCGAGGTCGCCGGGCGCCGAGGCGTCGGCCCGGCGGTAGTCGCGGGGTACGTCCGGGGCGGCGGCGTTCGATCCCAGCGCCGCGCGGATGCGGGCCAGGACCACCGAGCGGGCGTCCGCACCTGCGGAAAGATCAGCCATTGCGGGACCGCCACCATTCGCGGAAGGTCTGGGCCGGGGGCCGGGGCAGGTCGCGGCTGGCCGTCCAGGCCGACAACGGCGGCGGCAGGGCGGTGATCCGGTCGCGGCGGCGGCCCAGCAGCCGGCCGAGCCGCATGAGCCGCTCGCCGCCGCGGAACCGGCCGGGGCCGGCCATCACCCAGGAGACGGCGGCCATCGAGATCGCCTCGGCCGAGGGGCCGTGCTCCTCGACGTGCCGGGCGCGCAGGTGGACCAGCAGCGACGGGATGTCGATGCGCACCGGGCAGGCGTCGAAGCAGGCGCCGCAGAGGCTGGAGGCGTACGGCAGCGAGGCGTTCTCCTCGACCCCGGTCAGCTGCGGGCTGAGCACGGCGCCGATCGGGCCCGGGTACACCGAGCCGTAGGCGTGCCCGCCGGTGCGTTCGTAGACGGGGCACACGTTGAGGCAGGCGCTGCACCGGATGCAGTGCAGCGCGGAGCGGCCGACCTCGTCGGCGAGGACCGCGGTGCGGCCGTTGTCGAGCAGGACCAGGTGGAACTCCTGCGGGCCGTCGCCCGGCGTGACGCCGGTCCACAGCGACGTGTACGGGTTCATCCGCTCGCCGGTGGAGGAGCGCGGCAGTAGCTGCAGGAACACCTCCAGGTCGGTCCACGTGGGCACGACCTTCTCGATGCCCATCACGGTGATCAGCGTCTGCGGCAGGGTCAGGCACATCCGGCCGTTGCCCTCGGACTCGACCACCGCGAGGGTGCCGGTCTCGGCGACGGCGAAGTTGGCGCCGGAGACGGCGACCCGCGCGGACAGGAACTTGCGGCGCAGGTGCTCGCGGGCGGCCATGGCCAGCTGCCGCGGCTCGTCGGTCAGGTCGGCCGGCACCGAGGGCATCTCGCGCAGGAAGATGTCGCGGATCTCGGTGCGGTTGCGGTGGATCGCCGGCACGAGGATGTGCGACGGGCGGTCGTGGCCGAGCTGGACGATGAGCTCGGCGAGGTCGGTCTCCCACGCCGCGATGCCCTCGGCCTCGAGGGCCTCGTTGAGCCCGATCTCCTGGGTCGCCATCGACTTGATCTTGACGACCTCGTCGGCGCCGGTCCGGCGGACCAGGTCGGCGACGATCCGGTTGGCCTCGACGGCGTCACGGGCCCAGTGCACGGTGCCGCCGCGCGCCGTGACCTGCTCCTCCAGCTGGACGAGCAGCGTGTCGAGGCGGGCCATGGTGGCGGCCTTCAGCGCCTCGCCGGCCAGCCGCAGCTGCTCCCAGTCCGGCACCTCGCCGACGACCGCGGCCCGCTTGGCCCGGATGGTCCGGGTGGCGTGGCCGAGGTTGCGCCGCAGCTGCTCGTTGGCCAGCGCGGTGCGCGCCGCTACCGGGAAGGGCTCGTCGCCGCGCAGCTGCCCGACCCCGCGCGGGGCCACCGCCGGCATACCGAGAAATGTGCTCATGTCGACACCTCCGCTTCGCTCCGGCAGCGACATGAGCTGAACCTGCGCCGCTGATGAGCGGCCCCTGCGCTTCGCTTCGGACCGCTCATGTCGCCGCCAGGATTTCCGCCAGGTGTACCGGTCTCGTGTCCACCGAAAGCCGGGAGAGCCCGCCGCCGATGTGCATCAGGCAGGAGGAGTCGCCGGCCGACACCACGTCGGGGGAGGTGGACAGCACGTTGCGCAGCTTGTCGGCGAGCATCGCCGCCGAGGTGTCGGCGTTCTTCAGCGCGAACGTGCCGCCGAAGCCGCAGCACTGCTCCGCGTCGGGCAGCTCGACCAGGTCGATGCCGCGCACCTCGCGCAGCAGCCGCAGCGGCCGGTCGCCGACGCGCAGCATGCGCAGCGAGTGGCAGGTCGGGTGGTAGGTGACCCGGTGCGGGTAGTGCGCACCCACGTCGGTCACGCCGAGGACGTCGACCAGGAACTCCGACAGCTCGTAGGTGCGCGCGGCGACCTCGCCGGCGCGCGCCGCGAGCTGTCTCCTGCCGGCCCGCTCGGCGACGGCCGCGTGCTGGTGGCGCACCGAGCCGACGCAGGAGCCCGACGGCGCGACGATGGCGTCGTAGGGCTCGAACGTGCGCATGTGGTGCTCGACGAGTTTCAGGGCCTGTTTCTGGTACCCCGTGTTGATGTGCATCTGCCCGCAGCACGTCTGCGCCTCCGGGAACACCACCTCGTGCCCCAGCCGCTCCAGCAGCGCCACGGTCGCCTTGCCGACCTGCGGGAACATCGCGTCGGCGAGGCACGTGACAAACAGCGCGACGCGCATCGGTCACCGCCGGTTCTTGTAGGGGCTCTGCCGGCCGGCGCGCCGGCCGCGGGGGCGGCCGCTGGACTCGCGAACGACCAGCTCGGGTTGGAAGACGACATGCCGGTGCTCGTGCCGCCCGTCGTCCTCGATCTCCTCGAGCAGCAGGGCTGCCGCCGTGCGGCCGAGCTGTTCTCGGGGTTGACGTACGGAGGATAGCGGCACGGCCGCCGCCGCGGCGAATTCGATGTCGTCGTAGCCGACGATCGCGACGTCCTGGGGCACCCGCACGCCGCGCTGGGTCATCTCCTGCAGCACGCCCAGGGCGAGCAGGTCGTTGGCGCAGAACACCGCGGTCGGGCGCTCGCCGGGCTCGCGCGCGGCGATCTGCGTGGCGGCGATCCGCCCGGACGCGACCGTGAGGTTCGGCGTCGGTACCACGGAAAGCTCGGCGTGCCCCGCCACCGCCTCGGCGACCCCGGCGTGCCGGTCGTGCACCTGCGCGATCGAGATCGGCCCGCCGACGAAGGCGATGTGCCGGTGCCCCTGCTCGACCAGGTGCTCCCCGGCGAGCCGCCCGCCGAGCACGTCGTCGACGGCGACCGAGCACCGGCTGTGCCGGCCCGAGCCGCGGTCCACCAGCACCACCGGCGTGCCGCGCTGGATGAGCTGCTCCAGCCGGGAGTTCGGCGACTCGTCGACCGGCGTGATGAGCACGCCGCGCACCCGCTGCTCCTCCAGCAGATCGAGGTGGCGGTGCTCGCGGCCAGCGTCCTCGCCGCTGTTGCACACCACGACCATGACGCCGTGGTCCTCGGCCGCAGCCTCCGCGCCGCGGACCACGTCGGTGAAGAAGGGGTTGGTCACGTCGAGCACCACCAGCGCGATCTGCCGGCTCTGCCCCGCCCGCAGCTGGCGCGCCGAGTCGTTGCGCACGTAGCCGAGCTCGGCGATCGCGTCGAGCACCCGCTGCCGGGTGGTCATGGCGACGAGCTCCGGGCGGTTGAGGACGTTGCTGACGGTACCGATGGAGACGCCGGCCCGGCGCGCGACCTCTTTGATGCCGGTGGTGGTGGACATCGATCTCCTGAAACGTCTTAAGCCCGAGGGCGCGACGAAGCGCCGCGTCCGGTGTATCAAATCGGTAACGCGATCGAAACCCTTGACGTGGTCAAGGCTTTGCTTCTAACGTCACTGTAACCAGCCAATGAAACGTTTCACAAGCCTACGCACGAGGAGGCTCCGGGTGCTCGTTCTCGAAGGCGTCAGCAAGTCCTTCGGCGCCGTCGCCGCGCTCCGCGACGTGCGCCTGGAGCTGCGGGCCGGGGAGGCGCACGCGCTGGTCGGCGAGAACGGCGCCGGCAAGTCCACGCTGGTCAAGATCCTGGCCGGGGCGCACGCGCCGGACACCGGCACGATCACCCTCGACGGGCGGCCGCTGGTGCTGCACAACCCCGCCGACGCCCGCGCGGCCGGCATCGCGGTGATCTACCAGGAGCCCACGCTCTTCGCCGACCTGTCCGTGGCCGAGAACATCTTCATGGGCCGCCAGCCGCTGCGTGGCCGGGGCCCGCTCGACGGGCGCATCGACAGGCGCATCGACACGGCCGAGATGCGCCGCCGGGCCGCGGAGCTGTTCGCGCGGCTCGGGGTGCAGATGGACCCCGACCGCCCGGCCCGGGGGCTGTCCATCGCCGACCAGCAGCTGGTCGAGATCGCCAAGGCGCTGTCGTTCGACGCCCGGGTGCTCGTCATGGACGAGCCGACCGCGGCGCTGTCCGGCGTCGAGGTCGAGCGGCTGTTCTCGGTCGCCCGCTCCCTGCGCGACTCGGGCGCCGCCGTCCTGTTCATCTCGCATCGCTTCGACGAGGTGTTCGCGCTGTGCCAGCGCATCACCGTCATGCGCGACGGGCAGTGGGTCTCCACCGACGCCGCGGCCGGCCTCACCGTGGAGGAGGTGGTGCGGCGCATGGTCGGGCGCGAGGTGAGCACGCTGTTCCCCAAGGAGGACGCCGAGCTCGGCGAGGCGCGGCTGGAGGTGCGCGGCCTGACCCGGCGCGGCGCCTTCGCCGACGTGAGCTTCACCGTCCACAGCGGCGAGATCGTGGCCCTGGCCGGGCTCGTCGGCGCCGGGCGCTCCGAGGTCATCCGGGCGATCTTCGGCGTCGACCGCTACGACGCCGGCGAGGTGCTCGTCGACGGCCGGCCGCTGCGCCGGGGCAGCACGGCCGTGGCCATCGGCGCCGGGCTGGCGCTGGTTCCCGAGGACCGCCGCCAGCAGGGCCTGGTCATGGAGCTGTCCGTGGAGCGCAACGCCACCCTGCCGCGGCGCTGGTCGCTGGCCGCGCTCGGCCTGCTCTTCGGCGGCGCCGAGCGGCGCTCCGCCCGCGACTGGGCACAGCGGCTGCGGGTGAAGGCGGCCCGGCTCGGCGACCCGGTCTCCACGCTGTCCGGCGGCAACCAGCAAAAGGTCGTGCTGGCCAAGTGGCTGGCCACCGCGCCGCGGGTGCTCATCGTGGACGAGCCGACCCGCGGCATCGACGTGGGCACCAAGGCCGAGGTGCACCGGCTGCTGAGCACCCTCGCGAAGGAGGGCGTGGCCGTGCTCATGGTCTCCAGCGAACTCCCGGAGGTGCTCGGCATGGCCGACCGGGTGCTGGTGATGCACGAAGGGCGGCTCACCGCCGACATCCCCCGAACGACAGCCGACGAGGAGTCCGTCATGCTCGCCGCGACCGGGCAGGGTTCGTCCGGGCAAGGTTCGCCGGGGCAGGTCGCGCGATGACCACCACCGCACAGTCCGCCCCCGCGCCGGCGCGACAGAGCGTCGGCACCCGCCTCACCCACCGCGTCTTCGTCGTCCGTGAGCTCGGCATCCTCGCCGCGCTCGGACTGCTGGTCGCGGCGACCGCGATCACCAACCCGCGGTTCCTGTCCGCGCAGAGCATCAAGGACCTCCTGCTCGGCTCGACGATCCTCGCGATCCTGGCCACCGGCCAGGCGATCGTCGTCATCACGCGCAACGTCGACCTCTCGGTCGGCTCGGTGCTCGGCCTGTCCGCGTTCATGACCGGCACGCTGTTCCTGGACCACCCCGGCATCCCGATCCCGGTGGTGCTGGTGGCGGGCGCGGCACTCGGCGCGGTGTGCGGCGCAGTCAACGGCGCCCTCATCGCCGCCGCCCGGGTGCCGGCGCTCGTCGTCACGCTCGGCACGCTGTACGTCTTCCGCGGCATCGACTACCAGTGGGCCACCGGCAAGCAGATCAACGCCAAGGACATCCCCACGTCGTTCCTGCACATGGGGACGTCGACGATCCTCGGGCTGCCATTGCTGACGCTCTTCGCCCTCGTCGTGGTGCTCTGCGCCGGCTTCTACCTGCGCTCCTACCGCAGCGGCCGCGAGCTGTACGCGATCGGCTCCGACCCGGCGGCCGCGCGGCTGTCCGGCATCGCGGTCGGCCGGCGGGTGTTCGCCGCCTTCGTCGTGTGCGGCGCCCTCGCCGGGCTGGCCGGCGTGCTCTACGTGGCCCGCTTCGGCACGCTGGACGCCAACGCCGGGCTGGGCCAGGAGCTCAACGTCGTGGCCGCGGTCGTCGTCGGCGGGGTGGCCATCTTCGGCGGCAGCGGCTCGGTCTTCGGCGCGGCGCTCGGCGCCATGCTGCTGACCACGATCGGCAGCGCCCTGCCGGTGCTCGGCGTCACCCCGTTCTGGCAGCGCGCCGCGGTCGGCGCGCTGATCCTGGCGGCGATCGGCCTGGACCGCGCGCTGTCGGTGCGAGTCACGAAGAGCCTGCAGCGAGGGGTACACCGGTGAACTTGATGCGCAGACTCGGCTCCTGGGACGTCATCGTCCTCGTCGCGCTGGCCCTCGTGGTCGTGATCGGCGCGGCCACGATCGACGGCGTCGCCAGCCCTCGCTTCTGGCGCTTCGTGACGCTCGAGGTCATCCCGATCGCCATCGTCGCCCTGCCGCTGACCCTGGTCGTCATCACCGGCGAGATCGACCTGTCGGTGGCCAGCGTCATGGGCCTGACCTGCGCCGTCATGGGCGACCTGTGGGCGCACGGGGTGCACTCCCTGCCGCTGCTGATCGCCCTGTGCCTGGTCCTCGGCGCGGTCCTGGGCGCCGTCAACGGCCTGTTCGTCACTGTCTTCGGCCTGCCCTCGCTCGCCGTCACCATCGGCACCCTGGCGCTGTACCGCGGCCTGGCGTACGTCGTGCTCGGCGACAAGGCGATCGCCGACTACCCCGTCTCGTGGACCAGCAACGCGATCAGCCCGATTCCGGGCCTCACCATCCCCTGGTTCATCATCGTCGTGGCGGCCCTGGCCGTGATCTTCGGCGTGGTCCTGCACGCGACCCCGATCGGCCGGGGCCTGTACGCCATGGGCAACAACGCCGAGGCGGCCCGCTTCGCCGGGGTCGCCGTCGCCCGCACCAAGTTCTGGCTGTTCGTCACCACGGGGACCATGTCCGCGCTGGCCGGCGTCTTCTGGACGTTCCGCTTCGCCAGCGCCCGCGCCGACAACGCCAACGGCCTGGAGCTCGCCGTCGTCGCGGCCGTGCTCCTCGGTGGCGTGTCCATCTTCGGCGGCCGCGGCGGCCTGCTCGGCGTCGTCGGCGCGGTCGTGCTGCTCAGCACGCTGCGCAACGCGCTGCAGCTGGCCTCCGTGCCGCAGAACACGCTCACCATCGTCACCGGTTCGCTGCTCATCGCCTCGGTCGTCGGACCGAACGTCGTCGGCATGGCGCGGGAACGGCTGCGTCGTCGGCGGCCGGCTTAACGGCTCAACGGCTCAACCAACACCCCCGTAACGCCCGGTCCGGCCCGGTGGGCTTCGCGAGACCGACCAAGACCGGGCGCCGCCCGCACCCCACTGAAAGGATTCAACCCCGATGAGAGCCAAGCTCATCGCGGCCGCGGTCGCCACCGCGCTCGCGTTCGGCATGACGGCCTGCGCCGACGACTCCACCAGCACGTCCACCGACGCCTCCGGCGGCGCCGGCAACGGCAGCGGCACGATCAAGAGCGGCCTGAAGGTCGCCTTCCTGCCCAAGCAGGTCAACAACCCGTACTTCGACACCTCCGACAACAAGGGCGGCAAGGTCGCGGTCGAGGAGTTCAAGGGCGTGTACAGCGAGACCGGCCCGTCCGAGGCGAGCCCGTCGGCGCAGGTCAGCTACATCAACACGCTCTCGCAGCAGGGTGCCGCCGTCATCGCGGTGTCCGCCAACGACAAGGACGCCATCTGCGGCGCGCTCAACGAGGCGCGGCAGGCGGGCGCGAAGGTCGTCACGTACGACTCCGACACCAAGCCCGAGTGCCGCGACCTGTTCATCAACCAGGCCACCTCCGAGGGCATCGCGAAGATCCAGATCAAGCTCATCTCCGACGCCATCGGCCCCGACGGCGGCGAGATCGCGATCCTGTCGGCGACGGCGAACGCGACCAACCAGAACGCCTGGATCGACATGATGAAGACCGAGCTGGCGAAGCCGGAGTACAGCAAGCTCAAGCTCGTCGACACCGTCTACGGCGACGACGACGACCAGAAGTCGTTCCAGGAGGCCCAGGGCCTGCTCGCCAAGCACCCCGACCTCAAGGGCATCATCTCGCCGACCACGGTCGGCATCGCGGCCGCCGGCCGCTACCTGTCCGGCTCGACCTACAAGGGCAAGGTCCAGCTCACCGGCCTCGGCACCCCCAACCAGATGAAGGCGTACGTCAAGGACGGCACCGTCAAGGCCTTCGCGCTGTGGAACCCGGCCGACCTGGGCTACCTGGCCGCCTACGCGGGCGCCGCGCTCGCCTCCGGCCTCATCAAGGGCAAGGAGGGCGACAAGTTCACCGCCGGCAAGCTCGGCGAGTTCACCGTCGGCAAGGACGGCACCGTGCTGCTCGGCGATCCGTTCACGTTCAACGCGGGCAACATCGACCAGTTCAACTTCTAGGCCCGTCCCGACAAGGAGGTATGGCGTGCGCCGGGTCTGTTTCACGCTGCAGGTCAAGCCGGAGCTGCTGGAGGAGTACCGGCGCCGCCATGCCCACGTCTGGCCGGAGATGCTCGTCGCGCTGCGCGACGCCGGCTGGCACGACTACTCGCTCTTCCTCCGCGACGACGGTCTGCTCGTCGGCACCCTCCGCACCGAGGATCTCGCCGCCGCCCAGGCCGCCATGGACGCCACCGAGGTGTCCGCGCGCTGGGAGGCGCAGATGGCGGAGTTCTTCATCAACGGGCGGCATCTGGTCGTCCTCGACGAGGTGTTCAACCTGGAGCACCAGCTTGGAGCATGGCAATGACTGAGCTCGCCCCGGAGACGCGGGCGCGTGTCGCGGCGCGGCTGCGCGACCAGCGGATCGAGACGGCGTCCTGGGCGTACGGCAACTCGGGCACGCGGTTCAAGGTGTTCCCGCAGGAGGGCGTGCCCCGGGACCCGTACGAGAAGCTCGCCGACGCCGCCGTCGTGCACCGCTTCACCGGCGTGGCCCCGACCGTGGCGCTGCACATCCCGTGGGACCTGGTCGACGACTACGCGGACCTGGCCCGTCACGCGACCGAGCTCGGTGTGCGGGCCGGCACCATCAACGCCAACGTGTTCCAGGACGACGACTACAAGCTCGGCAGCGTCACCAACCCCGACCCCGGCGTGCGGCGCAAGGCGATCGGGCACCTGCTGGAGTGCGTCGACGTGATGGACCGCACCGGGTCGCGCGACCTGAAGCTGTGGTTCTCCGACGGCACCAACTACCCCGGGCAGGACGATGTGCGCACCCGCCAGGACCGGCTCGCCGCCGCCCTGGCCGAGACGTACGACCGGCTCGGGACCCACCAGCGGATGCTGCTGGAGTACAAGCTCTTCGAGCCCGCGTTCTACATGACCGACGTGCCGGACTGGGGTACCGCCTACGCCCACTGCATCGCCCTCGGCGAGCGGGCCCAGGTCGTCATCGACACCGGCCACCACGCGCCCGGCACCAACATCGAGTTCATCGTGGCGGTGCTGCTGCGCGCCGGCAAGCTCGGCGGCTTCGACTTCAACTCGCGGTTCTACGCCGACGACGACCTGATGGTCGGCGCCGCGGACCCGTTCCAGCTGTTCCGCATCATGCACGAGATCGTGCTCGCCGACGCCCTGTCCGGGGCCGGCGCGTACAAGGGGATCGCCTTCATGCTCGACCAGTGCCACAACATCGAGCCGAAGATCCAGGCGGTCATCCGCTCGGTCCTCAACGTGCAGGAGGCGACGGCGAAGGCGCTGCTGGTCGACCACGACGCGCTGCGCGCCGCGCAGGACGCCGGCGACGTGCTGGGCGCCAACGAGGTGCTGATGGACGCGTACAACACCGACGTGCGGCCGCTGCTGCGCTCGGTGCGCGAGGACATGGGGCTCGACCCGGACCCGATCGGGGCGTACCGGCGGTCGGGCTACCTGGAGAAGATCCGCGCCGAACGGGTCGGCGGGACGCAGGCTGGATGGGGAGCATGAACTCGCAGACGGCGGCGGAGCTCGTCGAGCGGTCGCGGCGGCTGGGCGCCGACCCGCGCAACACCAACTACGCCGGGGGCAACACCTCGGCCAAGGGCACGACCGTCGACCCGGTGACGGGCGGGCCGGTGGAGCTCGTCTGGGTCAAGGGGTCCGGCGGGGACCTCGGTACCCTCACCGAGGCCGGGCTCGCCGTGCTGCGGCTCGACCGGCTGCGGGCGCTGGTGGACGTGTACGCGTCCCCTGAGGGCCCTGCGGGCCCCGAGCGCGAGGACGAGATGGTCGCCGCGTTCGACTACTGCCTGCACGGGCGCGGCGGGGCGGCACCCTCGATCGACACCGCGATGCACGGGCTCGTGGGCGCGGCGCACGTCGACCACCTGCACCCCGACGCCGGGATCGCGCTGGCGACCGCGGCCGACGGGCCGGCGCTGACCAAGGAGTGCTTCGGCGACCGGGTGCTGTGGGTGCCGTGGCGCCGGCCCGGCTTCCAGCTGGGGCTGGACATCGCGGCCGTGCAGCGGGCCAACCCGCAGGCGATCGGCGTGATCCTCGGCGGCCACGGGATCACGGCCTGGGGGGCGACCTCCGCCGAGTGCGAGGCGAACTCGCTGGAGATCATCGGTACCGCTGCCGCGTTCTTGGAATCCCGCGGCCGTGCGGCTCCCTTCGGCGCCGCGTCGCACGGACCCCTCGAGGACCGGCGCGCCCGCGCCGCCGCGCTGTTGCCGCTGTTGCGGGGGCTCGTCTCGACGGACCGGCGCCAGGTCGGGCATTTCCGTGACGATGATGTCGTACTCGAATTCGCCGGGTCCGCGGCGATGCCCCGACTGGCCGCGCTCGGCACCTCCTGCCCCGACCACTTCCTGCGCACCAAGGTCCGGCCGCTCGTCCTGGATCCCGGCGGTGGCACCGAGGAGCGCATCCGCGAGCTGCACGCCGCGTACCGGGACGACTACGCCGCCTACTACGAGCGGCACGCGACCCCCGACTCGCCGCCGATGCGCGGCGCCGACCCGGCGATCGTGCTCGTGCCCGGCGTCGGCATGTTCTCCTTCGGGGCGAACAAGCAGACCGCGCGGGTGGCGGGGGAGTTCTACGTCAACGCGATCAACGTGATGCGCGGCGCGGAGTCCGTCTCCAGCTACGCGCCGATCGACGAGGCGGAGAAGTTCCGCATCGAGTACTGGGCGCTCGAGGAGGCCAAGCTGCGGCGAATGCCGAAGCCCAAGCCCCTGGCGACCCGCATCGCGCTGGTCACCGGCGGCGGGTCGGGCATCGGGCGGGCCATCGCGCACCGGCTGGCCGCCGAGGGCGCCTGCGTCGTCGTCGCCGACCGCGACGGGGACTCGGCGCTCAGGGTCGCCGACGAGCTCGGGGGCCCCGATGTCGCGGTACCGGTGACGGTCGACGTGACCGACGAGGACGCCGTCCGCGCCGCCGTCGACGCCGCCGTGCTCGCGTTCGGCGGGGTCGACCTCGTCGTCAACAACGCTGGCCTGTCGGTGTCGAAGCCGCTGCTGGAGACCACGGTCGCGGACTGGGACCTGCAGCACGACGTGATGGCCCGCGGGTCGTTCCTCGTCGCCCGCGAGGCCGCGAGGGCGATGATCAGGCAGGGCATCGGCGGCGACATCGTCTACATCGCCAGCAAGAACTCGGTGTTCGCCGGGCCGAACAACGTCGCCTACGGCGCCACCAAGGCCGACCAGGCCCACCAGGTGCGGCTGCTGGCCGCCGAGCTCGGCGAGTACGGCATCCGCGTCAACGGCGTCAACCCGGACGGGGTCGTGCGCGGCTCCGGCATCTTCGCCTCGGGCTGGGGCGCGCAGCGCGCCGCGGTGTACGGCGTGCCGGAGTCCGAGCTCGGCGCCTTCTACGCGCAGCGGACGCTGCTGAAGCGGGAGGTGCTGCCGGAGCACGTCGCCAACGCCGTGTTCGCCCTCACCGGCGGGGACCTGTCCCACACCACCGGCCTGCACGTCCCCGTGGACGCCGGCGTCGCGGCGGCGTTCCTGCGATGAGAATCGCGGCCGTCGATCTGGGGGCCTCCAGCGGGCGGGTGATCGTCGCCGACGTCACGGACGCGGCGATCACCTTCTCGGAGGTGGCGCGGTTCACGAACGAGCCGGTGCGGGTGCGGGGGACCCTGCAGTGGGACATCCTTTCGCTGTACCGGGGAATGCTCGCCGGCCTGGCCGCGGCCGGACCGCTGGACTCCGTGGGCATCGACTCCTGGGCCGTCGACTACGGGCTGCTCGACGCCGACGGGGTGCTGCTCGGCAATCCGGTGCACTACCGCGACTCGCGCACGGACGGGGTCTCGGCCCGATTCGACGGATACTGCGTGTACTCGGCCTCCGGGATCGCCGTGCAGCCGTTCAACACCGTGTTTCAGCTCGCGGCGGCGAGGGGGAGCGCGCAGCTCTCCTGCGCGCGGTCGCTGCTGCTGATTCCCGATCTGCTCTCGTACTGGCTGACCGGGTCGCTCGGCACGGAGGTCACGAACGCCTCGACCACCGGGCTGCTCGCCGCCGGTGGTACGTCCTGGGATCCCTTCCTGCTCGAGCTCGCGGGGGTCTCGCCGTCGCTGTTTGCGCCGTTGCGGGCGCCGGGCTCGTCCGGCGGCGTCGTCTCGCCCTCGGTCGGGGTCGCGGCCGGGACGCCCGTCACCGTCGTCGCCTCGCACGACACGGCCTCGGCCGTGGCCGGGGTGCCCGGTGCCGGAAATTTCGCCTACATCTCTTGTGGGACCTGGTCACTCGTCGGGGTCGAGCTGTCCGCGCCGGTGCTGACCGAGGAGTCGTACGCGGCCGGGTTCACCAACGAGATCGGGGTCGATGGGACGGTGCGGTACCTGCGCAACGTCATGGGGCTCTGGCTGCTGCAGGAGTGCATGCGGGAGTGGTCCGAGCCGCTGTCGTCGCTGCTGGCGGGCGCCGCGGCCGCGCCCGCGGGCCGAAGCGTCGTCGACGCGACCGATCCCGTCTTCCTGCCGCCGGGCGACATGCCGGCCCGCATCGCCGCGGCGTGTGCCGCGTCGGGCCAGCCGGTGCCCGCGACGCCGGTCGAGATGACCCGCTGCATCCTCGACTCGCTCGCCCTGGCCTACCGCCGCGCCGTCGAGGACGCGCAGCGCCTGGCCGGGGTGAGCGTCGACGTGGTGCACATGGTGGGCGGCGGGGCGCAGAACGAGCTGCTGTGCCAGCTGACCGCGGACGCCTGCGGCCGGCCGGTGCTGGCCGGGCCGGTCGAGGCGGGCGCGCTGGGCAACGTGCTGGTGCAGGCGCGGGCCCTGGGCGCGGTCGGCCCGGACCTGGCGGCGATGCGCGCCCTGGTGCGGGAGACCCAGCCGATCGTGCGCTACGAGCCGCGCGCCTAGCGCGGTTTTGTCGTACCGGTGGGGTACGGTGACCCCATGGTTAGAACGGATGTTCTAGATCATGGATTGTTCGGTCCCGATGGGGACGATGATTTCCTCGGCCTCAACTCGGTCGGATTCGGTAGCCCTGCTGGCCGTGTCGGTTTTGTCGAATACTTCGGTTTAGTCGGCTTCGATCGGGAAGCTGGCCTGGAAGGCGAGCCTGTCGTCGGCGCCGTCGGCGATGCGGGTCAGCTCGTCGTCGAGGCGCATGAAGGCGGCCCAGACCGGCTCATCGGTGGCGGCCGCGAGGATCTCCGCGATCTTCTGCTCCAGACCGGCCTCGCGGCGCCCCTTCCAGACCTTGTCGGCGAGCGTGACGAGCAGCTCCTCGACGGTCGCGTCGCCGCGGTCCCACCGCCCGTGCACGGCGGCGAAGCGGGCGAGCCGGTCCTCGACGCCGAGGGAGCGCAGGAGGGCCTCGCCGGCCGGCTCGTGCTCTGCGCCGGCCCCGGACAGCTCCCCGGGGAAGCGGACCTTGCCGATGTCATGGGTGGCCGCCCCGAACAGCACCGCCTCCCGGTCGACAGCCACGTCGTCCCCGAGCCAGTCGAGGATCTCTACGGCGACGTCGTGCACGGCCCGCAGATGGGCACCGAGCCGTGGCGGCGCCCCGACGGCGCGCAACAGCTCGACGACTGAGCTCGGCAACGGCCGCAACCCGCTCCCTCCCCACTGTTCTTCCATTGCTTGCTAGACCTCGGCTTCCTTCGCTGTCACGACACCGGCGCTGCGGACCAGTCCCGGGGCCACGTGGAAGCGCCCGCGGAGCACGGCCGGCGCTCCGGGCGTCTTCGCGAGCCGCTCCGCAACGATCCGCGCCTCGAACTCCCCGGCGGCCACGTCGATCGTCAGCCGCGCGTCGTGAAAATCGAGCCACGTGCCGACGATGGGCGACCAGAGCTTGAAGACGACCTCCTTGGCCGAGAAGTGCACCGTGGGCCACCAGTCCTCGTCGGCGCGCTCCGCGCACCAGGCGAGCTCCTCGGGCAGGCAGATCGAGCCGCGTACGTTGTCCGGCAGGATCGTGCGCCGCTCCGCGTCGATCCCCACGGCCCGCACGTCGGACCGGAGCCCCACGGCCGCCGCGCAGTACCCGCCGGTGTGCGTGATGCTGCCCGTGGTCCCCTCGGGCCAGACCGGCGCCCGGTTCCCGCTGGTCGGGAGGGCCCGCCCGTGCACACCGAGCCGCCCGAGCGCCCTTCGCGCGCAGGCCCGCCCCGCCGCGAACTCCCGCCGCCGGTTCTCGACGGCCCGCGCACTCAGCCCGGCCGCCTCGGCGGGCAACAACGCCGCGGAGTAGTCCTCCTCCGCGGCAACCTCAACCGCCACCCACTCCGGCAACAGGTCATCCACGTACGCGACTGTAACCGCCACCGCGCTCGGTGTGTTGGTTCGCTCCTCAGCCGGCGTCCGCGCGGGTTCGCGGCAGCAACAGGCCGCCGAGGACGGCGCCGGCGAGCATGGTCAGCACGATCACGCCGCTCCAGAGCTCGAGGGACCAGGCCACGCCGAGCGACAACTCGACCCCGACCAGGTGCGTGGGCCACACGAGCAGCGGAACGAGCACCCCGACGCCGAGCGGCACCAGCCGCGGCCGCCGCGCGGCGACCCACTGCACCGCCACGTCGGCGATGACGGCGCCGAGCAGCGGCCAGAGCTGCGCCGAGAGGTTCTCGAAGTCGGCGAACACCCCATTGGGCACGGAGGCCGCCGCCACCACCAGCGTGACGAGCCCGGCCGGCACCCGCTCGAGCCGCGTCCAGGCGTACAGGATCGCGGCGATGACCAGCACCGAGTACGTCAGGTACTGCGCCATGCCAAGCGCCTCCCCGTTGTCGTTCCCGCTCATGGCCGCCGGCGCATCCGTGAACGGCGACAGATAGTCGAGGAAGAACGCCGCCACGCCCGTGGCGCTGGTCGCGCTGATGAGCACCGGCGCTTCGGCGGCGAGCGACCACCCCGTCGCCCCGCGCTTCGCCGCCGCGGCGCGGATCGGCGTGGCGATCATCAGGGTGCCGGCCGTGAGCAGCAGCAGGTGCGGCGGGCTGAGCAGCGCCTCCAGGTCCACCTCGATCCCGAACGTGATGTGCCACAGCATGTCGGACAGCCCGCCCACGGCGAACAGGATCGCGCCGAGCAGCCCGAGCCCGTACCCCGCCGGCACCCACCCCCGCATCGGCCCTTCGGGCCGCCCGCGCCAGAGCCGCGCGGGGACGAGGCTGATGGCCAGGGCGGCGTACCCGCTGTACAACACCCCGTGCCACGGCGTGAAGAACGTCTCGAGCGCCGGCACGTGCGTGTGGGCCCACCCGTCCATGAAGAGCCCACCGGCGAGCCAGACGGTGGCGAGGGCGACGAGCAGGTCGCGTCGGCTGGTGGAGACGCGCCGGCTCACGGTGGCACGATCGGTAACGGTGGTCGCCATCCACCGATCCTGACGCCTCGGTCGCGGCGCGCACACCCCCCGTTCCTGCGATGCTCCCCTCCCGTTCGACCACAACCGGACGGACGAATCCGAGCATTCCGGGACGGTGGGTGGCTGCGGTGTACGCGTGCCCGGAATCCGACCGCGTTGAACACCGCGGTCGGATTCCGGTAACCATTGCGGCTATCAGTTCGGCGTCGGTGAGCAACTCCCAGCTGCGGACACGGCGGGCGCGCGGGACGTGCCCGCGCGTCGGGAGCACGCACGGCGGCCATGCGTACCCGTCGGCCACACGTACGCGGCGGGGGGCGGGCGCTGCGCGTCAAGGCCGCGCGTCACTGCGGGCGAGCGCGGCGTGGCGGGCGAGCGCGGCGTGGCGATTGCGGCGCTTGTGCGCGGCGGGCGTTCGTGCGCGGCAGGCAGGTGCGGCGTGGCGGGCGGCCGCGGCGGCCGTGCGTGGCGTGTCGGGCGTGCGGGCGCAGCGTGGCGTGTTCGGCGGGCCGTGCGTGGCGTGGTGGGCGTGCGGGCGCGGCATCGCGTAGCAGGCGGGCCGTGCGTGGCGTGGTGGGCGGCGTGCGGGTGGCGCGTCAGGTGGGCAGGCGGCGCAGCAGGTGGGCGCGGGCCTCGGCGTCCATCGGGCCGTTGCGGGCGGCCAGGCGCGCGGCGAGTTCGTGGCGGTGCTCGGGGGTGCGGTTGCCGGCGTACTTGAACTTGCCCGCCACCGACGTGATCGTCAGCTCGATGCCGCGGATGCCGGGCAGCTGACGGTCGTCGCGGAGCAGCGGGGTGCGGTCCGTCGCGGGCTGGAACTGGGACAGCTGGCGGCGCAGGATCGCGGCCTTCTCCGCCGGGTCGTCGACGACCCGGACGTCGCAGGAGAGCTGGACCGAGGCGTAGTACGAGGTCGGCGTGCCGTCGCGGGGGTCGGTGCCGGGCTTCGCGTTCCAGTCCGACGGCACGTAGACGTAGTCGCCGATCACCGTGAGCAGGGCCCTCGGGCGCTCTTCCAGGGCCAGCCACACCGGGTTGGGCCGCGCCAGGTGCAGCCACACGCGGGCGTCGCCGTCGAACGAGAAGTGGGTCGGGACCACGATGGGCAGGTCGCGGTCGCGGCCCGGGGCGATGAGCTGGCCGAAGTCGTGGCCGGCCAGCCATTGCCGCCATTCGGCCTCGTCGATCAGGGCATCCCACGGGTGTACCAGCACGTGCACCAGCGTGCGGCACGTGCGCCGCCGAATGAAAGGACCAATCTACGTCGGGAGGCTTGCGCCCTGGGCTCGCAGCACCCGCTGGACCTGCTCGGCCGGGACCTCGCGCGGCGCCTTGCCGATGCGTGCCGCCAGCGCCGCGCAGACGCCCGCCGCCTGACCGGTGGCCATGGAGATCGGCATGATCCGGTAGGAGCTGTGCGCGACATGGTCGCCGGAGATGCAGCGGCCGGCTACCAGGAGGCCGTCGGTGTTTCGGGGGAGCAGCGTGCGCAGCGGGATGTCGTAGGAGCATCCCTGCGGCACGCGGCGCAGGATCGTGCCGGGGCCGTTGGGGTTGTGGATGTCCACCGGGTAAGCGCCCCGCGCGATGACGTCGTCGAACGAGCGCGCGCTCAGCACGTCCTCGCCGGTCAGCTGGTAGTCGCCGAGCACCCGGCGCGTCTCGCGGACGCCGGCCTGCACGCCGCTCTGGATGACGTACGACTCGGCGAAGCCCGGCACCCGGTTGCGCAGGAACCGCGCGATCTGCGCGAGCTGGTGGTGCGTAGTCAGCTCGGCCCGGGTCAGGTCCCACACGCTGATGCCGAGGCCCCCGAAGCGCGTGGAGTTGACCGACACCTCGTCCGGGTGCGGTGTCGCGAAGAACAGGATGTCCTCGCGCGGCAGCTCGAGCTCGCCCGCGTCGCGCGCCTGGCGGATCAGGTCCCATAGTCCGTGTACTCCTCTCCACTGGTCGGGGTGCTGGTGCACGTAGTCGAGGAAGCCCTGCCGATCGAAGTTGCCGACGCGGAACATCAGCGTCATCGGCTGGGTCAGGCCGTCCTCGGGGCGGCCGATCTCATAGGGCGCGCCGGCCGCCGCGGCGAGATCGCCGTCGCCGGTGCAATCGACGACGACGTCGGCGTCCAGCACGACCGGGCCGGATTTCGTCTCGAACACGCAGCGCGAACCGCCCTCGGGCAGCGGCATGAGATCCGAGGCGAAGGCATGCAGCAGGAGTCGAACGCCGCAGCCGTCCAGCATGTCGTAAGTGACGAGCTTGAAGATCTCGGGATCGAAAGGCACGGTGTAACCAGTGCTCGGATCCGGCGGGATGGCGCCCCCTGCGCGGACCAGGCGATCGAGCAGGGTCCATAGTACACCCGCGACGACGGGCTCGCCTTCGCCGTGATCGGTCGGTAACAGACGGTTCTCGTCGCCGCCCACGGCCTGTTTGATCTCGTTGTGGAAGCTCATCAGCGGCATGACGAGCGCGGCCGTGGCGTTGCCGCCGAGGAACCCGTAGCGCTCGACGAGCACGACCTCGGCCCCCGCCGCGGCCGCACCCATCGCGGCGCCGAACCCGGCCGGCCCGCCGCCCACGACGAGGACCTCGGTGTGCCCGCCGTGGATGGCCGTTCGCGGTGGCAGCCGCACCGGCGCGAGCCCGCTCGGCCGCTCCAGCGCGCTCACGCCCGCTCCCCGCGCCGCCCGCCGGCGAACGGCACGGGCACGACCCAATCACCGTCCAGCGCTCGTAGCAACGGCATGGCCCGGTCCGTGGGCCGGGTCTGCGGCCGGCCGGCCCATCCGCCGCGCTCGGGGTCGGTCACGCGCTCACCACCGGCTCCCGCTCGGCGACCGGCGCGATGCGGTCCAGCTGCGCGCCCAGGCGCCGCCCCGTCTCGGTCGCGCGCTGGCGCAGCCCCGCGACCCGCGCGGCGATCTCCTCCTGGCGCTGCGGCCGCTCGTCCCACAGGCGGTCGACCTGCGCGATCAGCGGCCCGGCCGCCTCTCGTACGACCCCCAGGGGAACCGGCGCGCCGATGCGCTGCGCGAAGTCGAAGACCTTTCCGGCGTACGGCAGTGCCAGCAGCGGTACACCTGAGAGGGCCGCGAAAATCAGGAAGTGCAGTCGCATGCCGACGGCCAGGTCCAGGTGCCGCATCAGGTCCAGCACCTGGCCCGGGCGGTACTGCCCGTTGAGCACGCGGCAGTGTTCGGCCGCGGTCATGCGCGAGAGCACGGCGTGCGAATGGCGGATGTCGGAGCGCTCCATCGGCACGAAGACCAGCGACGCGTCGAGCCGGTGCACGATGAAGTCCCCGACGTGGGCGAGCAGCTGGTGGTACTCGTCGGCGGCCAGGTGCTGCGCGGCGCGGCCCGGTTCGCGTACGCTCATCCCGACCACCCGCCGCCCCGGCGGCAGCGAGTCGCGCAATGCGCCTGCGTCGAACTCTTCCGGCTGCAACAGCAGGGCGGGGTCAGCGGTCACGAAGACGGGCGCGGTCACGCCCGCCTCTTCCAGTGCCACCTTCGACTCCTCGTCGCGGACGGTCACCTCCGTCGCGGCGCCGAGGACGTCGCGCGCCATCGTGCAGTCGAGCTCCTCGGTGAGCGGGCCGGCGCCCACCGCATACGTGAATACCGGCACGCGCTGCTCCTGCGCGGTGCGAACGACCCGCAGGTAGCGGCGCGCCTCGGTGTCGTAGAGGATCCCGCCGCCGCCGAGGACGAGCAGGTCAAGGCGGGAAAGAGCCTCCGCGGTACGGTCGCGGCCAACGCCCTCCCACGCCGCCACCGTGACGCCGGGGTGCTCCCGTGCGGTGTGCTGAGGGTCACGGGAGAAGACCGTCATGTCGGCGTCCGGGCGCCTGGCCCGCAGGTCCGACAGCAGGCTGGCCAGGATCGCCTCGTCGCCGAGGTTGTAGCCACCGTAGGAGCCGAGGACACCCACCCTCGGGCCATGTTCCGACATGACACGCCTCCCCCTTCGCCGGTGCCCAAACCCGGTTCGCCGGAGTGCCGGGGACTACCCACGAGCGAAGTTGTCACACCCGACGCTTATGGTGGATTTCGTGATCCACCTTCCGGCCGTACGGCGTGGGCCGTTGCGTGCCATCAGCGCCCGCCTCGGCCTCGCCGTCGCGCTGGTCTTCGTGATCGTGGCGATCATCTACGTCGATCGCGACGGGTATCGCGACGTCAACGACGACGGGATGTCGCTGCTCGACTGCTTCTACTACGCCGTCGTGACGCTGTCGACGACCGGATACGGCGACATCACCCCGGTGTCGGATTCGGCCCGGCTGGTCAACATCGTGATCATCACCCCGGCCCGTGTGGTGTTCCTGATCATTCTCGTCGGCACCACCCTCGAAGTCCTGACCGACCAGTACCGCACCAACCTCAGGTTGCAGCGATGGAGGAAGCGCGTGAAGAACCACGTCATCGTCTGCGGCTACGGCACCAAGGGCCGTGCGGCCGTCGGCACCCTGCTGGAGAACGGGTTCGACAAGTCACACATCGTGATCGTGGAGAGTGACCGCGCGGCGCTGCGCCAGGCGACGTCCGAGGGCCTGGTCGCCGTCGAGGGCTCCGCGACCCGCTCGGCCGTGCTAATGGAGGCGCGCGTACGGGATGCCAAGGCCATCATCATCGCCACGGACAGCGACGACGCGTCGGTGCTGGTCACGCTCACCGTCCGCCAGCTGACCGCCGGCAAGGTGTCGATCATCGCCGCGGCGCGCGAGGCCGAGAACGCGCCCCTCCTGCGCCAGTCCGGCGCGCATCACGTCATCGTCTCCTCCGCGACGGCCGGCCGGCTGCTCGGCCTGTCCACCACCGCACCGCCGCTCATCGAGGTCGTCGAGGACCTGCTCACGCCGGGCCAGGGCATGGCGCTGGCGATGCGCTCGGCCCGCCGCGACGAGGTGGGCTCGTCGCCGCGCGAGCTCAGCGAGGTGGTCATCGCCCTGTTCCGCCGCGGCAAGGTGCTCTCCCTCGCCGAGCCCGAGGGCACCTCGATCCAGACCGGCGACATGATCGTCTACGTGCGCGACGACCGCCCGGAGTCGATCCCCGCCATGCCGTAGGGTTCCCCGGATGGCGGCGCGCATCGGGGCACTCATCGCGACCGTCGTGCTGTTGCTGCTGGTGGGGACGCCGGCTCAGGCGCACGGCGGCGCATCGGTAACCATCCACTCCGACGGCCACGGCTCGGTCTGGATCACCGCCCAGTGGCAGGACGGCCACCCGATCAGCGAGCCCACCACGGTCACCATGGCCGCCTCCGCCGACGGCGCCGCCTCGCTCGCCCCGTCCGTGCTGCGGCAGACGGGCGACGAGCGGGGCACCCAGACGTACAGCGGCACCCTGGACCCGGGCGCCTGGCGCGTCGCGATCGACCTGGCCGCCCCGGTCAACGGCCACTGCCAGGCCCTGATCCAGGTGGCACCGGCCACCGCCACGCCACAGCCCACCGAGGTCGCCTGCCTGATCCCGGCCACCGCCCCCTCCGGCGCGGCCGCCCCGCCCGCGTCGCCGGCCGGCGGCAGCCTGACGCCGCTCTGGTTCACCCTGGGCGGCCTGGCCGTGGCGGCCGCGGTGACCGCCGCGGTCCTGGCCCGCCGCCGGTCCTGATTTTTTGTCGTACCCCTGTTCTAAGTTGTCAGCATGAGTGAGGTGCTGACAGCGATCGACCCGGCGGAGTGGCGCAACCGGCTGGATTCGATGCTGGAGGAGCACCGCCGCCGCCACGCCCGCCGCGCCGCGATCAGGTCCGAGTTCGCCGAGGCGCGCCGCCGCGGCCTGGAGCGGCGCCACGCGGAGCGACTGGCCCGCCTGGACCGCGAGGCCCGCACCGCGGAGATCACCGCCCAGTGGGCCGAGCGCGACGCCCGCACGGCCCGCCCCCACACTCCCACCGCTGCACCCACACGCCGCGCCGGCCCCGCTCCCACCGCCGCGCGGACGTCGCAGCCCACCGCTCCCGCCCCGGCCGCCGTTCCAGCGCCTCCGGCCGCTGCTTCTGCTCCCGCCGCCGGTGCCGCTCCGGTGTCTCTGCCCGTTGCTCCTGTTTCGGCTGCCGTTCCAGCGTCTCCGGCCGCTGCTTCTGCTCCCGCTGCCGGGGCTGTTCCGGTGTCTTTGCCCGTTGTTCATGTTTCGGCTGCTGCTCCCGCGTCTCCGGCCGCTGCTCCTGTTTCCGCCGCCGGTGCGGCTCCCGTGTTGTTGCCCGTTCCTTCCGTTCGGGCCGCTGCTCCCGTTTCTGGTGCTGCTCCCGCGTCGGCTCCTGCTCCCGCGCCGGCTGCTGCTCCCGTTTCTGGCGCTGGCCCCTTGTCTGATCCTGCTGCTCTTCGTTCCTCTTCTTCTCCTGCTCGTCCCTCTCCTGCTCGTTCCTCTCCTGCTCCCGTGCCTCGGTCGGCGCGTGTGCGTCCTCCTGCGCCCGGCCGGCCTGTCGTCCGGGCCGGGTCTTGCTCGGGAGTCCCCGCTCTCGCCGTTCTGCCCCCGGGCCCGGCGTCTTCCTCGGCGGCTGTGCGGAGGGCGTCCGGCTGGCCACGTTCCTGTAGTTCATCCCTTGGCCGAGGGCCGCCGGCCTGATCGTTGTGACGTCGCCGGGCGGACGGGTTCCGGTTCGGATTTCAACCAGTTCTGCGGTAGCCGCGCGGGCACACCCAGGTGAGGCGGAAGGAGGATTGTCAGCCTGGGGCGCTAGGCTCGCTGCCGTGACTGGTGACGCCGACGGCGAGGTGGATGCGGCAACCGCGGCGTTGCTGGCCGCGCGGACCGGCGACGAGCGGGCCGCGGCCGCCTTCGTACGGGCGACCCAAACGGAGGTGTGGCGGTTCGTCGCCGCGCTGGTCGGGGTGGCGCACGCCGATGACGTGACGCAGGACACCTACCTGCGCGCGTTCCGAGCCCTGCCCGAGTTCGCGGGCCGTTCCTCGGCGCGGACCTGGGTGCTGGCCATCGCGCGCCGCGCGTGCGCCGACCAGGTGCGCGCGGCGACGCGTGCGCGCCGGTTGGAGGCCCGGGTCGTGGCCGAGCCGACGACGCTGGCCGAGGGGGACCACGCTGGCCTGCACGCCACGAACGCCCTGGTCGGTGCCCTTCCCGCCGAACGCCGCGTGGCGTTCGTCCTGACGCAGGTGCTCGGCGTCTCGTACGCGGAGGCCGCCGAGATCGAGGACGTCCCGGTCGGCACGATCCGCTCGCGCGTGGCGCGGGCCCGCGCCGACCTCGTCGCCGCGATTGCGGCTGCCCGGGCCGGATGAGCCGGTCCCGCCCGAGCGACCCCACCACCGCGACCAGTCGCGCTGTCGGTTCGTTGTGCCGCGGCGGTCGCTGCTCGTGTTGCGGTGTCGGTCGGGTGTGTCGTGCTGGCCGGCATCGTGCCGTGCCGCTCGCTGGTCGTGGTGGGTCGGCCTTGGGAACGAGAGGCCGGCGGTGCCGCAGGGCTTGGCGCACGCGCGGTCGGTGGTGGCGGGGCCAGCGGCGGCTGTTGGCTGGCGGTGAACGTGGCTGTGGGAAGGCCTGGGTGCCACTTGAGGGGGGAGGGCTCGTGACTCGTGACTTGTGGTTGCGGGGTCTCTGGCGGTGGGTGGTCGCCGTTGGTGTCGGGGTTGGGGCGGTTCTTTTGTACGGGACTCCCGCCGCGGCGCATGGGGCCGATGCGCCCGTTGCTGTTGGGTACGTCGTGCGGGTCGAGTCGGTTTCCGTTGCTGGGGTTGCTGTTCGGGCCGTTGAAGGGGGTGCGCGGCTCGAGCTTGTCAATCACTCGGGGCGGGAAGTTGTCGTGCTCGGGTTGCAGGGGGAGGAGTTTCTTCGCGTCACTGCCGATGGGGTCGATGAGAATCGGAAGGCGCCTACCTGGTTTGCCAGTCGGGCGTTGAGCGGGGGCGGTACCGGCGGGGATGCCTCGGCGGCGCCCGAGTGGCATCGGGTCGCGTCCGAGCCTCGGGTGCGCTGGCATGACGAGCGGGCGCGCGATCTTCCGGCGCGGGCCTGGAGTGTCCCGCTGCTTGTCGACCAGCGGGAGGCGGGGATTGTGCGCGGTACCGTCGCGGAGGCCGAAACGCCGGAAACGGGCTGGTGGTGGGCGGGCGGGCTGCTCGCCGGTGTGGGCGTCGGGCTGTTGTGGCGGTGGCGCGGAGCGCTGGCGGCGGTTGCGATCGTCGGCGGGGGGATCGTGGCCGGGTGGATCGTGGCGTCCGCGTGGCTCGCCGCATCGCCGGCCGACGGGGTCGGGGTGCAACTGCTGGCGCGACTGTGGCCGCTGGTGACCGGGGTCGGCGTGGTCGCGGCCGGAATCCTGCTGGTGTTCAAGCGGGTCGACATCGTCGTGGGTATAGCGGGGGCCTGTCTTGCGGTGATGGTCGGGTTCGGGGACTCGGCCGTGTTCCGGTACGGGACGCTCGCCGGGCCGTCCTGGGGGAGATGGGCCGTCGTCGTCGCGCTCGCCGCGGGGATCGGGCTGGCCGTGGCCGGGGGAGTGCGGTGGTACCAGGCGACCGGCGAGGCCGGCGTTGCGACGGAGGCTTAGGTCGCGTTGGGGGTGAGGCTGCGTCCAAGAGTCGTCCAAGAGTGAGGGCGCGCTGACGTGTCGCCGCGTGACGGTCGGTGAGGGTGGAGAGCGCACAGGCGGCTACCTGGAAGTCAACAAAAACACACGAGTTCTTTCATGAATGACCGTTTCCTTGCATAATCGGGCATCGATGTTCCCCGCCAGGAGCAAAGGAGTCCGAACATGGACCGCAGGACCTTCGTCGCGCGAGGGGCCGTCGTCACCGGCGGTGCGATCGCGCTCAGCACCGCCGTCGCCGGGGTGGCCGAGGCCGCCGTCCGTACCGCCAAGACGGTCACCGCGGGCGCGCGCGGCGGGCAGTACACGCCCAACCTCGCGCCGCTCAAGGCCACCCCGTTTCTGAAGCTGCCGCCGGGCGCCGTGCAGCCGCGCGGCTGGATTCGCACGCAGCTCAACATCGAGGCCGACGGGCTCTGCGGGCGCATGACCGAGGTGTCCGACTACCTCCAGTACAACAACTGTGGCTGGGTCGACAAGACCAAGGGCGCCTGGGAGGAGCTGCCCTACTGGCTGCGCGGGTTCGGTGACCTGGGGTACGTCACCGGCAACACCCGGATCCTGACGCTGGCGCGCCAGTGGATCGACGGGATCATCGCCAACCAGGCCTCGGACGGGTTCTTCGGGCCCAACAGCCTGCGCACCAGCCTCGAGAACGGTCCGGACTTCTGGCCGCACATGCCGCTGCTCGACGCGCTGCGCTCGTTCGCGGAGTACAGCGGCGACTCGCGGATCGTGCCGTTCATGCGCAAGTACTTCCAGTTCCAGAACGCCCAGCCGGCGGCGGTGTTCAACCGCAGCTGGGCGGCCCTGCGCTGGGGCGACAACATCGACAGCGTCTACTGGCTGTACAACCGCACCGGCGAGAGCTGGCTGCTCGACCTGGTCCGCAAGATCCACGCAGGGTCGGCCGACTACACCAACGGCATCCCGAACTGGCACAACGTCAACCTCGCGCAGGGGTTCCGCGAGCCGGCGCAGTTCGGGCTGCTCGACCCCGACCCGAAGTTCCCGCAGGCGACGTACAACGACTACAACACCGTGATGAGCCTGTACGGCGGCTTCCCCGGCGGCGGCTTCGCCGGCGACGAGAACTGCCGCACCGGGTACACCGACCCCCGGCAGGGCTTCGAGACCTGCGGCATCGTCGAGTTCATGCACTCGCACCAGATGCTGGCGCGAATGACCGGTGACTCCGTGTGGCTGGATCGCTGCGAGGACCTCGCGTTCAACTCGCTGCCGGCCGCGCTCGATCCGGCGCAGCAGGGCGTCCACTACATCACGTGCGCCAACAGCATCGCGCTCACCAACGCGACACTGACACAGGGGCAGTTCCAGAACGGCTTCCCGATGCTCGCCTACATGACCGGCATCCACAACTACCGCTGCTGTCCGCACAACTACGGCATGGGCTGGCCGTACTACGCGCAGGAGCTGTGGTTCGCGACCTGGGACAACGGGCTGTGCGCGGCGATGTACGGCGCCTCGCAGGTGACCGCGAAGGTCGGCGCGAACGGCACCACCGTCACCATCGTCGAGGACACCGACTACCCATTCGGTGACACTGTCACGTTGACAGTGAGCACGCCGGGGGCGGTGAGCTTCCCGTTGTACCTGCGGATCCCCGGCTGGTCGACCGGCGCGCAGGTGCGCGTCAACGGCACGCTCGTCTCCGGCGCGCTGCAGCCCGGCTCATTCGTCATCCTCGACCAGACCTTCAACAACGGTGACAGCGTCACCGTGACACTGCCGATGCGGACGACCGTGCGCACCTGGGCCCGCAACGGCAACGCGATCAGCGTCGACAACGGGCCGCTGACCTTCTCGCTGTCCATCGCCGAGCGCTGGCAGCGCATCGGGGGCACCGACGCGTGGCCGTCCAACGAGGTGTACGCCAACTCGGCGTGGAACTACGGTCTGTTGCTCGACCCGAACAGCCCGAGCGTCACCGTCACCCGCAAGCCCGGCCCCCTGGCCGCGAATCCGTTCACGCGCGACGGAGCGCCGATCTCACTCACCGTCACCGGGCGCAAGATCCCCAACTGGCAGGCCGACGCCGAGGGGATCGTCCGCACCCTGCAGCAGAGCCCGGCCCGCTCCACGCAGCCGAACGAGTCCGTCACGCTGCTGCCGATGGGTGCGCAGCGTGTCCGGATCACCACGTTTCCGCGCGTCAGTGATGGGGCCGACGCGATCGAGTGGTCGATCCCGGCCACCCCGTCGGCGTCGTGGTGCTGGGGCGGCGACAGCGTCGGCGCGATCAACGACGGGAAGGTGCCCGGCAGCTCCGGCGATCAGAGCGTCCCGCGGATGACCTGGTGGGACCATCTCGGGACCAGCGAGTGGGCCCAGCTGACGTACGCGACGCCGATCAACACCGGCGCGGTCTCGCTGTACTGGTTCGACGACACCGGCGTCGGGCAGTGCCGGGTGCCGCAGTCGTGGCAGCTGCAGTACCTCAACGCATCCGGGCAATGGACCGCGGTGAGCGGGGCGTCGGCGTACGGTACCGCGCTCAACACCTTCAACCGGGTCACCTTCAATGCGGTGACGACAACAGCGCTGCGCGTGGTCGTGCAGCTCAAGGCCGGCGTCTCGAGCGGCATTCTCGAGTGGCTCGTCGAGGGCACCACGGCACCGATCTCCTGGAAGCGCATCCAGAACAAGAACAGCCTGAAGGTGCTCGGCGTCGCCGGCATGTCGACGGCGAACAGCGCCAATGTCGTGCAGTTCGACGACAACGGGACCGCGGATCACAATTGGCGGCTGATCGACGCGGGCTCCGGGTGGTACAAAATCCAGAACCAGAACAGCGGGAAACTGCTCGCCGTGCAGAACATGTCGCAGGCCAACAGCGCGTTCGTGCAGCAGTACGACGACAATGGCTCCGCTGACCACCTGTGGCGGCTCATCGACAACGGTGACGGGTGGTATCGGATTCAGGTCCAGCACAGCATGAAGGTGCTCGGCGTCTCCGGGATGTCCACGGCGAACAGCGCCCAGGTCGTGCAGTTCGACGACAACGGCACCGCCGATCATCTCTGGAAACTGCTGTAGCGGGTCCGCGGATTGCGGTCGATCAGTGCTTTCGATAGCGCGGGCGCGGCATCAGCCGGGTGGTCGGGAGCGGCGGGGCGGGCAGCGGCTCCTCGCCGCCCGGCACCGTGCCGAAGCGGTCCGAACCTTTCATCCAGTCCTCGCGCGCCTCGACGATCTCCTCGTGGGAGCGGCCGACGAAGTTCCACCACATGACGAGCTCCTCCTCGAACGGGACACCGCCGAGCAGGAACAGGCGCGAGCGCTCCCCGGTCTCGAGGCGGAGGGTGTCGCGGTGGGCGCCGAGGTACAGCAGCGAACCGGGAGCGACGTCGACGCCCTCGACGCGCGCGGTGCCCTCGGTGACGACGACGGCGTGCTCGAAGTCGCGGCGTACGCGGATGTCGGTCCGGGCATGCTCGCTCAGCTCGATGTCGGCGCCGAGGAGCTCGCTGTGGACCTCGGCCGGGGACGTGGCGCCCTCGAGCTCCCCGACGACAATCCGGATTTTTACCGATTTATCCGAAATCTCGGGCAGCTCGGCGAGATGCTGAAACGCCGGGGCGCGGTGGCGGCTCTCCTGCGGCAGCGCGACCCACAGCTGCAGGCCGTGCAGCATCGGCGGCTTCTCGGTCGGCGAGTTCTCCGAGTGGGCGATGCCGCGCCCGGACGTCATGATGTTGAGCTGTCCCGGGTAGATGACCTGGTCGGAGCCGAGGCTGTCGCGGTGGCGTACCTCGCCGCCGAGCAGCCAGCTCACGGTCTGCAGCCCGATGTGCGGATGCGGCGGCACGCGCATGCCCGGCCGCCCGGTCACGTCCTCGGGCCCGAAATGGTCGAGGAAGCACCACGCCCCGACGGTGCGCCGGGTCTTGTTGGGCAGGCTGCGCCGGACGACGGTGTATCGGCCGAGGGGTACGTCACGCCCTTCGAGCAGCTCGGCGCACGGCCCGGTTTCCGTCTCGACGGGCAGCTCCGCCTCGGTCGGCTGGCCTTCCAGGTTGCTCATTCCGCCGATTCTCCCAGCACTTGGGCGGGTCGCCCAGGTGCGCCGCCGCGTTGCCCGTATTTGCGCGGACCTTGCGTCGCGCGAACCGTCCGCCGGGTAATTTGTCCGATGTGGTGGGACTTGTCGGCGTGCTGGTCGCCGGGGCGGGGGTGTACCTGACGTGGCGGGCGCTGCAGGCGGCCCGGCGGGGCGCCGAAGCCGTGGCGGAGCTGGTCGCGTCTGACGCATCAAAGGTTCGGACCTGTGACACGTGAAAGGTTCAGACCACTACCGTGCCGGCGGCGGCGATTGCGGCGCCCCTCGCGCCGGCCATGTCGCGCTCCGGGACCAGGGCGAACTCCGCAACCGCGGCCTGTTCCTCGCGGAGCAGGGTGTGCTCGCGTACGCGGGCCAGGAACCAGTCGCGGAAGTGCGGCGCTGCCTCGACCACGCCGCCGCCGACGAAGTAGCAGTCGGGGTCGGTGAAGTTGGCCGAGATGGTGAAGAGGCGGCCGAGGCCCATGGCCTGCTGCTCGAAGATCCTCAGGGCCAGCTCGTCGCCCTGCTCGGCGTACGAGCGGACCTGCTTCGCGGCGGCCTTGATGGAGTCTGCCTGGTGGAGCGGGTGGTCCGGGTATCGGGTGAGCCAGTACGGCAGCAGGTTGCGCACGATGCCGGTCAGGGACGAGACGCTTTCCACGTCGCCGAGGAAGCCGCACCCGCAGCTGGGCAGGGGCTGGCCCTCCTCGAGCAGGCCGTGCATCGGGATGTGCACGTGGCCGAGCTCGCCCGCCATGCCCGCCGCGCCCTTGATGACCTTGCCCTGCTCGATGACGCCGCCGCCCAGGCCGGTGCCGACGATCGCGGAGACCGAGGACTTGATGTGGGAGTTGGCGCCGAAGTACACGTGGTGGGCGTAGAGCGCGGCCGCGTTGCCGTCGTTGTTGTACACGACCGGGAGGCCGAGCCGCTGCTCCAGCGCGCCGCGGAAGTCGAAGCCCCACCAGTCGGGCTGGGAGAAGTTGGTCGCGCCCTTGGAGGAGATGACGCCGTTGGCGCTGGCGGGGCCGGGCGTGTCGAGGCCGACGGCGACGACCCGGGAGCGGTCGACCTTGGTCACGGCCAGGATGTTCTCGAACGCCCCGGCGAGGGACTCCACGGCCGCCTCGGGGCCGTCGAGCACCCGGCTCGGCACCTCCACCAGCCCGTCCACCAGGAACGAGCCTTCGCGATCGAGCACCGTGGCGTTGTTCGCAGTGCCGCCGTTGTCAAGCCCGACAACGACCCAGTCCTTCGCGTTCACCATTGTCCGACTCCCTGAGAACATCCGCGCGGCATGCACGCTACCGCATTTTCTGTTGACCTCAACCGGGCTTGAGGTCGCACAGTCGGTACCCATGAGAGCTGCAGCGTTTGCCGAACCTGGCCCGCCGGGCGTCCTTCGCACCCTCGACCTGCCCGAACCCCAGGCCGGCCCCGGCCAGGTGCGGGTGCGGGTCGTAACGGCCGGCGTCCAGCCGTTCGACGCGAGGCTGCGCCGGGGCTGGGTCCCGCCGTATGCGACAGTGACCCTGCCCCAGATCCCGGGCAACGAGTTCGCCGGCGTCGTCGACCAGGGCACGCCGGAGATCCCCGTCGGTACCGAGGTGCTGGGCTTCAGCGTGTTCAACGCCTACGCGGAGTACGTCGTCGTCGCCGCCGACCAGGTCACCCCGAAGCCGCCGGGCGTGTCCTGGGAGGTGGCCGGCGGCTTCACGGCCGGCTGGCAGACCGCCCGCCTCGCGCTGTCCGCGATCGGCGTCGGCCCCGGCGACACCGTGCTCATCAACGCGGCCGCGGGCTCGACCGGCACGGCCGGCGTCCAGCTCGCCCGCCTCCTCGGAGCCTCCGTCATCGGTACCGCGAGCGAATCCAACCAGGACTATGTGCGCTCGCTCGGCGCGATTCCCGTGGTGTACGGCAAGGGCCTGGCCGCGCGCGTCCGCACCCTGGCACCGCAGGGCGTGACGGCCGCGATCGACGGCGCCGGCGGCGAGGCCCTCGAGACGTCCCTGGAGCTGGTCGAGGACCGCAAGCGGATCGTCACCCTGGTGGCGCACGACCGCATCGAGGAGCTCGGCCTCGGCAGCATCCAGGGCCGCCGCAGCGCCGAGGCCCTGGCCGAGCTCATCGCCCTGTACGCGGCGGGCGAGACGACATGGCACATCCGCCGCGTCTACCCGCTCTCCGAGGCCGCCGGGGCCCACCGCGAGATCGAGACCGGCCACGGCCGCGGCAAGATCGTCCTGTCAATCCACGACTGAACCGACAAATACCTGATAAATCCGGACGCCGCCGGCGCCCGGATTTATCGCGGCGGCGCCCCTCTGCGGCTGCGTTGAGCTGGCGTGTCGGCCAAGGTGGATGGGTGTTGGACATCCCTGAACCCGACTGCTGGCTGCACCCCGATGTCAAGGTGCGTCCGTCCTCGATCGCGGGTGACGGGCTGCGCCAGCGCCGACTTCGCGATGCGATGCCGATGTCGTTCGGCCTTGTGTCGTAGCGTGGTGACCGGCCGGGACTGGCAACTGACCGAACTCCGTCGCCGCTACGGCACGCACTGGGTACCCGCCCTGCTCGAACTGATCCATAGGCAGGAACCACCAGACAAAGACTGATCACCCTCGGTAGGGCGCGGTCCGTCTGTCCGGAGCCGACATATCCGCGCAACCGGGCCTGCGTGGCCACGAGCCCAGAACCTTCATGTCCGCTGTCGTGGCGACGCACCCCCGGTGTGGTGGGGTGCCCCGCGATGGCGCGCCCCGGCGGGCGGCGTGGCCCTGTGGGGGTGGCACGGCACGCTGGCGGCGCTTGCGGTCGTCGGTGGCGCGCCCGGCGGGCGGGGGCACCGGCGGCGGCAGTCTGACCGGTGGTGCGCTGATGTGGCCCGCCGGCGGGCTGTGGGCCGGTTTCTGACCCGATCGATGAGAGGGCAGCCGCCGCGGTTCCGGTCAGGAGCCGGGGCGGCTGCTGTCAAGTTGTCGGCGCGCATGGGATTGCGTCACGCCTCGCGCGCCGAGCCGGGTTCAGAGCCAGCCGGCGCGGGCGGCGAGCAGGCCGGCCTCGAAGCGGCTGCGGGCGCCGAGGCGTTCCATGATGTCGGCCATCATCCGGCGGCAGGTCCGTTCGGAGACGCCGAGCCGCTTGGCGGCGGAGTCGTCGGTGTGGCCCTGGCTGAGCAGCTTCAGCAGTTCCCTTTCCTGTGGCGTGACGCCCTGACGGTCGCGGGCCTTGCTCGCTCCCAGCGGGACGGCGCTGGCCCACACCTGTTCGAACAGCGCGACCAGTGAGGTCACCACGCCGCGCCCGGTCAGCCGGAGCACGCCCTGCGTTGTGTTCGCCGGGTCCACCGGCACGATCGCGGTGGTGCGGTCGAAGACGAGCATCCGTGGCGGCAG
>NZ_JBICTV010000023.1:0-140939 GCF_043197855.1 Dactylosporangium sp. NPDC048998
GGCTGCCGCATACCAGCCAACTGGTGCGACAGCCACCACCTACGCCAATGGATCCGCGACCACGGCGAAACCAACATCGACAACCTCGTACTCCTGTGCCGATACCACCACGTGTGCATGCACGAACGCGGCTGGCAACTCCTCCGAGGACCACACACCGGCTGGATCTGGATCATCCGACCCGACGGACGACGATACGAACTCGGACCAAGCCAACCACGAGTCGACGAAACACCACCCCACAACCCGCGGCGTGAGTGACCGGCGTGGGTGATCAGTCCGGCGTGAACAGGCCCTGGAGGCCGACCAGGATCGCGATGATGCCGAACACCGCCAGCAGTAGCGCCGCGCCAGTCGGCGCCTCGGTGCCGCTCGGCGCGGGCCTCTGACGGCCGGTCAGGCGCTCCCACAGCAGCGCCACGCCCACGCCGATGCCCACGATCTCGAAGTGGAAGACCCGCGGCCCGGCCAGCAGGTGCGTGAGCAGATAGGCGCAGCCCACCGCGAGCGCGACGATGCCCACCACCCAGCCGTACGGCGCGGCGCGCTCGGCGAAGCGGCCGAGGTCCTCGCCGACCCGTGGCAGGCGGCGCAGCAGGCCGGCGGCGAGCAGAAACCCGCCGGCGATGTTGGCCAGGTCGAGCAGCAGCGCCAGGATCACGCCCGCAACCCTAGCGCCGAGATCGACGGACGCTCACCTCGCGTCCCGGATGGGGGCCCCGCGAAGCTCCCCCGGGCGCCGGTGGGCCTTGCGAAGATCGGCCAGACAAGATAGGCGCCAGAATTGTTGACAATCGTCCTCCAGCACTTCAAGTGCATATGTGCGTCGCTCGCCGGATTGTTGACAACCCACGGCGACGGCCTAGGCAGGAGGCCATGACGAGGACGGTGGTCGTGACGGGCCGCCGCGGGCGGACATCGCCGCGGCCGAGCGGCTCGGCGGGTTCGGCGTGGCCACCGTGCACGAGGCGCTCGGGCGGGCCGGCTACCTCGGGCCGGAGTTCCGCCCGGCGTGGCCCGGCGCGCAGGTCGGCGGCACCGCCGTGACCGTGCTGTGCTGGCCCGGCGACAACCTGATGATCCACGTCGCGGTGGAGCAGTGCCGGCCGGGCGACGTGCTCGTGGTCGCCACCGCCGCGCCGTCCACCGACGGGCTGTTCGGCGAGCTCTTCGCAGTGTCGCGGGGCACGCGGCGTGGTGCTGGCCACCGGCGTGCGCGACGTCGCCGCGCTGCGCGAGATGCGCTTCCCGGTGGTCCCGGGCGATCAGCGCGCAGGGCACGGTGAAGGCGACCGCCGGCTCGGTGAACCTGCCGATCGTGCTCGGCGGCCAGACCGTACATCCCGGCGACGTCATCCTCGGTGACGACGACGGCGTCATGATCGTGCCCCGCGCCGACGTCGACCGGGCACTGGTGGCCGCGCAGGCCCGCGTGGACAAGGAGGCGGCCAGCCGCGCCGCGTTCGCCGACGGCGAGCTGGGACTGGACCGCTACGGCCTGCGCGACCGCCTGCCGGGCCTCGGCATCGAGTACGTCAGCTACGACGAGTACCACTGCAATGGCTGACGGCTACGGCGCGGCGGGCGTGCGCTGCACCATGCTGCGCGGCGGCACCTCCCGCGGCCTGTATTTCGAGCCCGCCGACCTGCCCGCCGACCCGGCCGACCGCGACGACCTGCTGCTGCGCCTGATGGGCACCCCCGACCCGCGGCAGATCGACGGCCTGGGCGGCGCCACGTCGCTGACGAGCAAGGTCGCCGTCGTCGGCCCCTCGCGGCACCCGGACGCCGACGTCGACTACCTGTTCCTCCAGCTCGGCGTCGGCGAGGCCACCGTCAGCGACCGGCAGAACTGCGGCAACATCCTCGCCGGGGTGGGGCCGTTCGCGGTCGAGCGCGGGCTCGTGCCGGCCGGCGACGAGGAGACGAGCGTGCGCATCCGCATGTCAACTCCGGCAGCGTCGCGGTCGCCACCTTCCGCACCCCGGGCGGGCGGGTGGAGTACCGCGGCGACGTCGCGATCGCCGGGGTGCCCGGCACCGCCGGGCCCGTGGTGCTCGCCTTCACCGGCACCGAGGGCTCCGCGACCGAGGCCATGGCCGAGCTGGACGTGCCGGCGATGGTGCACGTTTCGGCGGTGACCAACCGTAACTTCCACGCCACCGGCTCGCACTACCTCAACGCCGACACCACCGCGTTCATGCAGCTGCTGCAGGCCGACCTGTTCGCCGAGTTCCCCGGCCTGCGGCTGGTGATTCCGCACGGCGGCGGCGCGGTGCCGTACCACTGGGGCCGCTTCCGCGGCCTCGCCGACATGCTCGGCCGCCCGCCGGTCGAGGAGTCGTTGCTGGGCAACGTCTTCTTCGACACCTGCGTCTACCACCGGCCGGGGATCGAGCTGCTGTTCGCCGTCGTCGACGCGGACAACATCCTCTTCGGCTCGGAGATGGTCGGCGTGGTCCGCGGGATCGACCCGCGGACCGGCCAACACTTCGACGACACCCGGCGCTATGTCGAGGCCCTGAATCTCGGCGACGAGACCCGCGCCAAGGTCTACGAGCACAACGCCCGCCGCGGCTACCCCCGCTACGCCGTGGGCGGCTGAACCGATGGGGCCGGGTACCCGGGCTGAACCTGCGGCACCGGGTAACCCGGCTGAACCGGCGGTGCCGCATAGCCCTGCTGAACCTGCGGTGCCGGGTAAACCGGCTGGACCGGCGGTGCCGGGTAACCGGGCTGGCCCTGCGGCGCGGACGGTGCCGGATAACCGCCCTGCACCGGCGCCGCCGCGTACGGGGCCTGCGGGTGACCAGGCTGCGGGTAAGCGGGCTGCGGCTGACCGGGCTGCGGCGCGAAGGCCGGCGCGCCCGGGACCTGCGGCGCGCCCTGGAACTGCGGCTGCGTGGACTCGTCGCGCCGCTTGAACGCGGCCCGCACGCCCCGGATCACCAGCAGCACCGGCATGATCAGAACCTTGAAGCTGATGAGGATCCAGCCGCCGAACAGCAGCACCCAGCCGGCCCAGATCGTCATGACCAGGCCGGCCACGATGCTGAACACCCGCCAGCCGATCTTGCTGCCCGGCAGCAGGCCGCTACCGATCGTGGCGAGGCCGCCGATTATGTAGAACAGGAGCAGCACGTCGCCGCCCGTACCGTTGAGATCCACGCCCAGTCCTCCCGTTGGGTCGATCCGCGACGTGAGACGGTACAAGACCTGGTCGCCGGCCGCTGTCCCGCGGCCGGCGACCCTCGAATCATCAGGACAGGCGGAAGTAGTCCAGGTTGAAGCCGCCGGTCTCGCAGTACACCGTGACGATCTGGTCGCCGGCCGGGAGCGTCACCGTGGCGTGCACCGACCGGTAGGCACCCCAGCCGCCGGTGTCGGGGACCGACGCCGTGGCGAGGACCTGGTTGCCCGCGTCACGGAAGGTGATCGCGTTCGCCGCATCGGCGCCGGTACCGTTGGCGACCCGCAACTCCAGGTCGTAGGTTCCCGCCTGGGCGACGTCGAGGCGGTACTGCAGCCAGTTGCCCGGCGCGGTCCAGCCCACGTTCTTGCCGCCGCTGGCCGCCGGGTTGTTCTCGACGAAGTTCGCCCCGCCGTCGGTCCAGCCGTGCTCGGCCACGTACGCCTCGGCCTCGACCTTCTCACCGATCGGCGCGCCGTGCGGGCGGACCGTGACGTGCACGGCGACCTCGTCGCTCGCCGCGCCGTCGGTCACCCGGAACTTCAGGTCCAGGCCGCCGGCGGTCGTCGGATGCAGGCTGACCTGACCGGTCGTGGCGTCGACGGTGACCCCGTCGGGCAGGTCGGCGGCGTAGAACGCGAGCGCGTCGCGGTCGCGGTCGGTGGCCCGCAGGCGGAACGTCGTGGTCGTGTACTGGTCGGCGACCACGTCCGGCACCGCGGCGAGCACCGGCGCGTGGTTGCCGCGCGGGCGCGGCAGGTCGGCGTGCCAGCGGAACGTCGCGTACGCCCCGGCCGGGACCGTCTCCACGAACTGCTTCCCGGCGAGCACGAACCGCACCGTGCGCTCGGCGGCGTTGGCGTTGCCGACGATCGCGACGAAGTCCTCGCCGTCACGGAACACGACGTTGCTCACCCCGCCGGAAGCGGCGCTGGACTCGACGCGGGTGTGCTGCGGCCCGAGGTACTTCGCGAACTGCCCCATGGCGTAGAGCTCGTCGCGCACCGAGTACGTGCGGGAGGTGGTGTCGACCTTCACCAGCCGGTCGGGCCACTTCGTGGTGGCCGCGATCTGGTCCCAGTCGACGTTGTTGTCCCGCAGCGGCGTCCAGTGCAGGGTGCCGCCGTCCTGGTCGGTCGCCTGCGCCCACAGCACGTAGGAGGAGGCGTCGAGCCGGAAGTAGCTCAGGATCGTGGCCGGCGACAGGTCGCTGGTCTCGGTCATGTGCACCGGCTTGCCGGTCTGCTCGTAGGCGTCGCGCATCACCGTGGGGTCGCCCCAGTAGGGGTGGAACGCGATCGCGTCCGCGGCCCGCCGCGCCGCCGGGTCGTTCAGGATGCGGTAGTAGTTCTTGGTCTGCGTGCTGTTCGGGTCGCGCCAGTCCCAGAAGTTGAAGTCGTGGATGTACAGCTGCACATCCCGCGGCAGATAACGCTTGATCGCGACGGCGAGCTTCTGCTGCTGTTCGACGCTGATGTCCATGGCCGGGTAGACCACGTCCATGCCGGGCTCGTTGAGCAGGGTCAGCGCGTCGACGCGGATGCCGTGGCGCGCGTAGGCCTCGACGAACTTCGCGTAGTAGCGGGCGAAGACGTCGATGCAGTCGTCGCGCAGCTTGCCGACCTGGTAGTGGTCGGTGGTGCTGCCCGGCTTGAGGGCGACCTCGCCGAGGAACTTGTTGTTCGTCTTCATCCACGCCGGGGCGCTCCAGGCCGAGGCGAAGAACGTGGCCCGGGGGTTGTACTTCTGGATCAGCTTGATGGTGTCGATGATGTGCAGGTCGACGTCGCGCTGGATGGAGAAGTACTTCAGGCCGAAGTCCTCGGTGACGCCGGCCGGCAGGTCGTCCTCGGACCAGAACGGCAGGTGCTCGATGAGGTCGGGGCTGCCGATGGTGAGCCGGAAGCGGTTCAGCCCGGCCCCGGTGCGGGGGTCGACGAGGAGCCGGACGGCGTCCTCGCGCTGCCGCGGCGTGAGCTTCCACAGGTTCGACACGCTCGTCTCGTCGAGCGAGAAGCCGATCCCGGCGTACCGCTGCCCGGTCCGGCTCGGATCGACGACGACCGTGACGTCGGCGGTGCTGCCCGAGGTGGCCGGCCCCTCCCCGACCCGGACCGCCGGCAGCGGCTGCCAGGCGTGTGCGGCGCCGGTCGAGTAGGTGCCGGTCACCACCTCGCCGCGGTGCGCCGGTGCCGCAGTGGCGGGCGCGGTCGCGACGAAGAGCGAGACCAATGCGGTTGAGGTCAGTGTGATGATGCGTCGCATGGCTTCCCCTGATGACGTGCGTGAATCCACTGGCGGGGTGGTGGGGTACCGCTAGAAAACACGTCGTGACAGGCGCATGTCAATGAATCGCTGTAACTTTTTTCGAGTCTTGGTGGAAGTTGTTTATGAAACACGCGTCAAACGGCGGCCGGCGCCGGCCCCGTGGAGCCGCGGACGACCAGGTCCGTGGCCAGTTCGACGTGCAGCGCGTCCAGCTCGTGGCCGGTCAGCATCCGGCTGAGCAGGCTCACCGCCATCCGCCCCATCTCGCCCAGCGGCTGGCGGACCGTGGTCAGGGCCGGGTGGGTGGCGCGGCTGACGTCGATGTCGTCGAACCCGGCCACCGATAGGTCGTGCGGCACCCGGATGCCGCGCTCGGCCGCGGCCTGCAGCGCCCCGACGGCCATCTTGTCGTTGAAGGCGACCAGCGCCGTGGGGCGGTCCGGCCGGTCCAGCAGCTCGGCGGCGGCGGCGCGGCCGGCCTCCACGGTCGGGTCGGACACCGTGCGTACCAGCTCGGGCGCCGGGTAGACGCCGACGCCGACCAGCGGGGCGGTGTAGCCGGCCAGGCGGTCGCTCATCGCCATCCAGTCCATCGGGCCCCCGAGCACGCCGACGCGGCGGTGGCCGAGCTCGACCAGGTGCGCCATGAGCCGCCGGGCGCCGGCGAAGTTGGCCGCCGACACCGCGGCGATGTTGCGCGGCGGCGCGGTGCGCGGGTCGACCACGACGAACGGGAACCCATGGTCGCGCAGCCGCTCCAGTTCCTCCTCCGGCTCCGGGGGCAGGATCAGGATCGCGCCGGTGACCTGGGGCCAGGCGGCGAGGGTGGGCAGCACCCCGGTGCGCCGCCAGGCGGACTCCCCGGCGTCGACGACCGCATGCATGCCGTGCACGTCGAGCGCCTCGGTGATCGCCGAGACGATGAGGCCGAAGTAGTCCGTCAGCACGTACGGGCAGCGCACGTAGACCCCGCTGTCGGCCTTCGGCACGCCGGCTCCCCGCCGCCGCGGCCCGCGCTGGCCCAGGCCGCCCATCGCCTGCAGCACGCGGTCGCGGGTCTGCGGCGCGACGTTGGCCCGGCCGTTGAGGACCCGCGACACGGTCGCGATCGACAGGCCGGTCTGGGCGGCGACGTCCCGGATCGTGACGCGCGTTGTTTCACTGCCGTGTTTCATCGACCGACAGCGTAACCCGCGCGCCGCGTTGAACCGTTCCGCCGTTTTGGCAGTACATCAGGTGTGACCGTCAGCCACGCCGACCTCGTCCGGCGCTACTACGACCGCAACACCGCCGCGTTCGACAAGCTGGGCCAGGGCGGGGCGTCCATCCACCGCGCGGTGTGGGGCCCGGGCGTGACGAGCCGGGCGGAGGCGTTCCACCACGTCGACGAGCTGATCCTGGCGGCGCTGCCGGAGGGCTTGAGGGGCGCGGACGGCACGGCCGAGCCGTTGGTCGTGGACCTGGGCTGCGGGCTGGGGGCCAGCCTGATGTACCTGGCCGGCCGGGCCCCGATCCGGGGCGAGGGCCTGACGATCAGCCCACGCCAGGCCGAGGGCGCGACCCGGCTGCTCGCCCGGGCCGGCCTGGCGGGCCGGGTCCGCTGCCGCGAGGGAAACTACCTGGACGTCCCCGACGACCTCGCGGGCTCGGCCGACCTCGTCTTCTCGATCGAGGCGTTCCTGCACAGCCCCGACGCCGGCGGGTACTTCCGCGAGGCCGCCCGCACCCTGCGCCCGGGCGGCCGCCTGCTGGTCTGCGACGACTTCCTCACCCCGGCGGCGGACTCGCCCACCCTCACGCCGCGCGCCGCGCGCCGCCTGGCCGAGTTCCGCGAGGGCTGGCGGGTCGGCTCGCTGCTGACCGTGGAGCGGGTCCGCGCCGCCGCGGCCGGGCACGGCCTCACCCTGGAGGACGACCTGGACCTCACCCCGCACCTGGAGCTGCGGCGGCCGCGGGACCGGTTCATCGCCGCCGTGGTCGCCGCCGGCCGCCCCCTGCGCCCGCGGGGCGAGTACTGGCGGATGCTCTCCGGCGGCGACGCCCTGCAGCGGTGCCTGCTCAACGGCGTGCTGAACTACCGTTTCCTGCGCTTCAGCCGCGGGTGAGCGACAGGATCGTGTCCATCGCCTTGAGCCGGTCGGCGCCCTTGCCGAGCAGGCCGTCGGGGACGATGAGCTCGTCGAGGCCGATCCCGCGGTACTCGGCGATCGCGTCGGCCAGCGCCTGCGGCGACCCGCCGATGACGGGCATCGGCATCTCCGGCAGCGGGCCGTCGACCACGACGAGGGCCTGGGCCGTGCGGGCGATCGCCTTCGCGTCGCGCCCCTGCGCGGCGCAGAACTCGTCGAGGACCGCGGACTTGTGCGCGATGACGCCCGGGTGGCCCCAGGTGTTCCAGACGTCGGCGTACCGCGCGACGATGCCCAGCATCCGCCGCTCGCCCCCGCCGCCGATGAGGATCGGCAGCGGGTCCTGGACCGGCTTGGGCTCGCAGACGGCGTCGGTGAGCCGGTAGTACTCGCCCTCGAAGGTGGTCCGCGGCCGGCGTAGCAGGCCGTGCAGCACCTCCAGCGCCTCGACGAACCGGTCCAGCCGCCGCTTCACCGGGGGCAGTTCGATGCCGTACTGCTCGTGCTCGTTGACCTGCCAGCCCGCCCCGACGCCGAGGGTGAACCGGCCGCCGGTCACGTGGTCGGCGGTCGCGGCCATGTTGGCGAGCACGGCCGGGTGGCGGTACGTGTTGCCGTACACCAGGCTGCCGAGCCGGACCCGGGGCACTGCGGCGCCGAGCGCGGCGAGCAGCGTGCCGCACTCCAGCATCGGGGCCATGGGGTCGCGGCCGGGCGCGTCGTTGGCCATGAAGTGGTCGGCGACGTAGACGCCGTCCCACCCGGTCGCCTCCGCGTGCCGGGCCACCTCGAGGATCTCGTCGTACCGCTGTCCGGCGCCGGGCCAGATCGAAAGTCGCATGCCTCCTCTATACCGCGACCGGACGGCCTGCGTCGGTCACCCTGCGGTGCGGCTCCGGCCTCGGCGGGGGGTTGTAACGTGGGTCGGGCTGTAGCGTGGGTCGAGCACGCCCCTTCTCCTGCCGTCGCGAAGGATGGTGTACGCCCGATGCTCCAACGTTCGCCCCGAATCCTCTCGGTGGTCTGGGGAACGATCGTCGCGGAGGACCTCGGCGCGGTGAAGGACCTCAAGGCCTGGCCCGGCGGCGCCCGCGAGTGGGACTGGGGCGAGACCGGGACGCGGCACTCCCCCGGCATCCAGCCCGCCGACGTCGAGGAACTGCTGGTCGCGGGCGCGACGACGGTCGTGCTGTCGCGCGGCATGGAGGAGCGCCTGGAGGTCGCCCCGGCGACGCTGGAGTTGCTGCGCGCAGGCGGCGTGGAGGTGCACGTCGCGGAGACCTCGGAGGCGGTGGAGATCTACAACGACCTGATCCCCACCGCCCCGGTCGGCGGCCTGTTCCACTCCACCTGTTGATCGAGGTCAGGACCCCAGGAAGATCGGGTTGGTCAGGGCCACCATCGTGTCGGCCGTGGTCGGGGTGGGCTGCTGGCGGCGGACCTCGGCCCGCACGTAGCGGGCGTTGCGCGCCGTCGTCGTCCACGTCACCGTCGCCGTGCCCTCGGCCAGCAGCATCGTCGCCAGGCGCTGGCCCTGGTCGGTGATGAACCGGGCCGCGCAGCCGGGTGCGCCGCTCACCTGCAGCGTCACGGTCACCGGCACGTCCTCGGCGACCCGCAGGCGCTGGCCGATGCCGGCGCTGCGGCCCCCGGCGGTGGCCGTGAACGACAGGTCGACGGCGGCCGACTCGGCGATCCACAGGCGGCCCGCGCGCACGCCGTCGAGGATGGCGCGGCGGTCGAGGCCCTCGGCGTACACCACGTTGTGCGGCAGGCCGACGACCTGCGGCTCGCTGTGGGCGTCGCTGTCGCCCACGGCCGGGAGCCAGGCGTCGTCGTGGCCGCGCTCGCGCACCGAGGCGACCAGCAGGTTGTCCCAGTTGGCCAGCACGGCCTCGTCGTCGAGCGTCCACGGGCCGTTCCAGACCTCGACGGCGTCGAGGCCGGCGTACCCGAACTTCCAGCCGCACGCGACGCAGGTGGCGAGCGGGTGCGCGGCGACCGCGAGGCCGCCGGCGCGGTGGATCTGCTGCACGAAGCGGGCCAGGGCGCCGTCGACCGCGCGGTACCGCCAGTCGATCCAGGTCCCGGCCGGCAGGCCGAGCGCGGTGAAGTGCCCGTTGCGGGTGGTGATCTCCTCTACGCCAAGACTGGCCCCGGAAGCTCCGCTAGGCGGGCCCAGCCAAGGCGCCGTCGATGACACCTGCCGCGCGGGCTGATCGAGCGCGAACACGGCGCCGTTGAGCGCGGCGAACGCGAACAGCATCCAGAGCCGGATGTCTCCGGCGGCGATCAGCGCGGCCTGCGCCGCGGCCAGGGCGGCGAAGACGACGTTCGTGGCGATGAGCAGCCGCCGCACGTCGACGCGGTCGACCAGGGCGCCGGCCCAAGCGCCGCCGAGCAGCGTCGGCAGGAACGTGAGCGCGGTGATCAGCGCGATGTCGATCGCGCTGCCGGTCATCTGCAGCACGAGCCAGGACTGCGCGACCGCCGAGGTCATCGTGCCGGACGCGGCGAACACCTGGCCGAGGAACCACTAACGGTACCGCCGGTCGCGCAGCGACTCGAACGCCCGCACCAGCCGGTTACCGGATGTCATCAGGCGGAGGCGCGCAGGATCAGCTCCGGGTTGAAGATGACCGATCGCGGCGAGCGGTTCGGCTCGCGGATGCGGGTGAGCAGCAGCTGCGCCATCTCGCCGGCCATCTCCTCGACCGGCTGGCGGACCGTCGACAGGGGCGGGTGGCACTCCAGGGCCGCGGTGCTGTCGTCGAAGCCGATGACCGCCACGTCGTCGGGGACCCGGCGGCCGGCCTCCTGCAGCACCCGCAGCGCGCCGTCGGCCATGAGGTCGTTCGCGACGAAGACGCCGTCCACGTCGGGCAGCTCGCTCAGCAGGCGGGCGGCGGCGCGCTCGCCGCCGGAGCGGGTGAAGTCGCCCTCGACGTGGGACGGCTCGAGGCCGTTGGCCCGGGCGGCCGTCTCGAAGGCGGCCAGGCGGTCCTGCGCGGCCGGCATGTCGAGCGGGCCGGTGATGGTGGCCAGGCGGCGGCGGCCGAGCGCGGCCAGGCGGTCGACGGCCAGCCGGACGCCGGCGCTCTGGTCGACGTCGACGTAGCTGATGCTGACCGGGTGCCCGGGGCGGCAGGACAGCACCACCGGCACGCCGAGCTCGACGAGCTGGCCGGGCAGCGGGTCGTCGACGTGGCTGGAGATGAGCAGCGCCCCGTCGACGTGGCCCTGCCGCAGGTACCGCAGCAGATGCGGCCTCGCGGGCGGGTCGGCCAGGAAGATGACGAGGTGGATGCCCAGCGGCCGCAGCACCTCCTGCGCGCCGGCGGTGACCCGGCCCAGGAACGGGTCGGTGAACATCCGGGTCAGGAACGGCGTGGAGTACCCGCGGTTCTCCGGCTCCGACACGACGAGCGCGATCGAGTCCGTCCGCCGGGTGACCAGCGAGCGGGCGGCCAGGTTCGGCACGTACCCGGTCGCGGCGATGGCCCGCTCGACCGTCCGGCGAAGCTCCGGGTCGACGGTCTGCACGCCGTTGATGACCCGGGAGACCGTGGCGCGTGACACCCCGGCGTAGTTGGCGACCTGCTCGAGGGTGGGCGGTCGCGAGTCGCTGCCCGTCATGGATGCCACGGTAGATCGTGCCCCGATGCGATGAGGAGCCGCGGGTGGACGGATCCGCATGTCACGTCCACCCGCGGCCGGTTCTGGAGGAGGAACTTACTTGTAGACCCGCACGTAGTCGACGTACATCCGCGACGGGAACGGCGTGGAGGCGTCGATCGGGCCGGGGAAGTCACCGCCCACGGCCAGGTTGAGGATGATGTAGAACTGGTGGTCGTACACCCACGGGCCCCGGGTCGCCTCGACGGTGTCCTTGTTGGCCACGAGGATCACCTGGTTGTCGACGCGGAACGTCATGTGCTTGCTGTCCCACTCGACCGAGTACACGTGGTAGTCCAGCGACAGGTCGACCGTGGTCAGCTTCTGGCCGTAGCCGCCGCCGCCGTTGTAGGCGGGGGCGTGCAGCGTCGAGTAGACGTCCGTGGTGCTCTTGCCGAGGATCTCCATGATGTCGATCTCGCCGTTGTACGGCCACGGGCGGCCCTGCAGGAAGTCGGCGCCCATCATCCAGAACGCGGGCCACAGGCCGTTGCCCTTCGGCACCTTGATCCGGGCCTCGACCCGCCCGTACTGCAGCGAGAACTTGTTGCTGGTGTTGATGCGGCCCGAGGTGTAGTCGCGGCCGCCCTGGGTCTCCTTGCGGGCCTCGATGACCAGCGAGCCGTTCTGGATGCTGGTGTTCTGCAGGTTGGTGTAGTACTGGATCTCGCCGTTCTGGCCGGTGCCCGGGTCGACCGTCCACTTGGAGGTGTCGATGTTGGTGCCGGAGTTGAACTCGTCGCTCCAGACCAGGTTGGTGGCCGGGAAGATCGGGTCGGCCGGCGGCGCCGGGGGCTGCACCGGGTTGCCGCCGGTGCCGTACACCTTGAACTCCCACAGCGAGTAGCCGTAGCCGTTGGAGCGCTGCGTGCCGTACATCCGCACGTAGCGGCCGTTGCCGTTGACGTTCAGGGTCTCCTTGAAGCCCTTGCCGGTCGTGGTGCTGTAGATGCTGGTCCAGTTGGTGGCGTCGTTGGAGGTCTGGATCTGGTACGACACGGCGTAGGCCGGGTCCCACTGCAGGACGACCTGGGTGATGTGGGCCTGGGCGCCGAGGTCGACGTAGATCCAGCCCGGGTCGACCCAGCCGTTGACCGGGCTCGTCGCCCAGCGGCTGGCGGGGTCGTTGTCGAACGCCTTGTCGGGCGAGCACGGGTTGCAGTTGGCGTCGTTCTGCCAGGTGGAGGCGACGGCCGGCTTGTTGTACGACAGCAGCACCGAGTTGCCGGAGTTGGTCGGCGAGGCGCTCGGGCTGGTCGGGGTGTCGTTGGTGGTCGACGGCACCCCGCCCACCCGGATCTGGAACTCCCACAGCGAGTAGCCCCACTGCGTGGCCCGCGCGGTGCCGTTCATCCGCACGTAGCGGCCGCTGCCGGTGACGCTGAGGTCCTGCACGCCGCCGGTGCCCGTGGTGGTGCTGTAGATCGTCGCCCAGGTGTTGCCGTCGGTGGACGTCTGGATCGAGAACGCCGTGGCGTAGGCGGTCTCCCAGTTCAGCGTGACGCCGCAGATCTGCTGCACCGACTGCAGGTCGACCTGCAGCCACTGCGGGTCGCCGGCCGCGCTGGACCAGCGGGTGCCGAGGTTGCCGTCGACCGCGGCCGAGGCCGGGGTGCCCGCGTTCTCGGTCGAGGAGGCGGTGGCCGGCTTGCCCTGCGCGGCGTTGGTGGTGCCGCAGCCGCCGGGCGCGGAGCCGCCGAACACCTGGAACTCCCACAGCGACACGCCGTACTGCGTGGCCTTCGCCGTGGCGTTGAGCCGCACGTAGCGCCCGTTGCCCGTCACGGGCAGGCTCACGTTGCCGCCGGCGCCCGTGGTCGTGGAGTAGATGCTCGTCCAGTTGGTGGCGTCGTTGGAGGTCTGGATCGTGAACGCGGTGGCGTAGGCCGCCTCCCAGTTCAGCGCGACCCGGGTGATCGACTGCTGGGAGCCGAGGTCGACCTGGAGCCACTGGGGCATCGAGAAGGCGCTGGACCAGCGGGTGCCGGCGTCGCCGTCGGTGGCGCTCGCGGCCGGGGTCGCCGCGCTCTCCGTGGACGAGGCGGTCGTCGGCTTGCCCTGCGACAGCAGGGTCTCGGCGGCGTTGGCGCGGGTCACGACCGTGACGATGTACGCACACAGCATGGCGGCCACCGCGAGCGCGATGACGCCGTAGCGCAGGGTGCGGCGGCTCGACACGGATCTGGCGGATCGATGGCCGGGGGCGGAGACCGACCAGTCCATGGATGACTCCTTCGTGGCGGGGGTGTTACGGCGGGGTGAGAGAGCGCTCTCTCAGAAAGCCACAATGAGCCCTCGGTCTACCCCTGTCAATGGCTGCGCCGGAATGGGAGAGCGCTCTCCAGACCAGGTGGAGCCAGGTGCACCCTGAGCCCAGCGGCCCGACGCAGCGCGGGAGCGCTCTCCGAGAACGCAAAAAGTGGGAGCGGCCGTGGCCGCTCCCACTCCTACCTGAGGCGTCAGGAACAGGTGAAGCTCGGGTCCGGGTTGGAGCCCGAGTAGGTCGCCTGGATGCCGAAGGTCGTCGAGCCGCCCGGCGCGATGGTGCCGTTGTACGAGAGGTTCTTCGCGGTCACCGACGTGCCCGACTGGGTCACCGTCGCGTTCCACGAGTTCGTGATGACCTGGTTACCGGAGAACTTCCAGCCGACCGTCCACGCGTTCAGCGTGCCGGTGCCGGTGTTGGTCACCTTGATGTCGGCGGTGAAGCCGTTGCCCCAGTCGTTCTTGGTGTAGGTGACGCTGCACTTGCCCGTGCCGCCGCCCGGGTTCGTGGGCGAGGTCGTGACCGGCGGCGTGGTAACCGGCGGCGTCGTGACCGGCGGCGTGGTCGGCGGGGTGCCGTCGGTCGTGACGCTGAAGTTGTTCACCGCCAGGCCCTGCCCGCCGGTCCAGGGCTCGAAGCCCGCCTGGATGCTGGTGAGGTACCAGCTGTTCTGGGCGTAGCCGCGGGACACCGCGTCGTTGAAGAAGGCGGCCGGCGCGAAGCTCGCCGAGCCGGCGCCCGGGTTGCGCACATACGAGACCACGTTCCAGCCCGTGTTGCCGAACCACACGTCCCAGGTGGCGCCGGCGAGGTTCACCGTCGCGACCTTCGAGCCGACCGGCTGCGGCGCGCCGGCGTGGTTGACCCACACCATGATCTCGGCGCCGGTGTTCTGCCCGTCGGTGCGCGCGGTCGGGTCGAACCAGACGTCGTACGCCGCGTCCCACTGCCCCGAGCCGGGGAAGCTCATGCTCACGCTGGTCTGGATGCCGGCGAAGCGGGAGTCGCTGACCCGCAGCGGCAGGATACTGCCGGAGCTGCAGTTCGCGTAGTGGCAGCCGTAGTAGACCGCCGGGTACGAGGCGGGCGCCCCGTTCGTCGGCACGTTGTGGTTGGCCTGCGAGATGCTGAAGCCGGTGCTCGTCACGTTGATGCACTGCGGCTGGGTGGTACCCCAGACGTTGTTCATCACGACGTACCGGCCGCCCTGGATCGTCGTCGATCCGTACTTCTCGCAGATCGTCGTGTCGGCGTGCGCCGCACCGGTGGTCAGCAGGACGCCGGCCCCGGTGGCCGCCAGGAGCCCGAGCGCGACAAGCCCGGCTCTGAATCTTCTCCTCATGGGTGATCTCCCTTCCATCGAGCACCATGAGTGCTGGATGGAAGGGAGGCGCGCCACAGGTGCGTTTTGGCGGATTTTGTACCGCAAGATCCCGGAAACTTACAGGGCCCGCTCCCGGCCGTATTCGCGCTGAACCGCTGCAGCCTGCGCCCGAGCCTGGTCGAAACATCGAAATGTTGACACGCCGAAACGCGGGCGTGCGCCCCGCGCCGCGTGAGGTCGTAGCGTCGAAGCCGTGGACGACGGCAGGACCTGGCGGGTCGGTGAGCTCGCCGGCAGCACCGGCCTCACGGTGCGCGCGCTGCACCACTACGACGAGATCGGCCTGCTGCGGCCGTCCTCGCGCAACGGCGCCGGGCACCGGCGGTACACGGCGGACGACGTGCGGCGGCTGCACCGGATCCTCGCGCTGCGCGGCTTCGGCATGTCGCTCGGCGAGATCGCCGGGGTGCTGGCCGGCGGCAACGACCCGCGCGAACTGGTCCGCCGCCAGCTGGCGCAGGTCGAGGCGCGCATCACGGTGGCGCGCCGGCTCGAGCGGGACCTGCGCGGCGTGCTCCGGGCGCTCGACGAGGCCGCCGAGCCGCCGGCCGCGACGCTCGTCGACGTCATCGAAGGGATGGTCACCATGCAACGCCCGCTCACCCCCGAGAAGCTGCAGGAGCTCAACGAGCACCGCCGCCGCATGACGGAGGGGCTCTCGCGGGAGGAGCTCGCCGAGATGGCCGAGAGCCGCCGGCACCACCACGAGCAACTCACCCCCGAGGAACGGGCCGAGCTGCACCGCCGCCTCCGGAGCAGCACGGGGGCGCTGTTCCCGTCCGACGCCTGAGCGGGTTTGTTCGACCCCCGAAAAAACGTTGCGGGCATCGATCGGCTTTGCCAGGCTCGACCCTCGTGGCACTCGTGGAGGCACGACAACTGACCAAGGTCTTCCGCCGGCCGGAGAAGGACCCGGGCCTGCGGGGGGCCGTCAAACACCTCTTCACCCGCCGGTTCACCGACAAGGTGGCGGTGGACCACGTCGACCTGTCGATCGAGGCCGGCGAGGCGGTGGCCTACGTCGGGCCCAACGGCGCCGGGAAGTCGACGACCGTCAAGCTGCTCAGCGGCATCCTGGTGCCGACCTCGGGCGAGGTGCGCATCGACGGGCTGTCGCCGCGGCGGGACCGCACGGCGGTGGCGCACCGCATCGGGGTGCTCTTCGGCCAGCGCACCCAGCTGTGGTGGGACCTGCCGGTGTCGGAGTCCCTCGCGGTGCTGCGCGACATCTATGGCATCGACCACGGCACGTACCGCAAGCGCCTGGCCCGCTTCGACGAGGTGCTCGGCCTCGACGAGGTGCTGCCGGTGCTCGGGCGCAAGCTGTCGCTGGGCCAGCGCATGCGCGCCGACCTCGCCGCCGCGCTGCTGCACGCGCCGCCGGTGGTCTACCTCGACGAGCCCACGATCGGCCTGGACCTCGCGGTCAAGGACCGGGTCCGCGAGTTCTTCCGCACGGTCCGCGACGAGGGCACGACGGTCATGCTGACCAGCCACGACCTCGGCGACATCGAGGGCTTCTGCCGCCGGCTGGTCATCATCGACTCGGGCCGCATCATCTTCGACGGCGACCTCGACGCGGTGAAGGACGCCTTCGCCCGCGAGCGGATCCTCAATCTGGAGACCGAGACGGCGCTGCCGCTGGAGCGGGTCCGCGCGGCGCTGCCCGGCGCGGTGGTCGAGCCCGGCGAGACGCCGACGCAGTTCTCGGTGCGCTTCGACCGGTTCGCCATGACGGCGGGACTGGCGGTGACCGCGCTCGCGCCGCTGACCAACCTGGTCGACTTTCACGTCGACGAGCCGTCCATCGAGGACGTCATCCGCCGCGTCTACTCCGGCGAGCTGCAGCTGGAGCGGGCGTGAGGGCGAGCATGAGGGCGTACCGCGCGCACGCGCGGGCGGCGGCCCTGTCCGCCCTGGCGTACCGCGGCAGCTTCCTGCTCTCCCTGGGCGGCGTCGGCTTCCAGCTGGTGGCGCTGCTCGCGGTCTGGCGGGTGCTGCTCGGCGACGGCGGGGCCGCGCAGGTCGGCGGCTTCGACTGGCCGCACATGCGCAGCTACCTGCTCGTCGCGTTCGCCTCCGGCGCGCTCGTGGGCACGTTCGTCGACTTCCGCATGTCGTTTCGCATCCGCTCCGGGCTCGTCGCGCTCGACCTCGTCAAGCCCGTCGACTACCAGCACGCCCGGCTGTGGGAGACGGTCGGCGGCGTCTGGATCGAGCTGGCCGTCGTCGCCCTGGTGTCCGGGGTGTCGATGCTGGCCGGCGGCGTGCCCGACCTGCCGCCGGGGCCGGAGCTCGCGCTGTTCGCCGCCTCCATGGCGCTGCTGGTGCCGCTGAAGTTCGTCGTGGTGTACCTCAGCACGCTCACCTGCTTCTGGACCCAGAACTTCATCGGCGTGCTGTGGGCCCGCCAGGCGATCACGGCGCTGCTGTCGGGCGCCCTGGTCCCGTTGGCGTACTTCCCCGGCTGGCTGGCGACCGCGGCGCAGTGGTCGCCGTTCGCGGGCCTGACCTCCACGCCGGCGCTCATCTTCGTCGGCCAGGCCTCCGGCCGGCACGCGCTGCTGCTCGTCGGCGCCCAGCTGGCCTGGCTGCTGCTGTTGTGGTTCGCCGCCCGCGCGCTGTTCGGCCGGGCGCTACGCCAGCTCACGGTACACGGGGGTTGACAACGATGCGGCTGCTGCGGCTCTATTTCCGCCTGCTCGGCGCGCACCTGCGCTCGCTGCTGGAGTACGAGGGCGACTTCTGGATCATGATGGTCGGCACGGCCCTCATGCAGGTCGTCAACATCGCCTTCCTGTCGGCCGTCTTCGCGAAGGTTCCGGCCATCAACGGCTGGTCGTTCTGGGCGGTGGTGGCGATGTTCGCCATGGTCGCCATCGCCGAGGGCGTCGGTTCACTGTTCTTCGAGGGCATGTGGAACATCGCCTGGCAGATCAACCAGGGCGACCTCGACTACATGCTCGTCCGGCCGTACCCGATCGTCCTGCAGGTCAGCAGCATGCAGATCGGCATCAACGGCCTGAGCAACATCGTGACCGGCGGCCTCATGCTCGGCGCCGCACTGTCCCATGTGGACGTCGACTGGTCGCTCGCCCGTATGCTGCTCGGCGTCGTGGTCGTCCTGTCCGCGATCGCCATCAAGGTGGCCATCAACCTCGCCACCAACGCGGCGGCCTTCTGGATGCAGAGCCCCGGCCCGCTCTTCGCGATGGCGGTACACCAGGCCGGCGATCTCGCCCGGTTCCCCATCTCCGTCTACCCGCTCGCGCTGAAGGCGGCCCTGGGCTTCGCCCTGCCGTTCGCGTTCGTGAGCTTCTTCCCGGTGAGCTTCCTGCTCGGCCACGGCCGGGCGTGGGTGGGGCTGCTGACCCCGCTCGTCGCGGCGTACTGTCTGGTCGTGAGCGGCTGGATCTTCTCGCGCGGCCTGCGCCGCTACGAGAGCGCGGGCAACTAGATGTCGCGGTGGCGGCGGCGGTACCACGGCCTGGTCACCCGCCTCTACGGCCCCGACCGCGACACCACCTGGCTGACCTGGATCGGCGACGAGCGCGTCGCGGTCGGCAGCGTCCCCACCGCCGCGACGATCGGCCGCCTCGCCGGCCAGGGCGTCACGCACGTGGTCAACTGCCGCTCCGGCCCGCAGACCTGGATCTCGCAGGACCTGGCCGTGGAGCGCGCCATCTTCGGCGCGGCCGCGGTCGCCCACGCCCCGATGCACGACCACGGCCGCCCGCAGCCCCCGGGCCGCTGGTCGCCCGCCGCCGAGTTCGCCGCCACGGTCCTGGACGCCGACCCGGCGGCGCGCGTGCTCGTCCACTGCCAGCAGGGCCGCCACCGCTCGGCGATGCTCGCCTACGCGGTGCTGCGCCTGCGCGGCCACTCCCCCGCCGCCGCGACGGAGCTGATCACGACCCACCGCACGGAGGCCCGCCTCCTCGATGCCTACACGACGAGCGTCGAGCGCTGGCTCACCACCCGCGCCGGGACCTGACCGCCCGCACGGGGCCGGGGCCGCGGCCGCCGCCGTTGTGGACGACCGCGTCGTCGCGGGCGCCGCGCTCACGGAACGTGACCAGTGCCTCGGCGCGCAGCACGTCGGTGCGCGCCGCGACGCCGCGGTACCGGACGCATCGGACATCGGTTCTGCCGGGCATGACGACGACCGGCACCACCCTTACCGCGGATAGCGGTCCGGTTCCAGGCGATCTAGCGTGCTGAATGCCGGGCAGGCTTCGTGGACGACATCGATGTGGGAGCGGGATGCGGCGTTGGACTCAACGTCCTCTGGTGCGCGGCATCCTGAGGACGCTCATCGGTACCGTTGGCCTCGGCGTCGCCATCAACCTCGTCAGCGCCGAACTCAAGATCGATGTCCGCTGGTCCGTCGCGATGCTGCTCGCGCTGTTCGCGGCCCTCGCCTACGTCGAGTGGGACAAGGTGCCGGTGGACGGCCGGGGGACGGATGACCATCCCGTCGCGCCGCTTGAGCCGACGCCCCCCGCCCCGCCGATACGATTCGTCAGCCCCGGATCGGTCATGGAGCGGCTGCGGCACGCGTTGACAGGGTCGGCCGACGGGATCCGCTCGGTGAGCCTGTGGGGTATGAGCGGCATCGGCAAGACCACGCTCGCCCGGATGATCGCCAACGAGACCGGCCTGTTTCCCGGCGGCGTGTTCTGGGGCGACCTGCGGGTCGAGCGGGATCTCGTCCCGCTGTTGGAGGGCTGGTTGCTGCGTGGCGGCCTGAACGTGGGCCCGAGACCGGCCGCCGAACTCGTCGACCGTGTGCGCCAGCTGTTGCGCGTGCGGGCCGCCGCCGGCCGGGTCCTGGTCGTGCTCGACGACGTCTCCGCCGACGTCGCGGCGATGCTGCCATACGTGGAACGGCTGCTGACCCCCGGCGCGTCCCTGCTGATCACGACCCAGGACCGGCCGTTGGCGATACGCCACACCGCCGATGTGATCGAGGTGCCGCTCCTGTCCGACGACGAGGCGTACAACCTCTTCCACAGGATCTGCGGCGCGCCGCGCGATGACGCGGTGGAGCAGATCCTTCGGATCGCGCAGGGCCAGCCGCTGGCGATCACCATCGCGGCGAACCAGGCGGCGGTGGTCATCCGCCGTGCCGACGGGGTGCACCGCCTGGCCGCGGACATCGCGGCGAACGTCGCCGGGGCGCTCGCCGAGACCGAGGGCATGCCGGGGGTCACGAGCACCGCCCTGGTCGCGTACCGCCGGCTCGCCCGACCGCTACGCCGGGCCTTCCGCGCCGCCGGAGCCCTCGCCGAGGGTCCCTTCACCGCTGAGGACGTCGCCGTGCTGCTGCGGCTGCATGCCCTGCCGGGACCGCTGCAGCGGTTGCTGCTGGCCGTGCGCTCGCCCTTCGCGGCCGTCGGCTTCAGGCCTCTCGTACCGGTGCACCGCCGCCGGGCGACCACCCGCGCTCATCTCGAAGTGCTCACGTACCTCGCGCTCGTGACCGTCGAAGGCGACGGCTACTCGATCCACCCGGTGCTGCGCAGCTTCAGCCGAACCCAGGACCGGCGGCGCCGGTTCCGGGTGGTGTTCCGGCGGTTCTGCGTGGCCTACTCCGACGCGCACGCCAACGGCACCGAGTACTCGATGATCGCGCTGGAGCGGCAGCGGCGCAACCTGCTCGCCGCTACGCGCGAGGCGCACGTGGACCGGCGCTGGTCGGACGTGGTCGCCCTGGTGCAGAACCTGAACTCCCCCGAGCACCCGTTCCTGGAGACCCGTGGCCTGCCGCACGACGAGCGGGAGACGCTCACCCTCGGCGTCGACGCCGCCCGCCGCCTCGGCGACACGCTTACCGTGGCCGACTTCACCGGCAACCTCGCGATCCGCCTTGCCGGCGTCGGCCGCCTCGACGAGGCCGCCGACGGATACCGTACCGCTGAGGCCCTTTACCAGAAGTTGCGCAAACCGAGCCAGGTGGCGTTGGCCCGGTTCCACCAGGCGCGCATCGCGCACAAGCGCGGGGACCTCGAGGAGGCCGAGCGACTGTACTGGTTGGCCCTTCGTACCAGTACCACCGACACTCCCGCCCCGCACGACTCACGCATCGTCGGCGTCCTCGGGTGGCTGGTCCGCCGGATGCGTGGCGAGGACGCCGCCAGCCGGTTCCACCGGCAGGTCGGCACCGACCACGAACGCCACAACGTCGGCATGGAGAGTCAGGCGTACGAATACCTGGGACTGCTGGCCGAGGAACGCGGCGACACGGCCGAAGCGGGCCGATTGTTCGCGGCGGCCGCGGACCGGTCCGTCCGCAACCGCCGCCGCACCCACCAGTTCCGCAACCTGGGCCACATCGCCCGGCTGTCCCTGGCCGCGGGCAATAGCGCCGAAGCCGAGGAAACACTGCAGTCGATGGTGGGCCACCTGCCGGAGATCGCCTACCCGGCCGACTACGCGCGTGCCGCCGAAAGCGCGGCGCGCCTCGCCGCCGCGCTCGGCCATCTCGACCAGGGGCGGGCCCTATTGCGCGACGGCCTGCGGGCCGTGGAGCGCCTCGGCGGCGTGGGCCGGGCCGCCGCCGCGACCGCACTCGCTCAGTATCTGCTGGAACACTACTCGGACACAGATCGCGACGAGGCCGAGCAGCTGGCCCGCGAGGCGCTCGAGTTCTACGACGCCAACCCGGGCATGGCTGCCGACGCCGTCGCCGATCGCCACGTCCTGGCCTCCCTGCGGCTCCAACGCGAGGACTACGACGGCGCCTACGCCGAGCTGGCCCTCGCGGCGCAAGCAGCACGACAGGCGAACAGGCTCAGCGATCTGCTCGTCGTCCAGCAACAGCTATGGCCCGTCGAGCAGGGCCGCGGACGACTGGCACACGCCGCGGCCGTCCTCGGCGACTGCGTAGAGCTGGCGGGCCGATTGCATCGTCCCGACGCCCTCGCCGACGCGCAGCTGTGCCTCGCCGAGATCGAGCTCCAGCGCGGCCGGACAGAGTCCGCCCGGCTCGCACTCGAACAGCTCACCGCGGCGGCGCACGACCAGGCCGGCATATTCGGCGTACGAGTGCTGGCGGCTCGCGTGCAGCTGGCCGTCAACCGCATGGCGCTGGACGAGGCGGCTGCGCACGCCGATGAGCTGGGCCGCCAGGCCGACGCCGGAGGCGATCCGGCCGCCCGCATCCTCGCCGCCGACCAACTGGTGTCCATCGCCCGGGTACGCGGCGACACCGCCGCCGCGCTCGCCGCGCTCGACTCCAGCGACGGGCTCACCGCCGCCGGGCCTGCCGACCCCGCCACGCAGGCGGTTCGGCTGGCGAACCGCGCCGTCGTCGAGCTGGACCGCACCCGGCTCGCCACCGCCACCACCCTGATCGGGCAGGCAGCGCGCGCCGCTACCCGGCATGTGCCGTTGCGTACCTGGCTCACCGAGGTGGCCGCCGACGTCGACCGCGTGGCCGGGCGGTGGGATGCCGCGATCGAGGCGTACCGGGGTCTGGAACGCGTGCACGCGCGGGCGGGCAGCATCGGTGGGCGCGTGGCGGTGGCGATCAACCTCGGCGACATCGCGGTACGTGGCCACGATCCGTCCTCCGCGCTCGTTCATGTGCAGCTGGCGCAGACGCTCGGCGCCCAGGCCGGCCTCATCCTGCCGATCTTCACCGGCCACGTGCTGCTGGCATCCGCGCATCAGCAGCTCGGCGACCTCCCGGCCGCTCGCCTGCACGCCACGACCGCTCTGCTCATGGCCCGCCGTAGCGGCTCGCCGCTGCTGCTCGCGCAGGCGCACATCTGCCTGGCCCGGCAGGCGGTGCATGAGCGGCGGTTCAAGCTGGCCGCGACGCACCTTGCCCGGCTGCGTCACGCGGCATCGGTCACAAAGCTCAACCACCTGCGGATGAGCCTGCTCGACGTCAGCGGCCGGCTGGCGCAGGAACGCGGCGACCCGGCCGGTGCCCGCGCACATCACGAGAAGGGGCTGCTGCTCAGCAGGCGGCTGGGCACCGCCGCAGAGGAGGTCGAGGCGCTGACCTGCCTCGCCGAGGCGGACCGGGCGCAGGGCGACGCCCCGGCGGCGAAAGAGCGCTACCGCGAGGCACTTGCCCGGATGGACGCGCTCGGCGCGGCCGCCCGATGCTGGCGCGACCAGGTCCTCGGCAGCGTCGGCGAGCTTTAGGAGACGCGTGGCTGAGCGAGCGCGCCATCGACGAGGCGTGGCCATGCGGGCAACGGGTACCAACGAGACTGCCCTCGTCGTCGCGGCGCAGGCCGGCGACGGCCGGGCGCGCGACTAGCTCGTGGCGGCGTGCCTGCCACTGGTGTACACGATCGTGCGGCGCGCGCTGGCGGGGCACCCGGCCGCGGTCGACGACGTCGTGCAGGACACGATGCTGCGCGCCCTGCGGCAGCTGACCTCGCTGCGCGAGCCGGAGAGCCTGCGCGCCTGGCTGGCGGCGATCGCGGTCCGGCAGGCCGGTACCTATCTGCATCGCGAGCGCGTCGCGGCCGGGCGCACCGCGACGCTGAACGACCTCGACGGCGTGCCCGACGCCGACGACTTCGAGGATCTCACCATGCTGCGGCTGGAGCTGTCCGGGCAGCGCCGGCAGGTGGGGCGCGCGGTCGGCTGGCTGGAACCCGGCGACCGCGTGCTGTGGTCGCTGTGGTGGCTTCGTCGAGGCCATCGGCGGTTAGGGCCGGTACTTCCGCTCCTGGACCGCCACGAGCCTCACCGGCGCCTGGACCGCGCTCGCCGCGACCGAGTCCAACCCGTTCGCCGGGAAGAGCAACGTCACCTTCCCCGGCGGGGCGTGGACCAACGACATCAGCCACGGCGAGATGGTCCGCGCGAGCAACGACCAGACGCTGACCATCAGCCCCTGCCGGATGCAGTACGTCTACCAGGGCCGCGACCCCGGCTCCGGCGGCGACTACGGCGAGCTGTCGTACCGGATGGGCCTGCTCACCCAGACCAACTCCACCTGCTGAACGGGGCCGGACCGAGACCGGGCGCTCCCGCTTTCGTGGCGGCGGGGGCGCCCTCGCGGCCAAGAGATTCGAAGAAGTCATGAACTGTGATTGTTCACATGATGGAATGTTTGACGAGTCAGCTATGTTGTAGCCCGCGAGGACCGGGGACCAGACGGGTCGCCGGGAACGGGCGAAGGCGGGCGTTCGAGATGCAGTTCGGAGTGTTCACCGTCGGTGATGTCACCCAGGACCCCACCAACGGGCGGGTGCCGACGGACGCGGAGCGCGTCAAGGCGATGATGACCATCGCGCTCAAGGCCGAGGAGGTCGGGCTCGACGTCTTCGCGCTGGGCGAGCACCACAATCCGCCGTTCGTGCCCTCGTCGCCGACCACCATGCTCGGCTGGATCGCGGCGCGCACGAGCCGGCTGCGGCTGTCCACCGCGACCACGCTGATCACGACCAACGACCCGGTCAAGATCGCCGAGGACTATGCGATGCTGCAGCACCTGGCCGACGGCCGGGTGGACCTCATGATGGGGCGCGGGAACACCGGGCCGGTGTACCCCTGGTTCGGCCAGGACATCCGCAACGGCATCGCCCTCGCCGTCGAGAACTACGCGCTGCTGCGCCGCCTGTGGCGCGAGGACGTCGTGGACTGGGAGGGCAACTTCCGCACGCCGCTGCAGGGCTTCACGGCCACGCCGCGGCCGCTGGACGGGGTGCCGCCGTTCGTGTGGCACGGCTCGATCCGCAGCCCGGAGATCGCCGAGCAGGCCGCGTACTACGGCGACGGCTTCTTCGCCAACCACATCTTCTGGCCCAAGGAGCACACGCAGCGCATGGTCGAGCTCTACCGGCGCCGCTTCGAGCATTACGGCCACGGCTCGGCGGACCAGGCCATCGTCGGCCTCGGCGGGCAGGTGTTCATGCGCAAGAACTCGCAGGACGCGAAGAACGAGTTCCGGCCGTACTTCGACAACGCGCCGGTCTACGGGCACGGGCCGTCGCTGGAGGACTTCACCGCGCAGACCCCGCTGACCGTCGGCAGCCCGCAGGAGGTCATCGACCGCACGCTGAGCTTCCGCGAGTACGTCGGCGACTACCAGCGCCAGCTGTTCCTCCTCGACCACGCCGGGCTGCCGCTCAAGACGGTGCTGGAGCAGCTGGACATTCTCGGCGAGGAGGTCGTGCCGGTGCTGCGCAAGGAGTTCGCGATCGGCCGCCCGGCGCACGTGCCGGACGCCCCGACGCACGAGTCCCTGAAGGCCGCCCTCGCCCAGAAGGCGGACGCATGACCATCAAGCGCTCGATCGTCGCGGTCGCCGCGGGCCTGAGCCAGCCGTCGTCCACGCGGATGCTGGCCGACCGGCTCGCGGCCGCCGTGCGGCAGAAGCTCGATGGCGAGATCACGGTGCGGGTGTTCGAGCTGCGCGACGTGGCGCACGACATCACCGACCACCTGCTGACGGGCTTCCCGTCGCCGGCGCTGAAGGAGGTCATCGACGCGGTCGCCGCGGCCGACGGCCTGATCGCCGTGTCGCCGATCTTCAACGCGTCGTACAGCGGGCTGTTCAAGTCGTTCTTCGACGTGCTCGGCGACGACGTGCTGCGCGACAAGCCGGTCCTGCTCGGCGCGACCGGCGGCACCGCGCGGCACTCCCTCGCCCTGGAGCACGCACTGCGGCCGATGTTCGCCTACCTGCACGCGGTGGTGGCGCCGACGGCGGTCTTCGCCGCCACCGAGGACTGGGCGGCCGGGGGCCGCGACACCCGAGACACCCGGGACACGCTGCACGAGCGGATCGCCCGGGCGGGCGCCGAGCTGGCCGCCCTGGTGGCCGCCCGCGAGCCGGTCACGGTCAAGGACCCGTTCGAGCTGACCACCTCGTTCGAGGACCTGCTGGGCGGTCAGGGCCGTTCGGTCACGAACGACCTTCGCCTGTAGTCATGATCCACACGGGGAGGTCGTCGACCGTCAGGTGCTCGGCGACCTCGAAGCCCGCCGAGCGGTAGACGTCGACGTTGCGCGGGTTGGACGTCTCCAGGTAGGCGGGCAGCCCGTCGGCCGCCGCGCGCGCCAGCCCGGCGGCCATGACCGTCCGGCCCAGGCGCCGGCCGCGGTGGTCCGGGTGGGAGGCGAGCACGCCGAGGTACCAGTGCGGAAACCTCGGCATCCGCCGGTGCACCACCGCCTGGTAGCGGCCGAACCGGCCGTCCTGCGCCCGGTCTGGCTCGTCGAGGCTTCGCGCGGACCGACCCAGACCAGGCGGCGCCCAGTCTGGCTCGTCGAGGCTTCGCGGTGACCGACCCGGACCAGGCGGTGGCGGATGCCCGGCCCTGTCCCCCGCGGGCGAGCGTGGCGGGTCCCACATGGCGACGGCCGCGCCGCCGTCGGCGATCCACACCGTGCCGTGCCCGACCCGCAGGTCGAACAGGTGGCCCGCCATCGCGGCGGCCTCGGCTGGGTAGGTCTCGTCGTCGGGCAGGAACCACCGCACGGCGGGGTCGGCGGCGAACGCGGCCACGAAGGTCGCGACCGCCGCGTCCCGGTCGGCCGGCGTGGCGACGCGGATGCTGGGCTGGCTCACTGATGAGGTCACTTTCGACAGGTATGCGTCGATGGCGTCGCGGTTGCGGGACAGGCACGCGATCCGGGAGTCCATGCGGTCGCGCTCGTGCCGCAGCAGCTCGACCACCTCCGGCCCGGCGCCGGAGATCGTGATGCTACAAGGATTGTCCAGGCAGGGCAGCACGTTTTTGATCAGGCGGGTGGGCAGACCGGCCTCGAGCAGGCCGCGGATCTGCTGGACCCGGTCGACGAGGTGCTCGCCGTAGTCGCGGTAGCCGTTGTCCAGCCGGGCCGGGGTCAGCAGGCCCTGCTCCTCGTAGTACCGCAACAGCCGGGCCGGGGTGCCGGTGCGGGCCGACAGCTCGCCGATGCGCATGTGACGTGCCTCCCACGCGTTGACCTTCACACTAGTGTGAAGGTCCGAGGATGGCGAGCATGCCCCTCGTCGTCCTGTCCGCGGCCCAGTTCCTGCTCGCCCTGGACTACTCGATCGTGTACGTCGCGCTGCCAGGAATCGCCCGCGACCTGCGCCTCGACCTGTCCGCCGCGCAGTGGGTGGTGAGCGCCTACGCGGTACCGTTCGCCGGCTTCCTGCTGCTCGGCGGCCGGCTCGCCGACCGGGTCGGCGCGGGCCGGCTGTTCCTGGCCGCGACCGTGCTGTTCGGCGCGGCGAGCGCGGCCGGCGGCGTGGCCGGCGACGGCGCGACGCTGCTGGCCGCCCGGGGCGCGCAGGGGATCGCCGCGGCGCTGCTGCAGCCGGCGATCCTGGGGCTGATCGGCGCGCGGTTCCCGGCCGGTCCGGCCCGCACCCGGGCGCTGTCGGTGTGGGGCGCGGTCGGGGCGTCCGGGCTGGCCGCGGGCGTGGTGCTGGGCGGGGCCCTCACGCGGTACAGCTGGCGCTGGACCTTCCTCGTCAACATCCCGGTGACCGTGGCCTGCGCGGCCGGCGCCGCGGTGTGGCTGCTCTCCGCCGCCCGGGCGCGCCCCGAACCGATCCCCCTGGCCGCCTCGCTGCTGGGTACCGGCGCCTCGTTCGGCGCGGTCCTCGGGCTGACCCTCGGCGGGGCCCGGGGCTGGACCGACCCGGCGACCATCGGCACGCTCGCCGCGGCCGGGGCGCTCGCCGCGGCCTTCCTCGTGACGCGGCGCCCGGCGGCCCGGCCGGCGTCGCTGCGCGTGGGGGCGGCCGCCGCCGCGCTGTACATGGCGAGCGTCGGCTCGGAGTTCTACGTCGTGACGCTGATGCTGCAGGATCGCGACGGCTACTCGCCGCTGCGCGCGGGCCTGGCGTTCCTGCCCCTGGCGGCGCTCGTCACGCTCGGCAGCTCGCTCACCGATCGCCTCGTGCGCCGCCTCGGCGCGACCCGCACGCTCGGCTCGGGGTTCGCGCTCGCCGCGCTGGGCCTGGCGTGGCTGGCCCTCGCCGCGGGCCGGGGCTACCTCGCCGGGGTGCTGCCCGGCCTGCTGGTCAGCGGCCTGGCGCACGGCATCGTCTACACGTCGATGTTCAACGTGGGCGGGCGGGACGTGCCGGCCGACGAGCAGTCCTCGGCCGGCGCCGTCATGACCACCGCGCAGTACCTGGCCGGCGCCGTCACGGTGGCGGTGCTGACCCTGCCCCTGCACGGCGGCGCCTACGCCACCGCCTTCTGGTGCACGACCGCCGCGGCGGTCGCCGGAGCGCTGGTGGCGCTCCGGCGACCCCGAGCAGCTCGACAAGACCGTTAAGCCGTGTGTTCCTTCTTGTCGCCGGCCCACTCGACGTGGAAGACGCCGTCGCGGTCGGTGCGGCGGTAGGTGTGCGCGCCGAAGTTGTCGCGCAGGCCCTGGATCAGCGAGGCGGGCAGGCGCTGCGCGCGCAGGCCGTCGAAGTACGCCAGCGACGACGAGAACGCCGGGGTCGGGATCCCCGCCTGGGCCGCGGCCACGACGACCCGCCGCCAGCTGGGCACGCCGGCGTTGACGGCCTCGGCGAAGTACGGCGCCACCATGAGGCTCTTCAGGCCCGGGTTCTCGTCGTAGGCCTCGCGGATGCGGTTGAGGAACCGGGCCCGGATGATGCAGCCGCCGCGCCAGATCGAGGAGACCTTGCCGCGGTCGATGTCCCAGCCGTACTCCTCGCTGCCGGCCTGGATGTGGTCGAAGCCCTGCGCGTAGGCGACGATCTTCGACGCGTAGAGGGCGGCGCGCACATCCTCGACGAACCGGTCCCGGTCGGTGATCTCCAGGCCCGCGACCTCGGTGCCGAACGCCTCGCGGGCGGCGGCGCGCTGGTCGGCGTGGCCGGACAGCGACCGGGCGAACGTGGCCTCGGCGATGCCGGTGATCGGCACGCCCAGGTCGAGCGCGCTCTGCACGGTCCAGCGGCCGGTGCCCTTCTGCTCGGCCTGGTCCAGCACGATGTCGACGAACGCCTTGTCGGTGTCGTCGTCCACGTGGGCGAGCACGTCGGCGGTGATCTCGATGAGGAAGGACTCGAGGTCGCCGGTGTTCCACGTGCGGAAGATGTCCGCGATCTCCGCCGGGGTGGCGCCCAGGCCGGCCCGCAGCAGGTCGTACGCCTCGGCGATCAGCTGCATGTCGGCGTACTCGATGCCGTTGTGGACCATCTTGACGAAGTGCCCGGCGCCGTCGGGGCCGATGTGCGTGCAGCACGGGGTGCCGTCGACCTTCGCCGAGATCTTCTCGAACATGGGGCCGAGGGTCTGGTACGACTCGGGGGAACCGCCCGGCATGATGCTCGGGCCCAGCAGGGCGCCCTCCTCGCCGCCCGACACGCCGGTGCCGACGAAGTGCAGCCCGTGCCCGCGCAGGGCCTGCTCGCGGCGGCGGGTGTCGGCGAAGTGGGCGTTGCCGGCGTCGACGATCATGTCGCCCTCCTCCAGGAGGGGGACGAGCTCGTCGATCACGGCGTCGGTGGGGCCGCCGGCCTTGACCATGATGATGACGGCCCGCGGGCGGGCCAGCGAGGCGACGAAGTCGGCCATGGACTCGCTCGGCACGAACGTGCCCTCGTGCCCGAACTCGTCCACCAGGCGGCGGGTGCGCTCGTAGGAGCGGTTGTGCACGGCGACGGTGTAACCGTTGCGGGCCAGGTTCCGGGCCAGGTTGCGGCCCATCACGGCCAGGCCGGTCACGCCGATCTGTGCCAGGTCGGACATCTGCGATGCACCTCATCCACTCGAGCTGAATCTCGCCCCGGCCCGGACGACCACAACCCCGTGATCACGGTACGAAGCGCGCGTCGGACCAGGCTACTCGCCTACTGTCCCGCCTCCCCACGGCGCAGGTGGCCGGTTCCAGCCATCAGGACGGGCGCAGCAGGTGCTTGCGCATGCGCCGCGCTTACCCGCCGCGAGGGTGCGGTCAAACAATCCGCCTCAGCGGGCGCGCACGCCGTCCAGGGCCACGGCGAGCACCCGCTCGCGCTGGGCGTCGTCGACGTACCCTCCGGCGGTGAGCCCGGAGATGAGGCGCAGCAGGTCGTCGGAGCTCACGTCCCGGCGGGCGACGCCGGCCTCCTGCGCCCGGGTGAGCAGCCGGTCGGCCGCCTCGTACATGACGTCGCGGGCGCCGCGGATCATCTCGGAGTCGCGGTTGATCTCCTCGTAGATGGCGCGCTTCGTCGCGACGTACCCGACGAACCGCTGCAGCCACATGGCGAGCGCGTCCCACGGCGCCAGCCCGGCGACGTCGTCGGCGGCGCGGCACAGCGCCCCGATCTCGTCCATGTAGACGGCGTCGAACAGGTCGCGCCGGGTGGGGAAGTTGCGGTACAGCGTGCCGATGCCGACGCCGGCCCGGCGCGCGATCTCCTCCAGCGACGCCCCGGTGCCGTGCTCAGCGAAGGCCTCGCGCGCGGCCGCGATCAGCGCGTCGAAGTTGCGCCGCGCGTCCGCCCGCTGCGGCCGCCGCGCACCCGCCTGCGTCTGCATGACACCGTCACCTTATATCGGAGGTACTCCTCCACTTTACCACCTCCCCACGGCTCAGTTGGCGCCCGGGGCGATGACCCAGGCCGGGTACCGCGCGGCGAACTCCGCCAGCCGGTCGTCCCGGGCGGCGGCGAACAGCTCCGCGGTGGTGGCGTCGAGGCTCTCGTAGTCGCGCCCGTCGCGCTGCTCGGTGCGGTACCGCACACCGTTGGTGCGCAGCAGCGTGAGATCGCCCGGGCCGATCGCGCGCAGCCGGACGATCCAGTCGGTGACCGAGGCCCCGTTGCCGTCGAAGGTGAGCGAGTCCCCGACGGCGCTCAGCGCACGGTTGAGCGCGATCGCGTTGGCGATCACCCCGGCCGAGGTGATCTTCTCCGCGAGCGCGCGCGGGAGCTGCTGCTGGTGGCGCTGGCGGCCGTAGTCGCCGTCGGGGATGAGCTCTCGCTGGCGCACGTAGTCCAGGGCCTCCCAGCCGGCGAAGTGCCGGCAGCCGACGTGGTACACCTGGGCCCGCACCCCGGTGATCTTCTCCGGCCGGAACGAGGGCGGGATCAGGCGGTACGGCGGGGTCTCCCGCCCCTGCGCGTCCCACCCGACGCGCACCGAGGTGGTCTCCTCGTCCACGCACAGCTCGACCCCGCCGACGGCGTCCACGACCTTGCGCCGGTGCCGTGGCCGGGTATCGCCACCCGGGTGTCGCGGGGCAGCGAGATGAGGTACGCCCGGTCGCCCACCTCCGTCACGTGCACCACGATGACCGTGTCGGCGCGCGAGGTCGCCGGTCCTCCTCCGGCCGGGCGTCGAGGCCGGCGAGCAGGATGTTACGGCCCGGCTCGGCATCCAGCCCCGCGGTGCGGCCGGCGCCGGGGGCGACCGGCCCGGCCGGCACGCGCGGCGCGGACTCGATGGTGATCTGCCGGGGCGGGCCCGAGCGGTCCCGGCCGGTGTCGCCGAGCAGGTCCGCCTGATCCACCGTGCCGGCATAGTGCTGCCAGGTCAGGGTGCCGCCGAGCGTGACGGACAGCACGACGGCGGCCGCGACGAGCCACGCCTTCACGAGTGTCCGATCGGCGCGTGCCTGGCCGACTTGAGCCGGGTTCCGTCGTCCCGGTACCCGTACCGGTGGCGCAGCGGCACGGTGACGGCGCCGGTGAGGTAGCGGTGCCGGGGTGCCATCGCCGTCGCCCACTCGTCGTCCAGGCGCAGCGGCACCGGCCCGGAGCGCAGGCGCATCGGGTTGCCCGACACCTGGTGGGTGCGCGGCACCACCACCTCGCCGCGCTCACCCACCGGCGGCTTGGCCGCGGGCACGCCGCCGAGGTCGGTGATCGCGCGCAGCGTGCCCTCGGGGTCGGCGACCAGGTCCTCGTACCAGAAGTGCAGGTACGGCAGCCCGGACCGGCGCGCGATCCGCCCGGTGGCGAGGTTCCAGGCCGACCAGTACAGCGCCGTGAAGCCGGGGTGCATGCGCGGCATCCGGGCGCCGCCCGGGGCGTCGGGGTCGTGGCGGTGCCGCTGTCGACCACCGCCCGCGCGCCGCTGACGGCCGCGACCGCGCGGTAGAGGCGCTCGAGCGTCTCGTAGTACCACAGCAGCCGGTCCGCGTCCGGCGGGCTGGCCGGCCTGAGCGGCAGCCCCGGCAGGTGCCGGGTGCGGAACCGGCGCGAGGCGGCGTCGAGGGCCCGCACGGTCCCGTCGTCCGGCATGCCCCCGAAGGCCTCGCCGAGCACCCGGCGCCAGAACTCGCAGGAGCGCAGCGGCGTGCCGCAGCTGCACCGCCGGTTCTGCAGCAGCCCCCGCTCCCACAGGAACTTGATCTCGCCGACCCCGACAAGGCCGGGCACCCGGGCCAGCAGGCTCTCCGCGAGCGTGCTGCCGCTGCGCCCCCAGCCGGCGAGGTACAGCACGCGGGTCGTCGGACTCGGGTCGCTGCGCACCCTTAGGAAACATACGACATGTCCGCTTAGTTACTGATTTCCGCAGGTACGGGCGGGTGAGCGCGACCCAGGACACATGTGTTCTGTCACGTTCGGCGTAGCAGTGGACCGCCGCGGGGCGGATGATCGGGGCTCCATCGATGTCCCAACGATGCAGTCCCGGGCCGGCGGGACGGCCCCATCCGCCAAGACCGAGCCGCCCCGCTGCTCCCCTCCCCGCGCAAGCGCTCAGTGAGGAGCCAGTCCATCATGTCGCATGACACGCTCACCAGGTCCGTCGTTTTCGCCGTGACGCTCGCGGCGCTCTTCGTCGGCCACTCCCTCGGCGACCACATCGCGCAGACCGACCACCAGGCGGCACTGAAGTCCGGCACGGGCGCCGCCGCGTGGCGGGCCCTGGCCGGGCACCTGATCGGGTACCACCTCACCGTGACCGCCGTGCTGCTGCTCACCGCCGCGGCGCTGCGGCTGCCGCTCTCCCCGCTGGGCGTGTGCGCGGGCCTGGCGTTCTCCGCGGCGACGCACGGCCTGCTGGACCGCCGCTGGCCGGTGCGGGCGGTGCTGCGGGCGACCCGCTCGCCGGAGTTCGCCGAGACGACCTCTCCGATTTCCGGGATGTACGCCGCGGACCAGTCCCTGCACCACCTCGCCCTGCTCGGCACCGCCCTGCTGATCGCCGCCTTGTAGCAGCACCCGCGCCTTTCGGCACTCACCGTTATTTCACGAAATGTCGCATAAGTCCGGTCGCGGAGCGGCCGGACTTATGCAGCTTCACGCCCAGCACCGCCGCCGTCGAGCGACAGTGAGCGGGGGCACAGTTGAACGCGTTCAGATTTACGCCTACCTTGTTGTTGAACACGTTCAAGCTCTCCCCCGGAGGCTGGAGATGGACCTCAAGCTCGGCACCTACCTGCTGTACCTGCTGGTCAGCATCGTGCTCACGGTGTGGGTCGCGCGGACCCTGCTCAAGAACGGGCAGGTGTTCCTCGACGACGCGTTCGAGGACGAACGCCTCGCCCACTCCGTCAACCACCTGCTCGTCGTCGGGTTCTACCTGCTCAACCTCGGCTACGTCGCGGTCGCGCTGAAGATCGGCCAGCCGATCCTGGACGGCAGCGAGGCGATGGAAGCCCTCGCCATGAAGATCGGGCTCGTGCTGCTCGTGCTCGGCGGCATGCACTTCTTCAACCTGTTCGTCCTGAGCCGGTTCCGCCGCCGCCGGATGCTCGAGAAGGCCGCCCCGCCCGTCGCGCCGGCACGGATGCTGGGCCCCGGCATGCCGCTCCCGGTGGGTCCGGTCCCGGTGGCGCCGTACCCGGTGGCCCCGATGCGAGCGGCCGCCCCGCCGCCCCCCGCTCCCGGCCGCGGCCCGGCCCGTCCCGCGCCGGACGACCTCGAACCACCTCGATGATCACCCGGCTGACCGTGCTGTACGACGCGAGCTGTGGACTGTGCCGCACGGCACGGGCCTGGCTCGCGGCGCGGTCGCAGATCGTCCCGCTGGAGTTCGTCGCAGCGGGCTCAGACGAGGCGCGCCGCCGGTATCCGGCGCTCGACCCGGCCGAGACCCTCGCCGACATCACGGTGGTCGCCGACGACGGCGGCGTGTACACCGGCGACGCGGCCTGGCTCATGTGCCTGTGGGCGCTGGATGGATATCGGGGGCTGGCGGCGCGCCTCGCCCAGCCGCACCTGCGGCCGCTCGCCCGGCAGGTGGCCGCCTCGGCCGGCTCGCTGCGTCAGGCCCTGCGCAGCAAGGACTTCGCGCAGGGCTGGGACGTGGGCTGGGACGACGGCTGGGCCGCGGGACGCAGGACAGGCGGCAGATATCGTCAGGACTGTGGTGGAACCTGCGACGCCTGACATGAGCACCGGACCGGACCGGACCTCCGAGCGCGGCGAGCAGACCAAACGGTTGATCGTCGACACGGCGGTCCGGTTGTTCCGCGACCAGGGCTACGACAAGACCACGATGCGCGGGATCGCCCAGGCGGCGGGGCTGTCGGTGGGCAACGCCTACTACTACTTCCCGTCCAAGGACCACCTGGTCCAGGAGTTCTACGCCACGGTGCAGGCGGACACCGCCGCCGCCTGCGCCGATCGGCTGGCCCGGCCCGGGCCGTTCGACGAGCGGCTGCGGGTGGCGTTCGGCGCGATGGTCGAGACGATGGCGCCGTACCACGCCTTCGCCGGCAAGTTCATCAAGATCGCCGTGGAGCCGGGGTCGCCGCTCAGCCCGTTCAGCGCCGAGTCGGCCCCCGCCCGCGAGCGCTCGATCGGCACCCTGCGCGACGTCGTCGAGGGCTCCACCACGAAGATCGACCCCGAGCTGCGCGTCGACCTGCCCGAGCTGCTGTGGCTGTGCCAGATGGGCATCACGCTGTACTGGGTGCACGACTCCTCCCCCGGCCAGGAGAAGACCACGCTGCTGGTCGACCGCGCGGTGCCGCTCATCGACCGGCTGGTCTCGCTGGCCAGAATGCCCGTGCTGCGCTCGCTCAACCGCGAGGCCCTGAAGTTGTACCGCATGTTGCGCTGATGGTCACCCCCGTAGTCGGACGGTAACCATTTGTTCAGCGTCAGCGTCAGCGTCAGCGTTCGCCGATCGACGGATCCTGGGGTAGCGTCGGCTCGCATGGCGACCTTGCAGGGCGTTCGCACGGCCGCCGACCACGACGCGGTCATCACCGAGATCGAGCAGGCCGAGGGCTACATTGCATCGATCTGCTTCAAAACCGGTCCACCCGCGGCGGTCGGTGTCGAACTCGAGTTCACCGTTCACGAACGCGACGATCCCTCCGCTACTCTGGATCGTGACCGGCTCTGTCAGGCGCTCGGTGACCATGCACCGGCGACCCTCCGGGCCGACAGCCCGGCGCTCCCGCTGCGACACGGCGGCAGCGTCACCCTCGAACCCGGCGGCCAGGTGGAGATCTCCAGCCGGCCGCACGCCTCGCTGGCCGACCTCCACGCGGCCGTCGGCGCCGAAATCGAGCAGCTCACCGCGATGTTCGCGGGGGCCGGGCTCATCCTCGGCGAGACCGGCGTAGACCCGCACCGCACGCCGCGACGATTACTCTCCACCCCCCGGTACGACGCGATGGAGGCCGCGTTCGACCGTCGGGGCATGTCCGGAAAAATCATGATGTGCTCGACGGCGGGCCTGCAGGTCTGCCTCGACTCCGGCCCGGCGCCGGAGCTGGCCGTGCGCTGGGCCGCCGTACACGCGGTCGGACCCCCGCTGCTGGCGCTGTTCGCCAACTCGGGGCGCTTCGCCGGGCGCGACACCGGCTGGGCCTCCGCCCGGCAGCGGGCCTGGCGCGGCATCGACCCGTCCCGCACCCGGCAGGTCCGCACCGGCGCGGACCCCGCCGCCGCGTGGGCCCGCTACGCGCTGGACGCGGCGCTGCTGTGCGTCCGCCGCCCGGACGGAGCCTGGGACACCCCCGCGGGGGTGACGTTCGCGGACTGGATCCGTGGCGCACTGGGCCCGAGACCGACGTACGCCGACCTCGACTACCACCTCAGCACCCTCTTCCCGCCGGTCCGCCCGCGCGGGTACCTGGAGATCCGCTACCTCGACACCCAGCCCGGGCGCGGCTGGTTCGCGCCCGTGGCGCTGCTGCACGCCCTGCTCGCCGACCTGGCCACCGTCACGCGGGTCCTCGAGCTGTGCGCGGCGGCCGCCGGGCGCTGGGTGCAGGCGGCCCGCGACGGCATGGCCGATCCGATCCTGGCCGGCGCGGCCAGGGCCGTTCGCGAAATCGCCCTGGAGCGGCTGGACCTGCCGCCGCTCCTGCTCGACGACGTCGTCGAAGGGAGTACACGCAATGGCTGACCTGAGGGAACGCGTCGCGCGGGAGCTGGAGCGGTCCCGCCGCAGATCCGCCGGGCTGACCGAGGCCGTGGACGACGGCGACCTGGTCAGGCAACACTCGCCGCTGATGTCGCCGCTGGTCTGGGACCTGGCGCACATCGGCAACCAGGAGGAGCTGTGGCTGGTGCGCGACGTCGGCGGCCGCGACCCGGTCCGCGCGGACATCGACCACCTCTACGACGCCTTCAAGCACCCGCGCAAGGACCGGCCGGCGCTGCCGCTGCTCGGGCCGAAGGAGGCGCGGGCCTACGTCGCGACCGTGCGCGACAAGGCGCTCGACGTGCTGGAACGGGTACACCTGGAGGGCAGGAGGCTCACCGAGGACGGCTTCGCCTTCGGCATGATCGTCCAGCACGAGCAGCAGCACGACGAGACCATGCTGGCCACGCACCAGCTGCGGGCCGGCACCCCGGTGCTGTCCGCGCCCCCGCCACCACCGTCCACTGTGGACGTCGGCGGCGAGGTGCTGGTGCCCGGCGGGCCGTTCACGATGGGCACGTCGACCGAGCCGTGGGCGCTGGACAACGAGCGGCCGGCGCACGTGGTCGACGTGCCGGCGTACTACATCGACGCGGCCCCGGTCACCAATGCGCAGTACGCCGAGTTCATCGACGCCGGCGGCGCCCCGCCGCTGCACTGGGTGCGCGACCCCGGTGGGTGGCTCGCCACCGAGTTCGGCCGCACCGCGCCGATCGTGCCCGGCGCGCCGGTGGTGCACGTGTCGTTCCACGAGGCGAGCGCCTACGCGGCGTGGGCCGGCCGGCGGCTGCCGACCGAGGCGGAGTGGGAGAAGGCGGCACGGTGGGACCCGGCCAGCGGCCGCTCGCGCCGATACCCGTGGGGCGACGCCGATCCCGGCCCGCAGCACGCGAACCTCGGCCAGCGGCACCTGTCCCCCGCACCCGTCGGCGCCTACCCGGCGGGCGCCTCGCCGCTGGGCGTGCACCAGCTCATCGGCGACGTGTGGGAGTGGGTCGACAGCGACTTCGCCGGCTACCCGGGGTTCACCGCGTTCCCGTACCGCGAGTACTCGGAGGTGTTTTTCGGCCCCGAGTACAAGGTGCTGCGCGGCGGCTCGTTCGGCACCGACGCGGCCGCGTGCCGGGGCACGTTCCGCAACTGGGACTACCCGATCCGGCGGCAGATCTTCAGCGGCTTCCGGACCGCGCGCGACGCGCGCCCCGGGGAGTCCGCCTAGTGTGCCGCCACGTGGCGTACCTGGGCCCCCCGATCCCCCTGGCCGAACTGCTGTTCACGCCGCCGCACTCGCTGTCCCGGCAGTCCTGGGCGCCCCTGGACATGCGCGGCGGCGGCACCATCAACGCCGACGGCTTCGGCATCGGGTGGTTCGAGGACCCGAAGAGCGAGGAGCCCATACGGTACCGCCGGGAAAGTCCACTGTGGAGCGACGCCGGACTGCCGGCGCTGGCCGCGGCGGCCCGCTCCGGCGCGATCCTGGCCGCGGTGCGCTCGGCGACCGTCGGCATGCCCGTCACCGAGTCGGCGGCCGCCCCGTTCACCGCGGGCCGCTGGCTGTTCAGCCACAACGGGGTGATCGCGGGCTGGCCGGACAGCGTGGCCGGCGTCGCCCGCGGGCTGCCGGTGCGCGACCTGCTGACACTGGAGGCGCCGACCGACAGCGCACTGCTGTGGACGCTCGTGCGCGCCCACCTGCGCGCCGGCGACCCGCCGGCGACGGCGCTGTCGGCGGTCGTGGCGCGGGTGAGCGCCGCGGCGCCCGGCTCGCGCCTCAACCTGCTGCTCACCGACGGCGAGACCATCGCGGCGACGGCCTGCGGCCACTCGCTGTCCTACCTCGCGCGCGATACGTCCACTGTGGATGCGAGCGTGCTCGTCGCCTCCGAGCCGCTCTTCGGCCACCACGGCTGGATCCCCGTCCCCGACCGTGCACTGCTCGTCGCGAACCCGGCGTCCGCGACCATCACAGCGATGGAAGGTGTTGCACCGTGACTGTGCCGGATCTCGATCTCGACGTATACCTGACCGACGAAGACCTCGCCGCCGCCCTGCGCGAGGACGCCCGCACCGGACTCACCGCGACGCCGAAGTGGCTGCCGCCGAAGTACTTCTACGACGCCCGCGGCAGCGCGCTGTTCGAGGAGATCACGCGGCTGCCGGAGTACTACCCGACCCGCGCGGAGCGCGAGATCCTCGCCGACCGGGCCGGCGCCATCGCCCGCGTCACCGGCGCCAAGGTCCTGGTGGAGCTCGGCTCCGGCTCGTCGGAGAAGACCCGCCTGCTGCTCGACGCGCTGCGCGAGCACGGCACGCTGGGCTCGTTCGTCCCGCTGGACGTCTCGGGCGCGGCGCTGCGCGACGCGCTCGGCCAGCTGCACGCGGAGTACCCGGACCTGCACCTGCACGGCATCGTCGCCGACTTCGTCAACCACCTGGAGGTCCTGCCGGAGTCCGGCACCCGCCTGGTGGCGTTCCTGGGCGGCACGATCGGCAACTTCACGCCGGCGGAGCGGACCCCGTTCCTCGCCACGCTGCGCGCCCGGCTCTCCCCGGGCGAGTGGCTGCTGCTGGGCGCCGACCTGGTGAAGGACCCGGCGGTCCTGGTACCCGCGTACGACGACGCGGCGGGGGTGACGGCGCAGTTCAACCGCAACGTGCTGCACGTGCTCAACCGCGAGCTGGGCGCGGACTTCGACCCCGGCTCCTTCGCCCACGTGGCATTGTGGGACGAGGCCGACGAGTGGATCGAGATGCGCCTCCGGGCGACGCGGCCGATGACGGTACGCGTGACGGGCCTGGACCTCGACGTGCCCTTCGCCGGCGGCGAGGAGCTGCGCACCGAGGTGTCGGCCAAGTTCCGCCGCGACGGCCTGACCGCCGAGCTCGCGACGGCCGGCTTCGCGGTGCGCGACTGGTGGACGGACCGCGCCGGCCGGTTCGCCCTGACCCTGGCCGCGGCCGTGTAGCGCCCTCGGCGACGCGCGGGGTTTCCGTGATCACGGAGTGAACGTGCCGCTCCTTGTCCATCTCCACTCCGTGATCACGGCGAACGCGTCAGCATGCGCCGGCCGAGCGCAGCCGCAGCCGGTTCGCGGCCGCGGCGGCGTTGTGGCGCTGGCGGTCGGCGTCGGCGGCGAGCGCCTCGGCGCCGTCGTCGGTCAGGCGGTAGTACCGCCGGCTCCGGCCGTCCACGACCTCGGCCCCCTCCGGTTCGACGAGCCCCTCGGCGGTCAGCCGCTCCAGCGCCGCGTACAGCGTCCCCGCCGGCAGCACGACCCGGCCGCCGGAGAGCTCCGCGACCTCCCGGATCACGGCGTACCCGTGCAGCGCCCGCACCGCTAGCGCGGTCAGGATCAGGAAGGTCGGCTCCCGCATCGGGGTCATGCCGACCAACCTAAAAATGATCTCTGTACCCGTCAAGAAGCCCGGGGCCTGCTCCTGCGCGGCGCGGTGCCGGGGCGATCGGCGCGACGTCCATCCGCGGCGCGGGGGCGGCGCGCCTCGGAACATGCTCCGACGGCTGGTACGCCGCGGGCGGGTGGGGCTGGTACGACTCCGGTCCGCCGAACTGGCGCGCGGCCGGGTGCGGCCGGGGCGGCGGCAGGTGGACCGGCCGGGCCGAGCGCGCCGCGACGCGGCGCACCGTGCCGATCACGCCCCGGACGAGCAAGACGGGCGGCGCCAGCAGCACGAGGGCGTTGATGATGATCGTGCCGCCGAACATCAGGAGCTTGGCCGCGTGCAACCACGCTATGCGAGGAGATTGTCGCGCCTTGTCAGCAGATCGGCCGGCCCGGCGGTACGACCTGGGGACGCGTCGGAAATCTGTCGCGCGCCTCACCCCGGCGAGGGCGGTGCGTGGTCGGGGGATCCATCGGGTACACAATGGTGCATGACCGCCGCGCCCCCCGTCGTCGCCGATCGTTACCGCCTCCTCGAGTCCCTTGGCGCCGGCGGCATGGGGCGGGTGTGGCGCGCCCGCGACGAGACGCTGCACCGCGACGTCGCCGTCAAGCAGATCGTCCTGCCGCCGGAACTGCTCGACAGCGCGCGGGACGTGGCCATGGAGCGCACGCTGCGCGAGGCGCGGGCGGCGGCGCGGCTCAGCCACCCCAACGTGGTGCGCGTGTACGACGTGCTGGCGGCCGCGGGGCAGCCGTGGCTGGTGATGGAGTACGTCCCGTCCCGCTCCCTGGACCAGGTGATCCGCAACGACGGCCCGCTGGAGCCGCGCCGGGTCGCCGAGATCGGGCTCGCCGTCCTCGACGCGCTGCGGGCCGCGCACCGGGCGGGCGTCGACCATCGCGACATCAAGCCGGGCAACGTGCTGCTCGCCGACGACGGGCGGGTCGTGCTGACGGACTTCGGCATCGCCCGGGTCGAGGGCGAGGGCCACGTCACGCGCACCGGGCTGGTGCTCGGCTCGCCGGAGTTCATCGCCCCGGAGCGGGCGCGGGAGGGAGTCGCCGGCCCGGCGGGCGATCTGTGGTCGCTGGGCGCCACGCTGTACACGGCGGTCGAGGGCCGCTCGCCGTTCGGCCGCGGCTCGGCGATGGAGACGCTGACCGCGCTCGCCTCGGAGGAGGCGGACCCGCCGCAGCGCGCGGGCGCGCTCGCCCCGGCGCTGCGGGCCCTGCTGCGCAAGGATCCGAAGACGCGGGCCGACTTCGCACAGACCGAGGAGCTGCTGCGCCGGGCGCTGGTCCGCAGCGAGGCCCCGAAGCGCCGCCTGTCGTGGCTGGGCGGCTGGGGCCGCGGCGGCGCGGAGCCGGTCACGCCGGTCCTGCCGGCGCAGCGCGCACCGCTGACGAAGCCGGAGCCGCCCGCACCACCGGTCGCGCCACCGCCCACGGAAGCCGAGCCGGTCGCGGACGCCGAGCTGCCCGCGGACACCGAATCGTTCGCGGACGCCGAACCGATCGCAGACACCGAACCGGTCGCAGACGCCGAGCCAGCCGTGCAGGAGGCGGCCGCGATGCTGGCGCCCCCTGAGCCCGAACCCGCGCCTCAGCCCGAACCTGAACCTCAGCCCGAGCCCGAAGCCGAGGCGTCCGCGATCCTGGCGCCCCCTGAGCCCGAGCCTGAACCGCAGCCCGAGCTCCAAGCCGAGCCTGAGCCGGTGGTCGCGGTCGACGCCGAGCAGGGCACGGTCGTCGTGCCGAGGACGCCGTTGCGCAAGCCCGAAGCCAGGACCCCGGTCAAGGTGGCGGCGCCGGACATCATCGAGTCGCCGCCGAGCGCTACCACCCCCGAACAGCGCCGGCGCCGGCTCGTCCTCGGCGGCGTGGGCGCCCTGCTCGTCGCGGCGCTGCTGGTCTGGCTGGCGGTGGGCACCGATGGCGGCGACGACCCTCAGTCGAAGGGCTCCGACGTGACGCAGACGACCGCGGCCGCCGAGGTCCCCGCCCCGACCGGCCCGAGCGCCTCCCCGAGCGCGGCCGCCCCCGGCGACCCGCGACCGTCGTCGCCGCCCCCGCCCACCGGCACGACGGAGCGCAGCCTGCCCCCGCTGCCGCAGGGCTGGATCGACTACCACGACCCGAGCGGCTTCTCGGTGTACGTGCCCGCCGGCTGGCGGCAGTCGAAGGACGGCTCGATCGTGTACTTCCGCGGCAACGGCCGCACGCTGGGCATCGACCAGTCCGACCACCCGAACCCCGACCCGGTCGCCGACTGGCGCGGGCAGGAGCAGTCCCGCGTGGGCCACGGCGACTTCCGCAACTACAAGCAGGTCCGCCTCGAGCCGGTCGACTACTTTATCAAGGCCGCCGACTGGGAGTTCACGTTCGACGGCAGCTCGACGAGGCAACACGTCAACAACCGCGGCGTGGTCGCCACCCAGAACAAGGCGTACGGCTTCTGGTGGCAGACCTCGGACTCGGAATGGGCCGCCGCCCGGCCGGACCTGCAGCTCGTCTTCGACAGCTTCCGCCCGGCCCAGTAGCCCGCGCGTAGCGCGGGACGGCCGGCCCGGCGGCGCGGCGCCGGAGCCACTCGATGGGGGCCCGCCGCAGGATTCGATCACGGCCGGCGCCGCCGCCGGACTATCGTGGCCGGATGTGGCAACCCGACGAGCCGGGCGTGCTCCGGCTGCCGTCCGGCCGGCTGATCCGCGGGCGTGGGCTGCGCCGGCCACCCGCCGAGGTGGATCCGCAGTACGGCCTGTATCTGCTCGGTAAGCCGCCGCCCGACCCCGGGTGGCCGTACGCGTGGTTGCGCTGGCCCGATTTCCGCCTGCCCGCGGACCGGACGGCGGCCGCGGCCGCGTTCGCGGAGGCGCTGCGGCGGGCCGGCGACGAGCGGGTGGAGGTCGCCTGCCACGGCGGCCGGGGCCGCACCGGCACGGCCCTGGCCTGCATCGCGGTCCTCGACGGCGTGCCGGCGGGCGAGGCGGTCGCGTACGTCCGCCGCCACTATCACCCGCACGCCGTCGAGACGCCGTGGCAGAGGCGCTACGTGGAACGGTTCAGTTCGCGGCCTTGAGCAGCGCGTCCATCGTGTCCGGGCCGAAGGCGCCGCCGATGAAGGAGGCCACCCGGGCCAGCGGCATGCTCGCCATCAGGCTGAACATCTCCGGGTCGGCGGCCGACTGCGCCATCGTGCCCCCGCCGGCCGCGGCCATCGCGGCGAACGCCTCGGTGAGGGCCTGCGCGCCGCGCGGGTCGGCGAACCACTCGGCGATCGTCGACTCGGCGGTCAGCGCCCGGCGCTCGTCGTCGCCGGCGACCGCGACGGTCGCCTCCACGCGCAGGTCGCGCGAGGACGCGCCGACGGCGACCGTGTACTCGCCGGCCTCGACCACCCAGCGGCCGAGGTCGACGTCCCAGTACGCCAGGTCGGCCGGCTCGACCGTCAGCACCACCTCGGCCGACTCCCCCGCGGCCAGCGGCACGTTCGCGAACGCCTTGAGCTCGCGGGGCGCGCGGCGCACCCGCGAGGCGCCCAGCGAGGTGTAGACCTGCACGACCTCGCGGCCGTCGCGCGGGCCGGTGTTGGCGACCGTGACCCGCACCTCGAGCCCACCGTCCACCGTGGACACCGAGAGGCCGGAATAGGCGAACGTGGTGTAGGACAGGCCGAAGCCGAACGGGTAGGCGACGTCCTGCTCGCGGGCGTCGAAGCCGCGGTACCCCACGTGGATGCCCTCGCCGTAGCGCACGTGGCCCTGCTCGCCCGGGAAGTCGAGGTGGGATGGGTGGTCGGCGAGGCGCAGCGGGATCGTCTCGGTGAGCCGGCCGGAGGGGTTGACCACGCCGAAGAGCACGTCGGCGATCGCCCCGCCGCCGGCCTGGCCCAGCAGCCAGCCCTCGACGAGCGCGGGCACGGCGGCGTCCCACGGCGCGGTGCGCACCACGGCGCCGTTGGACAGCACGACGATCGTGCGCGGGTTGGCCGCGGCGACCCGCTCGATCAGCGTCAGGTGCGCGGCGGGCAGCTCGAGCGAGGTGCGGTCCGAGCCCTCGGTCTCCTCCTCGGAGCCGGCGAAGACGATGGCGACCGAGGACTCGCGGGCCAGGGCCGCTGCCGCGTCGGGGTCGTCGTAGCCGGGCGCGAAGCGCACGGTCCCGGTGGCCTGCGCGGTGATCTCGTCCAGCGCGTTGTCCAGGCGCGTCGGGTTGATGAGCGAAGAGCCGCCGCCCTGGTACCGCGGGGTGCGCGCCTGCTCGCCGATGACCGCTATGGAGGACTCGTCCGGCGACAGGGGCAGCAGCCCGCCCTCGTTCTTGAGCAGCACGATCCCCCGGCCGGCGACCTCGCGGGCGAGGGCGTGGTGCGCGTCGGCGTCGTAGGTGGAGCTCGGCACGACATTCGCGAGCGCCCGCCGTACCAACGACTCCACGCGAGTGGCGGCGGTCTCCAGCGCCGCCGCGGGCAGCGACCCGTCGCGGACCGCGGCGGCCAGCGCCCGGTCGCCGACATCGTCCGGGCCGGGCATGGTCAGGTCGAGGCCGGCGCGCACCGCCTCGACGCGGTCGACGACCGCGCCCCAGTCGGAGACGAGCACGCCCTCGTAGCCCCACTCGTCGCGCAGCACCTCGGTGAGCAGCCAGCGGTTCTGGCTGGCGTAGACGCCGTTGATCCGGTTGTACGAGCACATGACGGTCCACGGCCGGGCGCGCCGGACGACCCGCTGGAAGGCGCGCAGGTACAGCTCCCGCAGCGTGCGCTCGTCCACGTCGGCGCTGACCCGCATGCGGTCGGTCTCCTGGCTGTTGATCGCGAAGTGCTTGAGCGAGGCGCCGACGCCGCGGCTCTGCAGGCCGGCGACCCACTCGGTGGCCAGCACGCCGGTGAGGATCGGGTCCTCGGAGAAGTACTCGAAGTTGCGCCCGCCCAGCGGCGTGCGCTTGAGGTTGATGCCCGGGCCGAGCAGCACGGCGACGTCCATGGCGCGGCACTCGTCGCCCAGCGCCTCGCCGACCCGGCGGATCAGCTGCGGGTCCCAGGTGGAGCCCATCGCCACGGCGGGCGGGAAGCAGGTGGACGGCTCGCTCGCCAGCAGGTCGAGGCCCTCGCCGACGACCTGCTTGCGCACGCCGTGCGGGCCGTCGGTGACCATCGCCGCGGGCACGCCGGCGACCGCCTTGGTGTGCCAGAAGTCGGCGCCGCTGGTGAGCGCGGCCTGCTCCTCGATCTCCATGACGGCGGCCCCTTACCGAGTACTTAGTAGGTAGTAACTAAGGCGTAACATAGACCCGCGAGACTCGCCGGACAAGGGGAGGTGGCACGGATGGCACGGCGCGAACGGTCGCGGCTGCCGGCGGAGCAGCGCCGCCGGCAGATCATCGAGGCCGCCACCGCGCTGGTCGCCGAGCGCGGCTTCTGGGGCCTTTCGATGCAGGACGTCGCCGACGAGTGCGGGCTCACCGTGCCGGGGCTGCTGCACCACGTCGGCTCGAAGGACGGGCTGCTCGTCGCCGTGCTCGAGCACCGCGACGCCGAGGACCGCCGCTCGATCGGCGAGCCGCCACCCGCGGGCCTGCGCGAGCTGTGCGCGGCGCTGGTGCGCCGCAACGCCACCCAGCCGGAGATCGTGCGCCTCTTCGCGGTGCTGGCCGCGGAGTCGCTCACCCCGGACCATCCGGCGCACGACTACTTCGCGGCCCGCCAGCGCGGCGTGCTCGACTCCCTGACCACGCTCGCGAAGCCGGTCTCCGAGCGCCCCGAGGTCCTCGCCCGGCAGATCGTCGCCACCATGGACGGGCTGCAGCTGCTGTGGCTGCGCGCGCCCGGGGACGCCGACCTGGTCGCCATGTGGGAGGAGGCGGCGGAGGTGCTGTTCGCCGGCTTGGCCGGGTAAACAGGGCGGAAGACCGCGACGTCGCGGTCGCGCCGCCGGTCGGTCACGCCCTGAGCAGCGGGACGATCGCGTGCCGGGGCAGGTCGAGCAGGCGCGCGTCGAGGCGGTCCGGGCGGCCGATCGCCGCCGCCGCGCGGGCCTGTGCCTCGGCCCGGCCCAGCGCCGGGTCGGCGCGCAGCAGCGCCTCGCGCAGCACGTTGCCGGCCTTGCCGTGGGCGTGGGTGAGCAGCCACCCGGCGACGCTCGGCGTCGACCCCGGCGGGCGCAGGGTCGCCTCGACCGTCGCCTGCCGCGGCCCGGGGGTGCTGCGGCGCAGGCGCAGGTCGTACTTCGCGCCGACGAGCTCGCGCAGCGCCGCCTGGGCGGCCTCGTCGCGCAGGTCGGGATGGTTGTTGGGCACCAGCAGCGTCACCGACGGGGCGTTGAGCGCGAGCAGGACCCGGGCCAGCCACGGCCCGGGGTCGCCGGAGAGGTCGACGGTGACCTCCTCGGCGCCGAGCGGGCCGCCGCCGAGGATGCGGGCCGGGCCGCGCGCCGCGGCGCCCTCCAGGGACTGCCCGCCGTGCGTGTAGATGTTGGCCGAGCTGCCGGAGCCCGCCAGCCGGTCGAGGCGGCGGTCCAGGACATGCCAGGTGTTCGCGGTTGGGCGGCACACGTACAGGTCGCTGGCGCTGCCGACGGCCTGGGCGCCGTGGTAGCGGTTGAACGCCGGCAGCATCGCCTCGATGACGAGGTCGAGGTCGAGCACGGCGCGCTGCACCTTCAGGCCGAGCGCCGGGGTCAGCGGGCTGAATCCGTACGCCATGACCAGCCGGCCGTTGACCCGGTCGCGCAGCGCCTGCGCGCCCCGGCCGAGGAACAGCTGCACGCCCTCCGGGGTGTACGGCGGGTCGGTGAAGATCAGGTCCGCGCTGCCGGCGACCACCGGGGGCAGCCCGAAGCGCAGGTCGGCGTGGTAGCAGGCGATTCCGGCGCCCTGGCCGTCGATGTAGGCCAGCAGCCGCTCGTCGACATCGACGACGGTGATCTCGGCGTCGGGGCACGCCTTGCGCACGGCGAGCGAGGTCAGGTCGTGGTCGCCGACGCACACCAGCCGGGCGCCGGCCAGGTCATAGGTCTCCGCCAGCCAGTGCGCCCGGCGCCGCGCGGTCTCCGCGGTCGCCGAGACGTGGTCGAGCGCCTGGTCGGGGGCGGGGGCGGCGGCGATGAGCTCCGCCATCCCGGACACCTCCGGGGTGTGGTGCAGCGCGTCGGCGGCGAAACGTTCACGGTACGCCGGCCGGATCGACGGCAGGAGGGACAGTCGCCCGCCGCTGGAGCGCACGTGGGCCCCGGCCGCCCGCAGGAGCGCCTCGACCGTGCGCCGCGGGACCGCGAAGTCGCGGACGAGATCGTCGAGGGTCGCCGGCGGGTCCTCGGTGAGCCGGGCGATGATCTCGCGCAGGCGGCGCCCGGCGATCCCGGATTCCGAGACGACGGCGGCGACCAACTCGATCGGCTCGGCTTCCACCCGCGAACTTTAGCACCGCCCCATCAAGTTACCGATTGATCACCCAGCGCGACTCCGCAGTTAAAAGTTAACGAGGAGTAGCGGTGGGTGGGGCTTTCGATCTACGGAGCGCGAGATTTCCGGCGTGTTTCGCCCCTCGAAGTACAGGGTGGGAGCGAGGGTGGCGCTGAGGAATCGACTCTTGTCCAAACGTTGATAGATGTGTGATCGTCCTGGCATCGCTGCAAGTCGATGCGGACGGCAGGCCGGTCAAACGGCGCGCACCCCGGCCAACCAGACGCTTCGACATGCGCGTGTCTCCATTGGTTCCGGCGCACCCCGTCAAACATTCCCCGGTGGGGTGGGTCGTTGCTGAAAGAAGGCACCCTTGAAGTTCTCACCACGGTTCGCTACAGCGGCCGGAGTGTTCGCGGTCGGGCTGGTAACAGCCGGCACCGCCGCGGCCGTGCAAGCCTCACCCCCATCGCCGTCCGCAGGAGGCGTCGAGGTCTCCAACGCCGCCGCCGCCCTGTCGGTCGACTCGTTCGTGAAGAACCGGCCCACCGTGATCCAGCCCAGCACCGACGACGCCTACGTGCAGAAGTCGGTCACGGCCTCGGGCAACGCCAAGTACATCGCGTACGAGCGCACCTACAAGGGCCTGCCCGTCGTCGGCGGTGACTTCGTCGTCGTCACCGACAAGTCCGGCGCGACGAAGTACACGTCGGTGTCGCAGACCAGGGCGATCGGCAACCTCTCGACCACCGCGAAAATCAGCTCCGCGGACGCCGAGGCCGTCGCCCGCAAGCAGCTGACGACGGTCAACAACGTCGAGGGCACGCGGCTCGTCGTATACACGCTCGACGGTGCGGCGAAGCTCTCCTACGAGACCACGCTGTCCGGCACCGGCGCCGAGGGCCCCAGCCGGCTCACCGTCGACGTCGACGCCGCCAGCGGTGCCGTGCTCAACACCACCGAACACGTGATGCACGGCACCGGCACCGGCTGGCTCAACGGGACGGTGACGATCAACACCACGCTGTCGGGCAGCACGTACAGCATGAAGGACCCGACCACCACGAACCTGTCCTGCCAGGACGCGGCGAACAACACCACGTTCACCAAGTCGACCGACACGTGGGGCAACGGGGTCGGCACGAACAAGGAGACCGGCTGCGTCGACGCGCTGTACGTGGCGCAGACGGAAGTCAAGATGCTGTCGCAGTGGCTCGGCCGCAACGGCATGAACGGCACCGGCGGGTCCTGGCCGATCCGCGTCGGCCTGAACGACCAGAACGCCTACTACGACGGCACGCAGGTCCAGATCGGCAAGAACACCGCCGGCCAGTGGATCAGCTCCCTCGACGTCGTCGGCCACGAGATGGGCCACGGCATCGACGACAACACGCCGGGCGGCATCTCCAAGGGCAACACCCAGGAGTTCGTCGCGGACACGTTCGGCGCGGCCACCGAGTGGTTCGCGAACAACCCGAACGACACGCCGGACTACCTGGTCGGCGAGAAGGTCAACCTGGTCGGCAGCGGCCCGATCCGCAACATGTACAACCCTTCCGCCCTCGGTCACGACAACTGCTACTCCAGCAGCACGGGGACGCAGGAGGTCCACGCGGCCGCCGGCCCCGGCAACCACTGGTTCTACCTGGTGGCGCAGGGCTCGGCCGGCAACGGCCAGCCGGCCAGCCCGACGTGCAACGGGCTTGCGGTCACCAACCCGCTCGGCATCCAGAACGCGATCAAGATCATGTACAACGCGATGCTGATGAAGACCTCGTCGTCGTCGTACCTGAAGTACCGCACCTGGACGCTGACCGCGGCCAAGAACCTGTTCCCGAGCAGCTGCACCGAGTTCAACACGGTCAAGGCCGCGTGGGACGCGGTGTCCGTGCCGGCGCAGTCGGGCGACCCGACGTGCACCGGCGGCACCACGCCGCCGCCGACCACGACCGCTCCGCCGACCACGACGCCGCCCACCGGCTGCTCGGGCCAGAAGCTGCTCAACCCCGGCTTCGAGTCCGGCTCGGCCTCGTGGGCCGGCGACACCGGCACGATCGGCCAGTGGGCCAGCTCCGGCCAGGCCGCGCACGGCGGCACGTACGCCTCCTGGCTGGACGGCTACGGCTCGACCCACACCGAGCAGATCAACCAGTCGGTGACGATCCCGGCCGGGTGCTCGGCGACGCTCACGTTCTACGTGCACATCGACTCGGCCGAGACGACCACCACGACGGCGTACGACAAGCTGACCATCTACGCCGGCACGACCGTCCTGGGCACCATGTCCAACCTCAACAAGGCGTCGGGCTACCAGCTCAAGAGCTACAGCCTCAACGCCTTCGCGGGCCAGACGGTGAACATCAAGTTCAGTGGTACTGAGGACTCCTTGTACCAGACGTCGTTCGTCATCGACGACACGGCCGTCACGCTGAGCTAGCCAGTACCGCACATCGGGGGCCCGGGCCGCGCGTCGCCCGGGCCCCTCCGCGTGTCAGGGTCGTGTCAGGGTCTACGGTGTCCGCAGCGCGATCGCGATGCCGACCACCGGCGGCCGGCGCAGCCGCAGCAGCCGGGTGAGGAAGTTGCCGGCGCGCGACAGGAAGTACTTGCGGGCCACGTACCCGCGCGCGGCCGCGGTGCCCGCCTCGTCGAGCAGCCGGGCCGTCCCGGCGGCGGTCGGCGCCCCGGGCCTGACCCGGCCGCGCACGTCGCAGACCGTCACCGAGACCCGGGCGTCGTTGCGGATCCGCCGGACCTTCCAGGCGTCGGCGTTGGACACGACGAACAGCTCACCGTCGTGCAGCGCGTGCCAGACGGGCGTGGCGACGCCGGTGCCGTTCTTGCGATACGTGGTCAGGCTGACGTACCCGGCCCGGCCGATCTCCTCCACCACACTCATGCCTCAAGCGTACGGACCGATCATGGTCCGTTCGGCCGGGCCCGGCGCACCGGGCGGCCGTCGCGGCCTCGCCGATTCAGATGCTCATCCACCCCCTGGGCTCCCTGCGGGCGGGCCCCGCCCCGTACGCTCGTCGCGGCGCCGCCGGCGCACGGTTCGTTCGCCGCGATGCCCCGGCCCCGCGGCCCGGTCGACAGGCGGGAGGTGTCCGGCATCCTCCAGTTCCACATCCTGGGCCCGCTCGAGGTCGCCAACGCCGGCGGCCCGGTCGACACGGGCACCCCGAAGCAGCGCGCCGTCCTGGCCATGCTGGCGACCCAGCCCGGCCGGATCGTCTCCGTGCAGCGGCTCATCGACGAGCTGTGGGCCGACGAGCCGCCGGAGCGGGCCATCGCGTCGCTGCAGGCGTACGTCTCGCGGCTGCGCCGGGCCCTCGAGCCGGGCCGCACCTCGCGCGACCGCTCGGCCGTGCTGGTCAGCCGCGCGCCCGGCTACCTCCTGCAGGTCCCGCCCGACTCCGTCGACGCGGCCCGGTTCGCCGCCGCCGTGGAGCACTCCGTCGCGGAGCTGGCCGTCGACCCGGCCGCCGCGCTGCGCACGCTGGGCGCGGCCCTGGAGCTGTGGCGCGGCGACCCGCTGCCGGAGCTCGGCGAGTCGGCGCTGGCGCGGGCCGAGCGCAGCCGCCTGTCCGAGCTGCGCCTCACCGCGATGGAGCAGCACTCGGAGGCGCTGCTGGCCCTCGGCCGCGCCGCCGAGGTGGTGTACCGCAGCGAGGGCGCCCTCGCCGAGGCGCCCTACCGCGAACGCCTGTGGGGCCAGCTCATGCTCGCCCTGTACCGCTGCGGCCGCCAGGCCGACGCGATGGCGGCGTACTCGCGGGCGCGCGCCGGGCTGATCGACGAGCTGGGCATCGAGCCGGGGCCGGCGCTGCAGCAGCTGGCCCAGGACATCCTGCGCCAGGCCCCGCACCTGACCCTCGCCGCAGCCACCGAGCCGATCTCCGCCGCGCCCACCCCGGCCGGCCCGATCTCCGCCGAGCCGACTTTCGCCGAGCCGACCTCTGCCGCACCTATTGCTGCCGCGCCTCTCGCTGCGGCACCGATCTCCGCCATCGCGCCGGCTTCCGCCGCTCCGACCTCGGCCGAGCCTGTGCCCATTTCCCCCGGCGTTCCGGACATTTCCGAAATGTCGGTTGAAGGGCCCGGCCCGGGCGCTGCGAGCGCCGTGGGCGCTGTGGGCGCTGTGGGGGTCGCGGACGCGGTGGGTGCTGTGGGTGCGGTCGAGGCCGACGCGCTCGTCGGGCGCGATGACGAGCTGCGCACCGTGGACCGGCTGCTCGCCGAGGCGGCCGCCGGGCGGGGGCGGCTGCTGCTCGTCTCCGGCAGCCCCGGCATCGGCAAGTCCGCGCTGCTGCGGGAGGTCGCCGCCCGCGCCGAGCGGCGGGCCGGCGGCCTCGTCGGCACCGGGACCGGCGTGGACGGCGACGCGCCGCCGGTGTTCCTGCCCTGGGCGCAGATCCTGCGCGGGATCGCCACCTCGACCGAGGGCGGCGCCGCGGCGGCCCTGGCGGCGGCGTTCGCGCCCTACGGGAACCTGCCCGCCGTGCTCGACCCCACGCTCGGGGAGATGCTGCCGCTGCCCGCCGCCGAGCGGCTCGCCGATCCCGAGATGGCGCGGTCCCGGCTCTTCCAGGGCATCGTCGACGGGCTGTTCCGCCTCGCCGCCCACGCGCCGCTCGTGCTCGTCGTGGACGACGCGCACTGGCTCGACGCCCCGTCGACCGTGCTGCTGACCATGTTCGCCAAGGCGCTGCGGCGCGGCCGGGTGCTGCTCGCGGTCGGGTACCGGGAGGCCGAGCTCGCCCCCGATGCGCCGCTGGCCGGCGTGCTCGCGGAGCTGCTCGCCGATCCGGCCGCGGTGCGGCTGCCGCTGCACGGCCTCGAACCCGGCGCCATCGCCGCACTGGCGCGCTCGGTGACCGGGAGCGACGTGCCGCCGGAGACCGTGGCGATACTGGCCGACCGCACGGGCGGCAACCCGTTCTTCGTCGTGGAGCTGCTGCGCGTGCTGGAGGCCGAGCACACGCTGTCGCCCGAGCACGTGCCGGTGCGCGTCCAGGAGGTCGTCCGGCGCCGGCTCGCCAAACTGCCGGGCCAGGTCAACGCCGTGCTCGCGGTCGCCTCGGTGCTGGGGCGCGACGTGCCGGTGCCGGTGCTGCGCGAGGTCGTGCAGATCGACGAGCTGGCGCTGTTCGACACACTCGACACCGCCGTGGTCAGCGGGCTGCTCACCGCCACCGACGACCCGGGACTGCTGCGCTTCTCGCACGACCTGGTGCGCCAGACCGCGTACCAGGACCAGGGCCCGCTGCGCCGCGCCCGGCTGCACGCCCGGGCGGCGCAGGCGCTGCGCGACACCGGGCTGGGCACCGCCGCGCAGCTGGCCGGGCACCTGCGGGAGGCGCTGCCGGTGCTCTCGCCCTTCGACGTGGTGCCGGCGCTCGCGGAGGCGGCCGGCGAGGCCTACGAGCGGACCGCGCACGAGCAGGCCTCGGCGATGCTGCAGGAGGCCCTCGAGGTGCTGCACCGCGCCCCGCCCGGCGAGCGGCGCGACGTCGCCGAGCTCGACCTGCGCATCCGGCTCGCGTACATGCACCAGGCGACCGACGGCTATCTCGCGCCGTTCGTGGCCGGGCAGTACGCCGCGATGGAGCCGCTGCTGCTGCGCCTGCGCGGACGCCCGGTGCTCGACGTGCTGCCGGCGCTGTGGGGATACGCCTCCTTCCACACGGCGGCGGGGGACGTGCAGCGCGCCGTGTCGGTGGCCCGCGCCCCCGCGCAGCAGGGCGGCGACCCGTGGGCGGCGCTCGTCGCCGAGGTGCACGAGGGCCACGCCGCGCTCACCGTGCTCGACCTGCCCCGCGCGCACCGGTGCTTCGAGACCGCGCTCGAGGCGCTGCCCGGCGGCGACCTGCGGATCTTCCCGATCGTCAACTGGGACCCGATCGTCGGTGCGCACGCGCCGGCCGCGATCGCCTGCGGGCTGCTCGGCGACGACGACGCGGCGCAGGCGCACCTGCGCGCCGCCCGGGAGCGCGCCGCCCGGGTGGGCGAGCTGTTCCTGGACATGTACGTCGCGCACTTCGTGGCGGTCGTGGCCGCCGACCGCGACGACCCGGTGGCGGCGGGCGCGGCGGCCCGCGAGACGCTGGCGCTCGCGGAGCGGGGCGGGCATCCGGAGTACCGCAGCCTGGCCGGCCTGGTCCTGGGCTGGGCGGAGGTGCGCACGGGCGCCACAGGTGGCCTGGAGCGGATGGCCGCCGCCCGCGAGCACCTCGGCGACGCGATGCGTCGCTTCGGGCGCCTCGAGGCGCTTTTCGCCGACGCGCTGCTCGCCCTGGACCGGCGCGACGAGGCCGCGGCGGTGGCGGGCGCGGCGATCGAGCGCGGCCTGCCGGGGCAGAGCGGGTTCGCCGAGCCCGACCTGCGCCGCATCCGCGCCCTCGCGCTGCGCGACCTCGAGGGCGCCGGCGAGGCGCTGCGGCTCGCCCGGGCGCTGCACCACGCCCCGGCCACCGAACGCGCCGAGGCCGCCGTCAGCGCGCTGCGATAGGGAGAACCCGCTCGTAGCAGACGGAGAGCGCCGAGCCCTCGTAGACGCCGAAGAGCGGGATCCGCCGGAGCCGGGGGCCTACCCGCCGGCCGTTCAGGAAGAGATGCTCGACGCCGGGTTGGAGGCCTTTGGGTTGCAGATCTCCACCCGGTGACCGGCCGCTTTCCACCCGTGGGTGGCGGTGCCGCGGCCGCCCGGTCCATACCTTCGAGGGCATGAGCCTCACCACCGCGCTGATCGCCCTCGCCGTCGTCGTCCTCCTCATGGTCCGCCGGTTCCTCGGGGAGCCCCTGGGGGCCCGGCGCCTCATCGTCCCGCCGCTGATCCTGATCGTCATGGGCGCGTACACCCTGTCGAAGATCGACCTTGCCGCCAGCGTGCACCACGCGGTCGTCGACGGGGCCGTCCTCGGCACCGGCGCGGTCGTCGCCGTGCTCGGCGGCCTCCTACGGGGCCTGACGGTCCGGGTCTACGTGCAGGACGGCCACGTCTGGTACCGCTACACGCTGCTCACCGTCGCCGTGTGGATCGGCCTGATCGCGCTGCGGATCGGACAATCCTTCGCCGGCCACGCCCTCGCCGCCGACCAGGACCTCATGAACGCCGGCCTGCTGCTCGTCCTCGGTCTGAGCTTCCTCGGCGAGGCGGCGATCGTCGGGCGGCGGGCGATCGCCACCGGCGCCCCGTTCGCGCCCCGCGGCTCCCGGCGGGCCGCCCGCGCCAGCGCCGGGCGCCCGTGACCGCCGAGCCTGTGACCGCCGAGCCCGTGACCGCCGAGCCAATGGCGCAGACTGGTCCGGTGCTCACCGTCACCGACCGCCACATCGCCTGGTGGCGCCAGGTCCGCAGCCTGGTGTTCCTGGCGCTCCTGACCGTCGCGATGTTCCAGGACGAGCCCCGGCCGGGCCTCACCGGCCGGGGCCTCGCCCTGCTCGCCGGGGTCGTGGTGGGCGGGGCGGCGTGGGCGGCGATGGCGCTGCGGGCCGGCGCCGAGCGGATCCAGGTGTACACCGTGACCCTGTGCGCCCTGTCCGGCCTCTGGCTGGTCGCGGTGCACGCGCCCGGCTTCGCGCCCTGTTACGTCATCGCCGCCGTCACCATCGCCGCCGCGTCGCTGCCGCCGGTGCGCGCCGCGATGCTCACCGGCGCGTTCGCGGTGGCGCTAGCGACGACGCTCGGCATCACCGGCGCGTCGATCGAGGTGATCACGATCTGGACCGGGGCGCTGGTGCTGGTGCTGCTGCTCGGGATCGTCCGTCAGCAGCGCGACGCCCGCGTCGAGCAGGCCCGGCTGCTGGCCGGCGAGCAGTCCCGCGCCGCAGCGCTCGCCGAGCGGGCCCGCCTCGCGCGCGAGATCCACGACGTGCTCGCCCACTCGCTCTCGGCGCTGTCGGTACAGCTGGAGACGGCGGCGGCGCTGCTGGAGCGGGACCGCACCGCCGACGCCGCGGTCATCGTGGACCGGGCCGGCCGGCTGGCCCGCGACGGGCTCACCGAGACGCGCCGGGCGGTCAGCGCGCTGCGCGGCGACCCGGTGCCGCTGCCCGAGCTCGTCGGGGAGCTGGCCGCCGGCTACCGGGCCGACCTGGACGCGCCGGCCACGTTCGCGGTCGAGGGCGAGCCGCGGGAGGTCAGCCCCGAGGCCGGGCTGGCGCTGTTCCGCGGTGCGCAGGAGGCCCTGACAAACGTGCGCAAGCACGCGCCGGGCAGCGCGGTCGCCGTGCGGCTGGAGTACTTGCCCGAGGCGGTCCGGCTCACGGTGCGCAACCGGGGCCCGGCCGGCCCGCCGGCGTCCGGGCTGTCCTCCGGCTACGGGCTGACCGGCCTGCGCGAGCGCGCGGAGCTCTCCGGCGGCACCGTCGAGGCCGGCCCGTGCGACGACGGTTGGCTGGTGGATGTGAAGATGCCGGCATGACCATTCGGGTTGTCGTGGCGGACGACCAGACGGCGGTGCGCGAGGGGCTCGCCGTCATGCTCGGCCTGCTCGACGACGTCGAGGTGGTCGGCGAGGCGGCCGACGGCGAGCAGGCGCTCGAGCTCGTCGCCCGGCACCGGCCCGACGTGGTGCTCATGGACCTGCGGATGCCGCGCCGCGACGGGGTCGAGGCGACCGGGCTGATCCGCGCCGGGCACCCGGGGACCCGAGTCGTGGTGCTCACCACGTTCGCCGACGACGAGCACATCCTCGCGGCGCTGCAGGCGGGCGCGCTGGGATACCTGACCAAGGACGCCGGCCGGGTGCAGATCGCGCAGGCGGTGCGCGCCGCGGCGGCCGGCCAGTCGGTGCTCGATCCGCACGTGCAGCAGCGCCTGCTGGCGGCCGCCGTCCAGGGCCGGCCACCGTCCGCCGTCGACCCGCAAGCGCCCGCGACCCCGCTGCCCGACGGTCTCACGGTGCGCGAGGCCGAGGTGCTGGGGTTGATCGCGGCGGGCCTGTCCAATCGCGAGATCGCCCAGCGCCTGTTCGTGACCGAGGTGACGGTCAAGTCGCACGTGAACCGGCTCTTCGCCAAGACCGGCGTGCGCGACCGGGCGCAGGCCGTGCGGTACGCGTACGAGCACGGCCTGACCTCCTAACTCTCGGCCGCCAGCGCCGTCAGCACCGCGGCGGCCGGGCCGTCCTTCGCGTGCCGGAACCCGGTGCCCGCCCACAGGTTGACCCGCTCGGCGTCGCCGGCCGCGGCCGCCGCGCGGCGCAGGGGTGTCGTCAGGTGGTGTACCGCCGGATAGCCCAGCGGCGCGCGCTCGTGGTACCGCCGCACGAACAGGTTGCCCAGCGCCCGCGCCGGCCGCCCGCTGAACGCCCGGGTGACGACCGTGTCCGCTGCTGCCCGCTCGGCCAGGTCTGCCAGGGCGGCCTTGTGCACCGCCGAGGCACCGCTCTCGTCCGTGCGCAGCAGCGCCGTGCCGACCATCGCCGCCGCGGCCCCGGCCCCGAGCGCGGCGGCGACGTCGCCCGCGGTCGCGATCCCGCCGGCCGCGACCAGCGGCAGACCCACCGTCGCCCGCACCGCCCGCAGCAGATCCGGCAACGGTACGTCCCGGGGCGTCGCTTCCGGCGTGAACGTCCCCGAGTGCCCCCCGGCCGCCAAGGCCTGCACGACGAGCGCGTCCACCCCGGCGTCGGCCGCGGCGCGCGCCTCCTGCGCGGACGTGACCGTCTGCAGCACGACGGTGCCGGCCCGCCGCAGCGCCGCGACGGTCCCCTCGGGCGGCAGCCCGAACGTGAACGAGACCACCGGCACCGGCCGGGCGAGCAGCAGGTCGACCTTCTCCGCCCAGTGGTCGTCGTTCTCGACCGGCTCGGCCGCGGCCAGGTCCAGGCCGAACCGCTCGCCCTCGGCCCGCAGCTCCCGCGCGTATCGCCGGAACTCGCCCGCGTCGACGGGCACCGGGTTGGGCGCGAACACGTTGACCCCGAACGCCGCCGTCCCGCCCTCCCGCACGGCGTCGATCTGGGCGGCGAGGTCGTCCGGCGTGCGGTACCCGGCGGCGAGGAACCCCAGCGCCCCGGCCCGCCCGGCCGCCGCGACCAGGGCGGGCGTGGTGGGCCCGCCGGCCATGGGCGCCGCGACGACGGGCGAGGTGACACCGAGGTGCGCGAACAGTGCGATCATGCCCCGATCCTCTCTCGCGCGGGCGGCGGCCGACCGGAAAGCAGGCCCTATGTGGCAGGGAAAACAGGGAAACCCGGAGCCGAGCGCAGGACCGCCGCGGCCGGCTCCGGCTCCGAGCTCGCCTGCGGGTCGTCGCCGATGAAGTCCGCGAACTTGTGCGCCGGGGCCGCGCCGAGGGCGATGTCGGCCAGCGCGCGGAGGCTCTCGGTGCCGGGGACGAAGTAGCCGTCGTGGCCCTCGACCCCGCCGACCGGCAGGGGTTCGGCCCCGAACGACGGGTCGTACGGGTGCGCGCCGTGCCCGGCGCCGAGCACCCGCGCGCCCGGGATGCGCCGGGTCCAGTCGTCCGCGGCGCTGCCGGCCCACACGTGCGCGGCCGTGTGCAGGTCGCGCGCCGAGTCCACGCCCATGCCGGGGCTGCCGAGCGCGACGATGTCGGTCACCCGGCGGTCCAGCCGGGGCGCGGCCAGCCCGGCGACCGTGGAGCCGTAGCTGTGCCCGACCACGACGATGCGCTCGCCGGGCAGCCGGGCGACGAACTCGCGCAGCGCCGCCGCGCCGGCCGCGGCGAGGTCCTCGCGCGCCGCCCCCAGCCCCACGCCCTGCGGGGTGCGATACCCGAGCCAGGCCACGACCGCGACCCGCTCCGCCGCGCCGGGACCGCCGCGGGCCGCGATCTCGTCGGCGAGCCGATGCGCCTGCCAGGCCGGGGCGCGGCGCTGCACACCGCCCAGCCCGCGGTCGAAGTTGGCGGCGGTCGTGTCGACGCCGGGGACGAGCACCACGACGGTCCGGGCGGCGGACGGGTCGCCGACGACCTCCAGGGCCCGGCCGTCCGGGTACCGCTCGCTGTGCATCGGCAGCGGCGGCGCGGTGGCGGCCGGGTGGGTCGGGCCGAAGACGGTGAACAGGGCGGCAGCGACGGGGAGCAGCAGCAGCGTTCGCATGCCGGGGAAGGTAGGAACGGGGCCGGGGTCCGATCGTCATACCGTGGAGCGGTCATCGGACTGGCTCCGCGGTACCGAAGAAGACCATCGGGTCGTGGGTGCCGGCGTGCACGGGTGCGGACATGTGCAGCCGTCGCTTCACGCTCAGCAGGTGGTCGCGCAGGTCTGGGTCGCCATGGCGGGCGGCGGTGAGGTAGCCGAGCCCGCGCCCGCGCAGCCAGCGCAGCAGCACCGCGCCCTCGCTGTTGGGCCAGGGCCGCCGGCCGTGGAAGACGTCGTGCACGGCGACCGCGGCGCCGGGCTTGAGCCGGTCCAGGACCGCCGCGGTGTACCAGCGGGCGAAGCCGGCCGTGTGCCGCGCGTCGACGAGCACGAAGCCCGGGTCGCCGGGCAGTTCGGCGGCGCGCACGTCGCCACGGGTGAACCGCCAGCGGGTGCGGGTCAGCTCGTCGGGCAGGGTGCGGGCGGCTTGATCGGCCCGGTCGTAGGTGTGCAGCACGCCGTCGCCGTTGTCGCGCAGGGCGCGCAGCAGCCACGAGGTGGACCAGCCGTGGTGCGAGCCGATCTCGACGACCGTGTGCGGGCGCAGCGCCCGGACGGTGAGGTAGCTGATCTCGGCCTCGATGTCGTCGAGCTTCGGGCGCATCGGGCGCTGCGCGAGCAGCTCGCGCTGCTCCTCACGGGCGGCGCGCAGGTCGGCGGCGTGCTCGCGGTACCAGCCGATGAGGGTCTCCACCGTGTACATGCGCGCGAAGCTAGACAGCCGCCGGGCGCGGGCGCGTCACCCCGGGGAGCCATCCCGCACGTCGTACCGCAGGACTACTGCTCCCCCGCGTTGACCACCCCGGTCTCGTAGGCGAACACGACGGCCTGGGCCCGGTCGCGCAGGTCGAGCTTCTGCAGCACCCGGCTCACGTGGGTCTTCACGGTCTGCTCGGCGACGACCAGCGAGTCGGCGATCTCGGCGTTGGACCGCCCGCGCGCGATGAGCCGCAGCACCTCGACCTCACGCGGGGTGAGGTCGCGCAGCCGGGCCGGCTGGTGGGCCACGGCGCGCGGCCGGGCGGCGAACTGCTCGATGAGCTTGCGGGTCACCGACGGCGCGAGCAGCCCGTCGCCGGCCGCGACGACCCGCACGGCGTTGACGAGCTCGGCGGCGGGCGCGTCCTTGAGCAGAAACCCGGACGCGCCGGCCCGCAGCGCCTCGAACACGTAGTCGTCCAGGTCGAACGTGGTGAGCATGAGCACCCGGGGCCGGTGCAGCCCGGGCGCGACGCCGAGGATGCGCCGGGTGGCCTCCAGGCCGTCGAGCACGGGCATGCGGATGTCCATGAGCACGACGTCGGGGCCGCGGTCGCGGGCCAGCGCCACACCCTGCTCGCCGTCGGCCGCGTCGCCGACGACCGCGAAGTCGGGCTGGGCGGCCAGCAGCGCGGCGAAGCCCTGCCGGACCATCGCCTGGTCGTCCACGATCAGGATCTTGATCATGCGTCTCCGTTCAGCGGGAGGGTGGCGACGACCTCGTACGCGCCGTCGGCGGCCGGCCCGGCCAGCAGGGTCCCGCCGACCGCCGTGGCCCGCTCGCGCATGCCGAGCAGGCCGTGCCCCTTGCCCTGGGCCTTGCCCTGGGCCTTGTCCTGAGCGGGGGGCACGGGCCCGGATGCCACGCCGGTCGGCTCGTTGCGCACGAGGACGACCAGGTCGGAGCCGTGCCGGCGGATCGTGATCGTCACCGGCGCGCCGGCCGCGTGGCGGCGGGCGTTGCTCAGGGCCTCCTGCACGATGCGGAACGCGGCCAGGCCGACGCCCGGCGGCACCGGAATGCCCGGCAGCGGGGAGAACTTCACCTGCACGCCCGCCTGCCGCGCCTCCCGGACCAGTCCGGCGAGATCGTCGAGGGTCGGCTGCGGCTCGGTCAGCGGGCCGGAGTCGTCGCGCAGCACGCCGAGCAGGCGGCGCATCTCGGCGAGCGCCTCGCGCGAGGTGCCGGCGATGGCCTGCAACTCCTCGGCCACGGCCGCCGGCACGCCCTCGATGCGGTAGACGGCGGTCTCCGCCCGCACGGCGATGAGCGACATGTGGTGCGCGACGACGTCGTGCAGCTCGCGCGCGATCCGGTTGCGCTCCTCGGCGACCGCCCGCCGCGCCTGGGCGAGCTCGGAGCGCTCCTCCTCCTCGGCGAGCGCGTGCTGCACCTCGCGGCGGCGGCGGATCTGGTCGCCGACGACGAGGATCGCCAGGACGAGCAGGAGCAGCCCGGGGATGTTCGGCGGCAGGACGTACAGCGTGACGAGCAGGAACGCGGACACGCCGGTCCAGATCACCACGCCGCGGCGGTGGCGGATCGCCACGACGGCGAGGATCAGCGGATAGCTGAGCACCTGTACCGGCTGCCACGGCCAGGGCGTGCCCGCCTGGAGGTGGATGCGCAGGGTGGTGAGGATCGCCGCCAGGAACGCGATCCGCCATGCCAGCAGCGGCCGGGTGGCGACCAGCGCGATCGGCGCGGCGACGAGCCCGGAGGCGATGATCAGCAGCAGCCAGTCGGAGCGGCCGGGCCCGGAGACGTTGCCGAGGAAGTACTCGTACGCCAGCAGGCCGCACAGCAGCCCGGCCACGGCGCCGATCAGCGGCAGCGACCGGCCGAGCCGCGTCCTGGGGTGGACCGCCGGGTCCTTGCCGAACAGGAATCGGCCCAGGTCCTTGACGATCCACCCCACGATCGCCATGCTATGCCAGCTGCGGGACAACCTCGTCCAGGGCCTGATCAACGGTCCGCACCGCGATGCCCTTGCTCTGGATCAGCTTCAGCTCGGCCTCGAGGTTGGCCGGCGTGACTGCGTAGGTCGGGTCCGCGGCGGTCGTGGACACCTCGTGGTACACCAGCACCAGCCAGCTCTTGTCCCGGATCGCCTGATCGATCCACTGGCCGACCTGGGCCGGCGTGGTGGTGTTGAGGATGTTCTGCACCTTGATGTTGTTGACGTCGGTGCCGTCCTTGGTGTTGAAGCCCTCGTCGGTGGAGCGGTGCGAGCGGTAGTACTTCTTGCTCGTGCTCAGCACCGTGGCGTTGTACTCGCCGTACGGCGTCGCGAAGTTCTTCGCCACGCCGGGGCCGTACCACTGCCGCAGCGTCGCCTGGCTGTCCTTGAGCTCGCTGTCGATCTTCGCGGCGCTCAGCGTCGGCAGGTGCGGGTGGTCGACGGTGTGCGAGGCGATCTCGGCCCCGTGGTTGGCCAGGTCGCCCATCTGCGCCTTGGTCATGTAGTCCGGGTAGTCGATCGTGCTGGTCAGCAGGTAGTACGTGGCGCCCATGCGGTACTTGTCCAGCAGCGGCACGCCGGCGGTGTACTGCGAGCGCCAGCCGTCGTCGAAGGTGAGGCTGACCATCGCCCGGTTGAGCTGCGCCGGGGTGTACTCGCTCAGCGAGAAGTCGTCGGCGGTCACCCAGCCCACCTTCGCCAGCACCTGGAAGACGGTGATCTTCGTGGCGCCGGCCGGGACGGTGTACTGCGCGCTGACCTTCGCCCAGCTCGACGAGGCGGGCGCGGCGGCGAGATACGCGTACTGCGTCGAGCCGTTGGCCATGGTGACCTCGGCGTCGATCTCACTGTCCACGTTGGACTGGTAGTAGTTGGCGTACTGGTAGGTCTTGCCGGGCGTGACGCTCACCGGGGCCGGGCTCCACTTGGCGTCGCCGCTGGTGTACTTCGTGATCTCCGTCTTGACGCTGCGGCTGCCGGTGCGGCCGGTGGTGAGGTAGCCGAACGCGGTGGTGTTCGTGCCCCAGCTCGAGCTGCTCCAGCCGGCCGGCGCGGCGCCCGAGGCGGTCTCCACGGACGGGTTGGCGATGAGGTTGCCGGGCGTCGTGGGCGGCGGCGTGCCCGTGCTGTTGTTCACCGTCACGGTGACCTTCGTGGTGGCGGCCGTCGCGCTGGCGGCGGTGCGCGCGGTGGCCGTGACGGTGTGCACCCCGTTGGTGGCCTTCTTGGTGTCCCAGCTGGCGGTGAACGGCGCGGTGGTGTCCTCGGCGCCGAGGGCGACGCCGTCGACGGCGAACTTCACGCCCAGCACGCCGGCGCCGGCGGTGGCGGCGATCTGCTGGGTGCCGCTGACGGTCGCGCCGTTGGCGGGGGCGGTCAGCGTGACCGAGGCCGGCGTCGGCGTCGGGTTCGGGGCGGCGGAGTCGGCCAGCAGATACAGGTCGGTCTGCAGGCTGCCCTTCTTCTCCAGCAGGTGGTAGACGGACGCCTTCACCGCGTCGGCCGGGGTGGTGAACTCGACCGAGAGCTGCTTCCAGGCGGCCGAGGCGGCGGCGTTGGCGAGCCAGGTGAACGTCTGCTTGCCCGCGGCGTTGGTGTAGACGACCTCGAGCGACGTCTGCACGTCGCTGATGTACCAGTCCGACACGACGTACTTGGTCTTCGGCTTCACGGTGACCGGCGCGGCCATCCACTTGGCGTCGCCGGTTGTGTGCGAGGTCATCGTGATGGCAAGGCTCTTCTGCCCGTCCTTGCCGCCGGTCTTCCAGGACGACGTGGCGGTGTTGGTCCCCCATTTGTCGAACGTCCAGCTGGCCGGCCCCGAGCCCGCGGCGGTCTCCGCGGAGGGGTTGCCGATGAGGTTGGCGCCGATCGCGTACGCCGTCACGCTGGGCAGCAGCGTGGAGAAGAGGGTCGCGAGAACCCCGCCGATGAGGAATCTGAACAAGCGCACGTGTCGCTACCCCTTCGTCACTTTGAGCAACTTCGGACGGGGTATCAGACCAATCCCCCCGTTATCGCGTCAACGCAGCGTGCGGACGCGGTCACGACAGTATCGCCCGCATACTCACCTGACCTGCCCTTCCTCCAAGGAGTGCGTACCGTTTCGTGCACGTTCGGCTTACCTCGAACGCGCCGACGGCCGCCGCGCGGCGTCACCCACAAGTGGCGCCGCGTGGCCGAATCGCTGGCAGCACAAGGAATGCGGCTCCTCGGGCCGGACCCGGCGCGGTGCGGGCGGCCGGGCCGCGAGCGGCGCGGGCGGCCGGAACTTCACCCGCCCGCCGTGCCCCTCCCACTCACCCGGGTGAATGCGACGCGAGGCCCGCCAGCGCGGCCTCGATCGCCTCGGGGTCGCCGCCGTCGAGGCCCAGGGCGCGACGGCGGGGATACGGGCGGACCCGCGCGCCGGCGTGCTCCAGCGCCAGGATCAGCCCCAGGATCCGGCCGTCGAGGTCGTCGTCGGGCGGCAGCTCGACGACGCGCTCGTGGCGGGGCGGCGGCTCGCCCCGCAGCGCGGCGGCGACGATCCCGGCCGTCGAGCGGGTCATCGTGCGGGTCGTGTTGACCCCGGGCGGCGTCGGCGAGTACACCGGCCAGTACGCGTGCCGCTCCCCCGACCGCGGCCGGCGCGGGTGGCCGGCGCAGTGGCGCAGGAACCCGTCCAGGTCAGCCGCGTTGTGCCGCAACGCCTCGGCGGTGAGCACGGCCCAGGTGAAGCCGCCGACCAGGCCCCACGCGGCGCCGTCGAGCTCGCGCTCGCGGGACCAGCCGCGGACGCGGGACAGCAGCGCGCGGAACGCGGCCGGGTCGAGCCCCTCCAGCAGCGCGTCGGCGTCACGGACGGCCAGCACCGCGCGCCGGGCGGCGTCGTCGAGCGCGGGATCGTCCGGGTCGAGGCGGTCGACGTCGGCGACGGCCACGTGCTGCACGTCGACGCTGACGCCGGCGACGATGGCGCGCAGCACGGGCACCACGGTCCCGGCCGTGCGCGCCCCGGGCAGCGCCGCGGCGAGCTCGCCCAGCGGGTCGCCGGTCGCGGGGCGCGGGGTGGCCCACACCAGGTCGAGGTCCGTGTCCGGGGCGGCCGAGGTGTCTGAGGTGGCTGAGGTGTACAAGCCGAGGCGGACCGAGCCGACCACGTGCATCCGCGAGCCGGGCCGCACCGCCGCGCCGGCGTCGGCGACGAGGAGCCGGGCCGCGTCGTGGCCGGCCGCGAACGGCACGCTGCGGCGCACCGCGAACGGCTCGTCGCCGCGGCGGCTGATCAGGTCGGCGGCGGTCACGGTGAACTCGACCGGGCGCCACGCGCGCTGCAGGGCGGCGACCCGCTCCGCGATCCGCTCCGGCGGCCCGGTGAGCTTCGCGACCGTCAGGTGCGGCGTGAACCCGTGCGCGCCGCGGGTGTCCTGCTCGGTACACCCGGGAAACCGCGCGGCGAGCGCGGCCTGCAGGCGCCGCAGCGCGCCCGGCGGCGTGGTCTGCGGCTCCAGCCACACGGTGGTGCTGCCGCGGTGCTCGAAGCGTCGCAGCGTCGCCAGCCGGATCCGGATCGGGCCCAGGCCCTCCACCGCCGCGGCGGCCACCCGCGCGGCCGCCTCGAACTCGGCCTCCGGCACGAATCCGTAGACGAGGTTGATGTGCGGCATCCAGCGCCGGTACGCCGGGTCGTGCGCCTCGCGGACGGCCTGGATCGGCGCCCACAACCGCTCCGGCGGGCGCACCACCAGCGCCGAGGTGTGCACCGACGGCGCGTCGAGGGTCTCCCGCCCGGTCTGCAGCAGCGCGGTGACGCCGAAGTGGTCGGAGACGAATCGGGGTGTGCCGCCGTCCTCGGCGAACGGCCGGTCGCCGAAGCGCTCCGCGACGACCGGCGTCAGCGGGCCGCGGACCAGGATGCGGTCCAGCCGCGCGGCGCGCCCGGTGCGGGAGGCGACGGCGGCGAGCGGGTTGACCGCCGGGTCGAACGTGAACCCGGCGTCGTGCGGGTGGATCGCCCGCCACGCGTCGACGTAGCCGGGCACGGCGGGCGCGGCGTCGTCGCCCGCGTTGAGGTCGGTGAGCACGACGGCGGCGTCGAGGTCGCCGCGGCCGAGCCGCTCGGCGATGACCCGCAGCTGGTGCTCGCGGCGCTGCTCAGCCCCCTCGGTGTGGTCGCTCGTCAGGTGGGCGGCGACGAAGCCGACCGGGCGGCCGTTGAGCAGGGTGCGGCCGAGCACGAGGCGCTTGTACGCCGAGAGCCGGTGGACTTCCAGCGCGAGCGGCCACCGCGCGAGCAGGGTCGTGCCGTAGCCGATCTCCGGGTCGGGCCCGGCGGAGACGTAGTACCGCTCCCGCACCCACGGCGCCGCCAGCAGCGCCGCCCACAGGTCGTGGGTGACCTCGTGCAGCGCGATCACGTCGGCGCCGAGGCCGGCCAGCAGCTCGACGCAGGCGGGCACCCGCCGCTCCGGGTAGGTCAGCTCGCGGTCGTAGGCGTCGGAGAGCACGTTGAACGTGGCGACCTGGACGGTGTCGGCGTGCACCGGCGCGGGCGGCTGGGACGGCTCTGCCGGCACCCAGTCCCCGGCCGCCGGGTCGTACCGCAGGCAGGCGGCCGCGTCGAACGCCGACACGCTGCGCTTGGCCGCACCCGGCCGGGTGCGCTGCGGCACCTCGGCGCTCAGCGCGGCCAGGTCGGCGGGCGGCCCGTCGCCGGAGCCGAAGACGAGATCCACGCGGGCTTGGCGGTCCCAGACGGTGACCGGGCCGGCCTTGACGTATTGCACCCGGTGCCACGGCACGTCGCCGCCGCTCACGAAGGCGAGCAGCGGCGTCTCGCGGATGCCGGCGCCGCGGTCTTCGTAGCCGACGAGGAATCGGGCGGCGTCGAGGGTGGCGTCGTAGCGGATCCGCGAAACGACGTCCTGCACGGGTCGCAGACCACCGCCCCGCGCCTTCGCCATGCCGGAAGCCTAGGCCGCGCCGCGCGCGGGCGGCGACCGAATTCTTCCGTGATCGGGGACAGATGCATCCAGGTGAACACCAGCGGCACGGCGCCGTCGCTGATCAGGTGGTGGTCGTCACCGCAGCGCCTCCAGCGTGCCGACCACGCCGTGGCGCTGCAGCGAACGGCCCCACGAGGCGAGCTGGTCGCGCAGCTCGGCGTCGTCGGCGAACCCGGGCGGGAACACGGCGTCGAGCTCCAGCAGCGACGGGGCGGCCCGCAGCCGGTCGGCGAGCGGGTCGTCCAGCGGCAGCGGGCTGCCGTCGTCGGCGTGGCCGCGCACGAAGCGCATCCAGGCGGCGAGCACGAGCGTCGCGTACCGCGGCATGTCGCCGGCCGCCCGCCGGTCCGCGATCGTGCCGAGCAGCCGCTGCGGGAGTTTCTGCGTGCCGTCCATCGCGACCTGGAGCGTACGGTGGCGCAGGGCCGGGTTCGAGAAGCGCTCGAGCACGCTCTCGCCGTACCGCCGAACGGAGAGCCCCTCGGGCGGGCGCAGCGTGGGCGCGATGTCCGCCCGGATGAGACTTTCCATGGCCGCGCGCATCCCGGGCAGCGCGAGCGCCCGGTCGATGGTCGGCGCGCCGGCGAGCGCGCCGAGGTAGGCCAGGGCGGAGTGCACGCCGTTGAGCACCCGCAGCTTGAGCCGCTCCCAGGGCGCGACGTCGCCGGTGAGGATCGCCCCGGCGAGGTCCCACGCGGGCCGGCCGCCGGGGAAGTCGTCCTCGATCACCCACTGGCTGAACGGCTCCGCGGCGACCGCGGCCCGGTCGATCAGGCCGAGCGACGCCTCGGCGGTGGCGAAGGTGGCCTCGGTACTGGCGGGCACGATCCGGTCCACCATGGTGGACGGGAAGCTCACGAAGCCGGCGACGGACTCCCCCAGCTCCGCGGTGACCAGGGCGCGCAGCCGGTGGCCGTTGCCGGGCAGGTTGTCGCAGCTGACGAGCGCCAGCGGCGCGCCGCTCGCGGCCCGGGCGCGCAGCCCGCGCACCAGCAGGCCGAGCACCTCGGAGCCGGCGCGGTACGCCTTCTCCGTCACCGTCAGCGTCACGACGCGGATGCCCGGGTCGGCGAGGCAGGCCTCGACGGCGGCCGGGTCGCTCGCCGCGTGCATCGCCCGGGCGTGTACGCCGAGCACCCGGGGGCGCACCCGCTCGCCGTCCAGCGTCAGCACGCTGAAAAGCAGGTCCTGCTCCAGCAGCGGCTCGAGCACGGCCCGGGAGCGGGGCGCGACCGCGGCGATCGCCCAGTCCCCGCCGCCCCGGGCGATCGCGTCCTCGGTGTAGACCGCCTGGTGCGCGCGGTGGAAGGCGCCGAGCCCGAGGTGCAGGATGCCGGTGCCGACCTCGCCGGGGCGGATCGCCGGGCGGGCGGCGGGGTCCAGGCGGTCCACCGTCGATCGGCTCAGGCGCTCCATGCGGGCCCCGCCGGGAAGGAGTAGGCGATCGACTCGGGGCGCAGCGTCACGCTGTAGCCGGGCCGTTCGGGGAGGCGGTACCGGCCGGCGACGACCCGGACCGGGTCGGTGAAGTGCTCGTGGAGGTGGTCGACGTACTCCACCATGCGTCCCTCCAGGGGGCTGCCGATCCGCAGGTGATCGAAGAAGGACAGGTGCTGCACGTACTCGCAGAGCCCGACGCCGCCGGCGGCCGCGGTCGGGAACCGCACGTCGTGTACGGCAAGGCTGGTGATCCGGGTCACGCGGCAACTCCATTGTGGATGGTGCGCTGGAAGACGCGCTTGGGCTGATGGTAGGCGAGGTCGGCGATGGTCTCCGCGGCCTCGTCCAGCGGCAGGCGGTGCTCGGCGACGAGCCGGGCGAGGAAGCCCGCGTCGACGCGCCGGGCCACGTCGTGGCGGACCGGGATCGAGCAGAACGCGCGGGTGTCGTCGACGAACCCGGCGGTGTTGCAGAAGCCGGCGGTCTCGGTGACCGCCTCGCGGAAGCGGCGCAGGCCCTCGGGGCTGTCCCTGGTGTAGAGCCCCGAGCCACGGGCGAGGCACTGAGCGGGCGGTCACGTGCGTTCGGCGCCGGCCGGCCAGATCACCGTCATCGGGACGCCGCGGATCCTCGCCAGGGCCACCACGTCCGAGGTGCCGCCCGGGTCGTCGCGCTCGTGGCCGTCCCACACCGCGACCAGGCGGTCGACGCGCTCCAGCATGATGCGGTTCGCGGCGACGTACGCCGGCGCGCCCGAGCGGCGCTCGCCGGTGGGCAGCACGACGCGGGCGCCGGCCAGGAGCGCGTCGAAGTCGCGGCGGCGCTCGGCCGGGACCTTAAGGCGGTAGTCGGGGGCGGGCAGCACGACCTCGTAGGAGCCGCCGACCTCGAGGACCGCGCGGGCGAAGAGCTGGTCGGCGCCGTCGGCGAGGCAGGTGACGCCGACGATCTCGGCGCCGTCGAAGGCGCGCAGGTGGCGCACGAGCGCGCTGTAGATCACTTCCGCGGCCCCGTCGGTGAGATTGGTGTGGCCGGTGATCCCGATCCGCATGGTTGTCCCCTCCCGGTCACGCTACGCCGCGATCCCGACCGGCTCATTCAGCCGCACGATGGTAAAGCCCTCGTCGGCCAGCATGTCGGACATCGAGCGAACCGCGTCGCGCGCCTTTTCCCGGCTCGGCTCGCCGAGCTCGTCCCAGCCGGTCAGGTCGGGGTGGCGCCGGCGGCGGTCGTCGCGGGGGCCGTGCCGCCAGCCCTGGCCGGCCCGCTCCGCGCACCACCGCTCGTGCTCGAGCCGGGCCAGCCGTTCGATCTCTTCCTCCGTGATGACCGCGTCCTCGCCGTTGCGCACGGCGATGACGCAGCCCAGGACCTGCATCTTGGCCGCGATCCCCTGCACCTGGGCGCGGTTGGCGTTGCGCATCGACTCCGACAGCCGGGCCCACTCCACGCCGCTGGCGGTGCCGCCGCGGCCGTTGGCGGTGAGGTACCGCTGATGGAACTCCCGCGCGAGCCGCTCCGTCAGGTCGTCGGTGATCAGCCGCGCATCACACGCGCGGGTGAGGATCGGGTAGACCTGCAGCCGCCCGCCGACCTCGTCGAGCAGGTCGTTGTGCTCGCCGCCGTGGAACGCGTCGGCGAGCGCGGCGCTGTGGTACGTGGCGACGAACACCGCCTCGGTGACCGCGTGCCACAGGTGCGGGCTCTCCATCGCCAGGTCCAGCATCCGCTGCTCGTCGTGGTGGCACAGGTAGATGCGGTCGTACCGGGCCGGGCGCGCCACCCGCGGCAGCCACGTGTCGAGCAGCTCGTTGTGGGCCCGGATGCGGCAGGACTGCTCCAGGAACGGGAAGCGGGCGGCGAGCGTGGCCACGGTCCGCCCCGCGTCCGGGCCGATCATGTCGACGTGCAGCCCTTCCGGGGCGCCGCCGGTGGCGCGCCAGAAGCGGGCCGTCTCCACGAGCAGCACCCGGGGGAACGAGCCCTCGCCGGCGATGAGCAGCCGCAGCGGCCGCTCGCCGTCGCGGCGCAGCGGGTGGCGCTGGTAGAGCCGGCGCGCGGCGACGTCGTCGACGTGGAAGTAGTCCAGCCGGAAGCGGTTGGTGCCGGCGGCGCCGAGCCGGCGTGCCTGCAGCAGGTGGCAGGTCTGCTGCCGGTTGACCCGCACGTAGATCCACGGCGACGTGCGGCGCAGCTGCAGCTCGGTGCCCGCGGCGACCGCGACGGCGTGGTTGACCTGGTCGTCGTCGCCGCACACGTAGAGGTACCGGGCGCGGCGCAGGCCGGCGGCGCGCAGCACGTTGGCCGAGCGCGCGTCGCCGCAGACGCCGAGCATCCGGCGGTGGCGCAGCTCCAGCGGGCCGAACGCCTCCGCGCGCACCTGCACGACGTGGTGGCCGGTGTTGAACAGCTGGCGGGCCAGCGCCTTGGCGAACGGGGTGTCGCCGCACACCACCGCGTGCCGGCGGGCGGTGCGGGAGCGGAACCGGCGTACCTCGTTGGCCAGCAGCAGGCGGCCGGTCTCCACGACGGCCAGCAGCGTGAACAGCGGGGCCAGGAGGCGGGCGACCTCCAGCTGCCACGGGAACGGGCCGCCCACCTGCAGTGCGTCGGAGCCCAGCACGTACAGCTGCAGGACGAAGTAGAACACGTCGAGCGGGTGCTCGCCGTGCTCGTGCTTGTACATCCCGACCCAGCCGAGCCCGAAGGCGGCCAGGCCGATGACGGCGAACACCCCGCGGACGATCGTGCTCGTTCGGGAGCTGCCCCACTCCGGCACCGCCACCTGCCACCCCCCGGCCGCTGTCGATGAGCTTCCAGTGTGCGGTAATCGCAGCGCTACTGACAGACACCAATTTCGCGGAGTTCGATCGGTGTTCGTTGGCGACGGGTCGTTCCTCGGGCAGGATCGATGGATGCCGAAGCTGCGCGAGGGCCGGATCGTGACGTTCTACTCGTTCGCCGGCGGCTCCGGATGCACGATGGCGCTGGCCAACGTCGCGTGGATCCTCGCGGCCAACGGGCGGCGGGTGCTCGCCGTGGACTGGGATCTGGAGTCGCCGGGGCTGCACAAGTACTTCGACCATTTCCTCGAGCAGCCCGGGCAGCCGTGGCCGGAGGAGACCGGCGGGGTGAGCGACCTGATCCGCCGGTTCGAGCGGGCCGGCACCTACGAGCCGCCCCGGCCGCTGCGGCTGTCGTGGGAGCACTTCCCGCCCGGCGGCGGCATCGACTACCTGCCCGCGGGCCGGCACGATCCGGCGTTCACGCCATCGCTCGGGGCGATGGACTGGGACGCCTTCTACGCCAAGGGCGGCGGCCTGTTCTTCGACGCGCTGCGCCGGCACGTGACGACCAACTACGACCTCACCCTCGTGGACAGCCCCTCCGGCCTCGGTGACCTGGCACTGGTATGCATCTCCCACCTGCCCGACGTCGTGCTCAACTGCTTCACGCTCAGCGGCAAGAGCATCGACGGTGCGGTACAGGCGCGCCGGACCATGCGTGGCACGGACCGCCCGGAGCGGATCCTGCCGGTGCCGATGCGGGTCGACCCGGCGGAGCGGGAGCGGGCCGAGGCCGGCCTGCGCGCGGCCCGGAAGCGGATGCCGGACCTGCCGACCGGGATGAGCGAGCGGGAGCGCGACGCGTACTGGCGGGCCGTGGAGGTGCCGTACCACCACGCCTACGCCTACGAGGAGACCTTGGCCGTGCTGACCGAGCAGCCGGGCCGGCGCGGCTCGGTGCTCGCCGCCTACGAGCGCCTCGCCTGGCACCTCGGCGGCCCCGGCGTGCGGGGGCTGCCGCCGGTCGACGACGGCGTGCGGCACCGCACCGCGGACCGCTTCCAGCGCCGGCCGGGCGGGCCGGAGGGCCGGCTGGTGGTGCACTACGAGCCGGCCGACCAGGCCTGGGCGGACTGGGTGATCGCGACGCTGGCCGCCGCCGGGCTGAGCGTGCAGGACGCCGGCGAGCGGGCCACGTCCTTCCAGTCCCCGGAGGCGGGGCGCGAGCTGCGGATCATCTCGGCCGGCCGGGCGGCGGCGGAGGCAGCCCGCCAGCCGGTCGACGCGGCCTCGGCCCGCCCGCCGCTCGGGGTGTACGTCGACGACGTGCCCGCCGTGGCCGCGTTCCCGGAGCCGCCCGCGGTGCGGCTGCGGGGCCTGGCCGAGGGCGACGCCGTCGACCGGCTGCTGCACCTCGCCGGCGGCACCGCCGGGACGCGGCCGCCGGCCGGGCTGCGCTACCCTGGCGCCCCGCCGTCGGTGCGCCGGGTCCCGGACCGCACGGCCGGGTTCACCGGCCGCGAGGCGGAGCTCCGGGCGCTGCGCCGCCGGCTGCTGCGGGCCGGGCAGGCGGGCCCGCACCACGTCACCCCGGTGGTCCTGCACGGCATCGGCGGCGTCGGCAAGACCGCGCTCGTGGTCGAATACCTGCACCGCTACGCCGGTGCCTACGACCTGGTGTGGTGGGTGGACTGCGACCGGGCCGAGGCCGGCGTCGCCGACCTGGCGCGGGAGCTCGGGGTCGCGCCGGCCGGCGACGCGGGGGCGGCCGCCGCCGCGGCGCTCTCGGCGCTGCGCCGGGGCTCGCCGCACCGCCGCTGGCTGGTCGTCCTCGACGGCGCGGATAGCTACCGGCAGGTCCGCACGCTGCTGCCGCAGGGCGCCGGGCAGGTGGTGATCACCTCGCGGAACCGCTCGTGGGACGGCCGGTTCGCCCGCATGGAGGTCGGGGCGTTCGACCCGAAGGACAGCGTGCTGTACCTCGGCCGGCACGTGCCAGGCCTGGACCCCGCCGGGGCCGCCGGGATCGCGCTGGCGCTGGGCGACCTGCCGCTGGCGCTGGCCGCCGCGGCCGAGCAGCTGCGGACCTCCGGCGAGTCCGGCGCGCAGTACCTGCGCCGGATCGAGGACGGCGGGCTCGGCATGCCGGCCGTGGAGGCGGTGTGGGAGCACTCCCTGACCCGGCTGCACGACGAGTTCCCGGTCGCCTACCGGCTGCTGCAGCTGTTCTCGGTACTGCACAGCGACACCGCGACGCACGTCGTGTACAGCGACGCCATGGCCGAGGTACTCAAGCCGTACGAGAAGCTCGTCGCCGACCGGCTCACCCTGGCCTCGCTGGTGCAGCAGATCAGCCGGCTGGGGCTGCTGGAGCCCGACCTGGGCGTCGAGCGGATCCACATGCACCCGCTGCTGCAGCGCGTGGTGCGCGAGCGCACCCCGGCCCCGGAGCAGCCGGAGGTGCGCCACCAGGCCCACCTGGTGCTGGCCGGCCTGGCCAAGGGCCGCGACGTCGACGAGCGCCAGGACTGGCCGCAGCTGGACCTGATCTGGCCGCACCTGGCGGTGTCGCGGGCGGCCGCGTGCCGCGAGGAGGCGGTGCGTGAGCTGGTCCTCGACCGGATCCGCCGGTTGCTGCACGACGGCGCCCTGGCGCAGGCCGCGGAGCTGGCCGCGCGCACCGAGGCGGAGTGGTCCCAAATCCGGCCCGGCGACCCGGGCGGCGCCGACTGGCAGCTGCTGCACCTGCGCGGCCTGCGCGCCACCGTGCTGCGCGAGCAGGGCCGCTTCGCCGAGGCGCTGCACACCGACGAGGAGGTGGCCCGGGCGCAGGCCGGGCTGCTCGGCCCGGAGCACCCTAACACGCTGGTGACCCACGACCGGCTCGTCGCCGACCTGCGCGGGCTGGGCCGCTACACGGAGGCGATGCAGCTCGCGCTGCGGGCATACCGCTCGTGGTCGCGGGCCGTCGGGCGGGACCACGCCCGCACGCTCGACGCGCTCACCGGCCTCGCCACGGCGTACCGGGCGGCGGGGCGGTACCGGGCGGCCCGCCGCTGCGACGAGCGGGTCGCCCGGCGGCGGCCGTTTCCGGGCCCGGACCGGCGTCTGGCGGTGCTGCGCTCGGCCGCGGGCCTGGGCCGCGACCTGCGCGACGCGCGCGAGTACGCGGCCTCGGTCAACCTGCTGCGCGCGGTCGCGGAGGCCTGCGAGGAGACCCTCGGCCCGGGCACGCCGGCGACCGTGGCCGCCCGGGCCAACCTGGCGGTGTCGCTGCACGCGGCGGGCCGGCCGGAGGAGGCGGTACCGCTGCTGGGCGACGCCTGGCTGCGGATGGCCGGCTTCGCCGGGCAGGCCGGCCCGGACGCGCTCGCGTGCCGGCACAGCTGGGGGCTGAGCCTGCTGGCGACCGACCGGGCCGAGCGGGCGCGGGCGGAGCTGGAGCAGGTGCTGGAGCTGTACCGGTCCGGGCTCGGCCGGGCGCACCCGCTGGCGCTGGTCGCGGAGGCCAACCTGGCGGTGGTGGCCGCGGCGACGGGCGAGCGGGCCGCGGCCCGCGACTCGGCCGCGACGGCCGCCGCCGGCCTGGCCGCGGTGCTGCCCGCGGGTCACCCGCACGCCCAGGCCGCGGCCGCGAACGCGGCGGCGCTGGGCGACGGCCCGCCGGGCGCCGCGCCGCAGACGATCGACCCGTACTGAGCCGGCCCCGCGATCCTTGGAGGCTAGGCCGCCGCGCGGGGGGCCGAGCCGGTGGCCGCCAGCCAGCACATCAGGTCGAGCATGACGGTCAGCGCGTGGAAGTGCGCCTTGCCGTGCTCGATCTCGGCCTTGGCCCCGGCGATGTGCTCGGCGAGCCACCGGGTGTGGCTGGCCGGCGCGAACTGGTCCTCGGCGCCGTGCCAGAACCGGACCGGGACCCGGATGTCGCCCAGGTCGAAGCCCCAGTCGGAGCTCAGCGCCAGCATGTCGTCGATCCAGCCACCGGCGCCGGCGCGCACGGCCACGGCGTAGGTCTGCAGCAGCTGGCTCTCGATCCCCGGATCGGCGACGATGCGCCGGTCGGCGCCCGGCATCTCGCGCAGCAGCCGGGTGAGCAGGTGCCGCGGGTCGGCGTTCACCCGGTCCGACTCGTGCCGCAGCTGCCCCTGCAGCAGCTCGCCCCCGTCCTCGGCGGCGGCGTAGGAGTGCTGGTTGGACGCGGCCATGTCGCGGTACCAGTCGAGGCCGATCGCGTCGCGGGGCGCGAAGCTGACCAGGGCGGCCGCCCGGGTGACCCGCTCCGGCAGCAGCGCCGCGCAGGCGAGCGCGTGCGGGCCCCCGCCGGAGCGGCCGAGCACGGCGAAGCGGTCCAGGCCCAGCGCGCCCGCCAGCGCCAGCACGTCGTCGGCGGCGTCGGCCACGGTGCGCCGCTCGCGGCGGGTCGAGTCGCCGTAGCCGGGCCGGGAGTAGCAGATCAGCCGGATGCCGGCGCGGTACAGGACGCTGTTGCGGGGCTTGGGGCCGCTGGCGCTGCCCGGCATGCCGTGGTGGAGCACGACCGGCCGCCCGTCGGGCTTGCCCGAGACCTCGTACTGCAGCCTCCGCCCGCCGGCCATCACGAGCTGGTGCACCGGCGCCCTCCCCGTGCGCGCGACAACAAACGTTTACAAAGCCGTAAATATACGAGCCCGACGGCACTCAATCCAACCGCATACCTAGAATTGGCGAGGTGCCACCTGCGGATTCGCCGGGTGTCGCCAACTACCCGACGAGGGGATGTCCGGGCAATGTCTGGACAAGCCCCCGAAGTCTGCGAAAGATGACTCCCCGTGGGCACGCCGATGCGCCAACTGATCTTGAAGATCGAGAGCCGCTGCAATCTGAGCTGCGACTACTGTTACGTCTACGAGAGCATCGACCAGAGCTGGCGCCGGCAGCCGACGGTGATGAGCCCCGAGACCGTCGGGCACGTCGCCCGGCGCATCCGCGAGCACGCCGCCCAGCAGGGCATCGACGGCCTCGAGGTGGTGCTGCACGGCGGCGAGCCGCTGCTGGCCGGGCACGAGGCCGTCGCGGCGACGCTCGGCACGCTGCGCGACGCGCTGCCCGGCGTGCAGTTCCTGATGCAGACCAACGGCATCCTGATCGACGAGGAGTTCCTCGAGCTGTTCCACCGCTTCGGGGTGCGGGTGGGGGTGAGCGTCGACGGCGGCCAGGAGGCGACCGACCGGCACCGCCGCTACGCCAACGGCCGCGGCTCCTACGACCGGATCGCGGCCGGCATTGCGAAGCTCATGCGGCCCGAGCACGCGGCCGTCTACAACGGCCTGCTGTGCACGATCGACGTGCGCAACGACCCGGTCGAGGTGTACCGCGCGTTGCTGGAGTTCCGCCCGCCGAAGCTCGACCTGCTGCTGCCGCACGGCAACTGGACCAATCCCCCGCCGCAGCGCGACCAGGCTCTGCGCTACGCGGAGTGGCTCGTGGCCGTGTTCGACGCGTGGTACGACCAGCGTCCCGCGCCGACCCGGATCCGGCTGTTCGAGTCGATCATCGCGCGCCTGTTCGGGCTGCCCAGCGAGACCGAGGCGATCGGCGGCGAGGCGCTCGGCATCGTCACGATCGAGACCGACGGCTCGTACGAGCAGTCCGACGCGCTGAAGACCACCTTCGAGGGTGGCCCGGCGACCGGCCTGCACGTGGCCACCCACGGCTTCGGCGACGTGCTGGAGCACCTGGCGCGGGTCGCGCCGGCGAGGCTGCCGTCCGCGTGCGAGCCGTGCCCGGTGGCGGCGGTCTGCGGCGGCGGCCTGCGGGCGCACCGGTACGCCGAACCGGCCGGAGCCGCCGAGGCCGGGTTGCCGGACCCGTCGCCGCACTCCGCCGGATTCGACAACCCGTCGGTGTACAGCGACGACCTGCGCGCCCTGATCACCCACATCACCGGCCGGGTCCGCACCGACCTGGCGATCGGCGCCGCCGCATGAGCGGTACGCAGCGAAGCGGCGCCTGGTCTGGGTCGATCAGCGCGAAGCCCCATCGAGCCAGACTGGGCGTTGGGGCCGCTCATCAGGGGCACAGGTGTAGCTCATGCCGCTACCGGAGCGAAGCGGAGGTCTCGGCATGAGCGGATTGGGCGCGGAGCTGACCCCGGTGCAGTTCGCCGCCGTTGCCTCCGGTTACGGCGACGCCGGCGCGATCGCGGCCCTCAACGAGGGGCAGCTCGCCAAGCGCAAGACGCTGGTCGCGATGGTCGGCCGCGACGCGCGCGGCACGGAGCACGCCGCCGCGGTCGCCGCGGCGATGGATCTGCTGGCGCGGGCCGAGAAGGCCGACCCGGCGGCGGTGGACGCGGTGCTGGCCCATCCGCACGTGGACTCCTGGGCGATGGCGTGCCTCCACGGCCTGGCCGACCTGGCCGGCGGCCGCGCCCCCGCCGACCTCGCGGCGACGGTGGGCCACCTCGCCGCGATCGCGACGGCCGCGGCGCTGGCCGCCGGCGTCGCCTTCGACATCGAGGTGCCCACCCGCTTCGGCGCGGTCGGCGTGCCCGGGCTGGGTGAGGCAGTCGGGCTCGGCGACGGCCCGGCGCGCGCGGTCGGCGACGCGGGGGGTGCCCGCTTCGAGGGGGCGCACGGCGCCGTGGTCCGCGTCGACGGCCCCGGCTGGCGGCCGCGGCGCGTCGTGGCCCTGGCCGGCGGGCACGCGCTGGCGATCGAGGACCAGGACCCGTATCGGGACTGCTACGGCTACCGGCCCCTGCCCTACCTGGGCGAGGCGGAGGCCGACCACTTCGCGAAGCTGCTGCACGACGCCTGGCTGCTCATCGAGCGGGACCACCCGGCGCACGCGGTGGCGATGCGGGCCGCGCTGCGCTCGGTCGTCCCGGTGAGCCACGACGGCATGATGGTGAGCTCGGCGTCCCGGCACGCCTACGGCTCCATCGCGATGTCGGTGCCGGACACCGCGGCCGACGTGGCCCTGCTGATGATCCACGAGCACATGCACGCCAAGCTCGGCGGCCTGCTCGACCTGATGGACCTGCACTCCGGCGGGGGCCGCGCGTCGCTGTACGCGCCCTGGCGGCTCGATCCCCGCCCGGTCGGGGCGCTGCTGCAGGGCGTCTACGCGCACGCCGGCGTGACCGACCACTGGCGCCGCCGGCGCCGGGCCGCCGACGGCGACACCGCCCGCGCCGAGGCGCAGTTCGTCTACTGGGGCGAGATGAACCGCCTCGCCGCCCACTCCTTGATCCACAGTGGCGAATTGACACGGGCCGGCGAGCAATTCGTGACGGTGCTCGCGGGGACTCTGGACGGGTGGGCCACCGAGGAGGTATACGAGCCCATCGCATTTCACGCGCGCCTATTTGTACTCGCGCAAACGGTGCGCTGGCGATTGCTGAACTGGCGACCGGGCGACGCCGAGCCCGGGCTGCTGCTCGACGCGGTCCGCGCCGGGCGGTTGACGGACCGCCTGACGGACCGGCTGACGGACTGGCTCGGCCCGTCGGGCGAGGTGCCGCACGCCGCGCCGGTCCGCCCGGTCGACGCCGCGGGGATCCTCGGCGTGCTGCGCCCGTGGCTGGACGGGCAGGTCGAGCCGGCCGAGGCGGGTGGCCCCAGCCCCGACGACGCAGGCGCGATGCTGCTGCGACACGATCCGGACGGGGCCGAGCGGGCCTGTCTGGCGCGGCTGGACCGCGACGGTGCGGACGTGGACGCGTGGCTCGGCCTGGCGATCGCGCGGGCGTGGATCGGGCACCGTGAGCGCCGGCCGGACCCGGTCGCTGAGCTGCTGGAGCGCCGCCCCGACGTCGCCCGCGCGGCCGTGCTCGAATTGCAACCTGCAAATCCCCGACACGCGGCCAGCGAACTCGTCGCGGGGCTGGTGTCTCTGCCTGGAGGCTCCTAGATCCTTCGCCGGAATGTGCCATACTTCTGCCGTGGTATTGCCATGCCGTCACCTGGCAGAGTGCCAGCGCGCTCGACGACGCCGTCATCCAGAACGGGTAACGCCGCCGACACGTTGACAGGGCAGCATTGGAAACGGCAATGCAGAGACCATCCCCGGGTTCGCTCGACGGGGGGATCACCTTTCAACACCCAAGCACTCTCATCCAAGGTGGAAGCATGTACGAAGCAGGGGCGCGCGACGCCGCGGGCGCCGGTGAACGCGAAGAATTAGTCCGACTCGCACACCAGCGGCTGCAGACCGTGGTGCTGAAGGCGGAGACCACGACCACGCTGGACAGCGTGATGCAACGGCTGTTCGACCGGGACCACCGCGAACTGCTCACCTACTCGGCCTTCGGGTCCTCCCTCTAACGCTTGGTCGCCGAGCGGCACCCGAGGAAGGGTGACGCCGGCCGAAGCCGGCGCCAGCCCCCACCGGGGCGGCCGCACCGGTCCGACAGACGCCGCCCGGCGGGCACCGCGAATCCGCGGAAACCGCCGGGCGTCGGTCGTTCCCGGCGCTCGCCACGGCAGGCAGCGGCGAAGGGCCGGGGCGCTGGTCACTACCCGGCCAGCGCCCCGGCCCTTCGTCGTGCGGCGCGGGCTTACGTCGGCGGCGGGGAGATGTCGCAGTTGAGGCGGCGGCCCTCCTTGATCGCCACGGTGTTGGGGTGGTTCTCGCCGAGCGTGCGCCGGCTGCGCTCGAGCGTGAGTTTGTACAGCTCCTCCGCGCTCGCGCCGTCACCGGTCCGGCGGCGGCTCACCACGAGGTTGGCGGACGCGGCGAGCGTGTCGGGGTTGTCCTCGCCGAGGACCTTCTCGAACGCCAGCCGGACGGGCTCCTCGATCTCGCGCGCGCCGTGCAGGTCGCCGTCGTCGAACAGCACGTTGGCGAGGTTGATCCGGCTCGACAGGGTGTACGGGTGCTCGGGGCCGACCGCCTGCTCGAACCGGTCGCACGCCTGGCGCGAGAACGCCAGGGCGTCCTCGCCGCGCTGGTTGAGCCGCGCGAAGATCGCCAGGTTGTTCAGCGCGGCGAGCCGGAACGGGTGCTTCTCGTCGTACAGGCTCTCGTAGCCGGCCAGCACCTGCCGGGCGATGCGCTCGGCCGAGTCGAGGTTGCCCAGCGCCGACTCCTCGAACGCCGCGTTCATGAGGCACGACAGCGTGTCGGGGTGCTCCTCGCCGTGGATGTCCCGGTAGCGCTGCAGGGTGTCGTTCGTCAGCTGCCGGGCCGCGCGGATGTCGCCGAGCTTGCGCAGGGTCACGGCCATGTTCTTGGCCGAGCGCAGGGTCGCCGGGGCCGAGTCGCCGAGCAGGTTGCGGTACATGTGCAGCGTCGTCTCGAGCAGCTCCCGCGAGTCCTCGAACCGGCCGATGGCCCGCAGGTCGTGGGCGTAGTTGTTCGCGGCGAGCAGGGTGTTGAGGTTGCGCTCGCCGAAGATGCGCCGCCGGCGGGCGAGCGTGTCCTCGTCGTAGGCGGCCGCCCCCTTGAAGTCGCCGACCAGCCGCAGCGACACGGCCACGTTGTTGGCGGCGAGCAGGGTGCGGTCGTGCTCGTCGCCGAACGTGCGCTGCGCCCGGGCGTAGGTCTCCTCGGCCAGCGCCCGGGCCTCCTCGTAGCGCCCGAGCGCCCGCAGGTCCGCGGCGAGGCCGCCGGCGGTCATGACGATGTAGGGGTCGTCCTCCTCCTCGACCTTCTCCTTGAGCAGCTCCAGCGCCCGGCTGTCGATCTCCAGCGCCCGGTCGAACTCGGCCTGCGAGCGCAGCGCGTTGCCCAGGTGGAAGTCGAGCAGGAGGGTGACCTGGTCCTCGCCGATGCGCGGGTCGTCGCGCCAGATCGTGGCGGTCTCCTCGGCGAGCTCCTGGCTGCTGTTGAAGTCGCCGCGCGACCACAGGTACCGCACCACGTCCACGACGAACAGCCGCACCGACGGGTCGGCCGAGTAGTGCGCCTGGGAACCGCGCACGTGCGGCAGGAGCCGGGCGTACGCGGGCCAGCTGGGGACCTCGTCCGGGTCGGCGCGCTCGGCGGTGGCCAGCACCTGGTGGACGTGGCGGCGGTTCTCCTCCCGCTCCTCCTCGGAGAGGCTGCCCTGGATCACGGCCTGGACGAGCCGGTGGATCTGCATGATGGTCTGGCCGGAGTCGACCGAGGCGAGGGCGTACCGGCCGATCTGGCGGATCAGCCGGCCCTGCCGGATCGGGTCGTGCAGCGCCGGGTCGTACGGCAGCAGCGGCTGGGTGAAGCGCGGCGTGTACAGCAGCCGGGTCGGGATCGCCTCGGGCGCGAAGAACGCGCAGATCTCCAGCAGCTTGGCCGCGGCCGGGGACTGCTTGCGCAGCTGCTCCAGCGACAGCTGCCAGGTCGCCGCGGTGGTCTGCTCGTAGCCGACCGGCGGGTTCTCGGCGAGGATGCGCAGCGGCTGGGTGTCCAGCAGCTCGAGGTAGCGGGTCACCGGCATGCCGGTCTCCGACAGCCAGGCCGCGGCCTGCTCGATCGCCAGCGGTAGGTCGCCGAGCCGGTTCGCGACCGCCTCGGCGTCGCCGACGGCGAGGCCCGACACCCGGCGGGTGAGGAACGTGATGCTCTCCGCCCGGGTGAACGTGGTGATCTCAACGACGTGGGCGTCCTGCGTCCACTCCTGGTTGCGGGAGGTGAGCAGCACGTGGCCGCTGCCCTGCGGGATGAACTCGCGGATCGTCTCCGGGTCGCCGACGTTGTCGAAGATGAGCAGCCAGCGCTTGAACGGCCGGCCCTGGCGCAGCGCGTCACGGACCATCCGCACGCTCTCGCCGAGGGTGTCGGCCTCCTGCAGCTTCAGCTCCTTGGCCAGCTCGCCGAGCGCGGAGCGCACCTGCGAGACCTGCTCGGCGGAGATCCACCAGACCAGGTCGTAGTCGGCGGCGAAGCGGTACGCGTACTCGATCGCCACCTGCGTCTTGCCGACGCCGCCGAGGCCGTACAGCGCCTGCGGCACGACCACGGTGACGCTCGCGGAGAGCCGGTCGCGCAGCTTCTCCAGGGTGTCGCGGCGGCCGGTGAAGGCCGGGTTGCGCTGCGGGAGGTTCCAGATCGGCGGCAGCGCGCCCGGGAAACGCGGCCCGCCGGTGTCCTCGGCGTCGGCGGGGCGCCCGACCGTGTGCAGGGTGGCGCCGACCGAGGTGAGCACCGCCTCGTGGGCGCGCTCCTTGGGCAGGTTGGCCAGGTCGACCGGGAGCCGCTCGGTGAACGGCGGCGCGAGGCGGGTGCTGTCCAAACGGATCGGCACGACCGCGGGCGCCCCGGCCGCGGCGCGGCTGTCCAGCAGCTGCCACAGCTGGGCGGCCTGCGGCGAGGAGACGTAGTCCTTGGACAGCAGCACCAGCGTCCGCCCGACGGTGGCCAGGCGCCGCTCCAGCTCGGTGGTGAAGTGCTGGCCGGTGACGGAGTCGATGTCGTGCAGCGCGACGCGCATCCCGGCGTCGATGAGCCGCTGCTGGATCCACTCCGCCCACATGCGGTCCACGGCGGCGTAGCTGATGAGCACGTCGGAGGCGCTGCTGGGGCGGGGCCGCTCGAACTCGAACAGCCAGTGGCGGCGCTTGGCCTCGTCGATGGCCGGCATCTCGCGCACCGCGCCGTCGGTGAGCACCCCGGCGAGCCGCTCGAACGCGGCCAGCAGCGAGGTCTCCAGCCGGGGCCGCTCGGCGAAGGTCGCGAGGATCTCCTCGTACGCGAAGTACGGCTTGTAGGGCACCTCGACGTCGCCCCAGTAGCGGTTGGCCTCGTCGGGGCTGCGGTGCTCCAGGAACGGCCGGAACCGCTGCCGGGCGTGGTCGCGGCCGATGTCGAGCTTGACCTGCTCGGCGTCCTCGACCCGCATCAGCACCGGCAGGAACCGGATCGGCCGGCCGCGGCGCTGCTGGCGGATCGACTCGCTGACCGCGACGGCGCCGTCGACGCTCTGGATGCTCAGCGTGAAGCAGTTGACGACGGTGTCGGGCAGCAGCACGGTGCACACGCCGGCGGCGTCGGACAGGCCGGTGCGGCTGTCGATGAGCACGTAGTCGTAGTGCTCGCGCATGTTGCGGGCCAGCGCGTCGATGAACGCGGCGCCCGGCAGCCGGTCGTAGAACTTCGGCCAGTCGAACGTGCTCACCGCGGGGGCGTACGAGCGGTTCTGCCGGCCGGAGGGCAGCAGGTCGATGCCGCCCCCGCCGGGGAACGCCCACTCCAGCGACACGGCGTGGTCGAGCACCTGGGCCTGCTCGTCGATCCACTCGAGGTCGTCGTCGCGGTCGGGCTGCAGCGCGGCGGTGACGAACTCGGTGAGCATCTCGATGACGCCCGGGGAGTTGCGCAGCTCCTTGTCCAGCAGGAACGGGTGGAAGTACCGGTGCAGGCCCGGCGACTCCAGGTCCCAGTCGACGGCGAGCACGCGGTGGCCGTTGCTGGCCAGGATCCAGGCGACGTTGGCCAGGGTCATGGTGCGGCCGGAGCCGCCCTTGTACGAGTAGAAGGTCACGATCTGGCTGGACGCCCGGGCCTCGTCTGTCGCGGTCATCGTGCCTCCTACGGTCCTTCGAGAATGGGGCGCGGGGCGTAGTGGCCCGGGGGTGGGCGGCGGAAGACGCGGCCGTCGGCGACGAGGCGGTTGCGCGCCTCGGCGAGCACGACGGCGAGGTCGGCCTCGAACGACGGGCCGGTCAGCACGCTGCGGCGCAGCATCACCTCGTCGAGGCGGCGCTCGCTGTTGCCGAGGGTGTCGTGCATGAGCTCGGCGAGGCGGCCGCTGTGCTCCTGGGTCTGCACGTCGCCGGCGCTCATCACGACGAGCATCGCCGAGACGTGCTCGCGATGATGGTCGTACTCCAGCAGCAGCTCCCGGTGGGCCGGCACGTCGGCGCTCCACGGGTCGACGAGCAGCACCACGACGTGGTTGTGCTGCTGCGCCACCTTGACCCGGTCGCCGAGGCGGTCCAGGCCGGTGAACAGCGACTCGAAGCCCAGCTCGGAGGCGACCTTCTGGGCGTACTCCCGCAGCGGCCGCGCCTGCACCGGCCGGAACGGCGCCCAGTCCAGCGGGTCCTCGCCGTAGAACCCCGCGTCGCGCTCGATGGCCGCGGCGTCGGCGCCGGACGGCGCGGCGATGACGAAGTGGATCGTCTGGCCGGTGCCGAAGCGGGGCGGCAGCTCCCCGCTGGCGCCCGGGCCGGTCTTGGCCGGGTGGAACGCGCTCTCCAGCCGCTCGAAGTCCAGCTGGGTGGAGCCGCGCGGCGGCGGCGTGTTCGCGGCGGCGACGATGCGCTCGGCCACGGTGGACAGGAAGTCGATGTAGGCGTCGTGCATGCGCTGTAATCGCAGGAGCTGCCGCAGCCCGCGCCGCCGGTAGTCCTCCTCCTGCACGTCCAGGTCGTAGTGGACCGACTTGGCCACGTCGGGCAGCTCCCGCGGCGGCAGCCACACCACCGGGATCAGCCCGGTGGCCGGCGTGCCGTCGTCGCGCGGCGCACCGCGCGACCGCAGATCGAACATGGTCCATTCCTTGCCGCACGGCTGACTGAGGAAGTACGCCGGGGAATACAGCGCGAGGAAACAGGAGCACTCGGCGATCGCATTGATGAGCGCCTGCGGCCAGTTCTGACCCGGCTCGATGTTGTGATTGTCCAGGAAACCGACCTCGGCGTCCCGGTCAAGCCCGGCGTGGACGCGGACCTCGCTGCACAGATCGTTGTAGAAGCGCCTTACGAACAGGTCGTCAGGCCCGCGGGCGTAGCTGAGGAAAAAGTACAGCACACGTCCTCCGCGGGCATGACGGATTCGACCCCCAAGAAGTTCAGTATATAGATCAATATGCAAGGCAACACCCCCGCCGAATCGTCTGCCGGCGGGGATGATGCGCAATCGTCCTAACCGATGAGCCGTTCCGGCCAGGTCGCCGGGGCGCGCATGTCGCCGCGGATGGTCAGGCCCTTCCAGATGGGCGTCAGCGCCTGGGCGTCGTACCCGTCACCGAACAGCTGCACCCAGTAGCCGTCGATCGGCACCCTGACCGGGTTCTTCGGCGGGCCGGACGGCATCGGCCCGGCGGGAATGGCCGTCGCCAGCGTGATCTCGACCGAACGGGTGCCGTCGCCGACCTGGAACCAGGACTGCGACAGCCGCGTCGGCCGGCCGGTCGAATCGTTCCTGTCGTACCCGTCCAGGGCCAGCCCGCACCCGGTCAGGCGCATGCCGGCCGGCACCTTCGCCAGGTGCATCGGCGAGACGCAGCGGTAGGCGGTACCGAGGCGCAGCCCCGCCCCGATCGCGACCCCGGTCTGCGGCTCGGTGCGCGGCCCGCCGTACACCTGCGCCCAGAGGCCGTCGACGGGCTGCCAGCGCAGCGTGAAGTGGCCGCCGGCCACGCGCAGGACGGCGGGCCGGCCTGCGACGGTCATGGCCGACTCGGTGCCGTGCGCCCAGTCCGGCGGCGGCGTCGTCTCCTCGTCGCGCATCCGGTCCAGGCCGGCCACGTCACGGGCGAGGCCGGCAACGTACTTCGCGGAGTCCGCCCGGACGAGGTCGACGCTCTCCGTGCCGCCGCCGGTGCCCCAGGCGACGGTCGCGGCCCGGGCGACCGTGGCGTCGAGGCCGAAGTGCAGCACGGCCGGGTCGGCGCCGACGGCGCCCGGGTCGGCGGCCGCGCCGGCGACCCCCGCCGCGACCGGCAGCGCCGGGGCGTCCCCGTCGACCCACGGGGACTCCGTCCCTCCGACGGCCGGCGCGCCCGACGCCGACCACGGCGCACCCGATGCTGACCACGACGGCGGGCCCGACGCGGACCACGACGGCTGGTTCGACGCCGACCACGACGGCCGGTCGGACGGCGGGCCGGCGGTCGTGATGCCGGGCCCGCGGCCGGGCAGCAGCGCCACCGCCGCGACCACGGCACCGACCGCGACGGCGGCCGCGGCGCAGCGCGCGGCGTACGTCCAGCCGCGCAGCCGGCGGCCCTTGCGCATCGCCACCGCGGCCAGCGCGATCGTGTCGACGGGGGCGTCGGCCCGCCGGCCGAGGCTCGCCCGCAGCTCCTGTTCCAGTTGGTCCGTCATCTCGCACGCTCCGTCGTGTCGGTCTGGGCGCGCAACACGGTCAGGGCGCGCAGCGCGGTGGTACGGACGGTCACCGGCGAGCAGCCGAGAATCTCCGCGATGGTCTGGTCGTCGAGATCCTCGTAGTAGCGCAGGACGAGCACCGCCCGCTGCTTCAGCGGCAGCGTGGTGACCAGCCGCCAGAGCCGGTCGCGCTCGGCCACGGCGCTGCCGATGTCGGGCGCGGACGCGTCCGGCATCGATGGCTCGGCCACGCTGACCTCGCCGCTGGCCCGGCGCCGCCACCAGGAGGCGTTGGCGTTGACCAGCATCCGCCGCACGTACACGTCGGGGCGGTCGGCCCCCTCCACCCGTCGCCAGTGCACGAACGCCTTGGCCAGCACGTCCTGCACCAGGTCGTCGGCGCGATGGTCGTCGCCGGTGAGCAGCCGGGCGAACCGCACGAGTGCGGTGCCGCGGCTGTGGACGTACTCCTCGAACGTCACGTCGCCTATCCCCTCGCGCTCGGCGATCCGTCCCCCAACAGACGCCGCGGCGCCCCGGATCCGTTCTGCCGGGCGTCAGGACTGGTCGGCGGCGGCGAACGGCACCGTGTCGATGCCGAGGGCGAGGGCGACGGCGCCCAGCGCGGCGGCGCGCAGCGACAGCGCGCCCTGCACGACCTCGACGGCCTCGGCCGCGGCCGCGAGGGCCGTCTCGGCCAGGCCGCGCTGCAGCGGCTCGCGCAGCAGCTCGGTGGCGGCGCCGAGCTCGTCGCCGAGCAGCACCCGCTGCGGGTTGATGAGATTGACGAGATTGCCCAGCGCGTAGCCCAGCTGCGTGCCCGCGTCCATGATGAGCCGCCGGCAGCCGGGGTCCCCGGCGTGCGCGTACTCGATCAGGCCGCCGAGGTCGTGCAGCTCCGGGTGGGTCTGGCGGGCGTGGGCGAGCAGCGCCCGGCCGCCGACGGCGAGCTCGACGCAGCCGCGGTTGCCGCACCGGCAGACCGCGCCGCGGGCGTCAAGCGTGACGTGGCCGAGCTCGCCGGCGGTGCCGGCGGCGCCGCGGTAGAGCCGGCCGTCCAGGACGATCCCGGCGCCGATGCCGGTGGCGAGCTTGACGTAGACGAGGTCGGTGCAGCCGCGGCCGGCGCCCCAGACGTACTCGCCGAGCGCCGCGAGGTTGGCGTCGTTGTCCACCCGCACCGGCAGGCCCAGCCGGGCGTCGAGCTCGTCGGCGGGGCGCAGGTCGGCCCAGCCCGGCAGCATCGGCGGCGAGCCGATGCGCCAGTCGCGGGTGATCGGGGCGGGCACGCCGAGCCCGACACCGACGACCTCGTCGCGGGTGGCGCCGATGTCGCCCAGCGCGGCGTCGACGAGCGAGACGGCGAGCTCGAGGGCGTCCAGCGGCCGGTCGTCGATGTCGAAGTCGGTGCGGGCCGCGCGCTCGGCGATGACGGCGTGGCCCAGGTCGGCGACAGCGACGCGCACGTGCCGGCGGCCGATGTCGGCGCCGACGGCGATGCCGGCGCGGCGGGTCAGCTGCACCACGGAGGCGGGGCGCCCGCCGACCGGCCGGGAGGCCGCGCCGACCTTCTCGCTGACGAGCCCGGCACCGCCGAGGTCGATCAGCACGGCCGAGACGGTCGGGCGCGACAGGCCGCTGAGGGTGACGAGCTCGGCCCGGGTGCGCGGCCCGTACAGGCGCAGGGTCTCGGCGACCCGCCTGGCCGTCCCGCCCAGTTCGCGGCGCCACAGGTCGCGGGGATGCGTCTGCTGCGCCGCCACGGCGCGTAATCCTGCATGCCCGTCAATAGTTATGTCAAGGCCTTACCGAACCTGCCCGCGCCCGGGTGACCCCAGGCGCGGGCAGGGGTCAACCGACTAGCTGTTCCAGACCTGGAAGGTGGACAGCTGCCCGGCCGGCCAGCCGGTGTTCGACGTGAACGTCAGCCGGAAGTACCGCTGGCTCGTCGCGCCGAACGTGATGGTGACGGTGTTGTTGGAGCCCGGCGCGAACGAGTAGTCGGCCGCCGCCTTGATCTCGGTGAACGTGGATCCGTCGGTGCTGCCCTGGATCTGGATGCGCTGGGTGCGCGCGCCCCAGCTCGCGGGGAGCTGCAGCACGATCCGGGAGGCGCTCTGCGCGGAGCCGAGGTCGACCTGGACCCACTGCGGGAAGGCGTTGTTGGCGCTCTCCCAGTAGCTGTTCTGGTCGGCGTCGGTCACGTTGCTGGAAACGTACACCTGGGTGTGGCTGGACTCGCTGGTGGGCTTGCCGGCGGCCAGGTTGGTCGACGTGCCGCCCGCGCCCGTGCCGGACAGCGCGACCGTGGTCGGGCTGTTGCTGGCGTTGCTGGTGACGGTCAGCGTGCCGGTGCGGGTGCCCGACGCCGTGGGCCGGAAGCTCACGTTGACGACGCAGGACGCGCCGACCGCGACGGAGCCGCAGTTGTTGGTCTGGCTGAAGTCACCCGAGGTGGTGACCGCGGAGACCGTGGCCGCTGCGGTGCCCGTGTTGGTGATCGTCACGGCCTGCGACGCGCTGGTGGTGTTCAGCGCCTGCGAGGCGAAGGTGAGCGAGGACGGGCTCGCGGAGAGCACCGGGGTGTTGCCCGTGCCGCCGCCGCTGGGGTACACCTCGAACTCGGCGACCTGGGCCGCCGGCCAGCCGGTGTTGGCGGTGACGTTGACCCGCACGTAGCGCACGCTCGTCGCCGGCACCGTGATCGCCACGGTGTTGCCGGTCGCCGGGTTGAACGTCCAGCCCGCCGACGCCGACAGCGTGCTGAAGTTGCTGCCGTCGGTGCTGCCCAGGATCGACAGCGTCTGCGTGCGCGTGGCCCACGCCGAGTCCGGCGGGAGCTTCAGCGTGACCTTGCCGATGCTGGTCGCCGTGCCCAGGTCGACCTGGATCCACTGCGGGAACGCGTTGTTGGCGCTCTCCCAGTAGGTGGCGGCGTTGCCGTCGGTGGCGGTGGCCGGCGCCTGCGTGCCGTTGACCTGGCTGCTGGCGGTGACCGGCCGGTTGAGCGCGATGTTGGTGTCGGTACCGATGCCGCTGCCGGACAGGCCGACGACGGTCGGGCTGTTGTTGGCGTTGCTGGTCACCGTCAGCGAACCGGTGCGCGAGCCGGAGGCCGTCGGGGTGAACGTCACGGTCACCGTGCACGAGGCGCCGACCGCGATGCTGCTGCCGCAGTTGTTGGTCTGGCTGAAGTCGCCCGACGCCGCGATGCTGGAGACGGCCGCCGCGGTGGTGCCGGTGTTCGACAGCGTCACGGCCTGCGTCGCCGCGGAGGTGCCGACGACGGTACCGCCGAAGCTCAGGCTGCCCGGGTTGGCGCCCACGATCGGGCCGGGGGCCACGCCGGTGCCCGACAGCGGCACGGTGTTGGTGATGCCGGAGGCGGTGATCGTCAGGCTGCCGGTGCGGGAGCCCGCCACGGTCGGCTTGAACGTGACGCTGACGGTGCAGGACGCGCCCGCGGCGATGCTGCTGCCGCAGGTGTTGGTCTGCGCGAAGTCGCCGCTGACCGCGATCGTGCCGACCGGGGCCGCGCCGGTGCCGGAGTTGGTGACCGTGACGGCCTGGGCCGCGCTGGTCGAGCCGGTGACGACGGTGCCGAAGCCCAGCGCGTTCGGGCTGATGTTGATGCTGGAGCCGTTGTCCGGCAGGTACGGCGGGAACGCGGGGTTGGCGATGTTCTGGCACGCGCTGCCGGACAGGCCGCTGTTGCCGCCGCCGTCGGTGAGGGTGAACCCGACGCCGCAGTTGTAGATCGCGGCCGGGGCCTGCACGCCGGTGGCGGTGGAGTTGCTGATCGTCGCGGCGCCGCCGACCTGCTCCTGGATCGCCCAGGTGCCGGTGTTCTGGATCGTCGCGTTGTTGATCTTCACGTTGGAGATGTTCGAGCCGGAGACGAACTGGATGGCCTCGAACGGGCTCTGCTGGATCAGGATGTTGTCGACGTTGGTCAGGCCGGTCATGCCGCCGTCGCGGGCGTCGAACCACAGCGCGCCGACGCCGAACTGCCAGTTCGGGTCGAGGCTGCCGGACCGGATGATCGTGTTGCGCAGCACGTCGGTGCGGCCCAGCTGGGTGGAGGCGAAGCGCTGCGCGACGTGGATGCCGCCGCCCTGGCTGAGGCCGGAGTCGATGACCCGGTTGTCGGTCACGAAGTTGTCGTGGCCGCCGTAGATCGCGATGCCGTTGGCCAGGATCGGGTACTGCACCGTGTTGTGGTCGAAGGAGTTGTTCGCGTCCGCGTTCTGCTCCGCCCACATGGCCAGGCCGTCGTCGCCGGCGTTGCGGATGTCGCTGTTGGTGACCTTCGAGTTGGTGACGCCGTTGTGGAAGTTCACGCCGTCGGCGGTGTAGTTGCGCAGCCGCATCTGGTTGAACACCAGGTTGTCGAACGGCCCGTCCATCCACGCGCCGACCTTGACGTGCTCGATCCACACCCGGTCGACGGTGGAGTTGCTCAGCGCGCCGCCGATGCCGTTGACCTGGTCGCCGTCGTTGCGCTCCTGGACGTTACCGAAGATCGCGAAGTCGGACAGGTGCACGTTGGTGCCGCCGTTGGGCGCCCACCCGCCGTAGAAGCCAGGCGCATTGCCGACGATCCTCGAGCGCCACATGCCGGCGCCCTTGATGGTGACGTTGTTCACGATGATGTGACTGCACGACATGCCACAGCCAGGGTTGCTGCCGGGGATCCGGAATGTGCCTTCCGGGATCCACACGGTGCCACCAGGACCCGCTGCGGCGATCGCCGAGTTGAACGCCGCCGTCGAGTCGGCCGCGCCGGTCGGGTCGGCGCCCTTACTGGTCACCGAGACCGAGCCGCTGGGCTGGGCGAGCGCCGGGCCGACGTTCTCGAAGTCGGCGAAGTCGATGGTGTACGACGACGCGGTCGAGTCGGAGTCGACCTGCAGCCGGAACTTGGTGCCCGCCTGGTAGGTGGTCGGGAAGAGCCGGTTCACCTCGTCGTAGAAGTGGTGGGGGTTGCTGCCCGGCGAGTTGGTGAACGGGTAGCCGCCGTAGTACCAGCTGTAGGCGTTGGTCAGGGTGAAGTTCGTGCTGCGGGTGCCGTCGATGTACAGCGACAGCGGCGCCGTGTACACCGAGCCGCTGCCGGTGTCCGGGATGCTGTAGCGGAACACGATCGAGTTCGTCGCCACCGGGGTGGTGAACTCGACGTACTTGCCGGTGCCCTGCAGGGTCACCGCCTTGCGGTAGGACGCCTCGGCGGCCAGCGTGTTGTAGGCGGCGCTGGGCCCGATGATCGTGCCGTTGGTGGTGGAGTTCTCGGCCTGCACCTCGACGTAGGGCAGGGTCGCGCCGACGCCGCCGGTCGCGGCCGCGAGGGCCGGCGTCGCCACGGCGACGACCACGCCGGCGGCGGCCAGCGTGGCGCCGGCGACGAGGGCTGCGGTTCGCGCCCGAGGTCGCACTGTTCGGATGTGCCGAAGCATGGGGTGCTCACTTTCGACGAGCCGGGCACACGACCCGTCGCCCGGCGGCCCGCGGTCGGCGGTTTCGGGGCGCGTCGGTGGGTTGTCGCGGGTCGGTGCGGCGGGGGGCGGGGGCCGTTGGATCGGCCGTTGAGGGGACACCGGTCGGCGGATTGTCGGTGCAAGAGGGACGGTAGCTCCGCCGACAGCCGCGCGCAATATCCAGACGCATCCCTGTTTGATTCTTACTCCCCTTCGCAAGAGCATGACGACGGGAGCGCCATATCGCGAGGTTTATGGTGGTTCGGTGAGGCTCGTACCCGTGGTCGAGATGGCGACGTCCCAGCCTTCACTGCTCAACGTCGAGCACGCCACGCTGATCGCCCCGATCCACCTGGACACCCGGGCCCGCCTGCTGCGCAAGGACCGGCAGACCTGGGCGGTGACGTTCGTGGTCAGCATCGGCGGCACCGCCACGGTCTACGCGACCCGCCGCTCCTTCCCCGGCGAGCAGGAGGCCCTGGCCTGGATCGCCGGCCTCGCCGACGTCGTCGGCTGAGCACGACAACCCACGACGACGCTCCCCACACCGCGTTTTGGCATCCTAGGAGGCTAGGATCAAGCCTCCGGAACGAGCGCCGCGACGGCATCGGCGACCGGGGCCCGCAGCCGGCGTTGTACGGCAGGTACCGGGCCCAGGCTCGGCGGGCACGTGTCGACCGCCGGCGCCGGCGGGGCGGCCTCGGTCCTGCCGTTACGTGTGTCGCGGCAGGGCGGCCAACGCGGTCCGGACGTGGCCGTCCGCGGCCTGGAGGGCGGCCCGGGCCTCCCCCGGCCCGGCGCCGGTGAGCAGGGTGACCAGCGCCGTCTTCAGCTCGCCGCCGGCCGCGGCCAGGGCGGCGGCGCAGGCGTCCGGCGCGGCGCCCGTCGCCTCGGCCAGGATCGCCAGCATGCGGCCGCGCAGCTTGGCGTTGGTGGCGCGCAGGTCGACCATGAGGTTCGAGTACGTGTGGCCCAGGCGCACCAGGACCGCGGTGGAGAAGGTGTGCAGCACCAGCTTCTGCGCGGTGCCGGCCTTCATCCGGGTCGAGCCCGTGATCACCTCCGGGCCGGTGTCCACCACCACGCACACGTCGCGGCCCGCGGCGAGCGGCGCGGCCGGGTTCGACGTCACCAGCACCGTCGCGGCGCCGGCGTCCGCGGCCGCGGCGAAGGCGCCGGCCAGGTACGGGGTGCGCCCGCTCGCGGCCAGGCCGACCAGCACGTCACCGGCGGCGAGGGCAGCGGCCAGCTCGGCGCGGCCGCGCCCGGCGTCGTCCTCGACCGACTCCAGCGCGGTGCGCAGCGCGGCGTCGCCGCCGGCGATGTGGGCCACGAAGCGGTCCGGGGGCACCCCGAACGTCGGCGGAATCTCGGCCGCGTCCAGCACCGCCAGGCGGCCCGACGAGCCGGCCCCGGCGTAGTGGACGCGTCCGCCGCGGCGCAGGGCGGCGACGGCCAGGTCGACCGCCCGGGCCAGGTCCGGCAGCGCGGCGGCCACCGCGCCGGGCACGGTCGCGTCGGCGGCGTGGATGCGGGCCAGCAGCTCGGGCGTGTCCAGCAGGTCGAGGTCCGCCGTGGCGGGATCGCGCAGCTCGGTCGGCGACCGCACGAAAACTAAGTCACCCGCTGATTCGCTGGGACCGTCGCTCATGCGCCCACCAGCTTCCAGGCGCGCGAGCCGCCCAGCACGCCGGCCGTGTTCGGCACGATCGTCACATCGGGGCCCAGCCGCTCGATCGTGGGCGCGTCGATGAGCGCCGAGTTCCCGCCGCCGATGTACAGCCGGTCCCAGTGGAACACCGGGCGCAGCCCGTCGACCACCCGCCGCACGCGGCGCGACCAGCGGGCGTTGCCGAGCTCGCGGCGCTGGATCTCGCCGATGTACGTGTCGTAGGTGCGCTTGCGGCGGATCGGACCGTGGGACAGCTCGAGGTGCGGGGCGAGCACCCCGTCGTCGAACAGCGCGTTGCCCAGGCCGGTGCCCAGCGTGAGCACCAGCTCGAGGCCGGTGCCGACGACCAGGCCGGCGCCGTGCACCTCGGCGTCGTTGAGCACCAGCACGGGCCGGCCGAAGGCGCGGTTGAGCGCGGCGCGCGCGTCGTAGCCGGTCCACGCCGCGTACAGCTCGGGGTCGACCGTGGTGTGCGGCCCGGCCTTCGTGACGTAGTGGGGGGTGGCGACCACCACCCCGTGACGGACCATGCCGGGCAGGCCGATCGTGGCGCGGTCCGCGGCCGGCAGCTGCCCCTCGATGTCGAGCAGGGCGCTCACGAACCGGCCGGGCGGGAACGGGTACGGCGTCGGGACCCGGATCGGCCCGCCGACCAACGCGTCGGAGTCGTCGACGACGGCCGCCTTGAGGCCGCCGCCGCCACAGTCGATCGTCAGCGTGTTCACCACCCGGTGGATTGTGCGGCACGCGCCCGCCGCGCGCCGCACCGACCACGAAAAAGGCCACGTTGATCACCGACCGGACCGCTCGGCGCACGGGCGGCGGCGCTCGCCGCGCCGGCGGGGCACCCGGCTCGCCAAACCCGCTCGCATCGCCGATAATCAATGGACTCCTGTACGCCGCCTCCGCCAGGGCGGCGTGCAGGCCATCCCCGGCGGCGTGCGGACCGCCGGCGCTACAACAGCAGGCCGGACAGGACGCTCCTGATGGTCCGCTCGAACAGGTCCGGCTCGGCCTCCGGGGCGGCCTGCGCCCCGGAGGCGGCCGCGGCGGCCCCGGCGACCCCGGCCAGGGCGGCGGCCAGGTGGGGATACGGCGAGAAGTCGATCCCGGCGAAGGACACCCCCTCCGGCTGCGGGCGGGCGAACAGCGACGCCACGCCGGTCATCATCGCGATCGCCTCGAACTTGCGCCCCACCGCGCACGACAGCGGGGCGAGCACGCCGAGGCAGTGGTCGAAGTACGCCAGGCCGTTCGGGCCGACCCCCGACGTGCGCTGGATGACCTCCAGCAGCCACGGGTGCCGCCGGTAGACGGCGAGCTGCGCGCGGGCCACCAGCACCAGCGCGTCGAACGGGTCCGGGGCGGCGGGGAACGGCCGCATGGAGCCGATGGCCGCGTCCGCCATCAGGTCGAGCAGGTCGTCACGGGAGGACAGGTAGCGGTACAGCGAGCCGGCCGCCGTGCCGAGCCGCGCCGCGACCGCGCGCATGGAGACGGCGGCGAGCCCGTCGGCGTCGGCCAGCACGACGGCGGCAGCCACGATCTCGTCCCGGGTGTGCCCCGGCGCGGGTCCGCGGCTGCCCCGGGGCGGCCGCTGAAATATCGACTGGCTGTCCCCCACCACACCACTGTAAACTGCAAACATCGTTCGCAGTATCAGACCGGGAGGCGAGATGGCCACAGATGATCTGGTAGTCGTGCACGGCGGCGGCGTCACCGCGGACATGTACGACCGGCTCGTGCGGGCCCTCGCGCGCCGGCTCCCCCGGATCACCGTGCACGTGTACAACCGGCGCGGCCGGCTCGACGCGGGCCCGAAGCGGCCCGGCTACACCGTCGACGACGAGATCGCCGACCTGGCCGCGGTGCTGGAGCGCACCGGCGCGCGCAACGTCTTCGGTCACAGCTACGGCGGCCTCGTCGTCATGCGCGCGGCGCTGGAACTCGACCTCGGCCACGTCGCGATCTACGACGGCACCGTGCAGGTCGACGACCTCTTCCCCTCGGCGTTCGTACCGCGGATGCGCGCCCACCTCGACGCCGGCGACCTCGCGCGGGCCGTTACCGTCATGGGCCAGGCCCTGGAGTCCGGCGGCCCCGCCGCGGCCCGGCTGCCGTTCGGCGTCCAGCTCGCGATCTCGAGGGCGTTCCTGCGGACCCCGATCGGCCGGAAGATGGGCGAACTGCTGCCGACGACGATCCTGGAGACGGAGGAGGTCGTGGCGCACCCGGGCCCGGCGTCGCAGTACGCGGGCATCAGAGCCCCGGCGCTGCTGGCGTGCGGCGCGCAGAGCCCGCCGTACTACGGGAAGATCAACGCGGCCCTGGCCGCGGCGATGCCGGACGCCCGCACGTTCGTCCTGCCGCGCTCGTCGCACAACGCCCCGAACATCGGCCGGCCGCGCTTCGCCGACATGCTCGCGCAGTTCCTCACCGGCTCGGCCGTCAGCGCCTGATCGCCCGAATCCCGCGCGGGCCGCGGGTGCGCAGGCCCACGGTCCAGCGCAGGCCCGAGAGGTCGTAGGCGAGCCGGGCCCGGGTCGCCTCGCGGATCAGGGCGTACACCAGCGGCCGGCCCGCGCAGCGGTTCGGGCCATGGCCGAACGACAGGTGCGGGCGGGACGCGGCGCACGTGCGCGTAGGAGGTGAGCAGCCACGCCAGGCCGTCCGGGGTGGCGACGCGGGCGGGTCCGGCCTCGCGCAGGGCGCGCCAGGCCGGACCCGGCCGGGCCGCCAGCATCAGCGGGTCCAGCGCTGGTTCGCTCCCCCGTTGCAGGTCCAGATCTCCACCAGGGTGCCGTTCGCCGTCCCCTGCCCCGTCACGTCCAGGCACAGGCCGGACTGTACCCCGGTGATCGTGCCGTCGGCGTTGACCCGCCACTGCTGGTTCGCCCCGCCGGTGCAGTCCCAGATGCCTACCGGCGACCCGGCCGACGTCGCCTGGTTGAGCACGTCGAGGCACTTGTTCGTGTACACCCGCAGCGCCCCGCCGGACAGCTGCGTCCACTGCTGGTTGGTCCCGCCGTTGCAGTCCCAGATCGCCACCTGGGTGCCGTTGGTCTGCGACACGTTGGGCACGTCGAGGCAGCGGCCGGACTGGGCGCTCACCAGCGGGCCGCTGACCGGCGGGGGCGGGCCGGCGACCGCGGTGACCGACAGGTTGTCGAACTGCGCCGTCTCGCCCTGGCTGGTGCCGATGCCGACCTGCCCGGTGCTCCAGACGCTGTCGGTGAGCGTGGCCACGGTGGCTCCGTCGATCTGGGCGGTGAGGTTGGTGCCGGAGAACGTCAGGGCCAGGTTGTGCCAGGTTCCGGTCCCGGGCGCGGACACGCTGCCGCTGCGCAGCACCGTGGCGGCGTTGCTGACGTCGTTGCGCAGCAGCGTCCACGCGCCGGTGTTGGACAGCCGCAGGTAGTAGGCGTTGAGCCCGGCCGGGCCGAACGCGTGCTGGGTGCCGGCCCGGCCGATCACCTCGGCGTAGCCGGCCTGCTCCAGCAGTACGTCGGCGGAGACCTTGTAGTTGCTCCAGCCGAGGTCGCCGAGCAGCGCGTACGGGTCGCTGAGGTCGTCCCACGTGATCGGGGCGCGCGGCGACATCTGTCGCACGCAACGCGTCCCGCCGCACTGGGCGATCTCGAAGGCGCCCTGCATGTCGGCGAGGTACCGCGCCTCGCGCCCGATCGCGTAGCCGTTGAAGTCGTCGGCGTACGGCAGGGCCAGGCTCCCGGCCGCCGGCGAGGTCGCCGTCCCCTTGCCCTGCCCGGTGGTGGTGCTCAGCGTGTAGACGCGCCCGGGCTGCAGGGTGACGGTGTACGCGCCGCCGGACGGGGTGACGTCGGCGGTGTGTGCGAAGTAGTCGGCGCCGGACGAGGAGCTCAGCAGCGACGACCAGACGTGCACGGCGCCGGTGGACAGCCCGCCGGTGACCGTCGCGGTGAAGGTCTGCGCGGCGGTGGCGTCCATCGTCTCGATCACGACGCTGTAGTTGCCGCTGTTCGGGTCGCGCAGGGTCACGTAGCTGCCGTTGGCCCGACTGCCACCGAGATAGCCGGAGGCGCCGTCGAGGTAGCGCCAGCCCGGCGCGGTGAACTGCGTCGTGTGCGCCATGACCCAGGCGTTCTTGCCGATCGAGTAGCTGCCCGACCACGGCTGCGCGGCGAGCGCGACGCCCATGGTGGGGAACGGGATGTTCGGCGTGATCGCGGCGATGACCGGCCAGTTGATGTACGCGGTCATCTTGCCGTCGAGGTAGCCGCGGTTGATTCCGCGGGCGAGCGCGACCGCGCCGAGGTTGTAGTCGTCGGAGCCGTTCTCGCTGGCCCAGACCTTCTTGCCGCTGTTGATCGCGTTGGTACTGCTGGGGCAGGTGGACTGTGACCCGCGGTACCCGCAGACGTAGTGCGACCCCAGCACGTCCACGGCGGCGGCGAACGCGGGGTCGCCGACCACGTCGTTGGCCGGGTTGAAGCTGGTGTCGTCCGCGACGACCTGCACGTTGCCGTAGCCGCGGCTGTTCAGCGTGGACTTGAGCCGCTCGTACCAGGACTTGTCGTAGCCGCGCTCGTTCCACCCCCCGATGTAGTCGAAGGTGAGGCCGTGGCTGTTCTTGGCGCAGTCCAGGAAGCTCAGGTAGTAGTTGATCATGTCGGTGGACCAGAAGCTGCCGTTGCCGATCCAGCCCGGCACGCCCCAGGCGAGGGCGTAGAGCTTGATCTGCGGGTTGCGGGCGCGGGCCTGCTCGGCGAGCCACCACTCGTAGCCGCGGTCGCAGTTCAGATCGGTCGCGGTGTGCTGGTGGCTCGGCTCGGCGCCGCTGGTCGAGTTGGTGTCGCCGCCGACCTCGACCTTGAGGATCTGCATCGCCGCGCCGTAGCCCGGCTTGAACAGGTAGTCGAGGATCTGGCCGCGCTGCGGCTCGGGGTAGTCGTACAGCAGGCGGCTGTTGCCGCCGCCGCCCGAGATGGCGCCGACGCCGTCGAACGTGCGCCCGGCGGAGGTGCCGCTGATCGTGACGGTGGTCGCCGCGGCCGCCGGGCGGACGGCGATCAGCTGGGCGGCGACGAGACAGAGGACAGCGAGCGTCGCAAGACGTAGCTTCATGTTTGGTCCCTCCTGGCGGTGGCGTGAACCATGCTCAGATTCCCACACACATCGACATACCTCTACACTGACGGACGTTGATTTCATGGACTGCACGACGAGCGTGGCCGTGGACATCGGCGGGACGTGGACGCGCGTCGGGTCCGCCGCCCGCTTCCGCACCGACCCCGACTACGACCGGCAGCTGGCGGCGATCACCGGCGCCGTGCCACCCGGGCCGGAGCCGGCCGCGGTCTCCTTCTGCGGCCGGGTCACGCCGGACGGCACGGTGCGGGTGGCGCTGAACCTGCGCGGGTACGAGGGGCGCCCCCTCGGCCGCGACCTGGCCGCGGCCCTGGGCCGACCGGTGCGGGTGGCCCACGACGCCACCTGCGGCCTGCTGGGCGAGGCGACGGCCGGCGCGCTGCGCGGGTTCGAGCGCTGCGGCTACCTCACCCTGTCCACGGGCGTGGGCGCCGCGCTGCGCCTGGGCGGGGTGTACCTCACGACCGAGGCCGGCCACCAGCTGGTCGCGGGCAACGACCTGCCGTGCGAGTGCGGGCAGACCGGCTGCCTGCAGACCCTGACCGGCGGCGACGCGCTGCGCCGGCGGCTCGGCCGGCCCCTGGAGTCCGTCGAGGACGCTTCCTTCTGGCGGATGTACGCCGGGAGCCTGGCCCTCGGCGTCGCCAACTTCGCGCTGTCGGCGGGCCTGGAGGCGGTGGCCATCGGCGGCGCGATCGCGCTGCGCCGGGCGGAGCTGTGGCCGGCGCTGCGGGCCGAGCTGGCGCGCGTCGCGACCTACCAGCCGGTGGAGGTCGTCCCGGCCGCGCTCGGCGAAGCGGCCCCGCTGGCGGGGGCGCGGGCGCTATGGTCCCTGCCGGAGGGGGCCGTGCTGCACTGAGGGAGACCGCACGTGTGGGCTCTGGTGCGGCACGGTGCCGGCGTAGGCGACGCTCACCCGCCGGCGGGGCCGGCCAGGGCGACGAGCCGGCGGCCCAGCGCGGCGACCTCCGCTCGCAGCTCGTCCGGGCGCAGCACCACGAAGTCCCAGCCGAGGCCGGCGAGCATCCGGGCCATCCCGTCCAGCCGCTCCGCGCGGCAGGCGAGCAGGGTGCCGCCATCGGCCGGGCACACTGTGCCGATGGTCGCGGGGACACGGCGGAGGACCTCCGCGGCGGTGGCGCGGATCAGCACCTCGACCTCGTGGCGGTACGGCACGGCGGCGAGCGCGCCGACGACGTACCCGACCGCGTCGAACGAGCCCGGCGGCGGGTCGAAGCGCTCCGTGCCGGCCACCACCGAGCCGATGCGGTCCAGCCGCAGCATGCGCAGCTCGCCGCTGCGGTGGTCCAGGCCCGTCGCGTACCACCGGCCGGCGTGGAAGACCACCCCGTACGGGTCGTAATCGCGCTCGCTGTCCTCGCCGCGCCACGAACGGTACGTCAGCGCCACCCTCCGGCGGTCCCGGGCCGCCTCGGCGAGGGTCAGCAGGTGCCGGGCGGCGGGCGGGTCGGGCGCGTCGCGGGCCGGGAGGGTGAAGCCGAGCGTCTCGCGCACCGCGCGGACCCGCTCGCGCAGCGCGGCCGGCAGCACCCGCTCGATCTTGGCCAGTGCCGACTCGCGGGCCGCCTGGGCGTTGGCGCCGACGCCCAGGCCGAGGCGGGCCGCGGCGAGCAGGCCGAGCACTACCGCGACCGCCTCGTCGTCGCCGAGCATCAGCGGCGGCAGCCGGAAGCCGGGCGCCAGGCGGTACCCGCCGTAGCGCCCCCGCCCGGCCCGCACCGGCAGCCCCAGGTCGGCCAGGCCGGCGAGGTAGCGGCGCACGGTGCGCTCGTCGACGCCGAGCCGCTGCGCCAGCTGCGGGCCGGTCAGCCCGGGCTGCGCCTGGAGCAGCTCCAGCAGGGCGAGCACCTTGCCGGTCGACTGTGACACGGGCCACTCCGCAGGCAGGGAGAATCAGAGCTCAATCAGGGCGGAATTCGCCCTGATTCGATCGTAGCCTCGCCGGCATGACGAACTTCATCCTGGTCCCGGGCATGTGGCTCGGCGCGTGGGCGTGGGACGCGGTGGCGGAGCCGCTGCGCGGCGCCGGGCACGACGTGACGGCGGTGACGCTCGGCGGCCTCGCCGAGCGCGCGGCCGAGGCGGGCGACGCGACGCTGGACTCGCACATCGCCGACGTGGTCGCGGCCGCGGGCGGGCGCGACGAGGTCACGCTGGTGGCGCACAGCTACGGCGGCCTGCCCGTGCGGGGCGCGGTGGAGCGGCTGGCCGGCCGCGTGGCCCGCGTCGTGTACGTGGAGAGCGGCCCGGTGCCCGACAGCACCGCGCAGGCCGACTTCACGCCCGCGCCGGAGGCCGGCGGCGACGTGCCGCCGCCGTCGTTCGACCCGGCCGACGACCCGGTGCTCTTCGCCGGCCTCGCGGGCCGCTCGGCGTGGATCCGCGAGCGGGCCACCCCGCACCCCTGGCCGGCGGTCGCGGCACCGCTGCGGCTGCGCGGGCCGGACCAGCCGCCGACCGAACTGGTCTGCTGCACGTTCACGAAGGAGACCGTCGAGGGCATGATCGCCGGCGGCCACCCGTTCTTCGCCGGCCTGGACCGCCGCGACTACCGCGTCCACGAACTGCCGACCGGGCACTGGCCGATGTTCAGCCGCCCGGCCGACCTCGCCGCGCTGCTGGGCGGCCTCGGTCAGGGGGAGCCGTGAAACGTACACCGCGGCCCGCCAGGTCCGGGGCCCACGGACTCGATCGGCATTGAGCACGATCGAAGCGTTTGCTTGACTGCCCGCCATTCGGTACCCGGAGGGAGTCGATCATGCGCTTGCGGTTGGTGTCCACGGTGTCGGCGGTGCTGGCCTGCCTCGCCGCCACGGTCCTGCTCGCCCTGCCCGGCTCGGCCGCGGCGGCGCCGGTGCGGATCATGCCGCTCGGCGACTCGATCACCGGCTCGCCCGGCTGCTGGCGGGCGCTGCTGTGGAACGCGCTGCAGTCCGGCGGGTACACGAACATCGACTTCGTCGGCACCCAGCCGCCGCAGGGCTGCTCGGTGCCGTACGACGGCGACGGCGAGGGGCACGGCGGCGCGCTCGTCACCGACGTGGCCGACCAGAACCAGCTGCCGGCCTGGCTGAACGCGACCCATCCGGACGTGGTGCTCATGCACTTCGGCACCAACGACGTGTGGAGCAACCGGCCGGTCGACACGATCCTCGCCGCGTACTCCAAGCTCGTCGACCAGATGCGGGCGAGCAACCCGGCCATGCGCGTCCTCGTCGCGCAGATCATCCCGATGAACCCGTCGTCGTGCCCGGAGTGCGCGGCGCGGGTGGTGGCGCTCAACAACGCGATCCCGGGCTGGGCGGCCTCGCGCACGACGGCCGCGTCGCCGATCGTCGTGGTCGACCAGTGGACCGGTTTCAACACGGCGACCGACACCGGCGACGGGGTGCACCCGAACGACTCCGGCAACCGCAAGATGGCCGACCGCTGGTACCCGCCCCTGACCGCGGTCCTCAACAACCTCCCCGCGAGCCCCTCCGCGAGCCCGTCGCGAAGTGTCTCGCCGAGCCCCTCGCGCAGCGCCTCGCCGAGCCCTTCGACCAGCGCCTCGCCGAGCCCCTCACGCAGCGCCTCGGCGAGCCCTTCGCGCAGCGCCTCGGCGAGCCCGAGCCCCTCGAAGAGCCCGTCGCAGAGTCCGTCGCAGAGTCCGTCGCAGAGTCAGGGCCCCGCGGCCGGTTGCACCGCGACCTACAGCGTCGTCAACCAGTGGCAGGGCGGCTTCCAGGGCGAGGTCACGGTCCGCAACAGCGGGACGGCCGCCATCCAGGGCTGGGTCACCCGGTTCACGTTCGGCGCCGGCGAGCAGGTCACGCAGAGCTGGGGCGCGACCCTGACCCAGTCGGGCGCCGCGGTCACCGCCGCCAACTTGTCGTGGAACGGCAGCCTCGCCCCGAACAGCACCGTCTCCTACGGCTTCCTTGGCTCCGGCACCAGCGGCACGCCGGCGGTGACCTGCACGGCGTCGTAGCGCGTCACGCGTCGCGGATCGCGAGGATGCCCGGCTTCACCCGCTATTCGCGCATGGGCGCCATCCGGGCCGCCGGGGTGCGCAGCGCGAGCGCCGCCGGGATCAGGGCCGCGACGAGCGCCACGGCGGCGCAGACGCCGGCGACGCCGAGCACCGGGGTCCAGGGCACGACGACCTCCGGCTCGGCGTCGCCGGCGCGCAGGCCCCGGGTCAGCCCGAGCAGCATGCCGCCGGCGACGAGCCAGGCCAGCGCGATCCCGGCCGCCGCGGCGAGCAGCGCCTCGATGCCGACCATCGCCAGCACCTGCCGGGGCGTGGTGCCGGCCAGCCGGAGCACGGCGAGGTCGCGGGAGCGGTCCGCGGTGGCCATGACCAGCGTGTTGGCGATGGCGATGGTGGTGTACAGCAGGGCCATGCCCAGCACCGCCAGCAGCGCGAAGTCGTTCATCCGGCGCTGCTCGGCGTCGAGGCCGGCGAAGTACTCGGCGGGGGTCAGCACGGGGGCCGGCACGCCGGCGGCCGGGCCGGACAGGTAGACGGCGTCGGGCCGGCCCGGGCCGAGCGCCCAGGGCAGCAGGACGGTGTTGTCGAGGTCGAGGGCCGGCTCGAGCACCCCGCCGACGCGCAGGTGCACCGGCGTCGAGTCGTCGAGCCAAAGGTCGGCCGTGCCGCCGGCGCGCCAGCCCATCGACTCGGCGAGCTCGTGCCCGACGACGACCGTGCCGTCGGCCGGCTCGGCGGACACGCGCATGACGCGGGCGAGGCCGGGGCCGGCGTAGAGCGCGTCGAACTCCTCGGCGTAGTCGGACTGGCGGATGTACACGACGGCGTGCGCGACCGGGACGCCGCCGTCGGGGACGGTCTGCGGCGCGGCGAGGATCCCGGTCGCGGTGACCCGCTCGGCGGCGGCCCGCTCATCGGCCCGCCAGACGGTCGCGGTCGCGGCCAGGGTCGACGCGGCGATGCCGGCGGTGACGAGGATCGGCGCGACGGTCGAGGCGGTACGCCGGACCGACGTGCGGGCGCCGTCGCGGGCGAGGGCGGCGGTGACGCCCGGCAGGAGGCACCCGGCCAGCCAGGCGGCCCCCGGGGCGAGCAGCGGCGCGAACATCGCGATACCGGTGATGGCCAGCTGCGCGTCCAGCAGCACCAGCGCGACGGCGTCGGCCCCGCCGCCGGGCACCGCGACCACCATGGCCACGGCGCCGCCGAGGAACAGCAGCCCGAACACCCACCGCCCCACGGTCATCACCCGCCGCTCGGCGGAGGCCTCGCGCAGCGCCTCGATCGGGAGCACCCGCCCGGCCCGCCGGGCGGCGACCGCGGCGCCGGCCAGCGCGACGAGCATGCCCGTGCCAAACGCGGCCAGCAGCGGCCAGAGCACGAACCCGGCGGTGAACCCGGCCGGCGCGAACCCGTGGCGGGCCAGCAGGTGGGCGAACGGCGGCGCGGCGAGCAGCCCGGCGCCGCAGCCGGCGGCCCCGGCGACGACGCCGACGACGATCGCCTCGCCGAGCACCAGCCGGCGCACCTGCCGCGGGGTGGCCCCGGCGGCGCGCAGCAGCGCGAGCTCGCGGCGGCGCTGGGCGACGGCGAACGCGAACGTCCCGGCGACGACGAAGACCGCGACGAACGCGGCGAGGCCGGCCGTGGTGCCCATCAGCGAGGCGGCGACGGCGAGCAGGTCGCCGTCGGGGTCGGGCTCCGCGTCGGCGCGGGCGTCGCCGGTGAGGATCCGCGGCCCCTCGCCGACGGCGGCGCGCACCTGGGCGGCGGTCATGCCGCGCACGGCGACCGCGTCGATGCGCCCGCCGCTGAGCTGCTCGGCGGCCCGGTCGGTGAGGTAGACCGCGTCCGGGCCGCCGACCGTGCCGGCGACGGTGAAGACCCGGCCCAGCAGCTCGATCCGCTCACCGGCGTGGTGCCCGGAACCGGCCACCACGACCTCGTCGTCGCGGGCCGGCCCGGCGCCCGGCGGCAGGTCGTGCAGCGCCGCGGCCGACCACGGGTGGGCTCCGCCGGGCAGCCAGCGGTCGACGATCCCGCCGGGCAGCCGCGCGGCCAGCTCCGGCGGCAGGGCGCGGGAGCGGCGGGTGCCGGTGGTGCTGGTGTACTCCCCGTCGGTGCCGGGGTCGACGACCACGGTGACGCTGTTCTGCCCGGCGACGACGACGTCGGCGCGGTCGTACCAGGCGGGGTGGCGGGAGCCGCCGACGCTGGAGGCGAGGGTGAGCCCGGTCGTGGCGAGCAGGCAGACGCCGAGGCCGAGCGCGATGAACACCCCGGCGAACGAGGCCCAGCGGGCGCGGACGGTCTGCAGCGCGATCCCGGTCATCCCCGGGCCCCCGCCGTCTCGAGGCTGGTCATGCGCTCGGCCACGGACTGCGGGGTGGGCGCGGTCATCTCCCCCGCGACCCGCCCGTCGGCGAGGAACACCACCCGGTCCGCGTGCGCGGCGGCGACCGGGTCGTGGGTGACCATGACGACGGTCTGCCGCTGGCCGTCCACCATGGAGCGCAGCAGCGCGAGCACCTCCCGCCCGGTGCTCATGTCGAGCGCCCCGGTCGGCTCGTCGGCGAACAGCACGTCGGGCCGGGTGATGAGGGCCCGGGCGATGGCGACGCGCTGCTGCTGCCCGCCGGAGAGCTCGGCGGGCCGGTGCCGGCCGCGATCGGCGAGCCCGACGGCGGCGAGCGCCGCGCGCACGTCCCGGCGCGCCGGGCGCCGCCCGGCCAGCCGCAGCGGCAGGGCGACGTTCTGCTCGGCGGTGAGCGAGGAGAGCAGGTTGAACGCCTGGAAGACAAACCCGATGCGCTGCCGGCGCAGCAGCGTCAGCCCGGTCTCGCCGAGGGTGGCGAGGTCGGTGCCGCCGACCCGCACGGTGCCGGCGGTGGGGCGCTCCAGCCCGGCCGCGGTCTGCAGCAGCGTGGACTTGCCGGACCCGGAGGGCCCCATCACCGCGGTGAACGTCCCGCGCGCGAACCCGAGCGTCACCGAGTCCAGCGCGGTGACGCCCCCGAATCGCTTCTGTACCCGCTCCAGCTCGACGACGTCATCGGTCATGCCCCGATGAAATCGCGCGCGACCGCCCCGCCACACGCCCGCCGGCTGGCGTCATCGCGGTATGGCCAGCCCTACCCGCCCAGCCCGGCCCGAACGGGGCGGGTCAGTTCGTGGTCAGTTCGGGACGGGGTGTACGGCCCAGGGCTCGGTCTTGAGGCCGCCGCGGCCGTCGATGCCGGTCTTGATGCGCTCGCCCGTGTCGTGGGAGATGCCCGGCGCCTCCCAGGTCGGCACCTCGACCGCGGTGGCGCGGAACGTCCTGTCGTCGGTGCCGCTGTAGTCGACGCGGACGACGGTCGGGCCGGTGCCGGTCTCCAGCAGCAGGAAGACGTGGCCGTCGCCGGACAGCGGCGGGGTGCGCCGGCCCAGGTCGATACAGCTGGTCACCTCGCCGAACGGCGACGACCTGGCGATCAGCCCGCAGGCCTGCGGCTCCTGGCGGGCGAGGAAGGCCGACCGCTGCGGGAAGCCGACGGCGAACGGGCCGCCGGCGCATACCAGGACGGTTGCGGCCGCGGCGCCGATTGCCCACCCGAGACGATTCATGCCGACATTGTTAGCAGAGTCGTGGTCGCCGCAAATATCCTGGGCCGCATGACGGCGTGGGAGGAGCTTCCGTTCGACACCTACGGCGAGCTGTGGTCGCGGGTGCCCGGCGACCCGCAGCCCTCGGTGACCTTCGATCTGAGCGGGTTCTTCACGTCCCCGGTGCAGGCCGAGTTCAACGCGGCGGAGCGCGCGGTCGACAGCCTGACGCACCTGGCGTTCGTGCGGGTGTTGCCCCCGGACCGGCCGCTGCTGGTGCTCGACCGGGAGCACGCGTCGTTCCGGTTCTGGCCGCACCGGCAGACCGAGCCGCTCGACCGGCTGGTGGTGCCGAACGGCGATCATTACGTCGTCGGCACGGAAAATTTCGCCATCGGCGCCGAGGGACTGCCGTGGGAGCAGACCCTGCGTGTGTGGGGCGAGCCGCTCGTCGGCGTGCTCGCCCCCATGCTCGCGTGGCTGCCTCGTAAGTAGGCGTTCACCGCGTCAGGTAGGTGTTCACCGCGTCGCGGCCAGCAGACCTCCCGTGGGGTCGGCCGGGCCGAGGAGCACCTCGACCGGCACGTCCAGGTCGTCGGCGGCCTCGATGGTGGCGAGGATGGCGCCGACCACCCGCGGGTCGAGCCGGGTGGCCCCGCGCAGGTCGATGACGATGGGATCGGGACGGTGGTGCAGCAGCGCTTCGACGAGCCGGTGCTGGGCCTGGGGCGCCCAGGACGCATCGATCTCGCCGTCGAACAGGATCGCGACGGGACTGCTGGGATTGTGCAGCAGGCTTACCCCGCCGCCGGTGGCCGGTGAACTCTCGTGCGGCACGCTCGCCTCCGAGGTGTCGGTGGATGTTGCACCGGGTGCCACCGTAACCAACCTCACACCGGATTGTGAACAGCTCTTCGCCCATCGGTGTGCCGGCGGACGGCCAACGGGGCCGGCGGCCAGGCCAATCGTCAGACAACACCCGGAGCGACACTTCCATTACACCGTGATAGAAGTTCATCCCTTCGTCGGATGTAAGTGCCCGATCGACGCTCGGTAGCGACCTAAGGTTCAATCACCAATCGGTATGTTTGCGCAATACGGTCCCTGCACGACATGCGTGCGCCGCCCCGCCGGATGGAGTCGCCGCGCCGCGTCCTGATCCCAGGAGGATTGGCGTGTGGAAGGGCCGCTTGGCGATCTTGACGATCCTGGTCGTCTCCCTGCTCGCCGGGCTGTCCATGTTCACCGTGCGTGGCGCCAGCGACGACCAGCTCGAGGTGTACTCGTGGTGGACCGGCCCCGGTGAGGAGGAGGGCCTGGCCGCCATGGCCAAGTCCTTCGAGGCCGCCAACCCGGGCGTGCGGTTCGTCAACGCCGCCGTCTCCGGCGGCGCGGGCTCCAACGCCAAGGCGATCCTCGCCAGCCGGCTGCTGGCGAACGACCCGCCGGACTCCTACCAGCGCCACGCCGGCCTGGAGCTGCTCGACGACGTGCGCTCCGGCAAGGTCCAGGACCTCACCGGCCTCTACCACCAGCAGGGCTGGACGAAGGTGTTCCCGAAGGGGCTCGTCGAGAACCTGACCATCGACGGCCGGATCTATGCGGTGCCGGTCAACATCCACCGGGCCAATCTCATGTGGTACAGCCCCGGGACCCTGAAGGATCTCGGGCTCCCCGGGCCGCCGAAGACCTGGGCGGAGTTCCTGCAGCAGGCCGAGACCATCAAGGCGAAGGGCAGGATCCCGCTCGCGGTCGGCCCGGAGTGGACCCAGAAGCACCTGCTGGAGACGGTACTGCTCGGCGAGCTCGGCGCGGACAAGTACGAGCGGCTCTTCAGCGGCGGGATCAGCTGGCTGTCGCCGGACGTGACCGCCGCGCTCGCCACGTTCGCGAAGGTCCTGGCCGTCTCCGACGTCAAGTCCGCCGCCGGCGACTGGCAGCCGCAGCTGGACAAGGTCTTCTCCGGCTCCGCCGTCTACGCGGTCATGGGCGACTGGTCCTCGTCCTACCTGGAGCAGTCCAAGAAGCTGCGGTGGGAGACCGACTACAACGTCACCGCGTCGCCGGGCACCGACGGCGTCTACGACTTCCTGTCCGACTCCTTCACCCTGCCGACCGGCTCGCGCCGCCCCGACCTGGCCCGCAAGTGGCTGGTGGAGTGCGGGTCGGCCGACGGGCAGAACCTGTTCAACCCGCTCAAGGGCTCCATCCCGGCGCGCACCGACGCCGACCCCGGCCTCTACCAGGGCTACCTCGACTGGGCGCTGCAACAGTGGCGCGACCCGAAGACGCGCATCGTCGGCTCGCTGACCCACGGCGTGGTGGCGAACAACGCGTACAACGCGGAGATCGACTCGGCGCTTGGCCTGTTCGTCCAGCACGGCGACCAGGGCAAGTTCGCCCGGACCGTCGAGCAGCAGTACCGGGAGACGCAGTGAACCTGCCCACGGCCCACGTGGCGCGCCACTCCTCGGAGCCGGCCCGGCCGGTGTTCGCGCCGCCGCAGCGCCGGCCCCGCAAGCAGCACGGCCCGCGCTGGCTACCCGGCCTGGTGCTGGTCTCGCCGTCGCTGATCCTCATCGGCGTGTTCGTGTACGGGTTCCTGGGCTGGAACGTGCGCGTGTCGTTCACGAACTGGCGGGGGCTCTCCCCGAAGTACCACTTCGTGGGCCTGTCCAACTACACGGCGCTGCTGCGCGACGAGCGCTTCCGTGCCGACATGCGCAACCTGATCATCTTCACGCTCGTGTTCGTCGTGGGCGCGATGCTGCTCGGGTTCTTCATGGCGATGCTGCTGGACCGGGGCGTGCGCGGCGAGGGCTTCCTGCGCGGCGTGTACCTGTTCCCGATGGCCATCTCGTTCATCGCGACCGCGATCGTGTGGCGGTGGCTGCTGGACAACGGCTCCGGCAGCGACACCGCCGGCATCAACAAGCTCCTCGCCGGCGTCGGGCTGGGCTTCCTGCGCAGCGACTGGCACAAGTCCGGCTCGATGTGGGCGATCGCCGCCGTGGCCCTGCCGGCCGGCTGGGCGCTGTCCGGCTACGTGATGGCGCTGTTCCTGGCCGGGATGCGCGGCGTGAACGCGACGCTGCGCGAGTCCGCGCGGATGGACGGCGCGAGCGAGGTCCAGATCTTCTGGTACGTCGTGCGGCCCGCGCTGCGCCCGGTGACGTTCAGCGCGCTGCTCATCATGGTGCACATCTCGCTGAAGACGTTCGACCTGCTGTACGCCCTGGACCAGGGCAACCTGCGCATCGACACGCCGTCGCTGTACATGTGGTTCACCACGTTCGACGGCGGCTTCTACGACCGCGGCGCCACGATCGCCACGGTCCTGCTCATCGGGGTGGCCCTCGTGGTCGGCCCCTACGTCTGGTACAGCCTGCGCACGGAACGGCGGTGAGTCGTCAGATGGTCCGCGCTACCGCCGTCGTCCCACGGCAGAACCTCTCCCGGCCCGCCCCGCCCGCGCCACCCCCGCCCGACCCGTCGGACGCCCCGCGCTGGCAGCGTCCGGGGCCGGTGCGCAGGACGGTGCGGTACCTCATCCTCTGGGGCCTCGCGGCGTTCTTCCTGATGCCGGTCTACGTGCTCGTCGTGACGTCGTTCAAGAACCCGGCCGACGTCAGCGTGACCCGCATCTGGGAGCTGCCGACCAGCCTCTCCTTCGACAACTTCGGCGCGGTGCTGCCGAAGCTGTCCTCGGGCTTTCGCAACTCGCTCACGCTGGCGATCCCGGCCAGCCTCATCTCGGCCCTGCTGGGCTGCGCCAACGGGTTCGTGCTGTCGAAGTTCCGCTTCCCGTTCTCCAACGTGATCTTCCCGCTGATCCTGTTCGGCATCTTCGTGCCGTACCAGGCCGTCATCATCCCGGTCTCGCAGACCATGACCGCCGTCGGCCTGCGCGGCGCGGGCGACGCGACCGGCGGCCTGCTCGGCCTCATGCTCATCCACATCATCTACGGCCTGCCGATCACCACCCTGATCTTCCGCAACCACTTCGTGTCGATGCCCGACGCCCTGCTGGAGTCGGCCCGCCTGGACGGCGCCGGGGTGCTCCGCACGTGGGTGGATCTGGCGGTACCCCTGTCGAAACCGGCCTTCGCCGTGGCCGTCATCTGGCAGTTCACGTCCTCGTGGAACGACTTCATGTTCGGCGCGATGATGACGAGCCGCGACTCGTGGCCGGTGACGATCGCCCTGAACAACGTGGCCGGCGGCCAGTCCGTCCCCTTCGGCCAGGCCATGGCCGGCGCCCTGCTGGTAAGCCTGCCCACGCTGGCCATCTACGTCCTGCTCGGCCGCTTCTTCATGCGGGGGCTGCTGGCCGGCACACTGCAGGACTGAGTTGCTGGCCGTCCGCCCGATGGGACTTACGCTGGTGTCATGACGCGGCGGGTGCGGCCGGCCGGGCTCCCCTCCTGACGACTCATGTACCGGCTGGCGATCGACTTCGGGACGTCCACCACCGTCGGGGTGTTGCGGGACGACGGCGGGCGGGTGCGGCCGCTGCTGTTCGGCGCCTCGCCGCTGCTCGCGTCCGGGGTGTTCGTGCCGGCCGGCGGTGGGAAGCCGCTCACCGGGGCCGACGCGCAGCGGGCGGCGCTGTCGCAGCCCGCGGCGTCGCGGGTGCCGCTCGTGGCCACGCTGCTGCACCGGGCGCTGCGGGTCGCGCCGATCACCCTGGACCTGCCGGAACTCGTCGTCGCCGAGGGCGCGCTGCTGTCCGCGGCCACGCCGGTGGACGCTGCGGCGGTACCGCCGCCGCGAAGTGCCGGCGAGAACCTCCGGCTCGCCGAGCGCCTGCTGCGCATCCCCTCCGCACGGGCCGACGGCGAGTCCGTCCTGCGCGCGCTGGTCGACGACCCCGACCGCGCCGTCGCGCGGCGGGCCCGGGAGCTGTGGTACGCCAACGGCCTCGGCGCCGTGCCCGGCCGGCGGCGGCCCACGGACAGCGACCCCGTCGTCGGCATCGACCTCGGCACCACGAACGCCTCCGTCGGCATCCTCGAGCACGGCCGCGTGTGCCTGGTGCCCAACGCGGAGGGCGCGCACACGACGCCGAGCGTGGTCGCGGTGACCGCGGACGGCGCGGTGCTGGCCGGCGCGGCCGCGGCCCGGCAGGCGATGACCAACCCCGACGGCACGGTACGGGCGGCGAAGCTGCTGGTCGGGACCGGGTGGAGCATCAGCCGGGGCGGCGTGCGGTACACCGCGGAGGACCTGCTGACCCGGCTCGTCGCGCGGCTGCACGTCGATGCCGAGTCGCATGTGGACGGTCCGGTGCGCGGCGCGGTGCTGACCGTGCCGGCCTCGTTCGACCAGCGGCAGCGCCTCGCGCTGGCCGGCGCCGCTCGACGGGCCGGCCTGGAGGTGCTCCGCGTGCTCAACGAGCCGACCGCGGCGGCGCTGGCGCACAGCCTGCACCGCGGTGCCGAGGAGACGGTGCTCGTGTTCGACCTCGGCGGCGGGACGTTCGACGTCTCGCTGGTCGAGATGGGCGAGGGCGTCATCGAGATCAAGTCGACCGCCGGCGACCCACGGCTGGGCGGCGACGACTGGGACCGGCGCATCGTCGGACACCTGACGAGCCTGATCCGGCAGCGGTACGGCTTGGACGTCACCGGCCTGCCCGCAGCCCTCGAGCGCCTGCGCGACGCGGCGGAGCGGGCGAAGGTCGAGCTGTCCTCGGCGGGCAGCGCCGAGATCGGCCTGCCGTATCTCGGCAGCACCGACGCCGGCCCCGTGCACGTGGCCGAGACGCTCACCCGGGCCACGTTCGAGCACCTGACCCGGGACCTGCTCAACCGCTGCCGCGGCCCGGTCGAGCGGGTGCTGCGCGACGCGGGCATCGGGATCGCGGCCGTGGACCGGGTGGTGCTCGCGGGCGGCGCCGCGCGCATGCCCGCCGTCGCCGGGCTGGTCCGCGAGCTGACCGGGGGTCGCGCGCCGTACCGCGGCCTGCCCCCCGAGGGCGTGGTCATGGGCGCCACGTTTCAGGCCGGCGTGCTGGCCGGCGACGTCAAGGACGTCTTGTTGCTGGATGTGACATCGTTGGGCCTGGGCATCGAGATCGCCGCCGGCGCCATGCTCACCGTGATCGAGCGCAACACGACGATCCCGAACCGCATCACCGCGCTTGTCACCACCGCCGCGGACGACCAGGATTCGGTACTGCTCCGCGTCTTCGAGGGCGACCACCCCGTGGCCACGTCGAACACCGCGCTGGCCGCGTTCGAGCTGACCGGCCTGCCCCCGGCACCGGCGGGCGAGCCGGTGATCGAGGTGTGCTTCGACATCGATGCGAACGGCCTGCTGGACGTGTCCGCCACCGACCGCCGCAGCCGCAGCAAGCGATCGATGACGATCGACCAGGCCGCGACGGCGTCGGCGTCCGCGCTCGCCGGCGCGGACATCCCGGCGGACCGCCTGCCGGCCCTGCCGCCACTGCCTCCCCCACCGCCACCAACCGAGTCCTGACCACATCCGGGTGTGTTCCGCCGGAGTGCCATCGCCCGGTCGCGCTGGTAGGAGAGGCTTGAACCGTGACCGACCACCACCACGACGAGCACCGGCACCACCCTGTCCAGGTTCATGAGCACGCCCATGACCACGAGCACGGTGCGAAGGGGCATCACCACGGGGTGTCGCGTGACGCCGATCGGCGGTGGCTCAGCGTCGCGCTCGGGCTGATTGCCGCGTACATGGCCGGCGAGGTGGTCGTCGGGCTCCTGGCCCGGTCGCTCGCGCTGCTCTCGGACGCGGCCCACATGCTCACCGACGCCGGGGCCATCGTGCTGGCGCTCATCGCGATGCGGCTCGCCGCCCGGCCGCCGGAAGGGGGGTACACCTTCGGGCTGAAGCGGGCGGAGATCCTCTCGGCGCAGGCCAACGGGATCACCATGCTCATCCTCGGGGCGGTGCTCGCCGTCGAGGCGGTGCGGCGGCTCGTCGAACCGCCGCCGGTCGCCGGGTTGCCGGTGCTGGTGACCGCGGTGGCCGGCATCGGGGTGAACTTCGCGGCGGCGTGGGCGCTGAGCCGGGCCAATCGCACGAGCCTGAACATCCAGGGCGCGTTCCAGCACATTCTCAACGACCTGTTCGCGTTCGTCGCGACCGCGGCGGCGGGGCTTGTCATGATCCTCACCGGGTTCACCCGCGCGGATGCGATCGCGACCCTGCTGGTCGTCGCGCTGATGGTGCGGGCGGGGCTGGGGCTGGTGCGGGCCTCCGGGCGGATCTTCCTGGAAGCGGCGCCGAGCGGCATCGACCCGCCCGCGCTCGGCGCGCGGCTGGCGGGCGTGCAGGACGTCGTCGAGGTACACGACCTGCACGTCTGGCAGATCACCTCGGGCGAGCCGGCGCTGTCGGCGCACGTACTGGTGGCCGAGGGGCGCGACTGCCACGCCGTGCGGGCGGCGATCGAGGGGCTGCTGCGCCTGGAGTACCGCATCACGCACAGCACGCTGCAGGTCGACCACGCCGGCGCCGGGCGGGTGGTGAGCCGGGAGGACCCGCACTGCGCGGACTCGCACGGGGCGTCGTACCGGCCGGCGCAGCCCGTCACCCCCGCGAAACAGCGCGCGGACGGCCCCCACCAGCGGTGTTGATCTTTGCAAGAACTTGCCGCGCTTCCAACGAGATGACCCAGGTCAGCGGCGTTGAACCGCGCTGAGCTGGGGGAATTCCTGCAAGAAGCTTGACAAGAGTGAATGGGTGCCAGCACTCTTCCTGCACGCGTTGCAACGCCTTGTGTCACGAACGGCCGCCACCGTGTCGATGAGTGCAAGGAGTACCCAGCCATGCCCCGCCGCAGACGTGTCCTGATCCTCGTCCTGTCCCTGCTCGCCGCGCTGCTGCCGGCCCGCGCCCTCGCGGCCACCGGCAACACGCTGACCGTGTTCTACAAGCCGCCCAGCGGCTGGAGCACCGTGAACATCCACTGGGCGCCCAACGGCGGCGCCTGGACCGCCGTGCCGGGCGTCGCCATGTCGGCGGCGAGCTGCGCCGGCTGGTACACGAAGGCGCTCGACCTCGGCTCCGCGACCGGCGCCCAGCTGACGTTCAACAACGGATCCGGCGTCTGGGACAACCATTCGGGCGCGAACTATTCGGTCGCCGCCGGGATCGCCGCCATCAGCAACGGATCCATCGGTACCGCGGATCCCTGCGCCGCCCCGCCGCCGTCCGGGAACACCGCGACGGTGTTCTACGCCACCACCGGCACGAATTGGACCACGGTCAACATCCACTACGCGCCCGACGGCGAGGCGTGGACGGCGGTGCCGGGCGTACCGATGAACGAGACCGCCTGCGCCGGCTGGGTGAAGCGGACCGTCCAGCTGGGCGCCGCGACCGGGATGCAGGCCGTGTTCAACAACGGCTCCGGGGTGTGGGACAACAACCGCGGGGCCAACTACCGCATCGGCGCCGGAACGACGCGGGTCAGCGGCGGTACCGCGACCGGGAACACCACCGACCCGTGCACCGCCGTGCCGCCGGACACGACGCCGCCGACGGTGCCCGCGAACGTGACCGCCACCGTGGACCACGTCACGGTCAACCTCTCCTGGAGCGCGTCGAGCGACGACCGCGGCGTCACGGGGTACCAGATCATCCGCAACCCCGGCGGGAACGTGCTCACCACCGCCTACAACGCCTACATCGACGGCAACCTGGCGCCGCGCACGACCTACTCGTACACGGTGCGCGCCGTCGACGCGGCCGGGAACATCTCGGCGGCGAGCGCCGCGGTGAGCGTCACGACCGGCGACGCGCCGCCGCTGCCGCCGGGCGGGACGATGCTCGGCGGCGACCCGCGCAAGGAGAGCATCTACTTCGTGCTCACCGCGCGGTTCTACGACGGCGACACGTCCAACGACCGCGGCGGCAGCCAGCACGTGCGCTCCGGCAACGCGGCCAACAACGACCCGATGTTCCGCGGCGACTTCAAGGGGCTCGTCGACCGGCTCGACTACATCAAGGGCCTCGGGTTCTCCGCGATCTGGATCACCCCGGTGGTGCTCAACCGGTCCGACTACGACTACCACGGGTACCACGGCTGGGACTTCTACCGCGTCGACCCACGGCTGGAGTCGCCGGGCGCGACGTACCAGGACCTCATCAACGCCGCGCACGCCAAGGGCCTGAAGATCTACCAGGACGTGGTGTACAACCACAGCTCCCGGTGGGGCGCCAACGGGCTGTTCGTGCCCACCGTGTGGGGCGCGCGCGACGGGCAGTGGGACTGGATGTACAGCGAGAAGGTGCCCGGCGCCGGGTACGACCCGATGCGGGAGAACTCGCTGGGCCGCGCGTACAACGGCGACCTGTGGTCGAGCACGGCGCCGCCGGGCAACACCTGCCCGAACTACGGCCTGCCCAACGGGCAGTACAGCCCGGAGGGGTACACCATCCACAACTGCCAGTGGCCGAGCCCGACGGCGAAGATGTTCCCCGCCGACCTCTACCACCAGTGCTGGATCGGCAACTGGGAGGGCGAGGACTCCCGCTCCTGCTGGCTCGCCGACGACCTCGCCGACTTCAACACCGAGAACCCCGTCGTCCAGCAGTACCTCATCGGGGCGTACAACTCCTACATCGACATGGGCGTGGACGGCTTCCGCGTGGACACCGCCGTGCACATCCCGCGCGTGACGTGGAACCGCCGCTTCCTGCCCGCGTTGCAGCAGCACCTGGTGCAGAAGTACGGCGCGGAGAAGGCTAAGGACTTCTACGTCTTCGGCGAGGTCGCGGCGTTCGTCAACGACAAGTGGAACCGCGGCTCGGTCAACCACTCCGCGCAGTTCTACACCTGGCAGGAGCGGCGCTCCTATGTGGACAACGACGTGCAGGCCGCGCTGGACCAGTACAACTACGAGGAGCAGCTGGGCACCGGCAACCAGCCGACGAGCACCAACGCCTTCCTCGTGGGCAACGACTACCACGCGCCGGACCACAGCCGCTTCTCAGGCATGAACATCATCGACATGCGGATGCACATGAACTTCGGCGACGCCGCGAACGCGTTCCGCAACGGCGCCGACTCCGACGACTCCACGAACGACGCCACCTACAACGCCGTCTACGTCGACTCGCACGACTACGGGCCGAACAAGAGCTCCACACGGTACGCCGGGGGCACCGACGCCTGGGCCGAGAACATGGCGCTGATGTGGACGTTCCGCGGGGTGCCGGTGCTGTACTACGGTTCGGAGGTCGAGTTCCAGGCGGGCAAGCAGATCGACTGCGGCCCCTCCTGCCCGCTCGCCACGACGGGCCGGGCGTACTACGGCGACCGCATCACCGGCACCGTCGTAGCGTCGGACTACGGCGTGGTGTCGAGCTCCTCGGGCGCCGTGGCGTCGACGCTGCAGCAGCCCCTCGTGAAGCACCTGCAGCGGCTCAACCAGATCCGCCGCGCGATCCCGGCGCTGCAGATGGGGCAGTACTCCACCGCCGGCGTGAGCGGGAGCCAGATCGCGTTCAAGCGGCGGTACACCGCCGGCTCCGTCGACAGCTTCGTCCTCGTGACGATCTCGTCGTCAGCGACGTTCACCGGCATCCCGAACGGCACCTACACGGACGCCGTGACCGGCGACGTCAAGGTGGTGACCAACGGGACGCTGACCGCGACGGTGAACGCGAAGGGCGACCTGCGCGCGTACGTGCTGTCCCTGCCCGGCAACCCGGCCCCCGGCAAGGTCGGCGCGGACGGCCCGTACCTGCGCTGACCCGCGACGGCTCCCCATGGTCGCGGAGTGGAAACGCATGTTCACTCCGTGATCGTGGGGAGCCCCGCGCCGTGGCCGTGGTGTTCCAGCACGCGGCGCAGCAGCGCGCTCAGCTGGGCCCGCTCCGGCGCCGACAGCGGTGCCAGCAGCTCGTCCTGCACCCGGGCCAGCTGTTTCTCCAGGCGGCGCAGGTGGCGCCGGCCCGCGGGCGTGATCGTGATGACGTTGCGGCGGCGGTCCGACGGGTCGGGGGTGCGCTCGACATACCCGCCGTCGGCGAGCTCGTTCAGCGTCGCGACCAGGTCGCTGAGATGGATGCCGCTGCGCCGGCCCAGATCGGCCTGGCTCGCGGGGCCCTCCCGGTCGAGCGCGGTCAAAGCCCGGTAGTGGTACCCCCGGGCGCCGACCGCGCCGAGGCCCTCCGACACCAGGCGGTGCGCGTGCTGCGCGGTCTGGGTCAGCAGCCAGCTCGGCAGGTCGGTGAACATGCCGGCACCGTACCAGGCCGGTAGGCACACGAACGTTGGGCCGACCAACGCCTTACTGGTTGCGCAGGGTCAGGCGCAGGATGCGGTCGTCGTCGGGCTCGGGGCCGCCCGGTCTGCGCCCGTCCCGGTTCGACGTGGTCATCCAGATGCTGCCGTCGGGGGCGGCGAGCGCGGTGCGCAGCCGGCCGTAGCGCTCGAACAGCGCCTCGCGCGGGCGCCCGGCCACGCCGGCCTCCGGCCGCCACCGCACGCTCGCGGTCGGGTCCGGCGTACCGGTGGGCGACGGGCTCGCGCGGCCGACGGCGGTGGGGGGCTTGCCCAGCGGTACGAGATAGATGCGCTGGCCCCGCAGGCACGTCACCACGGCGGTGTTGCCCACCACCGCCACGCCGGAGCTGACGCCGACCTCCGGGTGCCAGGCCACGATCGGGTCCACGTATTTCGGGTCGTTGCCGATCCCCTCGATCCGCGGCCAGCCGTAGTTGGCACCCGGGCGGATGATGTTCAGCTCGTCCCAGACCGCCTGGCCGATCTCGGACTCGTACATCGTGCCGTCCGCGGCCCACGCCATCCCCTCCGGGTTACGGTGCCCGTAGGACCACACGAGCGAGTGCGGGAACGGGTTGCCGGGCGGGGGCTTGCCGTCGGTGGTCATCCGCAGGATCTTGCCGCCGAGGTTATGCAGGTCCTGCGAAGCGTCGGTGTGCGAGGCCTCGCCGGTGCTGGCGTAGAGGTAGCCGTCGGGGCCGAACATGAGCCGGCCGCCGTCGTGGATGCCGCTCTTCGGGATGCCGGTGACGATCGGCCGCGGCTGCGAGCGCCCGTCGAGGCGCAGGCGGGCGACCCGGTTGTCGTCCCGCGTGGTGTAGTAGATGTAGACGGTGTGGTCCGTCCTGTAGGACGGGGACACCGCGATGCCCAGCAGCCCGCCCTCGTTGTCGGAGACCGCCTCCACGATGCGGGCGACCGTCGTGACCTGCCCCTTCGGCGTGACCCGCTTGATGAGCTGCGTGGCCCGTTCGGTGACGAGCGCGTTGCCGTCGGGCAGGAACGACAGCCCCCACGGCACGTCGAGATGCTTGGCGACCGTGGAGACCGACACCAGGTTGTCCGCGGCGGCGGACGGGTCGGCGGCGCCGTGGTGGAAGTCGGTGGGGTCGATGGGGTCGACATGCGGCAGCTGCCGCCCGGTGGCCCCGGCCGGTGCCGAGGAGCATCCGGCAAGCAGCCCGGCGGCCAGCAGCACCGCGATTCTCGAGCGACGCACCGCACCACCGTGCCCGGGCGGCGGGTGAGGCACCCTCACCCGCCGGGTGGTGGCCGGACCGGCCACCACCCGGGGATGGTCATTAGGCCGAGTACACCTCCAGCTCCGACAGCTGCCCGGCGGGCCAGCCGGTGTTAGCGGTGAAGGTGATCCGCAGGTTGCGCACGCCTGTCGGGGCGAAGGTGAGCGTCGCGGTGTTGCCCGTCGCCGGGTCGAAGGTGCAGGCGCGGCTGGACACGAGCACCGCCCCGGTGGTGGCGTCGGTCACGGTGACGGTCTGCGTGCGGGCCGCCCACGCCGCGACCGGCGGGAGCTTGAGCACCACCCGGCCGACCTGCTGGGTGGCGCCGAGGTCGACCTGGATCCACTGCGGGAACGCGTTGTTGGCGCTCTCCCAGTAGGTGCTCGCGTTGCCGTCGACGGCGTTGGCCGAGACGTAGTTCTGCGTGTTCGACGACTGCGTCGTCGGGTGCTGCAGCGCCAGGTTGGTCCCGGCGGCCGGCAGGCCGGTGCCGGAGAGGGCCGCGGTGGCCTCCGCATTGGATGCCGTACTGCGAATGCTGAGCGTCCCGGTCCGCGCCCCGGTCGCGCTCGGGTGGAACGTGACCGTGGCCGTGCAGTTGGCGCCCGGCGCGATCGAGCTGCCGCACGTGGTGGTGACGGTGAAGTCGCCGGAGGCGGTGACGGACTGCACGGTCGCCGGGGCGGTGCCGGTGTTGGTGACCGTGACGGTCTGCCAGTCGCTGTTGGTGTTGACGGTGGTGTCCTCGAACGTCAGCTGGTTGGGGCTGAGCGCCAGGGTGGCTGTGCCGCCGCTCGTGCCGTACACCTCGAAGGAGGACAGCTGCCCGGCCGGCCAGCCGGTGTTCGCGGTGATGTTCAGCCGGACGTAGCGGGCGGTGACCGCCGGGAAGGTGATGCTCACGGTGTTGCCGGTGGCCGGGTCGAAGACGTAGTCGGCCGCGCCGACGACGGTCGTCCACGCGTTGCCGTCCACACTGGACAGCACCGACAGGGTCTGCCGGCGGGTCGCCCAGGCGGACTGCGGCGGCAGCCGGAGGGTCAGCTTGCCGACGCTCGCCGACGCGCCGAGGTCGACCTGGACCCACTGCGGGAACGCGTTGTTGGCGCTCTCCCAGTAGGAGTTGGGGTCGGCGTCGGTGACGTTGCCGGCTGGGTAGCCGCCCTGCGTCGACTGTGCCGTCGCGGTCTTGCCGGCCGCCAGGTTGGTGGTGTTCGTGGGCGGCACGCCGGTGCCGGTCAGCTGGACGGCCACCGCGCCCTGCCCGTCGTCGCCGGTGATGGAGTAGACGGCGGACTGCGCGCCCTGCACGGTGGGCGTGAACGTGACGGTCTGGTGGATGATGTCGCCGGGCGAGAGCTGCTGGCCCTCGGAGACCGGGGTGCTGGTGTTGAACGCGCCGACCGGCGGGGCCGCCTTGGTGAGGGTCAGCGTGATGTTGCCGGTGTTGGCGATGTCGAAGGTCTGGGTGGCGGTGGTGCCGATCTGCACGGAGCCGAACGAGACCGGGTTGGGGGTGATCGTCAGGTGCGCGGCGCCGGTGACGGCGGTGCCGCTGACGGGTACCGTCACCGAGCCGGCGCTGCTGGCGATGACGAGCGAGCCGCTCTGGTTGCCCGCGGCGGTCGGCGCGTACTTCACCGAGACCGACACCGAGGACCCGGCCGCGATCGTGGTCCCGTTCGCGGGCAGGCCGGTCGCGGTGAACGGCGCCGCCGGGGCCGTGCTGCTGGTGATCGTCACCGGGCCGGTGCCGGTGTTGGTGATGCTCACGCCGAGCGTCTTGCTCGCCCCGGTCGGCACGGTCCCGAACGACAGCGCCGAAGGAGTGGCGCCGAGCCCGGTCTGGGTCCCGTTGCCGTGTAGGTCGAACGCGACGGTGCCGGCGTCGGTGGTGAAGGTGAGGCTGCCCGCGGCGCCGCCGGGCGCGGCCGGGCTGAAGCGCACCGGCACGGCGAGGGTCTGGCCGGTGTTGAGGCTGACCGGCAGCGCGGGCGCGGTGACGCCGAACGGGGCGGCGGCGGTGACGGCGGTGATGCTCACGGCGCGGGTCGCGGTCACGGTCACCGTCGCGTTGGCGGTGCTGCCGACGGCGACGTTGCCGAAGTCGGTCGGCGGCGCGTTCAGCGCGGCGGTGGTGGGCCGGCCGAAGCCGAAGACGCGCCCGTCGCGGTTGCCGACGTAGACGCGCCCGCCGTCGGTGGCGGGCACGACGAACTTCGTCGCGGTGCCGATCGGCGCCGAGTAGCGCAGGCGCAGCTGGCCGCCGACGGGCAGCGCGTCGTAGGCCCGCAGCTGGCCGTTGGCGCCGTTGGACCCGTCGCTGTAGACGACCCAGACGATCGCGGACCCGGACGTGGTACCGCTGGAAGTCACCACCGGCGAGCCCGAGGTGTACCCGAACGTGGACGGGCTGGTCGCCGTCGAGGTGAGGGTGGGCAGGCCGGCGCCGTTCACGCCGTACTTGAAGGCGCGCAGGAAGCCCTGGTTCTCGACCTGGTAGACGTAGCCGCCGTCGCCGCCCCACACCGCCGGGTGACCCCAGACGCCGTTGTAGGGCCCGGCCGGCGGGACGAGCGACGCGTCGGAGCCGCCCGGCCCCTGCGCCATGCCGCCGAGGTTGTCGCGGTCGAGCAGGTACACCCGGCCGTCCTTGCCGGTCTGCACGAGCAGGTGCGGGTGCGCCGCGGTGCCGAACGACGCGGGCAGGGCGACCGGCCCGCCGGAGCCGAAGTCGGTGTCGTCCTGGTCGAGCTTGCCGTTGTTGGCCGGGCTGAAGAAGTCCCTGGCGGTCAGCGAGCCGTCGCCGTTGACCTGCAGCCGGATCACCGACTCGGCGAGGGTACCGGGCGGGCTGCTGCCGGGGCTGGGCGCCGGGGAGACGCCGTTGCCCGTGGCAACGATGATCCGGCCGGGGCCGTCGGAGACCAGGCCGCCGCCGGACTGCCAGATGCCGCCCATGCCGGTCGAGCGGCCGGCCTCGGTGGACCACAGGGTCGACATGGCGGGCGTGGTCGTCTTCACGCCGGCGATGTACCCGACGTACGGGCCGTAGTCGCAGTGGCTGGCGAACCCGGCGTACACGACGCCGTCGAGCAACAGGAGCCCGGGCCGCTGGGCGGCGGTCTTCGGGTTGAACGTGTTCGCCGGGTCGTTGGTCGGCGAACCCTGGATCGTCACCGGCCAGCCGGCCCGCTCGGCCCCGGTCGCCGGGTTGATCGAGTGCATGTAGAAGTGCGGGTGGCTGGTGTCGGGACCGTCGTTGACCTTCGAGGTGAAGAACAGCGACTGCGTCGCCGGGTCGTAGACCGGCGTGCTCGTGATGCCGATGTTCGGTACCAGATCCCCGCAGCCGATGGCCGAGGCGGGCCAGGCGGGACCGACGTTGCGCGACCAGACGATCGCGCCGGTCTGGGGGTTGAGCCCGTAGATCCAGTTGTTCTCGGTGGCGGCGACGAGCGTGCCGGCCGCCACGATCGGCTGGGCGTAGAGCTGCCCGTCGAGGCTGGTGGCGAAGAGCTGCCCGAAGTCGGCGGCGGAGACGGCGGACGGCCCGAGCGCGGGCTCGTTCGGGTCCCAGCCGGTGCGCAGGTTGTCGACGGACACCGTGGTCACGTCGGCGGCGGCGGAGTGGACGAGCGCGACGGCGGCGCCGAGCGCGAGGAGGGGTGGCAGGAGTGCGGCGGTCAGCCGGCGTGCGGCCATGACTGCTCCAGAGGGGGCGCGGGGTGACGGCGGGACTCCGGAGGTTGGCGGCGACTCCGAGGGTCGACGGAACCGTAACTTGCCCGACATCGTGGCGCAAGATATTGACTGAAATACAGAAATACTTGCACGCGTCGTTGCAAGCCCCTCGCCGGGAAACATCCTCGTCTCCGCGCGGCTGGAGCCGTCAGACTGACCGCATGACCTGGAGCCCCCGAACGTTCCTGGGCAGCCTGCCCGAGGCGACCGCGAAGGAGCTGGTCGGCCTGAGCGTCCAGCGCCAGTTCTCCCCCGGCCGGGTGGTGCTGCGCGAGGGCGACGTCGACACCCACCTGGAGCTGCTCATCAGCGGGTTCGTCAAGGTGACCACGTCGGTCGACGGGTTCGAGACGCTGCTGGGCATCCGCGCGCCGGGCGAGCTCGTCGGCGAGGTCGGCGCCCTGACCGGCGCGCCGCGCAACGCCACCGTGACCGCGTGCGGCCGGGTCACCGCGGGCGTGCTCGGCCGGGCCGCGTTCGAGGCGTTCCTGCGCCGCCACCCGGTCGCCGCCGCGCGGCTGACCGCGTCCATCGCAGACCAGCTGCGCTGGGCCAACCGCCGCCGGACGGACTTCGCCGTCTACCCGGCGCACGTCCGCCTGGCCCGCCTGCTGGTCGAGGTCGCGGAGCTGTGCGGCCGGCCGGTCGCCGGCGGCGCGGTCGAGATCGGGGTGCCGCTCAGCCAGCCCGAGCTGGCCACGATGATCGCGATCGCGCAGGCGACCATCCAGAAGGCCATCCAGGAGCTGCGCCGCCGGGGCCTGCTCAGCACCGGGTACCGCCGCCTGACCATCCTCGATCCGGCCGGCCTGCGGGCACTGGCCGAACTGGGCCCGGAAACCCCCTAGTTGTAGCCGATCTCCCGGGCCGCCTCACCCCATCATCGTCGGTATGTACCCGCAGAACTCGGTCGCGGCGCGACTGGCCGCGCTGTCCTCCCCCACCCGCCGGATGTTGCAGGTGGCCTCGGCGATCGGCCCGCAGTTCGGCGTGCTGGAGCTGGCGAGGCTGATGCGCTGCGGCACGGCTCAGCTGCTGCCGGCGCTGGACGAGGCGATCGCCTCGGGCCTGCTGGTCAGCCTCGACGACCGCCTGATGTTCGGCCACGACCTGGTCCACGCCGCGGTGGCGGCGTCGCTGTGCCGACCCGCCGCGGCGGCCCTGCGCGCGGAGCTCGCCGCGCTGTGGGCGACCCCCGCCGGCGCGCCCGGGCCCGTCCGCCGTGCCGAGCACGACGGGCGGCCGGCCGCGACGGCGGGCTGGGAGTCGCTCACGGAGCAGGAGCTGCAGATCGCCCGGCTGGTCGGCCGGGCCCTGACCAACCAGCAGATCGCGACGCGGATCGGCCGCTCCCGGCACACGGTCAACTACCACCTGCGCCGGATCTTCCACAAGCTCGGCATCGCCTCGCGGGTCGAGCTGGCCTCGCTGGCCCGGGCCGCGCGCTGATCAGGCCTCCAGCCAGGCTCATTCCAGCCACGCCAGGACCCGCGCGGTGGTCGGCGTGACCGCGCAGCTGCGCGACGCGAAGTCCAGGGCCATCGCGTGGTCGGCCGCGGTGAAGTCGGCGACCGCGTCGGCGACGAGGAACGGCTCGATGTCGTGCGCGTAGGCGTCGCTGGCCGTCAGCAGGCAGCCCAGGTGCGCGAAGACCCCGCACACGATGAGCTGGTCGCGGCCGAGCGCGGCGAGCATCGCGGCCAGGGGCGTGCGGTGGAAGGCGCTGTAGCGGTACTTCGTCACCACCGCGTCGCCCGAGCCCGGCGCCACGGCGGCGACGATCCCGCGGCTCTCCTCGTCGTCGGTCATGCCCGGCCCCCACACGTCGTGCAGCAGGCCGCGCTCCGCCCGGGTCATCCGCCCGGGCTGCGCCGTGTACCGCACCGGCACCCCGCGAGCCGCGCACGCCGAGCGCAGCGCGGCGACATTGGCGAGCAGCTCCCGCCCCGGGGAGCGGTCGGGCGGGAAGCGGTCCACGAAGTGCCGCTGCATGTCGTGCACCAGCAGCACGCACCGGCGCGGGTCGACGCGCCACGGCGCGGGGCCCTCGCGCGGGGGTTCGGGCATCGGGTAGGGGGCGATGGTCGGCATCAGGGGCAGCATGTGTACAGCCAATCCTGCTCGGGCAGCCCGGAGGCCGCGATCCGCTCGTCCCGGCGGCGCTGCTGCGCGCCGTCGGGCAGGTGGTGCTCGCGCCCGCCGGCCGCGCTCGCCGCCGCGACACGCTCGGCCCGCGGGCGCCGCCGCGCCTCGTAGCGCGCCAGGCCACCCGGGCCGGCCTCGGCCAGGGCGGCCGCGTCCTCGACGGCCTGGGCGGCGCCCTGGGCGAGGAAGGGCGGCATCGCGTGCGCCGCGTCGCCGAGCACGGCCAGCCGGCCGCGGTGCCAGGCCGGCAGCGCGGGCCCGGCGAACAGCGCGTGCCGCATCGCCGGCCCGGCCGCGCGGACCAGGTCGCGCACCGGGCCGTGCCAGCCGTCGAAGGCGCCCTCGAGGCGCCCGGGGGTGACGGCGACGAGGTTGAGGCCGCCGGGCACCGGGTAGGCGACCACGTGCCGGCCCGGGCCCAGCCAGACGGTGACCACGGGCGCCGCACCGGCGATCGGGCCGGCGACCGGCAGCACGGCGCGGTAGGCGGTGTAGCCGGTGAAGCGCGGCTCGTCGCGGCGTAGCGCGGCCCGCACGACCGAGTGCAGGCCGTCCGCGCCGACGACGGCGTCCGCCTCGTGGACGGACCCGTCGGCCAGGTGCAGCGCGCCGTCCGGGGTCGCGGCGGTGCAGCGCGCGCCGAAGCGGACGGTGCCCGGCGCGGCCGCGTCGTGCAGGACCCGGACCAGGTCGGCCCGGCGCAGCGCGAGATACGGGGCGCCGTAGCGGGCCGCGGCCGCGTCGCCGAGCGGCACCCGGCCCAGCAGGGCGCCGTCGGACCAGCGGCGCACCTCGCGCGCGGCCGGGCGCAGCGAGACCGCGTCCAGGGCCGGGCCGAGGCCGAGCCCGTACAGCACGCGGGTCGCGTTCGGCGGGAGCTGGATGCCGAAGCCGTCGGCGGCCAGGCGCGGGGAGCGCTCGAACACGGTGCAGCGCACGCCCCTGGCGGCGAACGCGAGGGCGGCGGTGAGGCCGCCGACGCCCGCGCCGGCGACCGCGACCCGCAACTGTGCCGTCATGGTCTCTCCGTTCCTAGTAGTACCGCAGGGCGGTGTCCCAGTCCTCGTCTGGGCCGAACAAGCCGCGCGGCTTCATCACCTCGGCCTGCGCGGTCAGCAGCCCGAAAGGGACAAGGCCGCCGGCCGGGACGGGGGCGACGTGGACGTCGATGCCCGGGTACGCGCCGCGGATCGCGCCGGCGAGCGCGCCCGCGGCGTCGGCGCGCCAGCGGTCGGCGACCTCGATCTGCAACCGCAGCCGGTCGCCGTCGGCACGGGCCCGCCAGAACCACACCCCGTACTCTTCGGGCAGCCCGAAGACGAGCTCCTCCAGGCCGAGCTGGGTGAGGCCCCCGGCGGCGAAGGCGGTGCGGCCCAGCACCCGCACGGCGGGCAGGTGCCAGCCGCAGGGGCACTCGGGGTAGGACACCTCGACCTCGTCCTCGATGGCGTAGCGCAGCAGGGGCATCGCCTCGCGGAAGAGCGGCGTGACGACGAGCCGGCCGCGCCCGGCGGGGGTCAGCTCGCCCGTCGCCGGGTCCTGCACCTCGAACAGGGCCCGGTCGGCCCACAGGTGCATGGTGCCGTGCTCGCACTCGCCGGCGAGGCTGCCGGTCTCGGTGGCGCCGTACTCCTCCACGACGGGGACGCCCCAGACGCGGGCGATGCGCGCCTTGCGGGCGGCGCCGAGCGGCTCCCCGCCGACGAACAGGGCGCGCAGGGCCGGGAAGTCGCGGTAGCCGGCGACCCGGGCGGCGGCGGCCCACAGCAGCGTGTCCGTGGGCAGCGACCAGGTCAGGGTGATGTCGAGGTCGTGCAGCAGCCGGACGACCCGGGAGTACGGCGTGGCCAGCGAGCGGTTGTCGGCGGGCACGACGGTGGCGCCGTGGCGGCGGGCCGCCGCGTGGGCGAGGTGCCCGGTGATCATCAGCGCGTAGGGGGTGCGCACCATCATGGTGTCGGCGGCGGTGATGCCGACCCATTTGCGGGCGAAGCGCTCGGCGAGGTCGGTCCAGTCGGCCTCGGTGTAGTACGACGCGGTCGCATCACCGCTGCTGCCGCTGGACTCGTGGTAGGTGGCCAGGTCCGCGCGGTCGGTGGCGAGCATCCCGAACGGGTACGCGTCGCGCAGGTCCTGCTTGGTGGTCAGCGGCTGCTCGGGCAGCGGCGCGACGCCGCGCTTGCGGTAGAACGGCGAGCGCTCGGCCGCGGCGAGCACCGCCGGCAGCCGGTCCTGCTGGAGCCGGGCGAGGCCGGCGAAGTCGGTCCAGTCCCCGATCTGCGGGAGTTTCATCGCTCCTCCAAGGCGAGCAGGCGTCGCGCGTTTCCGGCCGCGACCAGCGCGAGGTCGTCCGGCGCGAGGCCGAGGGCGTGCAGCTTGGCGACCTCGACGGCCGGGTGCTGCAGCGGATGTTCGGTGCCGAACAGCACCCGGCCGGCGCCGAGCCGGCGCACCGCGAGGCGGGCTACGGCGGTGAAGCAGCCGGAGAGCTCCACGGCGATGTTGGGCCGCGCCGCGATCCGGTTCAGGCCGGCCGCGTCGAGCCCGGTGTGTCCACAGTGGCCGGACACGAAGGTGACGGCGGGGTGGCGCGTGGCGAGGGCGACGAGGTCCTCGGTGCGGGTGCCGGGGCGGCCCAGGCACACGACGTACACGGGATGGCCGGCGCCGGCGGCGATCGTGGCGAGCGCGTCGACGCCGGGGTCGTCGAGCCGGAAGCCGTGCACCGCCGGGGAGATCTCCAGGCCCCGGTACCGCGGCGCCGCCGCGCGGTAGGCGGCGACGTCGCGGTACGGGTCGGCGAAGAAGAACGGCACGAGCCTGCCGCCGGACGCGGTGCACGCCCGGCGGACCCCCTCGTTGTCGGCTCGTGCCTCACTGCGTCCGCCGTCGACGATCTGCTCCGACAGCCGGTCGAGGTCGACCAGTCCCCCGGCGCACACCGCCGCATGGTCGACGCCGGCGGCGTCCATCGCCGCGAGCAGATCGGCCGCGCCGCCCGAGGGCAGGCGGGCGTGGAAGTCGAAGAGCCTCACTGCTCGTAGCACAGTTCGTCGATGGGGTAGCCGACGTGCCGGTCGCGCTGCGGGAGGTGGCCCAGGATGCGGTCGCCGGGGCGCAACGCGGTCGAGTTCAGCACCGCGCCGCCCGGCCCGAGGATCCGCACGTGCCAGTCGTCCTGCACGATCACGTTGACCCGCTCGCCGGTCTCGGCGACGGCGTCGATCGACAGCAGCGGCCTGGTCTCGATCTTCACCCGCCCGACGACCGCCGGCCGGGTGCGCCCGTCGGCCCCGACGGCAAGCACGATGCCGCCCGCCCGCAGTTCGCTGAGGTACCGCGTGTGTTCGGCGTCGGCGAGCGTGTACGACATGATGGCGCCGGCGTTGACCCGGAACGGCCGGGTCGGCATGTAGGGCAGCGGATGCGTCTCGCTGACGCACAGCACGAGCCCGCGCGAGCGCGACCCGACCAGGATCCCCTCGTCCTTGGCCAGGTAGGTGCAGGTGTCGATGCAGGCGCGCTCGCCCATGCCGGCGTGGGTGACGGCGGTGACGGTGAGCTCGGTCAGCTCCAGGTCCGGCGAGCGGCGCTCGACGGCGTCCTTGAGCCGGCCCGCCTCGCCGGGCGCGCCCGGCGCGAGCATCAGCCCGTCCGGGCCGTGCTCGAGCACGCCGAGGTGTACGGGGGCCTCGTCGGCCCGCTCGACGGCGGTGATGATGAGCCCGTGCGCGTCGGCTGCCGCGGCGAGGACGATCTCCAGCGGGATGTTCGTCGGGTCGGTGAAGCGCAGCACCGTGCACGGGTCGCGGACCACGCTCGCGCAGGCGGCGGCGAGGGTGTCGGCGTCGGTCACCTCGACGTAGCCGCCGAAGCGGGTGCCCGGGTGGCGCTGGGCGAGGTGGGCCGGCTCGCCGTGCACAGCCGGGTCGACCACGACGAGGTCGGCGTCGCCGAACCCGTCGGGCAGCTCCGGGCTGTCCCGGCCGGGCAGCAGCACCCGGGTCACGGTCGGCGGCAGCCCGGCCAGGTCGGCCGGGTCGGCGGCGACGATCGCGTCGAAGCCGCGGTGGATCGCCTCCTGGCACAGGGCGGACTTCAGCCCGTTGGCGGCGCGGATGTCGAGCCAGCACTGCTTCATGGCGGTTTCCCTTCTCACCGGCTGTGCGCCGGGCTCTGGACGACTGCGCGGTCGTGGACGAGGGCGGAGAGGCGGCGCAGCATCGCGGCCGGGTCCGCGGCGGTGAAGACGAGCCGGCCGGCGGCGATCCCCCCGGCGCCGGCCCGCATGGCGTCGGCGAGGTGCGCGAGCGCGGCCGGCCCGTCCGCGGCGTCGCCGCCGGCGGCCAGCACCGGGATCGGGCAGGCGGCGGTGACCGCCTCGAGCTCGGCGCTCGAGCGCGGCAGCGCCGTCTTCACGAGGTCGGCGCCGAGCTCGGCGGCGATGGCGGCGGCGTGCGCGACGAGCCGCGGTGCGCGCCCGTCGGCGATGCCGGGGCCGCGGGCGTACACCATGGCCAGCAGCGGGACGCCCCACCGCTCGCAGGCGCCGGCCACGGCGCCGAGGTCGGCGAGCTGCCGGGGCTCGGTCGGGGAGCCGGCGTTGACGTGGACGCTGATCGCGTCGGCGCCGAGGCGCAGCGCTTCCTCGACCGTGCACACCAGCACCCTGGCGTCGGGGTCGGCGGACAGGCCGGTGCCGGCGCTGAGGTGCACGATGAGCGACAGGTCGCGGAACCGGCGGGGCTGGACGTGCCGCAGCGCGCCCTTGTGCAGCACCACGGCGTCGGCGCCGTTCGCGGCGAGCTCGCCGACGAGCCGGTCGAGGCCGCCGTTATGTCCACTGTGGATGATCGGCCCGGCGCTGACCGGATGGTCGAGCGGGACCACGAGCAGGCCGCCGGATCCGTTGCGGTACAGCCGATCCAGCCGCACCCGGCGGGCGAAGGTGTCGTTGTGAGCCACGCTTCGGACGCTAGCGGCGCGCCGGTGCGCGCCCCACTACCTCAATGGGTAGTGGCCGCCCGCGCGGGGGTGCTGCGACGGTTGCGGCATGACACAACCGTTGCTGGACCGCATCGGCGGGGCCGAGGCGTTCGCGCTGCTGTGCCGCGGCGGCCGGGTGGAGATCCGCACCGGCGTGGCGCTGGACGAACTGCCGGACGAATCACCGGACGCGCCACCAGGCACGGGCGAGGTGGTGGCGGCGCTGCCGTACCGCACGATAGCCGAGCGCGGCCTGCCGTGCGTGGACGACGGCGCGCCGCTGCTGGCGTTCGCCGTCGCCGAGCGGGCGGACCTGCCGCTGGAGGAGGCACTGCGGGCGCTGCCGGCGGACGCCACGCGGATCGACGGCGGCGCGTTCGACATCACCGACGCGGAGTACGAGGCCGTCGTGCGGCGGGTGATCGCCGAGGACATCGGCGGCGGTACCGGGTCCAACTTCGTGATCCGGCGGGCGTACCGGGCGCGGTTCCCGGGCTTCTCGCGGCGCGCGGCCCTGGCGGTCTTCCGGCGGCTGCTGCTCGCCGAGCGCGGCGCCTACTGGACGTTTCTGGTGCACTGCCGCGGCACGACGCTCGTGGGCGCGACACCGGAGTGCCAGGCGCGGCTGGCCGGCGGGGTCGCGGCGATGAACCCGATCAGCGGCACCTACCGCTACCCGCCGGGCGGCCCGACCGCCCGCGGGCTGCGCGCGTTCCTGGCCGACCGCAAGGAGACCGAGGAGCTGTTCATGGTGGCCGACGAGGAGCTCAAGACGATGGCCGGGGTCTGCGACGGCGGCGCCCGGCTGCGCGGCCCGTGGCTGCGGCCGATGTCGCGGCTGGCGCACACCGAGTACGTGATCGACGGGCCGACCCGCCTCGGCCCGCGCGAGGTGCTGCGGCGCACCATGCCGGCGCCGACGGTGACCGGCAGCCCGCTCGCCGCCGCCTGCCGCACGATCGCCGCCCGCGAGGGCACCGGGCGCGGCTACTACGGCGGGGCGCTCGCGCTGCTCGGCCCCGGCTCGCTGGACGCGGCGCTGATCATCCGCACCGCCGAGATCGACGCGGACGGCGGCGTGGTCGTCGGCGTCGGCGGCACGCTCGTGCGCCACTCCGATCCCGCGGCGGAGGCGGCCGAGACCCGGGCCAAGGCCGCGGCCCTGCTCGCCGCCCTCGGTGGCGATGCCCCGGCGGCGGTACCCCCGGCAGCCCTCCCCGCCGTGCCCCGCGCGCTGCGCCGGCGCAACGCCGGGCTGTCGCCGTTCTGGCTCGGGCGCCCGGTGGCGCTGCCGCCGCTGTCGGGCCGGGTGCTCATCGTCGACGCCGAGGACGACTTCACCGCGATGCTCGCCCGCCTCACCGAGGCCCTCGGGCTGGACGTCGACGTCGACACGAAGCTGCGCGAGGGCTACGACGCGGTCGTCGTCGGCCCCGGCCCCGGCGATCCCCGCGACCGCAGCGACCCGCGCATCGACGGCCTGCACGCGATCACCCGGCGGCTGCTGGCCGACCGGACGCCGATGCTCGCCGTGTGCCTCGGTCACCAGGTGCTCGCCGACGAGCTCGGCCTGCCGATCCGCCGCCTGCCGCAGCCGGCCCAGGGCGTGCCGCGGCGCATTCCCGGATTCGGCCGGGTCGGCTTCTACAACACATTCGTGGCGGTGAGTGACGCGCCGGGACATCGAATGAATGCTATTCATGTGACAACGGCGCGTGACGGCACGCCCGAGCGGATCGGGATATTGCGGGATGCGCGCACCGGCGCCGTGCACGCCATGCGTCTGGCGCGTGCGCGGTCAATACAGTTCCACGTCGAATCCGTGCTGACCGAGCGCGGCCCGGCGATTCTGCGCCGGCTGCTGACCGAAATCCTCGCCGCGCCGCCGGGCGGGCCGGGAGCAGGCGCACATCGGCGAGACGGCCGATGCCGTCCGGGTCCGTCAGGTTCCCCCGAAAGGCTGTTCAAGTCGATCTTCAACGGCCGGGAGAATCATGGCAGACCCCAAATCCGTTCCAGACGTCAAGGGTGATCGTTCTGACGACCACGGGCACCTTCGGGCGCGACAGCGAACTCGCCGTCCTGCGCAGGGCGGTGTCCGGCGCGGCGGACGGGATCGGCGGCTGCACGATCGTCACCGGGTCGGCCGGGATCGGCAAGTCGCACCTGATACGGGCGGCCACCCAATGCACGCAGGCGCGCGGGGTGTCGGTCGCGGCCCGGGCCGCCTTCGAGCTCGACCGCGCGGCGCCGCTGATCACCCTCGCCTCGGCGCTGCAGCAGCTGCGGCCGCCGGAGCCGCCGGTGGGCTGGCTGCGCGAGGAGGACGACGCGCAGTACCGCACCATCGAGCGGCTCGGCGCCGCGCTGGAGGACTACGCCGCGCAGCGGCCGCTGGTCATCGCGATCGACGACGCGCAGTGGATGGACGAGCTGTCCGCCCTCGCGGTGGCCGAGCTGGTCCCGGCCCTCGCATCCTCGCCCGTGCGCTGGCTCTTCGCGCACCGGCCCGTGCCCTCGGGCACCCCCGGCCAGCAGCTCATGGAGCGGCTCATCCGCGACGGGCACGAGCAGCTCACACTCGGCACCCTCGACGACGACGCGGTCCGCCGGCTGTGCGCCCAGGTCGTCGGCGCCGACGTCGACAACACCGTGCTGGCCCTCGCGGGCGGCTGCGACGGCAACCCCCTGCAGGTCGAACAGCTGGTCCGCACCCTGCACCTGACCGGGCAGCTGGTCGTCGCCGACGGCATCGCCACCGTCGTCGGCGAGGAGCTGCCGTCGAGCTTCATCACGATCGTCGACCAGATGCTGCACGGGCTGTCCAGCGACACCCAGGAGCTGCTGCAGGCGGCCTCGGTGTTCGGCCGGCCGTTCCAGGTCGAGTCCGCCGCGCAGCTGCTGGAGGTGCGCCCCGCGACCCTGCTCAAGCAGATCAAGGAGGCGACCGCGGCGCGCGTGCTCGTCGACGAGGGCGAGGGGCTCACGTTCGTGCACGACCTGGTCCGCCTCGCCGTCTACGGCACGCTCGGCGACGCGGTCTCCACCATGCTGCACCGGCAGGCCGCGGCCATCACCCGCGCCGAGGGCCGCTCCCCCGTCGAGGTCGCCGAGCACCTGCTCAAGACCGGCCGGTCCGGCAGCCGCGAGGCCGTCACCATGCTGCACGAGGCGGCCCTCGAGGTCGCGCCGGCCGCGCCCAGCACCGCCGCCGACTTCATCGTGCACGCCCTCGACGCGCTCGGCGAGCACGACCCCGGCCGGGTCGCCCTCGCCGCCGACGCGGTCGGGCTCCTCGCCTCCGCCGGCCGCCTGGAACAGGCGCACGACCTCGGCGAGACCGCGCTGCAGGCCGGGCTCGACCCGCGCACCGAGGCGACGGTGCTGCTCGGCCTGGCCGAGGCGTTCAAGCACGCCGGGCAGAACCGCACCGCGGTGGAGTACGCCGACCGCGGCCTGGCCAGCCTCGACGTGCCCGCCTGTGTGCGGGCGAAGCTGTACGCCATCCGCGCCCACGCCCGCTTCTACTGCGGCGACATGCCCGGCGCCGACGACGACGGCGAGACCGCCACCACCACCGGGCTCGACACCGGCGACTACGCCGCCTCCGTCTTCGGCCTGACCGCGCGCAGCCTCGTCGCCCAGGCCCAGGGGCGCCTCGACGACGCCTACAGCCACGCCGAGCGCGCCACCGGCATCGCCGACAAGGTCCGGGGCAAGGCCGCCCACCACCACCCCCGGATCTGGCTCGGCGACGCGCAGGCCGCCCTGGACCGCTTCGACGAGGCCGAGCAGACCTACCGCCGCGGCCGGCGCGAGTCCGAGCGGCTCGGCACCGCCTGGTCCACGCCGCTGTGGCACTACTACCACGCCAACCTGCTCACCGCCCGCGGCCGGCTCGACGACGCCGTCGCCGAGGCCGAGGCCGGGGTGGCCATCGCGCTCAACCTGACCACGTACGCGCTCGCCGTACCGCTGCTCGGCACGCTGATCCGGCTCGCGGTGCTGCAGGGCGACCTGCCCCAGGCGCAGGCCCACCTGGCCCACATGCACCGGCGGACGGCCGCCGGCATCAGCGCGGCCCCCGAGGACATCACGTGGCCCGAGGGCGTGCTCCAGGAGGCGATCGCCGGCCCCGGGGCGGCCCTGGCCACGCTCGCCGGCATGTACGACGCCCTGCCCGACCGGCCCGTGCTCATCGCGACGGACCCGTCGGCGGCCGCGGCCCTCGTCCACATCGCCGCCCGTGGCGACGACCCCGCCCGCGCCCGCCTCGTGGTCACCACCGCCCGCCGGCTCGCCGAGCGCAACCCCGGCGTCGTGTCCCTGGCCGCCGCGGCCGACCACGCCGAGGGCGTGCTCACCGGCGACCCGTGGCTGCTGCGCGCCGCCGTCGAACGCTTCCGGCGCACCCCGCGCCGCCTCGCCCTGGCCGCCGCCCTGGAGGACGCCGCGCTCTGCGCCGCCGACCCGGCGCAGGGCCGAGCCTGGGCCACCGAGGCGATCAGCATCGTCACCGACTGCCGGGCCGAGCGCGCCCGGCGCCGGGTCGAGTTCAGCCTCGGCGGGCCGAAGGCCCCCACGGAGGAGCCGTCGTTCCGCCCCGGCTCGCCGCTGCAGCAGCTCACCCCGGCCGAGCGGGGCGTGGCGCTGCGGGTCGCCGACGGGCTCACCAACCGGCAGGTCGCCGGCGACCTGTACCTGTCCCGGCACACCGTGGACAGCCACCTGCGCAAGATCTTCGCCAAGCTCGACATCCGCGGCCGGGTCGAGCTCGCCAACCTCGTGATGCGGGATCGCTTGAACACGTGATGTACCCCGGCACCGCCCGGCCCCCAGCATGACCCTTGGCGACGAAGCCGTCGCCGCGGTCGAACGAGGGGGAGATCGGTGACGACGCCGACGCTGCGCACGCAGGTACTCGTGGTCGGGGCCGGCCCGACCGGCGCCGTCCTCGCGCTGGAGCTCGCCTACCACAACGTGCCGTGCCTGGTCGTCGAGCGCGCCGCCGCGCCGCCGCGCCACCCCGGCCGCCAACACAGCACGGACCTGCTGACCGGTCCCGCGATGGACCTGCTGCGCCGGCTCGGCCTCGCCGACCTCGTGCGCAAGTACGGCTCCGGCCCCGAGGAGCCGGCCGGGGTCGAGTGGCGCACCGGCCTGGACGACCCGCCCGTGCTGGTGTCCCCACGCCCGGCGGCCGAGCCCGACCACCGCATCGCCGCCGCCGAGCTGGCCCGGCGGCTGCGCGACGAGCTGCGCGAACACCCGCTCGTCGAGCTGCGCGAGGGCTGGACGTTCACCGGGCTGCGCATCGAGCCCGACGGCGCCGTGGCCAACCTGCTGGACGTGCGCAACGGGGTGCGGCACACGGTCGCGGCGCGGCACCTGGCCGGCTGCGACGGGGGGCAGAGCACGGTGCGGCGCTGCATCGAGGTACCGATGGACAGCCTCGGCCACCCGGCGCCGCACTGCTCGGTGTTCTTCCGCAGCGCCGACCCGCGGCTGCCGGCCCGCGACCAGACCCCGGCCACGGTCGTCGTCGGCGGCATGACCAGCGTGAGCCGGGGCGACGGCGACAGCTGGGTCGCCCACCTGCCGGTCGGCGCGGACGAGCCGGTGAGCACCGACCCGGTCGCACTGTTACGCGCCCGGCTCGGCAGCGACCTGGACGTGCCCGAGATCCTCGGCGTCGCACAGTGGGACGACGCCCTCGCGGTCGCCGCGGCGTACCGGCGCGGGCCCGTGTTCCTGGCCGGCGAGGCCGCGCACCGCTTCCACCCGGTCGGCGAGCTCGCCGACACCAGCCTGGCCGACGCCGTCGACCTGGGCTGGAAGCTCGCCGCCGAGATCAACGGCTGGGGCGGCCCGGCGCTGCTGGCCAGCTACGAGTCGGAGCGGCGCCCGCGCGCCCTGCTCGACCGGGAGCTGCTGGCCCGGGCCCTGGAGACCCGGCGCCGCTTCGGCCGGCTCAGCGCCGCCGGCGCCGCGCCCGAGCTGCTCGCCGGCCTGCTGCGGCAAGAGGCGCACCGGCCGGACGCGGGCGGGCTGCCGGCCCGGCACGCCACCTCGGCGGTCGTGTGGCACGACGGGGTACGGCCAGCAGCGGTGGACGCGGCGGTACGGCCGGGCGGGCGCGCCCCGGACGTGCGGCTGGACGGCGGCGGCTCGCTCGCCGACCGGTTCGGGCCCGAGCTGACCCTCGTCGACCTCACCGGCGACGCCGCCGGCGCCCCGCTGGCCGCCGCGGCCGACAGGCGCGGCATCCCGGTGCGGCACCTGCCGGTCGCCGACACCGCGGTGCGCGCCGGCTGGGACCGGCCACTGGCCCTGGTGCGCCCCGACCGGCACGTCGCGTGGTGCGCCGACGCCGCCCCGGGCGACTGGGACGCCGTGCTCGACCTGATCAGCGGCAAGACCACGTGAATACGTGATGGTCCGCGCCCCAGGGTGCGGCGACGCTCGATGGACGCTTGAACCTCCGACAGGCAGGACAGGACCGAATGAGCATGACGACCCTGGCGCCCCTGACGGCCACCCCGGACCTGAGCAACACCGTCGTGAGCCGGTGGCACCGCCGGCTGTCGGCCAACCCGACGGCCAAGCGCAGCCACTGGCGGACCAAGACGGTCTACTTCCGCGCGGTCGCGACCCTCGTGGCCGGCGCGCCCGCCGCGCAGCTGACGTGGAAGAGCATCGTCGAGGCCGCCGCGCCCAACGGCAGCCGCAGCACGTTCTACGAGGTCGCCGGCGCGCACGCCCGGCACGCGCTGATCGAGGCGTTCATCAACGACGGCCGTATGGACTCCATCCAGCTGGCGCTGTACTACCGCCGCCCCGACGCCGTCGCGCAGCTGCTCGACGAGGCGAAGGTCTGGTCGTACTGGCCGTACCGGGAGCGGATGGTCGACGCCGTGACGAACACCGCCCCGGCGTCGACGGAGGCGCTGGAGACCGAGGTGACCTCGGCGCTGCAGAAATGGGGCCGGGCCAACCCGCAGCTGGCCGCGGCGCTCAACCACGCTCCGCCGGCGTGCGCGGTCGAGGACCTCATGCTGATCCGCAGCGGGAACCTGGCCGCCGTCCGGGCCGCGAACCACCTCACCGAGCGGCTGCGCCGCACCGCCTGACGTCGATGGGCCGCCCGCCGCGGCCCGGCCTCCGTCATGAGGCATCCGCACCCACAGCCCGCACCGGCCGCGCGCCGTGCGGGCTGTGGCCGTCCACGTCTGCTCCGCTCCGGTCTGGCGTTGACACGGGCGTCAAGGTTTAGCGTCGACGTCATGCGGATCGGCGAGTTGGCGGAATTGGCCGGGACGAGCACCCGGGCGCTGCGCTACTACGAACAGCACGGGCTCCTCGCGGCCCGGCGCACCTCCAACGGCTACCGCGAGTACGACGAGTCCGACCTGCGGCTGGTCCGCGAGATCCGCTCGCTGCTGGAGATCGGCTTCAACCTCGAGGACACCCGCCCGTTCGTGGAGTGCCTGCGCTCCGGCCGGGCCACCGGCGCGGAGTGCCCGGGCTCGATCGAGGTGCTCGGCCGCAAGCTCGCCGACCTGGACGGGTGCATCGCGCGCCTGCAGGCGGTGCGCAGCGTCGTGGAGCGCGAACTGGCCCAGGCCACCGAGGATGCCACCGAATTGGAATCGAGGGGTTTGTCATGACGACCGAGGTGACCGACGACACGTTCGCGGCTGAGGTACTCAAGAGCGACGTGCCTGTGCTCGTCGACTTCTGGGCCGAGTGGTGCCCGCCGTGCCACCGCATCGCGCCGATGCTCGAGGAGCTGTCCGCCGAGTACGCCGGCCGCGCCCGGATCGTGAAGCTCAACGCCGACGACAACCCGCGGACCGCCCGCGCGTACGGCGTGCTGGCCATGCCCACGCTGGCCGTCTTCCGCGGCGGCGAGGTCGTCTCGCAGCACGTGGGCGCCCGCCCGAAGGCGAAACTGCGCGAGCAGCTGGAGGCCGCGATATCGGCCTAGGTCGCGGCGCGCAGGGTCTTCCAGGTTCACGGCGAACCGCGCACGCGGCGGCGCGATTCCGAGCGCCCGGCGGCGGACTAGGCTGATCGGGTGTCCGTTCCGCCGGGGCCGCAGCGGCCCGCACCGCAGACCCACGTCGGCCGGGTGGTGCGCGCCGAGCGCCTGACCCCCAACATGCACCGTGTCGTGCTCGGCGGCGACGGGCTGTCCCGGTTCTCCGCCGGCGAGCACACCGACCACTACGTCAAGCTCATGTTCCCGCGGCCCGGGGCAGAGTATCCGCCGCCCTTCGACGGGGCGTTCGACCCGGCCGGGATCCGCGCCGCCCTGCCGCGTGAGCTGTGGCCGGTCACCCGGACGTACACGGTGCGGTTCTGGGACCCGGACGCGCGCGAGCTCACCCTCGACTTCGTCCTGCACGGCGACACCGGGCTGGCCGCGCAGTGGGCCGTCCGCGCCCGCCCCGGCGACGCGCTGCACTTCGGCGGCCCGGGCGGGGCGTACTCGCCCGACCCGGCCGCCGGCTGGCACCTGCTGGCCGGCGACGAGAGCGCGCTGCCGGCCATCGCCGCCGCCCTGCCGCGGGTGCCGGCCGGCGCGACGTGCGCCGCGTTCGTCGAGGTCGGCGACCCCGCCGACGCGCAGGACATCCCGGGCGTCACCTGGCTGCACCGGGGCGCCGGGCCGATCGGCTCGGCGCTGGTGCCGGCGGTGCTCGCCCACCCGTTCCCGGCCGGTGCCGGACCGGCCGCCGTGCACGCGTTCGTCCACGGCGAGGCGTCGTTCGTCAAGGAGCTGCGCCGCTACCTGCGGGTCGAGCGCGGCATGCCCCGCGAGCGGCTGTCCGTTTCCGGATACTGGCGGCTGGGCCACGACGAGGACGGCTGGCAGGCCTCCAAGCGCGCCTGGAACGCGCAGATCGAGGCCGAGCAGGAGCCTGCGTTTTCCTGAGCGGGCTACAGCCGGGTGGGGCTGGTGATGGTGAACCGCGCCTCGACGGCGGCGTACACCCGCTGGCGCTGCGGATCGAGCTCGAGCTCCGGCGCGCCGGCGGACTTGCCCCGCATCGCGCCGTACGCCGCCTGGTAGGTCACGACCCCCTCCACGCCGCGGCTCAGGCCCGGGTCGGACAGCTCGACGAGATCCACGACCTCGGCGCCGAGCGCCTCCGCGTACTCACGCGCCCGGACGATCGCGTCGGCGACCGCCGCGTGCCGCGCCTCCCGGTGCACCGGGCTGTCGGGGCGCAGCGACCAGGTGGGGCCGTGCACGTGGGTCTGGTCCTGCCCGGCCACGGCGAGCATCATCTCGCCCAGCGCCGGGAAGTCCGTCACGGTCACCGTCGTCGAAACGCTGCCGTTGTAGGCCGTGACGCGCTCCCCCCGCCGCCCGCCCTCCGGATAGACGTGCACGCCGCCCGTCTCCCGCCGCTCGATCGCCTCGTCGTAGCGGTCCAGGAACTGCCGTAGCGCGTCGGCGCGCTCCCGCAGCCGTCCGAGCGTCGCCGCCCGGTCCTTGTCCCGGGCGGCGATGACCACCGTGAACTCGGCGAGCTCGGGCTCGACCTCCCGTGTCGACTCTCCACGCACCGCGACCGTCGTCATGGGGTAAAGCCTATTGGTCGGCCGAAGGCCCCTCGACGGCGCGGCGCTTGCGGCGGCGGCGCTCGACGCCGACGCCGCCCCAGAGGGCGAAGCCGGTGATGACGATCCGCGGCGCGCCGTGCCGGCCCGGGCCCGACGCCTGCTGGCCGAAGCCGCCCATCACCCCGATGCCGGTCACGTGCACCTCGGCGTCCTCGGGCACGATGACCGACACCCCGCCCATGACGGCGAACGCCCGGATCTTGATCTCGCCGTGCAGCATCCGCGCCTCGCGCAGGTCGACGGTGCCGCCGCCCCAGAACGCGAAGCAGGTGAACCGGCGCGGCGGGATCCACTGGCCGCGGCGGGTGAAGCCGCTCATCACGGCGACCGCGGAGCCGCGGGCCGGCACCTCGCCGGGCCGGGGCGGCACGCCCTCCATCGGCATCGGAGCGGCCTGCGCGCTGGGCAGGTCGCGGACGATGGGCTCGAGCTCGGCATACGTGCGGGCGGCGTAGACGGCGTGCAGGCGCTCGTCGACCTCGTCGAGGTCGAGCCGGCCCTCGGCGGCGGCGGTGCGCAGCACGTCGGCGACGCGTTCCCGGTCGGCGTCTGAGGCGCGCAGCTGCCGTGGGTCCAATCGCTCCGGGAGGTCGGCCATGGCGAACAGCCTAGGACTCCGGCGAAACCCTTGGCGCCCCGGTCCGCGCCGGGCGGGCGACATCGGGCGAACTCGGTTGACACCGGTTGACACATTGCCCTAACTCGCCGCGACACGTCACGAAAAATCCGGATAAAGCGGGCCCAACGCGTATCCTGCCCGAAACAGCCTTCTCGCAAAGCGAAGACTTGCGCAAGAGGCTCGGTAGCGTTTTGGATGTGCTGGCGGACCCGTATGCCACCGTCCGTGAGCACCGGTGTCACCAGCTTCCCGATCGTATGGAGGATCGACCATGACCCACGGCGGGGACCTGTTGACGCAGCGCGACGACTCCGGCACGCGCCCCAACTTCACCCAGCAGGTCCGCGGCTACGACAAGCGTCAGGTCGACCAGTACCTCAACCAGCTGGACCGCCAGATCAACAACCTCACCGCGGAGCGCAAGCGCGCCGCCGGCCAGGCCCAGGACCTCACCAACCAGGTCCAGGACCTCACCTCGCAGCTCAAGCAGCTGCAGGCCGAGGTCGCCGAGGCGCGCCAGCGCCCCGCCCGCGTCGACCGCGCCTCCTTCCGCCACCTCGGCCCGATGGTCGACCAGATCCTGGCCCTGGCCGAGAAGCAGGCCGGCGTCATCATCGACAACACCGAGCAGAAGGCGGCCGAGCACCAGGCCAACGCCGAGAAGCTGCTGGCCGAGGCCAAGGAGCGGGCCGAGAAGCTCATCGCCGACGGCGAGGCCGCGCACGAGCGCGCCGAGGCCGAGGCCAAGCGGATCAACGAGCAGAGCATCGAGCACCTCGAGAAGACCCGCGCCGAGGCCGACGCGCTCGCCGAGGCGGCCCGCCAGCAGGTGCTGCAGGAGGTCAAGACCGGCCGCGCCCAGGCGCAGCAGGAGCTCAACCAGTGGAAGGCCGCCGCGCAGCGCGAGATCGAGGAGCTCAAGGCCGCCTGCGACCGGGAGCTGGCCGAGCTGCGCGCGTCCGCCGACCGCGAAATGACCCAGCAGCGTCAGGCGGCCGACCAGAAGAACGCGGCGCTGCACGCCGACGCCCAGAAGTACGCCTCGGACCTGCGCAAGCGTGCCGACGAGGAGAACACGCGGCACCAGCAGCAGCTTTCCGTGGTACAGCAGGACATCCAGGCTCGGCAGAAGGCCCTGACCCAGCTGCAGACCGAGCTCGAGGCGACCCAGACGCAGCTCGGCGAGGCTCGCCGCGAGTCCACGACGCTGGGCCGCGAGGTCAACCAGCTGCAGCAGCGCCTGGCCGACAGCAAGCAGAGCCTGACCAGCGAGCTGACCCGGCTGGAGCACGCCCGCCAGGCCGCCGACTCGGCCGAGCGGCACGCCAAGGAGGTCCGCGCCCGCGTCCAGCGCGAGGCGAAGCGCGTCGCCGACCTGGCCGCCGCCGCCGTCATGGCCGCGGCCGCGGGCGGCGCCGACACGGGCGAATACCCGAAGGTCCCGGTCCGCCAGATCCCCGAGTCCCTGCCGACGCAGCCGGACAGCGCCACCGCCGCCGACGCGGACGCCCGCCAGGTGCGCCGCGAGGAGCCCGAGCAGGCCTGACCGGGAACGGTCCGTTGCATCGACACGGCAGGATGGCGGCATGCTCAGCGCCGTCATCCTGCCCCTCGTCGGGGTCGTGCTCGGCACGGCCGGCACGCTGACCGGTCAATACCTGGCCACCCGCAACGAGCGCCGCCGCCACGACGCCCAGCTGGCCGCAGCCGCGCGCGCCGAGCGCAAGCAGGCGATCACCGAGTTCCTGTCCGCGGCCCAGCGCGTCGAGCTGCAGATCGACAACGCCCACCACCGCGGCATCGCCGCCGACCCGCACGCCCTGGACCAGCTCCTGCACGAGCTGTGGCTGTCGAAGAAGCTGCTGGAGCTCGTGTGCGGCCGCCCGACGGCGTCCGCCGCCCACGCCTTCACCACCACGCTGGAGAACATGTCCCGCGGCGGCCGCACCGACCTGGGCCCGCGCCAGCGCTCGACGCGCGCCGTCTTCATGGAGTCGGCCCGTGCCGAGCTCGGCGCCGCCGGCCCGCCGCTGTATCCGATCCCGGCCCTGCCCGACAAACTGGCCGACGAACCGACCGACGCACTGCCCGACGAACCCGGAACGCATCCGCTTGACGGCCCGCCGAGCGCCGTCGATCGGTCGGCATGAAGGCGTCGGCGGGCGGTGCCGGCGGCGCGGGGATTCCTCTACCGTCCAGCGTGGTGTGAGAGCGCGGAGGCGGAGGTGGGCGCGTGAGCATCGTGGCGGTCGTCAACAACAAGGGCGGCGTCGGCAAGACGACCATCACCGCCCATCCTGGCCGGGGCGGGGGGGGGGGGGGGGGGGGGGGGGGGGGCGGGGGCGCGCGCGGGGGGGGGGGGGGGGGGGGGGGGGGGGGGGGGGGCGACGACGCCGAAGACCCGGACCGCCCCC
>NZ_JBICTV010000024.1:0-138262 GCF_043197855.1 Dactylosporangium sp. NPDC048998
CTCGCAGTCGGGCTACGGCCACCACGGCTGCGAGATCGACGTTGCAGAGCCAGCAGACCCACCGCGACGAACTCCGGGACATTCAGTTCGAACCGGCGCCGGTAAGCAACTGCTCCTGCGTGCATCGGCCCAGCCCGTCGACCGCGACCAGCACCGCCCCCGAAGACGCGCGGCCCGTCTCCCCAATGACGGGCCGCGCCTTCGACGTCGGCTACACGGTGAGCCGGAGGTGGTCGAGGTTGAAGCCGCCGGTCTCGCAGAACACGGTCAGCGGTCGGCCTCCCGCTGGCAGCGTCACCGGCACGTGCACGGACGGGAAGGTGGCCCAGCCGCCGGTCCGCACATTGGGAAGATCAGTCCCGGGGACTAGAAGCGATCAAGGCCGTGACCGGCATTTCGGCTGGTCACGGCCTTGATCGTGCTGCGCGCCCGAAGGGACTCGAACCCCTAACCTTCTGATCCGTAGTCAGATGCTCTATCCGTTGAGCTACGGGCGCTCGGTGCTCGGCCTAGTGTACACACCAGGTTTTGCGCGGAGGCTCCGGGATTCGAACCCGGGATGGGCTTTAAGACCCAAACCGCATTAGCAGTGCGGCGCCATAGACCGAACTAGGCGAAGCCTCCAGCAGCCCCCGTCACCGGGGACCGCCGTCCGAGGATACAGGCACCCCGCGCCGACCAGCAAAGCGGGTATGCGCCCGGGCGCGCCGCGGGGTGCGGGACCGGCCCCGCGCAGCACGGGTGCTCAGGGCCGTTGGCCATTACGCTCGTGCAATGGGAGAGGACGCGACTCCGCCGGGGCGTCGGAAACCGACAAAATCCACAAACCCGGAAGCGGTACCGCCAAAGGCTCGCCCCACCCGGGCCAAGGCGCTCGGCGACACGGCGCTGCGGTTCGAGCCGCCCCCGCAGGACGCGCCGGCCGACGACGCGCCGCAGGGGCCGCCCCGCCCGCCGACGCCCGCGCCGACCACCCCGTTCGCGCCGGCCCAGCCCACGGTGGCGTCCACCCCGTTGCGCGACGGGCAGCCCCCGGAGCGTTCGACGCAGCCGACGGAGCGACCGACACGGCCCGCGGAGCTGCCGAAACAACCGGCAGAGCAGGCGACACAACCCGCGAAGCCGCCGAAACAACCCGCGGAGCAGACACCCGCAGAACGGCCGACACGGCCCGCGGGGCAGGCGAGGCAGCCCGCGGAGGTGCCGGAGCAGCGGCCGGAACCCGACGAGGCGCCGCCGGTCATGGCCGCCCCCGCAAAGAACGCGAAGAAGGCGGCCCCGGTCAAGAAGACGACCCCGGCGAAGAAGGCGAGTCCGATAAAGAAGGCCGCGACGGACGCTGCCAGCACGGCGAAGGCCGCCGCCAAGAAGGCCGGCGCCGCGAAGAAGGCGACCGCAGCGAAGCCGGTCGCAGTGACGAACGCCACTCCGCCGGAATCCGAAGGAGTCGTGGCGGCCACCGAGCCCGAGCCGGAGCCGATCGTCGCGCCGTCCGTGGGTGGCGAATCGCCCGATGATTCACCCAGGGCACAAACAGACAAACCGGATGCGTCACCCGAGGTCAGCGATATCAGGTTCAATCCGGGCACCATCAATCCGGCGTTCCTTCCGGAGATGCTCGCGCTCGCGGCCGTCGAGCGGTTCGGGGGCGAGGCGCGGCGGCGCGTCGAGTGGTACCGGGTCACCTATCCGGGCGCGGACGGCGACGCCGTGTCGCGGGCCATTGCCCGGGAGTTCGTCCGGCGGGCGCGCCGGCAGGGCTTCGCGGCCGGCCTCGCGGGGTCGGCGGGGCTCATCGTCGAGGCGGCCGGCCTCGGCTGGCTGCAGGCGAAGCTGGTGCTGCACCTGGCCGCCGCATACGGCCATGACCCCGAAGACCGGCGGCGGGCGGCCGAACTGCTGGTCCTGCAGCGCGTCCACGGCACGGTCGAGACCGCTGAGGCGGCGGTGCGCGCGGCCGAAATGGACGGCGCCCGGCGGGCGGACCGGCGGGCTCGCGCCTCGCGCATGACAGCGCCGCTGGCCCGGGTGGTCGGCGCCGGGATCGTGCGGGCGGCGACGGCCCGGCTCGTGCGGCGGGTCGTCCCGGGTGCCGGGGCGATCGTGGGATATGTCACGGCCGAGCGCAGCACCGAACAACTCGCGGCGCGCGCGATGCGGTTTTACCGCAACATCCGACGCTGAAACCCCGCTTTGTGGACCCGGGGTAGAACTGGGTGCACAGGGAGTGAGGAGCGTAACCATGTCCGGGGCGAAATACAGGGCCTGTATAGCACCCGGAAACGAAATGGCAACGTCTAGGACTCGGATGATTACAACGAGGTGCAACCTGGAGGACAGCGATGTGAACTGGGCTTATGTATAGTGTCCGCCTGTGTCGCTCTCCCCTGACGCAATCGAATCACGCACCGTTGACGCGGACCACATCGACGTCGACGCATTCGACGAGGGACGGGTAGCGGTGACCGGAACGGTCGGTCAGCAGCCCGCCACAACGACGGACACGACAGTCAAATCGCCGGACAAAGCCGTCAAGACATCGACATCCAACAGAACGATCACAGCACCTAAAAAGCGATCATGGTTACGGCCATGGATGAGGCCGTGGATCCGGTCGGCGCGCGTCGCGGCGGTCATCTGGGTCGCGGCGGGGCTCGCGTACTTCATGGCGAGCATGTACGTCTGGCGCATCGCTGAACCCCAGCGGACGCTGCCGCACTTCACGGAACTGATCGGCACCTGGAACCGGTTCGACACGATCTACTACGTCCGGATCGCCCAGGACGGCTATCTCTTCAGCGAGTACGCCCCCGCGTTCTACCCCCTGTATCCCTTCCTCATCAAGATCACGGATCTGATCCTGCCCGGGCACGGGCTGGTCGCGGCGATGGCCATCAGCATCTTCTTCGCGTTCGTCGCACTGGTGATGCTGCACCGCCTCGTCGACGAGGAGTTCGGCGAGAAGATCGCCAGCCGCACGGTCTTCTACCTGGCCGCCTTCCCCACCGGATTCTTCCTGTTCGCGGCCTACAACGAGTCGCTGTACATCACGCTGGCGATCATCTCGCTGTACGCCGCACGCAAGGGCCACTTCTGGATCGCGAGCGCGGCGGCCGCCCTGGCCGGCTCGACGCGGCTCTTCGGCGTGCTGCTCGCGGCGCCGCTGGTGTACGAGTACATGCGGCAGCGCGGCTGGAGCTTCCGCAAGATCCGCTGGAACGCGGTCAGCTTCCTGTTCATCCCGAGCGGCGTGATCGCGTTCTCGATCTTCTGCAAGATCAAGCTGAACGACTGGCTCGCGTTCAGCCACGCACAGGAGGGGTGGCAGCGCAGGTACGGCTGGCCGGGCGAGCCGATCTGGAAGACCATCAAAATCATGAACGGGTCGCCGTTCCTCGAGAACTGGCGCCTGCTGGGTCTGTTCGAGCTCGTCACGATGCTGGGCGCGGTCGGCCTGCTGATCCTGGCATTCCGGGGCCCGTTCAAGTTCCGCCGCGACCAGTACTACCTGCTGGTCTACACCGCCGTGCCGATCTTCCTCTTCAGCTGCACCATGGCGGGCTGGCCGCACTATCTGATGTCGGCCCCGCGGATCGCGCTGGAGTGGTTCCCACTGTTCGCCGTGCTCGGCATGATGGGGGCGAGCCGCAGCTTCGAGCGGATATATCTGTTCATCGCCCTGATGGCCCAGGCGTTGATGCTCGCGCCGATCCTCCTGAAGATCCAGTTCGTAGCCTGAACACAAAGAACTGAAATTTCGGATAAGTCCGGACACGGAGTGTCCGGACTTATCCGCAACAAGGGACTTATCCACAACAAGGGCCGCGGCCCCCGACCACCACCGTCGTCCAGGCGCGCGCCGCCGCGCCGTTGCCGAACTCGATCATGCCGAGGTAGCGCTTCGCCGGGTCCAGGCCCTGCCAGGTCACGTCGAAGCTCCTCGGCTGGCCGGGCGAGACCGGGCGGAGTTTCGGGGTCACCGTGAGGTTGCCGGTCGGCGGGCTGCCGACCAGGAACAGGTGCGCCTTCACGACCTGCTCGGTGAGCGACTGCGGCAGCGAGGACTGCACGACGTACACCTGATAGGTCCCGGAACCGCCCGTGAGCGGCACCTCCTCGGTAGACGTACAGGTCGAGATCGGTACCGGGGGCGTGGTCGGCGTCGAAGGTCGAGAGCCGAGCGAGCTTGGTCGCGGGCGGCAGCGTGAACTCGAACGAGAAGATGGCAGAAGGCGGTGTCGATGTCGGCGATGATCATTCCCTCGCCGGCGCGGGCCGGGTCGCCGAACTGCGTCGGCCATCCGCCGTTGGCGCCGGCCAGGCCGAGGAACGACGGCGTGGAGATGGTGTCGACGGTGCGCCGCTCGTTCTTCCAGATCCGCAGGACGCCGGGCGTGCGCGCGACGCGCTCGCGCTGCCCGGGGTCAGCGCCGCGGCGAAGCCGTTGAAGACCGTCTCGTAGTCGCGGACGGTCCGCGAGACGCCGGCTGTTCGCAGTACGACATCCCGGTTTGCCCGAATGGCCGCCCGGGCGCTCTCGGTCCGCAGGGCGGGGCGCGCGGCGAGCTGCACGATGTAGAGCGCCGTGTCGGCCTTCGCAAGAGCCGGCGGCGGTACGGCGAAGGTGCCGGTCAGGGCGAGGGTGACGGCGAGGAGGATGCGACGCACATCGTCAGGGTAATTATCCGGATTTGTCCTAACTCAGGAATCCAAGATGATCCTTGAGCAGCGCATATCCGACGAACGAGACGATGTCGAGGATCGAGTGCGCGACGACGAGCGGCATGACCCGCCCGGTGCGCCGGAAGAAGTAGCCGAAGACCAGCCCCATCACGAAGTTGCCGATGAAGCCGCCGAAGCCCTGGTAGAGATGGTACGAGCCGCGGATGGCGGCGCTGGCGACGATCGCCGGCCGCGCGCCCCAGCCCAGGTCGCGCAGCCGGGTCAGCAGGTAGCCGACCATGACGATCTCCTCGAGCACGCCGTTCTCGACGGCCGAGAGGATCAGCACCGGCACCGACCACCAGTGCGTGCCGAGGGCCTCGGGCACGATCTGGGCGCTGATGCCGAGCTGCCGCGCCGCCCAGACCAGGCCGAGCCCGGGCAGGCCGATCAGCGCCGCCAGCGCCGCGCCGCGACCCAGGTCGGAGACGGGCCGGGCGGCGTCGAGGCCGATGTCCAGCGACTCGTGGGCACGGCGCAGCAGGTGTACGGCGAGGATCGCCGGCACCACCCCGAGCCCGATCCCGGCGATCTGGTACAGCAGGTCAAGCCACGGGCGATCCGCCACGACGGTCGGGTTGAGCGTGGCGGTCTGCTCGGACAGCGGTTTGACGTACGTGAGCCGGTTGACGATGTTGAGGATCGCGTATATCGCCGAGCTGCCCAGCGACACGCCGAGCACGAGCAGCACCTCGGCCCGCACGGCCCGCCTGTCGATCACCGCGCCAGCGTACTTCCGAACGCGGGCGGGCCGTCACCGCACATTCGACGGCCCGCCCGCGCTCAGCAGTCACCGAAGGCGTCGTACTTGATCCGGATCGCCGGGACCTGCATCTCGGCGAGGGAGCGCAGGGTCGCGCGGACCATCGTCGGCGAGCCCGACACGAAGAAGTCGTGGTTGTGCCACGGTCCGTAGCGGGTCACGATGTCGGAGATGTTGCCATGCTCGCCGGGGAAGTCCGGGTCGTCGCTCGTGGCCGCCACCACCGACAGCCACGGGTAGCCGGCCGCCAGGCGGTTGAGGCAGGCGAGGTCGTAGAGGTCGTCGCGGTCGCGGGCGCCGAAGAAGACGTGCACCCAGCGGGTGCGGTTGGCGCGGGTCATCTCCTCGATGAGCGCCTTGATCGGGGCGAGGCCGGTGCCGCCCGCGACGCAGACGATGTCGCGCGTCGAGCGGCGGTCCAGCGTCATCTGGCCCATCGGGGCGCCCAGGCGGATCGTGTCGCCCGGCCCGACGCGGCGTACCAGAGCGGAGGAGACCCAGCCGGCGCCCAGCGCGCGGACGTGGAAGTCGAGCGAGCCGTCCTTGCGGGGCGCGTTCGCGACGGAGTAGGCGCGCCACAGCCGCGGCTGGTACCTGGTCTCGACGCTGACGTACTGGCCGGCCTGATACTCCAGCGGCTGCATCGGCCGGCAGGTGAGCACGGCGATGTCGCGGCTGCGCCGCTCGTGGTGGAGGACCTCGGCGTGCCAGTAGGGCGGGTTGCGGGAGTCGGCGTCGGCACCCTCGATCATCTTGGCCGCGATGACGGCGTAGGCGTCCCGCCAGGCCTGGTCGAACTCGAGCGTCCACTGGTCGCCGGCCTGCGTGCGCAGGGCCTCCAACAGCGCGGCGCCGACGGCGTCGTAGTGCTCCGCTTGCACGTGGAACTTGCGGTGGTCCCGGCCGAGCGACTGAAGGTACTCCCCGAACCTGTCCGGGTCGTCGACCGTCTGCACGGCCGTGACGATGGCGCCCAGCAGCCGGGAGCGCTGGACATCCATCTGCACCGGAAACAGGTCCCGCAGCTGGGGGTTGTCGAGGAACATGCGCGCGTAGAAGTAGCTGGCGAGCTTGTCCTGCTGTTCCTCGACGAGGGTCCAACTCTCCTTCAGTAATCGCGACAGATTGCTCATCGGTGCCCTTCGCGGTCAAACGTAGGTGCCGTCTGCGAATCAGCGTCACCACCTGCGATGACCACGCATCGCACTGGATGTGCGACGAGGCGTGTCCGGGGCCGATATTCCACGTGCCGCGCCGGCGCCGGGGCCTGGACAGTCCGCCGGACGCCCCGCCTGACGGCGGGCGGCGCACAGGTTGTGCGGCTACCCCCCGCCACCGTGATACGACCGTGAGTGGCAGGCGTTCGCAGCATCCGGAGGTGCACCCCGAGCCGGACGACGAGCACGACTGCGGGAGGCATAACCTGTCGGCCGCCGGCGAACTGGGCTGACCGCCGCGCACTAAACGCGCTCTAAGCCGAAAAGAATCGCACACATTCATTCACGTTCAACGAGGCCTAAAGGGGTTCACACCCGGCTCACCGCCGCTCACACTGGGTGGATGGCTGTGAGCCGGGCCGTCGCATTTCCGTTTCTTCGCACCGTACGATTCTTCGCGCCGCGGTCCCGCCAGGCCGCGGCTTTTTGCACGCCTGGCTCGCGCCCTTTCACGTGGCGATTCGGCAACCCGCCCCTGAGGAGCAGCGATGACCAGTGACGTGGCCAGCGACCGAAAGATGGACCGGACGACGGACCGCAAGACCGCGCCGAATCAGGGTTTCGGCGCCCGCCGGCCGAGCGAGGTGATGGCGGCGCTCGGGATCGTGCAGCTGGGCGACCCGGTTCTCACGACGGCCACTCGCCCGTTCGTGCTGCCGGACGAGCGCGACGAGGTCCTGCGCATCCTGGACCGGCTCACGGCGATCGCCGACGCGGTCGAGCGGGTGCACGACTTCACCACCGGCGCGATGGGGCTGGCGGCGCCGCAGATCGGCGAGCCGCGCTCGATCGCGATCTTCCGGGCCGCGGGGGCGCCGCAGCTCGTGCTCATCAACCCGCAGGTCGTCGAGGTCGGCCCGGCCAGCACGCTGGACTGGGAGGAGACGACCGAGGGCTGCCTGAGCTTCTTCGACTTCCGCTGCGTGCTGCGCCGGCCGCGCACCGCGGTGATCAGCTACCGCACCCCGGCCGGCGACGGGGCGATCGCCACCTTCGACCGCGGCCGGCTGGCCCGTGACGTGCTACACGAGGTGGACCACCTCAGCGGCGTGCTGTGCGTCGATCACGTCGAGCCCGGCACCCCGGCGGTTTCGCTGGCGTAGCGCGCGGCGGATCTGCCCCACGCCCACCCGCTCCAGCGACGGCGCCCAGGCGTGCGCGAGATCGGAGCGCACCACCGGCGCCACGTTGAGCACCGCGCAGCCGGCCGCGTGCGCGCTCGCCACGCCGAGCGCCGAATCCTCCACGGCCACGCAGTCGGCGGGGCGCAGGCCCAGGGCGTCGGCGGCGGCGAGGTAGGGCGCCGGATCCGGCTTCGGGCGGTGCCCGTCGTCGCCGCAGATCACCGCGTCGAACGCGCCCGGGCCGGCCTCCGCGAGCACGTACTGCACGAGCTCGCGGTACGTCGAGGTGACCAGCGCGGTGTGCAGGCCGGCGGCGCGCGCCTCGGCCAGCAGCTCGCGGGCGCCGGGCAGCCAGTGCACGCCGCGCGCGTACGCCTCGCGGACCTGCCGCTGCACGAAGGCCACGTCGTCCAGGACGTCGTAGCCGGACCAGCCCAGCTGCCGGTGGATGTGGCGCATCGCGAGCGTCGCGTCCAGCCCACTCAGGCTGCGCAGCAGCTCATCGGTGACCTCGGCGCGGCGGGATCGCACCAGGCCGGTGTTCGCCGCGCCCCAGATCGGCTCGCTGTCGATGAGCGTGCCGTCGAGGTCGAACAGGACCGCAACCGCCACGCGGGCCATCGTAGCGACGGCCAGTGACATGCCTCGGACCGCCTCGGTTGCGGTCCTCACGCGGACAGTTGGTGGCCCACGTCGTGCGCGCCGGGCGACCCGTACGGCGGGTCGGCCCAGTCCTCCGGCTCCTCCACCGCACCCTCCGGCCGGCTGCCGCGGAAGCGCCACTCCAGCCGGTAGTAGTCGTGCAGCGTCGCCGCCTCGGTGTGCCAGGAGAAGACCGCGCGCCCGTCCTCCGACAGCTCCTGCGTGATCGGGGTGCGCAGCGGTACCTCCTCGGCCGACAGCGACGTCTGCACGCCCCAGACCACCGGGCGCATCCGGGCCGGGAACTCGACCTCGACGGTGAGGTGGCGGGTCGGCAGGCGGATCGCCCGCTCGAACCAGTTGCCCCACTTGTCGATGCCGATGTGCCAGGAGTACGCGATGGTGGTCCGCTGCCCTGGGTACAGCGGGAAGCGGCCCTGCGCGTTCTCGAAGAGCAGCCACAGCTCCTTGAGCGTGTCGCGGTCGGTCTTGGCCCGCCACTCCATCGGCTCGCCGGCGCACGAGGCCACCAGCGACAGCTCGTCGAGCGACAGCGGGTGGTCGTGGTGGTGGCGGTTGGAGCGCGCCGGGTCGTCCGGGTAGCGGTCGACCGAGATCCGGACGAGGTACCGCGTGATCGGCTCCGTGCCGGCGTTGTACAGCGCACGGCGGACCGTGCACCGGTACTTGCCGTCGACGTAGGAGAGCCGGGCGGTCTCCCGCTCGACTACGAGCCCCGTTCCGGGCGGCAGCCACTGATCCGGCACCGGCGGGTCACGCCCGGGCACGCCGACCCGGCTGCGCGCCGTGGCCCGCAGCTCGTCGTACTCCTTGTAGCGCTGCCAGACCGCGCCGCCGCTCTGCAGGATCGCCTCGGCGCGGCGCGCGAAGTCCTCGGTCGGGCGGTGCCGGCCGGCCTCGACGTGGCTGACATACGAGGCGTCGAAGCCCATCGCGGCGGCGAGCTGCTTCTTGGACATGCCGCGCTCCACGCGCCACCGCGCGAACTCCGCAACGAACGTCTCCGACGCCCGCTGCACGGGAGAAGGGTCGCTCGTGGTCATGTCCGGTCCAGCCCTACAGGGAGACGGCCCCTGTCCGATTAGTGTCCACGAGTCCGGCTGTCGACCAGGTCGGCCGGACAGATTCCTGACAAAGTGGTTGACAACACCGCCTCATCGGCATTGATCAACGTGCTTCGGTCACCACCCGCCTCCAGTACGTGACACAACGTCACGACGGCAAGATCGCGATGCCCGGCAACGGTAGGGTGGTTAGCCTTACCTAATAGCTGTATCGTGGGCGCTTGGCATGCACATCTGGGGGTACGCAACGGTGGTGAGCACCAACCGCACGCACAGGACGCGCACCGCGACGCGGTGCCGCCTCGTCGTGCCCCCGGCCCGCATCGGCGACCCAACGTGACCGCGCTCATCAGCCGCGAGGGCGTCGAGCCGCTCGCACCGGTGGTCGCGACGCTCGGCGCGCTGCGGACCAGGCACGGTGAAGATTCACTCCAGGGGCTGGTGCCCGGCCTGGTCGGCCCGGGCGGGCCGCAGTGGCGGCCGGCCGCCGAGCTCGACGTCACCGACCTGCTCGACACGGCGGCGCGCCGCTGGAGCGCCCAGCCGCACGCCGCGGCGGCGCTGGCCTGGAAGTGCTACTCGTACTGGCTGACCCTCCCGGCGGTGCTGGGCTTCGCCGCGTCCCGGCGGGTGCCGCTGATGACGCCGGATCACGTGCTGGTGCGGTACACCGACCGCCAGCCGTTCCTCACCCTCGCGCTGCGCGCCCCGGTGACGGCGGTGGTGGCCACCGACCCGATCGTGGCGACGGACGCCCCCGGCCTGCTCATCGTCGAGGACGAGGCGGAGCTGCTGGGCGTGCTGCGCCGGTCGCTGGTCGACGCGCACCTCGACCCGCTGCTGGAGGAGTTCCGCAAGCGGGCCCGCATCGGCCGGCGGACACTGTGGGGCTCGGTCGCCTCGGGCGTGGCGTACGGCCTGTCGCGCGCCGCCGACTCCCTCCCCGGCCCGACGATGGACATCGCCGACCGGCTGCTGAGGGCGCTCGACGCGGACGACCTGGTGGACCTGAGCCCGCGCCCGGGCGGCGGCCTCGACATCCAGCGGCGGACCTGCTGCCTGGCCTTCACGCTGCCGACGCCGAAGGTCTGCACCAGCTGCTGCATCCGCTCGCACTGACGCGGAGCGTCCTGGCTTGTCCGAGCGGTGTTTCACGGACCGCACGCCCTGGGTACAGCACGTGGGTTGAAGCACATCGGTGACGCGATCTCCACCACGCACCCCGGGCGCATCCGCCTGGGCGTCGAAGCGTGGCTCGGCCCGCGCGGCATCGACGGTGCGCTCGAGCCCTCGGACGAGTCGCCGTGACGCTGATCCACCAGGCCCTGCTGTTCGACTCGCCGTCCGTGTTCCTCGCGGCGGCGGTCCCGTTCGTGACCGAGGGGGTGCGCCGCGGCGACACCGTGCTCGCCGTCACCTCCGCGGAGCACGAGGAGCTGCTGCGCGAGCACCTCGACGGCGTGGCCGAGCGGATCACGTTCCTGCCGGCGTCGGGCTGGTTCGACTCCCCCGGCCGGACGCTCAACGCGCACCACCGGCGCATCGACGAGCTGCCGGGCACGACCGGCATCCTGCGGGTGCTCGGCGAGCCGGTCTGGGCCGGGCTCGACCCGCTCGAGACGTCGGAGTGGGGCCGGTACGAGTCGGTGATGAACGTCGCGCTCGCCGGCGCGCGGGCCTGGCTCATGTGCGGGTACGACAGCCGCACGCTGCCCACCGCGATCGTCGACGACGCCCGGCGCACCCATCCGGCGCTCACCGTCGGCACGCGGAGCGAGGTCAGCGCCGCGTACGCCGACCCGGTCCACTACTACGCCGAGCGCAACGCCCCGCTGCTGCCGCGCCCGGCGCAGGGCGTGGAGCGGCTGCCCCACTTCGTGGACATGGGGCCGGTACGGCAGTTCGTCGCCGTCCACGCGATCCGCCTCGGGGTGCCGGCCGATCGGCTCGACGACTTCACGCTCGCGGTCAACGAGATCGCCACGAACGCCGTGCGGCACGGCGCCGGCCACGGCGAGGTGCGGATCTGGGCGACCGGCCGCCGGGTGGTCTGCGAAATCACCGACTCCGGACACGCCACGGACAATTTCCTCGGATTCCTGCGCGCCGACCCGCACGCCGGCCACGGCCACGGGCTGTGGATAGCGCGACAGATCTGCGACCTGCTCGAAATGCGGACCGGCGAGTCGGGCACCACCGTCCGGCTGCACATGCGGAGGGTTCTTTAAAAGCCCCCGATTCGGTACGTCATGAGCCGTGAAAAGGCGGGCGACGAGACCCCGCGCGGACCGTGTCGCCCGCCTTTTCCGCTCGTGACCACCCCCAGGACACGAGGCGCATCTCCGTATCCGCATCACCCATTTCTCTCGCCTCAATGCACCTTGGCATCGCGCAAGATACGGACGCCATCAGCGGACCTGTCGGGTTCCGCGAACGGACCGGCGTACCCCATTGGATGGACGAACCGCCCGCCTGAGTAGTTGGATCGGGTGCGATGAGCGATTTCAGCGCGGACTTCGAACTCGACGGCGAGCCGGAGCGGGAGTTCCATGCCGGCGTGGCCAGACGGATGGCGCACAAGACGGTGGCGAGCGGCGCCCTGATCCGCGACCCTGGCGGGCGCGTCCTCTTCGTGGTGCCGAACTACAAGCCGTTCCTGGACATCCCCGGCGGGATCGTCGAGACGGGCGAGCCCCCGTCGGCGGCCTGTGCCCGGGAGGTCGGCGAGGAGCTCGGCCTCGACCTCGCCGTCGGCCGCCTCCTGGTGGTCGACTGGACGCCGGGCCGGGGCCCGTGGAGCGATCAGGTGCAGTTCGTCTTCGACGGCGGCGTGCTCGATCCCTCCGTGGCGATCCACCCGGCCGGCGACGAGCTGACCGGGTTTCGCTGGGCGACGCTCGCCGACGCCGGGCCCGACCTCCGGCCCTCGGTGTACCGCCGGCTCGAGCTGGCATTGACGGCCGTCTCGAGCGGGGCGACCCTGCACGCCGAGTTCGGGCACTTACTCAGCCCCGCGTGACCGACGGCCGAAACGAGGGAGGGGCGGCCACCCGGCCGCCCCTCCCGCTTCGTTCGCAGACCCGTCCGGTCAGTCGTCCAGCCAGTCCAGCGACCGGCGGTTGTTGCCCCGCTGGCGGGCGTCGTCGTAGTCCCCGCCACCGCCGCCGGCGCTCGGGCCGTAACCGCCGCGCTGGTCGTACTCGCCACCGCCGCTGTAACCGTTGCCGGCCCGCGGGGGCTCCGGACCGCGCTCGTAGCCGTCGCGCTCGTATCCGGCGGCCGGCTCGTAGCCGCCGCGCGGCTCGTAGCCGCCGCGGCCGGCGTAGGGGCCATCCCCGCCGCCATAGGGGCCGTCCCCGCCGCCGTAGCCGCCCGCGCCGCCCGGACCGCCGGAGGGCGGGCCATAGCCGTTGCCGGCGCTGGGGCCGTAGTCGTTGTCGCCGTAGCCGCCCGGGCCGCCCGAGGACGGGCCGTAGCCGCCGGCCGACGGGCCGCCGGGGCCGTAGCCGCCGCCCGCGGACGGGTTCTCGTAGCCACCGCGCTGGTCGTAGCCGCCACCCTGGGGGCCGCCGCCGGCCGACGGGCCGTCGTAGCCGTTGGCGCCGTAGCCACCGCCGCCGGAAGACGGGCCGTAGCCGCCGCCCGCCGAGGGGCCGTCGTAGCCGTTCCCGCCGCCGTAGCCGCCCGGACCGCCGGAGGAGGGGCCGTAGCCGCCGCCCGCGGACGGGCCGTCGTAGCCACCCCGCTGGTCGTAGCCGCCACCCTGGGGACCGCCGCCGTTGTAGCCGCCGCCGGCCGAGGGGCCGTCGTAGCCGTTGGCGCCGTAGCCGCCACCGCCGAAGTTGTTGTTGCCGCCGGCGCCCGGCTCGTATCGCTGGGTCGCCTCGTAGCCGCCACCGCCGCCGGCGTAGTCGGGCGAGTAGGGGTCGACCGGCGGGCGCGACGACGGGCCGTAGCCGCCACCGCCGCCCTGGGCCGCTGGGCCGCCCGAGCCGCCGTAGCCGCCGCTGGCGAAGCCCGCCCGGTCGTTGTAGCCGCCCGCCGACGGGTAGCCGCCGGCGCCGGGCGGGGGCGCACCGTACGGGTCGGGCGGGACGTCGTCGAACACGCGCCCTGGGCGCACGATCGCGGTCGCGTCGTTGGCGCCGGAGCGGTTGATCATCGTCGGGGCCGGCCCCATGGCGCCGACCATCGTCGGGTCGGCCTGCGGTGCGCGGTAGCCGGGGCGCTGCGCGGGCCCGCCGCGGCGCGGCCCGATGTCCTCGTCGCCCTCGTCATCGTCGTCGTCACCGCGCCGACGCAGCAGCAGCACGATGGCCACGATGCCGAAGCCCACCAGGAGCACGCCGAGCGCGATGAGGATCCAGGAGACCCCGCCGCCGCTGCCGTTGTTGGAGGCGTTGGTGGTCGAGTTGTTCTGCGTGACCACGCCGCCGCTGGACTCGTCGCTCGCCAGGTCGCCGGCGCTCAGCGGCGCTGGCGGCGACTGCGACTCGGCGAGTGCGGGCAGCCCGAGCCTCACAGTCGCGGGCTTGCCGGCGGTGCCGGTGACCTCTTTGGTGAAGTTGTCGTAGCCGGTCGCGCCGGCCTGGATCGTCAACGTCCCGGGCGCGATCGGGCTGGCATCGGTGCCGGTGAACCGGAACGCGCCGGTGTCGCTGGTGGTGACCTGCCGGCTCCGGCCGGCGCCGTCCGTCAGAATGACGGTCGCGCCCTTGATCCCTTTACCGGTGGCCGAGTCCGTGATCGTCCCGGAGACCTCGGTCACAGTCGCCGCCGCGCTCGCCGTTGTGGGGGGCGCCGCCTGGGCCTTGAGGGTGGCGTTGAACGACTTGGTGTCGGAGCCGCCGTCGGTGATGATCACCTGGCCGGAGCCCTGCTTGGTCTGCCCGGCGGGGATCGAGCTCTGCGCCGGTGGCGCGATGCCGACCGGCAGGTTCTTCGTCGCGCCGGCGGCGAGCAGGTCGATGGTGCAGCTGAGGTGCGTCCCGCTGCCGTCGCAGCCGCCGGGCTTGCTGGCGATGGATAGCTGCAGGTCGCCGGGGATGTCGATGGTCAGCTTGGCGCTCACCGCGGGGGCGTCGCCGCTGTTCTTCACCTGAACGTTGACGGTCTGCGTTCCGCCGCCTACGGTCAGTGTCACATCCGGGGCGCTGCTCACCACAACGTTGGGGTCCGCGGCGAATGCCGGTGTTGCTATGCCGACCAGAGCGCCCGCCGCCAGAACAGCCACCGCCCCCGCCCTGAGCAGCAGGGTTTGTCGGTGCGCAGTCACGTCACACCCCTCCGGATCTTGACTTTCACCCGAGCGTCGCTGCCGAGCACGTCCGTCTATGGTCCAACATGCGAGCGAGCCTCGCCTTGCATGGTGCGCCGCCGCAAACTATGCCCTGTCCGGAGGGGTCGGCGAAAGCCGCGTTGTGTTGCGACCGCCCCGGAGGCGGTCGTATCGTCCCGGTATGTCCACTGCGCACCGATATTCCGGCACGGTGCAAAGCGTCCTTGATGCCCTCGAAGAAGGGGTCGAGCCCGGCCGTCCCGCCCTGCGCGACGCCGTCCGGGAACTCCTCGCCGACCTGCGGACACGCGCGCCCGGACGTTCGGTGGAGGTGCGCGTTCCCCCGTACGGCGCGATTCAGTGCGTCGAAGGGCCGAGGCACACGAGAGGTACGCCACCCAACGTCGTGGAGACCGACCCGACCACGTGGATCGAGATCGCCACGGGTCGGAAATCGTGGCACGAAGCCGTCAGCGCCGGGAAGATCAGCGCGAGTGGAGTTCGGGCCGATTTATCGGCCTATCTACCCTTGTAACTCCACAAATCGTCGGGCAGACTGCTCACCAACGGCGCACGGAATGTGGCTCTGCGTCATGCCCGAAACCTCGCGTACACTGTTTCCCGCAAAGGCGACCCAGCGTGTGGCGTCGACCAGCAGCCGGCCCGCAACCAGCCATGCGGCCCGCGTCCACCTCGAAGCCATCTTGCAGCCATCTCAAACAGCCAACCGGCAACTGCGACGACAGGAGCGGCACGTGCCCCGAGGCGATGGCCGGTTGAGCCACGAGCTCGACCCCCAGCGTCCAGGTCCACAGGACAAGTGCGGAGTGTTCGGCGTCTGGGCGCCGGGCGAAGAGGTCGCGAAGATGACCTACTACGGGCTGTATGCACTGCAGCACCGTGGGCAGGAGGCGGCCGGCATCGCGGTGTCCGACGGATCCGGCGTCGTGGTCTACAAGGATCTCGGCCTGGTGTCGCAGGTCTTCGACGAGCCGACCCTGGCGAGCCTGCGCGGCCACATCGCGATCGGCCACGCGCGGTATTCCACCACCGGCGGCTCGACCTGGGAGAACGCGCAGCCGACGCTGCGCTCCACGCGCGGCGGCGACGACCGGGCCGGCACCACGATCGCGCTGGCGCACAACGGCAACCTGGTCAACACCGCCGAGCTGGCCCGCCGGGTCGCGGAGCTGCCCGACATCGAGCCCGACGCGATCAACTCCACCAACGACACCGCCCTGGTGACGGCCCTGCTCGCCGCGCGCCCCGACCTGTCCGTCGAGGCCGCCGCGCTGGAGGTGCTGCCCACCCTGCGGGGCGCGTTCAGCTTCGTCTTCATGGACGAGGACAGCCTTTACGCGGCGCGCGACGTCAACGGCGTGCGCCCGCTGGTGCTGGGGCGCCTCGAGCACGGCTGGGTCGTGGCGAGCGAGACCGCGGCGCTGGACATCGTCGGCGCGAGCGTGGTCCGCGAGATCGAGCCCGGCGAGCTCATCGCGATCGACGAGCACGGGCTGCGCTCCAGCCGGTTCGGCACGCCCGACCCGAAGGGCTGCCTGTTCGAGTACGTCTACCTGGCCCGCCCCGACACCACGATCTCGGGGCGCAACGTGCACGCGGCCCGCGTCGCGATCGGGCGCACGCTGGCCCGGGAGCACCCGGTCGACGGCGACCTGGTCATCCCGGTGCCGGAGTCCGGCACGCCGGCCGCGATCGGCTACGCGACCGAGTCCGGCATCCCGTTCGGCCACGGCCTGATCAAGAACGCCTACGTCGGGCGCACCTTCATCCAGCCGTCCCAGACGATCCGGCAGCTGGGCATCCGGCTCAAGCTCAACCCGCTGCGCGACAACGTGCGGGGCAAGCGGCTCATCGTCGTCGACGACTCCATCGTGCGGGGCAACACCCAGCGCGCGATCGTGCGCATGCTGCGCGAGGCGGGCGCGATCGAGGTACACGTGCGAATCTCCTCACCACCGGTCAAGTGGCCGTGCTTTTATGGCATCGACTTCGCCACCCGCGCGGAGCTGGTGGCCAACGGGCTCGACCTGGAGGGCATCCGCCGCTCGATCGGCGCGGACTCGCTCGGATACGTGTCGCTGACCGGGCTGGTCGCGGCGACCGAACAGCCCGCGTCGCGGCTGTGCAGCGCGTGCTTCGACGGGCAGTACCCGATCGAGCTACCGGCCGACAACGTGATCGGCAAGCACGTCCTGGAAGGTGTCGCGCGCGCCGCGGGGGCCGCGCCGACCACGACGGACGGTGGCGCGGTCAGCGTCGCCGCCAGCTTGGGCGGCTCCGGCGCACTGCTGCGACCGTGACCGCCCACCCGAGACAGACCGCGGTGCCGCCGCAAAGGCAATCAAAGGGGAGAAAGTGACGCACGTGGATGAGCGCGCCGACAGGGCCGGTGAGACCGGCCAGGGCAGCACCCCCGAGCGGCAGCTGTGGACGGCCGGCAACGGCCGGGGCCGCCGCAAGACCGTGACCTATGCGGACGCGGGTGTGTCGATCCACGCCGGCGAGCAGGCCGTCGAGCTGCTGCGCACCAAGGTGCACCGGACCCACCGGCCCGAGGTCATGGGCGACATCGGCGGGTTCGCCGGGCTGTTCCGGCTCGACCTGAAGAAGTACAAGAGCCCGATCCTCGCCTCCTCGACCGACGGCGTCGGCACGAAGCTGGCCATCGCCCAGGCCATGGGCATCCACGACACGGTCGGCATCGACCTGGTCGCCATGGTCGTCGACGACCTGGTCGCCTGCGGCGCCGAGCCGCTCTTCCTGCTCGACTACATCGCCTGCGGCGAGGTCGTGCCCGACCGGGTCGCCGAGATCGGCGCCGGCATCGCCGACGGCTGCCGCTACGCCGGCTGCGCGCTGCTGGGCGGCGAGACCGCCGAGCACCCGGGCGTGATGCGCCCCGACGAGTACGACATCTCCGGCACCGGCGTCGGCGTCGTGGAGGAGGACGCGATCCTCGGCCGCGACCGGGTCGAGGTCGGCGACGCCGTCATCGCGCTGCGCTCCACCGGCCTGCACTCCAACGGCTACTCGCTGGTCCGGCACGTGCTGCTCGGCGCCGGCCGGATGCGGCTGGACAGCGTCATCGACGAGTTCGGCCGCCAGCGCACCCTCGGCGAGGAACTGCTCACCCCGACCCGGATCTACGCCAAGGACTGCCTTGACCTGATCAAGGAGAGCGACATCCACGCGTACGCGCACGTCACGGGCGGCGGCATCCCCGGCAACCTGGTCCGGGTGCTGCCCGATCACCTCGACGCGGTCGTGGACCGCTCGACCTGGCGGCCGCAGCCGATCTTCGAGCTGGTGCGCACCAAGGGGCGCATCGAGGACTCGGAGATGGAGAGCACCTTCAACATGGGCATCGGCATGATGACCGTGGTCGCCCCCGAGGACGCCGACCGCACGCTGGCCTTCCTGGCCGGCCGCGGCTTGGACGCCTGGCAGGTTGGCGAGGTCATCGAGGGCACCGGCACGGTGCAGATGGTCGGATCGCACACTCGCGGCTGAGCGAAGCGAGCGAAATCGGGGCGGTCGCCGGGACAACCGGCGCCGCCCCTGTGTGCGTTCTTGAAGGACAGGTGTCGGAATACGCGGGGGTGGAGAAATCTCTCGCATATTCGATCAACTGGGACTTACCGCGACGCAGGGATGGACCTAGGCTGAAGCGACACGTCCCTACACCCAAAAGGAGGACGGGGCGGTGTCGTGGAGCGGCATGCGGGGCATCTCGCCGATCCCGAGCTATGTCGTGCTGCAGCCCACGACGTTGTGCAATCTGGACTGCACATACTGCTACCTCCCCTTCCGGTCGCGCAACGATCGCATGAGCCCCGCCGTGGCCGCGGCCGTGGCCGCTTCGGTCAACCCGTGGGCGGCGGCCGACGAGCGCTTCTCGGTCGTCTGGCACGGCGGCGAGCCGCTGGCCGCGGGGCGGGACGCCCTCGCCGAGCTCATGGCGCCATTCGAGGGCGTCGAGCACCACGTGCAGACCAACGCGACCCTGATCGACGACGCGTGGTGCGAGTTCTTCGCCGAGCGCGGCATGCGGGTCAGCGTGAGCGTCGACGGGCCGGAGGCCCTCAACGGGGAGCGGGTGAACCGGGCGGGCGCTCCGGCGTACCGAACAATCCTGCGCGGCATCGAAGCGCTGCAGCGACATGGCGTGCCGTTTTCGGCGCTCTGCGTGGTTGCCCAGCCCAGGCCGGGGCTGGCGGCGCAACTCTACGAGTACTTCCTCGGCCTCGGCTGCGACGTCCTCGGGGTCAACATCGAGGAGCAGGAGGGCGTCAACGCGCGCGTCAACGACTTCGCCGACGACGCCGTGCGGACGTTCTGGGCGGAACTGGTGGCCGCGTGGCGGCTCGACCCACGCATCCATGTGCGCGAGATCGAGTGGACGCTGCGGTACGCCGGGGCGGTGCTCGCCGGCACGGCCGACGGCATCCTCCCGGGCGCGCTCGACCCGATCCCGACGATCGCCGCGGACGGGCGGGTCTTCCTGCTCTCGCCGGAGCTCGCCGGGTTCACCGACGCGCGTTACGGCGACTTCTCCTCCGGCAACGTCCTGGACACCCCGCTCTCGACGATCCTGGCTGGCGCGGCCACCTCGGCGGGATGGGTGCCGGAGTACCTGCGGGGCGTCGAGGCGTGCCGCACGAGCTGCCCGTACTTCGGGTTCTGCGGTGGCGCACACGCGGCCAACCGCTACTTCGAGCACGGCAGGTTCGACGGCACCGAGACGAACCACTGCCGGAACAGCAAGATTCGCCTTCTGGAGGGAGTGCTGGACCATGCCGGAGCATGCTGACCCGGTCACCGAGCGCGTCAACGAGGCCGCGGACGGTCTTCGCGTGTTGCTCGACGAGGCTGCCGCGGCACGGGCCGCCCGCGCAGAGGCGAGCGGACAGGACGGCACGAGCGCCGTCTGCGCCTGGAACCACTTCGAGAACATCCCGACGTTCTACAACTGGAACAACCGTCCCCGTTGAGGGTTGTTCGCGTCGTAGCGGCCGGCCTGTCCGGTTCGGTCCGCATGAAGCCGACCGAGCCGGGCCGGGCCTAGCGCCCCGGGGCGAGTGGGAATCACTCCGGGGCGATGCCTACGCCGAGACACCCGCATGGCGGTCCGTCGAGAGAACGGCCACCATGCGGGTGCTGTGAACACGACTCGGGCACGTGGTTGTCCACGTGCCCGTGAGCCGGGTTGACCGATGGTCAACGACCCCGTGAGCGCCAATCACTGTCGCTAGAGGGGTCGTCGTAGTCGTCGTCCTCGTCGTCAGCCTCATCATCGACTTCGCCACCATACTCGGCGTAGTCGTCGCGTGACTTAGGGCTTCCCGTCGCGAGCTCGCGTTGCAACGCTTCGAGGTCGGTGTTGGGGGAGTGATATTTCAACTCCCTGGCCACCCTAGTCTGCTTGGCCTTCGCACGGCCGCGCCCCATGGCTCGACCCCCTCGCACAGAATTACGGGGCAGCCATTACCGGCAGGCCCCGACAACGTCAGGCATCTCTCGTGGCTCTTACGGTACATGTCGCGGGCACCTTTCGGCATCTCGCCCCTACCGACCATTTCGGTGGCGTTGCTTACCCGACCGGACCGGTCGGGTAAGCACCACGTCTAGGTCGGGGTCGTCACGCCCGCTCTGCGCCCCCGTGCATGGTTTATACCAAGATGGTACGGAGCCTTCCGACTTCGGCCATCCGCCGTTCGGCGAGACGGTCTGCGGCCAGCGCCGGCGGCACGCCCTCGGCGTCCGCCAGTTGCAGGATCTGACGGGTGGTGTCGTAGATCCGCCCCGCCCGTTCCTTCGCCCGGGCGAAGTTGAAGCCCTCGATCTCGTCGGCCACCTGGATCACCCCGCCCGAGTTGACCACGTAGTCGGGCACGTAGAGCACGTCGCGCTCGGCGAGAAGCTTCTCCACCCCCGCATGGGCCAGCTGGTTGTTGGCCGCGCCGGCGACGATCTTCGCCCGCAGGACGGGCACGGTCTCGTCGTTGAGGGCGCCGCCCAGCGCGCAGGGCGCGTAGACGTCGATCGCCGAGGCGATCAGGGCCTCGTTGCTGTCGACCAGGTCGACCTGGGGATACGTGGAGCCCGCCCAGTCCCGGGCGCGCTCGGAGACGTCCGTGGCGACCACGGCGGCGCCGTCCTCGAGCAGATGACGGGTCAGGTGCTTGCCGACCTTGCCGAGGCCGGCGATGCCGACCCGGCGGCCGGCGAGCGACGGGGTGCCCCAGCGGTGCTCGGCGGCGGCACGCATGCCCTGGAAGACGCCGTAGGCGGTCAGCACGGAGGAGTCCCCCGCGCCGCCGTGCGACTCGGAGCGGCCGGTGACGTACTTCGTCTCCTTGGCCACGATGTCCATGTCCTGCACGTACGTGCCGACATCACACGCCGTGTAGTAGCGGCCGCCGAGCGACTGCACGAATCGCCCGTAGGCCCGCAGCAGCGCCTCGCTCTTGTCCTTCTCCGGGTCGCCCCAGATCACCGCCTTGCCGCCGCCGAGGTCGAGACCGGCGAGGGCGTTCTTGTACGCCATGCCGCGCGACAGTTCGAGCACGTCGTGCAGCGCCTCGTCCTCGGAGGCGTACGGGTAGAACCGCGTCCCGCCGAGCGACGGCCCGAGGGCGGTCGAGTACACGGCGATGATGGCCCGCAGGCCGGATTGCGGGTCGTGGCAGAACACGACCTGTTCGTGGTTGCTGGTGAAGACACCCATGGATGCTCCTGAAGCGATGCGCGGCCCGTCCTCGTGAGACGGGTGCCGCAGACGGAGTGCGGTGAACTGACCCTAACCCCGACACGTGGCGGTCGGGTCGAGGGCAGCTTCGCGCCGTCCGGGCATTTCGTGCGACGATCGGGCCGTGCCGTCGCTCTTCGCGTCATACCTGCGGGTGTACGAGCCGCTGGCCGCCTTCGACCGCGACCACCAGTTGTACTGGCGTCGCTACGTCAAGGAGGGCCGAGCGGTGGCGCTGTCCGACGGCCCAGGCCGCCAGCGCACCGCGGTGCTCGAGGCCCTCGGCGCCGGCTGGACCCGGCTGCCGGCGCTGCCGGAGGACGCCTACGTCCTGGAGGCCGACGACACGCTGCTCGTCTGCCCGTGGAACCTGCGCATCCGGGTCGCCGAGGCCGCACTGACGGCGCGGGACGGGGTGCCCAGCATCATCGCGGACGCGTTCGTACCTCCCGTGCTCGCCGGCCTCGCGCAGACCATCGTGGACGACTGGCGCAGCGGCGACCACGTCCTCGAGCGCGGCCTGCCGCGCGTCCACGAACAGGTGGCAACCTGGGGGGTGCCGCTTCGCTGGTTCGTCTTCGTCGACCTGGAGGAGCGCGAGCTGTCGTTGCGCCCCGGCCGACGGGTGCTGCGCTACCGGACGGAGATCTCGAAGGCCCGACGGCGGGCGCATCGGGCTTATGCCGTTCTTCGGCGGGCCATAGGGGATGCGCCGATCACGGTCGCCGTCGAGGAGACGGCCCGGTGGCTCGAGGAGTTCCACTCGCGGTCGATCGTCGAGCTCGACTACGGCGGCCTCGTGAACCTCATGTCGGACGACGCCCTCGCCACGGACGACTCTCCCGGCCTGGTGTCGGCCGGCCTGTCCGACGTCGCGCGCGGAGACGCGGACGCGGCCACCGAGGTGTACGAGCGGCTCGTCGACCGGTGGCGGGCCGTGCAGCTGCTGGAGCGCTGCAACTAGGAGCGACCGCCAGTCGGGCCGTCGACATCCCGAGAATCGACGTCTGCGCGGCGCTGGCACGCGCCCGCGATCTGCACCGACCTTGCCAAGGCGGCCAGCACAACGTTTCCGCGATCATGCAGCACCCGCCGGCCGAGCACTCGGTTCGCCTTGATCACGGAGTGGACACGTACAAGGAGCAGCACGTTCACTCCATGATCATGGAAACCCCGGTCGGGCGGGGCGGGTGTCGCGGTGGGCGGCGAAAGCCGGAAATAGCCGGGCGGGCGGATGAAAGTTGCCGACGAACGGGTCTGTCGCGGCAGGAGGCCGCGGGTTCTTGGCACCGCGAGCATGGCAGGGAGGCGCGCCAGCGCGCTGCCGCCTCGCCCAGTCTGGCTCGATGAGGCTTCGCTCCGATCGACCCAGACCAGGCGCTCACGGCAGGAACGGTCGCGCGTTGCACGGACCGGAGTCATGAAGTTGATGAAGTTAAATGTCCGGTTCGTCACCCACCCGATCGGGTGTCACTCTTAGCAACCGAATCACACCCAATCGGTGCCCGTTATGCCTCATTGAATGAGATTTGTGGGCTACCCATCACCCCGGAGGGTGAGCTAGATTCGTGGTTAAGCACTCACCCTCCGTCGCCACCGGTCACCTTTTATCCCATTTTGGACCACCAAAATGGGAAAATTCACTTATTCATCATCCGTCCATACAGGGACCTTCAGCCGTTCGGCCCATGTCGGACATCGGGGACTAGCCGGACCATAGGAAACGCGTCGGCCGGCGGGACCCCGTCCGACGTTCCTGGGTACCTGTGGAGGAGTGACCGATGCCATCTCGCACGCATGAACCTGAGCCGTTGCTCACGCCGGCTGAGGTCGCGTCGATGTTCCGCGTCGACCCGAAGACCGTCACCCGTTGGGCGAAGGCGGGCAAGCTGAGCGCTATTCGCACGCTCGGCGGTCACCGACGCTACCGCGAGTCCGAGGTGCGGGCCCTGCTCCAGGGCCAAATTCCCCAGCAACGCCAGGGCGACTGACGCAGACAGTACCCCGCGTCACCCACAGGCGCCAAACGCCCAAGCTTGTTTCCGCGACGCGCTCGGATCGTCACCCCCCGGTGATCCGAGCGCGTCGCTTTGCTTGAGGGGTACGCGTTCACGCCAGCGTGATGCGAATGCCGATCGTGGCGTCGGCACCGCGGCGGAGGATGCTGGCCCACACGAACAGGCGGCCGCGGAGGCCGTACTTCTTCTTGATCAGCTCACGCGCCGCGGTGCCGCCGTCCGGGCCGAGCAGCGTCGCCCGGGCCTGGATCGGCTCGCCCTTCGGCACGCCCCGCACGTTGCACGGCGCGACGGTCACCGCGCCGTCGCGGCGGATGCGCTTGGCCTTGCCGGAGTCACCCACGGTCCACACGAGGAGTGCGTCTCCGTCACGCGCGGCCCAGACCGGGGTGGGCACCGGGGTTCCGTCCCGGCGAAACGTGGTCAACAGGAGATACTGTTCCTCGCCCAACTGCTCCACGGTGGCGGGAGTGTTCGTCATACGACACACCGTACGAGCAGCGCAACCCCCAACGGGGCCTTCACACGCCCGGGTGACGGGGAGCTAATCTGATGGTCCAGCCCAGACCCCCCGGAGATCATGATGAAGCTGTCGATCCTGATGCCGGTCTACAACGAGGAAGAACGCGTCGCCGACGCCGTGAAGCAGGCGCTCGACGTGAACTACCCGACGGAGATCGAGCTCGTGATCGTCGACGACGGCAGCCGTGACCGCACGGCCGAGATTCTCGGTGGGCTGAACGACGACCGGCTTCGCGTAATTGTGCACCCGCGCAACAAGGGCAAGGGCGCGGCGATTCGCACGGCGGTGGAGAACGCGACCGGGGATTACATGGTCATTCTCGACGCCGATCTCGAGTACGACCCGCAGGACATTCCGAAGCTGCTCGAGCCGGTGCTGGACGGCCGGGCCACGGTGGTCTACGGCAATCGGACGTTCGGGAGCCACAGCTCCTTCTCCTTCTGGTATGTCATGGGCAACAAGGCCGTCACGACCGCGGCCAACATGCTGTTCAACTGCTACCTCGGCGACCTCGAGACCTGCTTCAAGCTCATGCCGGTCGAGCTGTACCGGTCGCTGCAGGTGCGCTCGGCCGGCTTCGGCATGGAGGCCGAGGTGACGGGCAAGCTGCTGCGCAACCGGCACCGGCCATACGAGGTCCCGATCTCGTACCGCGCCCGCACCCGCGAAGAGGGCAAGAAGATCACTTGGAAGGACGGCGTCGAGGCGCTGTGGATCCTGTCCCGCGAACGCGTCCGCAAGCCGTCCCGCCCCGTTTGAGCCACCCGCCCGAGCTGCTGAGCATCGGAGAGCTCTCCGTGCGCAGCGGCGTCGCGCCGTCCGCCCTGCGGTTCTACGAGAAGATGGGCCTCATCCGGGCCACGCGCACCAGCGGCAACCAGCGCCGGTACGAGCGCACCGAGCTGCGCCGGGTCGCCTTCATCCGCATCTCCGCGCAGGTCGGCGTGCCGCTGGAGACCATCAAGGAGGCGCTGGCCTCGCTGCCGGCCAACCGCACGCCGACCAAGGCGGACTGGGCCCGGCTCTCGGCCGGCTGGCGCGGCCACCTCGACGAGCAGATCAAGCTCCTCGAGCGGCTCCGCGAAACGCTCACCGGCTGCATCGGCTGCGGCTGCCTGTCGCTCAAGACGTGCGGCCTCGTCAACACCGACGACCGCCTCGCGGCCAAGGGCCAGGGCCCGGTCATCCTCACCCGGCCCTGATCAGCGCGAAATGGTCAGCAGGATCTTGCCGAAGTGCCCGTTCGACTCGAGCAGCCGGTGCGCCTCGGCGGCCTCCCCCATCGGGAACCGTTCGTGGATCACGGGGTGCACCATGCCCTCCTCCACCAGCGGCCACACCTCTTCGCGCACCCCGCGGACGATCGCGGCCTTCTCCGCCGCCGGGCGCGCGCGCAGCGTCGTACCCGCCACCGTGGCCCGCTTGGTCAGCAACTGGCCCAGGTCCAGGTCGCCACGGCGCCCGCCCTGCAGCCCGATCACCACCAGCCGCCCGCCGACCTTGAGCGCGTCGACGTTCTGCTTCAGGTAGCTCCCGCCCATGATGTCGAGGATGACGTCGGCCTGTACCGACTTGCTGAAGTCCTCGGCCGTGTAGTCGATCACGCGCTCCGCGCCCAGCTGCAGCAGCCGCTCATGCTTGGCCGCCCGCGCCGTCGCGACGACCGTCGCGCCAAGAGCCTTTCCCAGCTGTACCGCGAACGTCCCGACCCCGCTGCCACCACCGTGCACAAGCAGCGTGTCCCCCGGCTTGAGCCGCGCCACGTCCACGACGTTGGAGAACACGGTCGCCGCGACCTCGGGCAGCCCCGCCGCGTCGACGACCGAGACCCCCTTCGGCACGGGCAGAATCTGACCGGCGGGCGCGACGGCGAGCTCCGCATACCCACCCCCGCTGATCAGCGCACACACCTCCTGACCCACGTGCCAGCCGTGGACCCCGTCGCCAAGCTCACGGATGCGCCCGGAGACCTCCATCCCGGGGTACGGCGGGGCGTCCGTCGGCGGCGGATAATTCCCCTGCCGCTGCAGCGCGTCGGCACGGTTGACGCCGGCCGCCGCCACCTCGATCAGTACCTCGCCCGCGGCGGGGGCCGGATCCGGCACCTCCGTCCACCGCAGCACCTCGGGCCCACCGGGCCGTTCGATCGTGATCGCATGCACGGCTCCATCATCGTCGGTCCCACCACGGACGCCACCCGTGGTGGTCCCATCCGCCTCGATGGAGCCCTGCGCCCCTGTCCTAGTCCTAGTCCTAGGCCGTGCCTTGGTCTGTGCCTTGGTCCGCGCTCGGTGGCCCGGCCGGGTCTTCGGTCGGCTGTTCGGGCGGCTCTTCGGGCGGCGGGGCCGTTGGCTTCGGGGTCGGCATCGTGGTGGTGCGCGCCGCGGCTCTGGGGCTCCACGATTCCACGACGGCGCGTTTAGCATCTTCGGGACCGTTGGCGCCCCCGAGGTCCAGCACCGGAACGGGGCGCGGCCGGCACGTTGCCGAAGGCGAGCGGCCCACCGACGCGAATCGACGGTGCCGCGGGCATTACCATGCCCCCGTCGCCGCTGGCCGGCGGCGAGGTCCCGACGTTTTGGTCGTACGCGGCCGCCCGGACCATCACCCCGAGCGCGGCGACACCAACCCCACCGGCGACGAGCCCGACCAACGAGGGCCAAACGACTCGGCGATGCTTGGTGACGTATGCCGCACGAGGATCGTTGAAGAAGAGGTGCACGGTCCCGTTCCCCCCGTCTGATCTTTCATAGACCCCGAGTCTGCGCAGCTCACCCCCTGGGGAGCGGGACATTTGCGACATCATGTCCGAGAAGTCATCAGCCCGCGTTCCCCCACCCAGCCACCCCACAACCACGAACGACGTCCCTCACGTGGGTGACGAGGCTAGGCGAGCGGGTATCTGGCACACTTAGCGTCGTTCCGCTGGAGGGCTCGCCTAGTGGCCGATGGCGCCGGTCTTGAAAACCGGTGAGGCGTTCCGCGTCTCCGTGGGTTCGAATCCCACGCCCTCCGCCAAAGATCAGCAGAAACGCCCGCTGAGCAGCAAGAACGCTACTCAGCGGGCGTCTTCGTCTGTTAGCCGGCTGTCCCGTTGGATCTCAGCGAACCTCGCTGTGGCCCACTGGTTGTGCATGAGCTGTGCATGGGAGTGGTCGTGGCGTATCGATCCAGCAGTTCCCAGGTACCCATGACCGATGCGGTCGTCCGGATGAGTGCTGTCAGCGCAACTCGTACGTGCGTATCAAGTGCGGCCTTTCGTTCAGCAAATATTCCAGTCGAGCGTCGTTCCAAAGTTCAATGCTCGGCCTGTTGCCGCGAGAGTTGTGACGCTCGATCCATGCGACGGCATCCGATGTAAATCGTCCACTGGTCGCGATAACGACTACGTCAAATGGTGGGTCTTGCCAGTGGCTGACGCTAACGATAGCTGTATTAACATCGACGTCCCGGATCGAGCGTGACAGCCAATGCTTGCATTGGATAGCTACCCTTTGTGAACTATGGCCGCTCAGCGGATCTCGCCGTAGGCGAACTGCACTCACATCCCTGCCATGGTCGGGGGCGTTCGTTTGCATTAGCCAGTCAACATTCTCGTAGCCCTCGGTTTCAACAACTAGCTGAAATATCAGACGTTCAAACGATTCCGAGTCGATGTTTGTCCAGGCGAGTTCCAGCCCTGCGCGCCTAACCGGCAGGTCGATGGGTGAGTACGCCATGGAATTGTCGAGTTTAAGGGCTCGTGAAAATAGAATGTGAGATAGCGTTGATAATGGCAGGCGGGCATCGCGTTGATAGACGTTAACCTGCCACCCTTGAGCATATGCGCGCTCGACGTCCGCCGAAATCCTGGTAATCGCACTGTTGGCTGCCTGCCTTGCTTGCACCTTCTCTCTTGCGAGATAGGCCGCGCTGTCCCTAGCTGCCCGCCAAATGAAGTAGTACATTTGCCCTATCGAAAACCACTTGAGGGCTTGGCGGAACACGTCGTCGGTCTTCTGGCCTGGTGTGAAGTCAAGACCGTGACGCTTTAGCAAGTGCACCAGGTAAGCCTTACACTCGGACGTCGCGACATCAAACCAGAGTTCAGAGAACTGTTCGACCCAATGGTCCGGCCAGGCTTCTCGGCTGATTACCTGCGTCAGGCTCGCTAGGTATGCGTCAATCCGGCCCTCGAGACTACCAGTCCCTGAGAGATAATAGGAGACGGCAGTAGGGTAGAAGCCTTCTAATGTGCCGTCGGGCTTCCAGGTGAAGGCTTGCGGTGGGGACGATGGATGCACCTGTATAAGTGCTTTGTCAATCAGCGCTTCTAGCAGTTTATGATCGTAGTCTGACGTCGGCGTGAGACGGTCAGTTCGATTCTCCAAAGCGGTGATGATACCGCCAGATATCTCCTCGGCGTCTTCCAGAAGGGCCGCCAGAGCCAAAGCTGTGGACAAATCGAGGTCTGCGGCGTCAGGCGTGATTCCGTCATTGCTGACCGCACAACATTCGAGAATCGAAGCTCTCTTGATGGCGTTTAGTCGCTCACGTTCCTCCTCTTGCTGACGCTTATCCGCCTCACTACACGTCCGGCAGCGAGTCGGGCCGAAGCGCGCGCCCGAAGTCCAGTCTGATCGCGACCTGTAAATGAAGCCCTTCTTACATTCACTGCAACGGCGGCTTCTTGACCGGGCGAAGCAAGCCTCGGCGACGATCTTGCTGACTTTGTGGGAGGGTTGGCCGAATTGCTCAGAAAGTGCCTTGACAGTGTATGTGAAAGATCCGTCATCACTTGTGGTCCAGTACATCGAACAAAGTTCGGCGAGGCGGGCATCGTCCGTACTGACCTCGACGTCAAACTCTGGCACAGGACCTCCCAGGCGCTGCGACGAACCTTCCACAGGCGTGACCCAACCGCGTCGGCCGAGCATTGTTCTCGGTATTGGAACGATCCGATACGGGCTCGGCGGCCATGTCGGCATAGCAGTCTAGCGCCCACCAAGAAGACTGTCGTACTGATGCAGTGCGGGTGACGTCCCGCTCACCGCCGCCAGGTGCCGCTCTTTTCGCCCCGGTTGTTGATGATCCAGTCTCTGATTCGACGGTATGTGCTACCCCGGAGGAGCCCGCTTCGGCCGCCCCAGCAACGGTTAGCGTGCGAAACCACTTGGCGCGTTTCCTAAGTGGTTGCTCGGCTGTTGCAGCGCTGCTTCGATGCGGCGCCGGGCTGCCTCATCTTGGCCGTCGATGGACTTGGCGTAGACCTTCAGCAGCACGTTGACGCTGTGGCCAGCCCACTCCGCGACCTGTGTCGCTGGAACGCCAGCGTTGAGCCACAGCGACACGGCAGCGTGCCGGAGGTGATAGGGGCACCTTCGCCAGCGGCGAACGCTGCTGCGCCTCCGTCAAGACCATTGCCCGCGCCTGTCGCCACACCCGGCTGTAGGTCTCCTTCGACACCGGCCCGTACTGGTAGTAGCGCCGGACGAATAGCCTCCCGTCTGCGGCCGCACCGTGCTCGTCAACATGCTGTCGCAGCAGACGCACCAGCTCCGGCACCACCGGAACGATGCGGGTCGCGCTGGTGGCGCGATGCTTCAACGCGCGGTCCTCCATAACCTCGCCGCTGTCGCTCCATTCCTGGCCGGCCCGCCAACTTCGAGCCGGAATCCTGACCAAGCGCCTCGGACCGGGCGAGAAGCTGCCGTCTCAGCCGGACCTCGCCAAGCACTACGGGGTTGCCCGGGAGACGGTCAAACGCGCGCTCGACGCGCTGCGCGCTGAGCGGCTCATCGTGTCGCGCCAAGGCAGCGGCGTGTTCGTCCGCGCGCAGACCCAGCGACCGGTCGAGCTACGGCCGCACCTGGAGGCCGCGTTCGAGCGCGAAGAAGTGACCATCGACTTCGCCGGCTTCTCCGGCGAGACCTTGCAAGGCGCGCTCGCCGAGGTGCTCGACCGCGTGCGCGCCGGCCAGTTGGCGCCCAAGCGCATCGCGCTGCGCGTCATGGTCTCCGACATGGGTGTACCCATGGCGCTGCCCGCACGGGCCGGTACCGGCGCTGATGACCCGACTGTGCGTGAGCGCATGGAGCGGATCACGCACCGCTCGCTTGACGCGATCATCGACCAGGTCCGCGAACTCGGCGACCTCGGCCTGGTCGAGTCCGCCAACGTCGCGGTACGGCTGCACTCGGCGTCGCCGCTGTTCAAGCTGTACATCATCAACAACACCGAGGTCTTCTTCGGCTTCTACCCGGTCACCGAACGCACCGTGGCCCACCGCGGCGAGCCGATCGCCATCTATGACCTGCTCGGCAAGGACGTGCCGCTGTTCAACTACCAGGTCAGCGAGGAAGACGCCTCACACGGCACGCAGTTCGTCGCCGCCTCCAAGCAATGGTTCGACTCCGTATGGAACAGCATCACTAGGGAGTACCAAGGATGACCGCCGACCTGACCGAGCTGCTCGACCGCAGCCGGGCGATCCTGCTCGACTTCGACGGCCCGGTGTGCAGCATCTTCGGAGGCCACCCGGCACCGCTGGTCGCCGCCGAACTGCTGAACCTGCTCGACGTCCGCGGGGTCGACCTCGCCGGCGACATCCGCGACGAGACCGACCCGATGGAGGTACTGCGCTGGTCAGCCACGCTCGGCAAACCCGAACTGACCCGCGAGGTCGAAGACGGCTTATGCCGCGCCGAACTGCTCGCTACACAGTCCGCGATCCCTGATCCGTACGGCCGCGAGGTCATCGTTGCCGCCCGCGGCGCCGGAAGGCCGGTCGCGATCGTCAGCAACAACTCGGCCCCCGCCATCGACGCGTACCTCCAGGCGCATCGGCTCGCCGGGCACATCGCCTACGTCGCCGGCCGCGCCTACGCCCAGCCCGAGCGCATGAAGCCCAACCCCGAGCCGATCTGGCGCGCGGCCAGCGCGCTCGACGTGGAGCCAGCGGCGTGCGTACTGATCGGAGACTCGCTGTTCGACATTGAAGGCGCGCACGCGGCCGGCGTGCCCGTCATCGCCTACGCCAACAAGCCACCCAAGGTCCAGCGCTTCACTGACGCTGGCGCCGACGTCGTGCTAACCAGCATGGCCGACATCGCCACCGCCCTACTGGCCTTGACCGCCGAGCGGTAGACCCAGCGGCCTGCTACGCCGCTGGCCGATCTACAACCGACCAGGCCACGCCCGCCCCTCGCACGGTTCGGGTGACCGCATCGAGCGCCGCCCGCAGTTGCTCGACCTGAGCAAGTGTCAAGTCATGCGCGTCGCTGACCCCGAGGTGCGTCACGAAGGTCAGCCCGACCAACGGTGTCGCACGGTTGTCGAGCAACTCGACGTTGACCCCGCAGCCCGCGCGGTCATCGAAGCGCACCGTGCAGTCAGGCGGAACCTCATCGGCCGCCATACGGGAAAGGACTTGGTCGACGGTCATTCAACGCTCCTCAGTGTGTGTTGATGGGACGGCCGGCGTTGGCAACCAGCCGAGAAACTGGTCGTAGAGGTCTGGAAGTTCGGTGACGCCGAGGTCTGCGGACGCCTCGGCGAGCCGCAGGGTCATCAGCACCGCGAGTGCGGCGGGATCGTGCTCGAACTCGCCCGACAATCGGCGTCGCACCGCCGCACACGGCCACGGGCGACTACGGCGCACACAGACCCACGCCGGCCGCGCCGGCAGGTGCGGCACCGCCGCACACGGCCACGGGCGACTACACCGCACACAGGCCCACGCCGGCCGCGCCGGTAGGTGCCGATCCCCGGTCTCAAGCTCAACCGTCCGCCCAAGCACGGCGGCGAGCTGGCGAGCATGCGCCGATGCACCGGCGGCGAGCCGCAACGCCCCTCGGATGGCGTCTACCGGCCGAGTGGCGTTGCCGCTTGTCAGGATCAGACGGCGTGCGTCATCAGCGACGACCAGGACCAAGAGACCGTCAAGGTGTTCGGTTCGGGCGACGACCAGGACCAAGAGACCGTCAAGGTGTTCGGTTCGGGCGACGACCGTCGGCAGATCCAGGCCAGTCAGGTCCGCAGACGTGGCGTCGCAATGCGGCGATGCCTGCTCACGCATCCGACCTCCCTAACGTCGCTACTGATGCGTCCGCCCACACCGCCGAGGTCTGGAGGCCTGAGCGTTGCCGCTGCTAAGAGGCGATCCCGTGGTGACGATGTGGGTGACAGCGGCGACGTTCGAACCGCCATCAAGCCCGCAAGCAGCAGGATAGTGCTGTACGTACCTGTACGTCTAGCTACGTAGTTGAAGGAACGCCCATGTACCTGCACATCTACGTTGCCGACATGGTCGATCCGGACGGCCCCACGCCCGTATACGTGCAGATCGCCGACATCATCCAGCAACGGATCGAGGCCGGCGAGCTACAGCCCAACCGTCCGATTCCAAGCGAACTCGCCCTTCAGCAAGAGTTCGGCGTAGCCCGAGGCACCGCCCGCCACGCCGTCGAGCTCCTCCGCGAACGCGGCCTTGTCTTCACCGTCCCTCAGCGCGGTACCTTCGTTGCAGAGCCAACTGAAGATTCGAACTGACGCTAGTCAGCGCCCTGCAGTCCGCAGCCGTCGAGCGTCGGAGCCAGCGACGCGACGGATAAGAACAACCCGAGGCATCCTTGATGCGCTAGGTTGATTCGGTCCGAATCGATGCGCTCCCACATCAGGTCGATCCGTCGCCTAGTGCGAAGCCGTCGAACGGCAGCGGAAGGAAGAAATGACACACGCATCCGAGCAACCATTCAGGCCACAGGCGGTCACATACTCCATTCCGCAGATCGTAGACTTCGCGTTGAAGGGAATTCTACGAGTACCCCGTTTTCAGCGGAGCTTTGTATGGGATGAAGAAGACGTTCGAGATCTATTTGATAGCGTGTGGCGAGGTTTCCCAATCGGAACCCTTCTCCTATGGAGAAGCGACGCCGATGCCGAGACGGTGAGCTTCGGACCGTTGGCGATTGCAGCACCGGAACGAACCGACGCGCTGTGGGTGGTCGACGGTCAGCAGCGAATAACCTCCATGGTCGGAGTCCTGAACTCCAGGTACCGGGACGTGGACAGGCGATTCGACCTCTATTTCGACCTACGCAAAGGCAGATTTGCAAATGCCAGCGGAAGATCCATACCGCCAACCTGGATTCCGTTGCATGAAGCGGTCGAGACCAGGTCGTTGCTGTCCTGGCTGCGTGACCACTCCGCAGATCTGGAGCCAGAGGACTTCGACGCAGCCGACGAACTTGGTGGCGTCCTACGCGACTACCAGGTTCCCGCATACATCGTGGTCGGAAACGATGATCGGTTGCTGAGAAACATTTTTGACCGTGTCAACTCGGCTGGCAAGCCGATCGGTCGTGCGGACGTATTTCATGCGCTATTCGCCAGCGATACCGAACCGGGAAGCCCGCAGACGGTCGTTCAGAGCCTGTCGAGGCTCGGATTCGGTCGAGTCGACCCCGACCGTGTTGTGCAAAGCCTCCTCGCGTTGAGGGGCGGAAACATTCAACGAGACTTGCATGACGAATTCTCAGAGGGCGAAGACCCAGCCGTTTGGTACGACAGAACAGAACAAGCGATGGCCCTTGCGATCGGGTTTCTGAGAAAGCAAGGCATTCCACACCTTCGGCTTGTGCCGTCTACCCTGCCGTTGCCCGTGCTCGCCGCCTACTTCCATCTCCATCCAGATCCTTCGCCATGGGCACAACGCCTCCTTGCCCGCTGGCTTTGGCGTGGATGGGTACACGGGTTTGGACGCCGAGGACAAACGCCAGCTTTGCGCCAGGCTATTTACTATATAAACCCGAAAAAGATGCAGCCGGAGTTAGCGCCGAGCGAGGACCAAGCTGCTTTGAGCCTTCTTAAAGCAGTCTCGAATGAAGAGTCATTCAGCTTACGACTGGATCCGTTTCGCACCGAGTCCTCACCCGCGAGATTGGCACTCATTGCTCTTGCTTCGCTTGGTCCGATGGATCGAGACGGAAATCACGTCGATCTCGCAGCACAGTTCGAAGAGTACGGCGAGAAGGCGATCTCAGAACTTGTCACCAATAGGAGAGGGCAACTCGGTGCCCGGGGGCTTTGGCCATACAGAACCGCGCGACCGACTGGACGTGAGAACTCCGATGTCTTGAGGAGCCATGCGATAAGCGGTCAGGCGGCGGCGTACCTGTCAGAGGGGAAGCTAGACGAGTTCGTTCAAGAGCGGGCGAAAGATATCGATACTCTCACGTATCGGTTCGTAACCGCGCGACTCGAATCGAAGAGTCCGGCAAGGCCTTCTATAGCTAGCTTGGTTGTTGAAGACGAGGAGGTGTAGCTATGGACATTCCTTCTCATCTCGTGGCAGACGTCCAACTGCGGTCTCCGACCGGTGACTGGCAACTCGTGGGACATCTCATCTACAACAATGAAACGACCCGTTTCGAGTCAGCGTCTGAGTACTGGGAACTCCCTCAACGATGCGTTCTAGGTCAGATCTTCGAGGACAACGAGCGAGACTGGCAGCCAAGTCAACGTGTGGCGATTCCAACCTGGTTCTCCCATCTATTGCCTGAGGGCTATCTAAGATCCGCGGCAGCGATGGCGACGAAGGTAAATTTGAAACGCGAATTCCCTCTACTCATGGCACTCGGCGAGGATGATCTCCCTGGCGCACTACGAGTTGTGGCGTCAGATAGCGACCGCGCCGGTCCTCCTACCGAAGATGCCCCTCCTCCTGAAGACGACCACGATGTCTCCGAGGATCCGGTGCTCAAATTCAGCTTGGCTGGACTTCAGCCAAAATTTTCGGTCCTTCTTCAGCAAGACAAGGGCCTAACCATTCCCTCCAAGGGGCAGGCTGGCGACTGGATAGCTAAGCTTCCAGACGGAAGGCCCGGGTTTGACGGTGTTCCAAGGGCCGAGATGGCGAGTCTCGAACTCGCGCGCCACGTCGGAATCGACGTTCCAGAAACGTTCTTGATAAATGTTAGTGAGATCTCCGGGCTGCCATTGTGGGCACGAGACCAGCCGGGGCAGGCGTTAGCGATAAAGCGCTTTGATCGCTTGCCAAGGAGCGGCAGGGTCCATGCCGAAGTATTTGCACAGATCCTTAATGTTCCGACTGCGAATGATCGACTGAAGTACAGGCGCGCAAATTTCGAGACGATAGGCTCCCTAACTGCGGCAATATGTGGCGATGCGGCAGCGTACGAAGTCATCGATCGAATCGTGCTGAACGTGCTGATCGGAAATGGAGACGCCCATCTTAAGAATTGGGCGATCATCTACCCCGACGGTGTTAATGCGGCTCTCAGTCCACTTTACGACGTAGTTCCTACAGTGTTGTACATCCCGGACGACGACCTAGGGTTGAAGCTCAACTCCTCTCGCAACTTTAAGGCCGTGAATCTTGAAAGCTTTGACAGACTCGCGCTTCGCGCCGGACTAGAGACAGCCGTAGTGCGACAGCGAATTTTGCGGATGATTGACGCAGTAGAAGCAGAATGGAACATTTTACGCGAGTTTCTTACGTCCGATCAACTTCTCCGACTCACCGCCTGGCGCGATAGCTTGCCCCTTTTTCGCGCCGGTGCTAGCGCGCGAGGTTGAACCACCGACGGGTAGCAGATGGTTGTCCTCTTGGCAGAGCGAAACCTGCCGACACGGAAGTGTGTTACTCCGAAGGCAAGCTTCAGTGATGGAGCGGTGCAGTCTGGGGCGTGGCCGCAGTCGGGGACGTGTGCCTGAGGCGTGTCATCGGTGCGCTCCCCGGCCGTGTTTTGGCAGATCAAGGCCTGTGTTCCCGGTCTTGAAAACCCGGTGAGGCGTTGGCGCGTCTCCGTGGGATCGAATCCCGCGCCCTCCGTTCAAGACCCGCAGAAACGCTGCAAAGCAGCAGAAACGCTGCCCTACTGCGTCTCCGCCTACCGGCCCGCCGTCTCGCTAGATTTCACCGAACCTCGCAGGGGCCAAGCCTCAGTGCGAACGCTCTGTGTCCGCACGCCGACGGCGGAGTGCGGGTGTACAACGGTGCCCGTCGCCGAGGGCTGGTCGGACGAAACTGGCGGGCGTTACAGAGAGCAGCAATCGCTTGGCTTACGCAGCTTCCCCCTGGTGCCGCTCCAGGTACTCCTCGACTGCAGCCCGGATGATGCCGGATCGGCCGGCCCGGTCGCGGCCGGCGGCGCTATCCAGCCTCGCAACCATGTCGCTTGGCATCTTCACCGTCACGACCCGCTCGACCGCCTCGCCGGCCGGGTCGACCTGGACGAAGGTCCCAGACGGGCTCGACGGCTTCGCCCATTCGCGCCAGGGAGTGATGTCGTCGGCCTCCAGCAGCCAGTTTGCGATCTCGTCCCTGCTCATCCGCTCGAAATCCGCCGTCCCGGTCATCGCTGATCTCCCCTCTGCGTCCACTGCTCACCATCGGCAGCGCTGGCCACGCGCGCGTTGTGCACCCGCCAGACGAACGAGTCGTCGTTCCGCACCAGCAACACCCGAACGAGCACAAGGGCGTCCGTCTCGGCCACCACGAGCAGCAACAGGTCGCTGTGCGCCCGGAGCTGCAGCCGCTCGTCGCGGTCCAGGGCCTCGGCGACGTCGGCCACGGTCAGCCCATCCCTCAAGGTCGCCTGCGGACTTTCATCCGGCTGCGGCATCCGCCACTGCAACTCGCTCACGGGAGCATCGTATTACCGGTAATACTCCGACAGCCATACGACCGTGAGATTTACACCGCCTGCCCCGGGGTCGGGTGACCGCCGAACACGCTGTACCCGGGCCGTCTAGGTCGAGCAGCTGAGATGGCAGCTGTGCTGGGACGACATCCGCGCCTGAGGAGTGTCATCGATGCCCTCGTCAGGTCCGTCAGGGCAGCTCAGCCGCGGTGCGTGCTCAGGTCTTGGAAAACCGGTGAGGCGTTCCGCGTCTCCGTGGGTTCGAATCCCACGCTCTCCGCAGCGATCAGCCAAACCGTCCACTGAGCGGCAAGAACACCGCCCGACGGGCCGCCTGTGTCGGCACACCGGCCTTTTACAGACACAGTGGTCCAGCGCATGTCAGTGAACTGCGACTTGTGTGACACGTAGTCTGGTGATGTTGCCGTTTACAGACACAGTCTTCGGTGCAGGTCCGCACGGACCCCCATGAGCCAGACCCAGCCAACGCTTGGTGGGGGTCAGGCGGCGGTGAAGGACTCGCCGTCGGTCATGACCGGGACTGTGTCGGAGGTGCCGTACTGGATGGCCAGGCGGACGTCCTCGGCGAAGCCCCGTTGTATCAGCTCCTGGCCGCTCACGCAGCGGCGTACCGCGGCCTCGACGTTGTGTACCGCGGCCAGGGCCGCCAGGGACACGGCGGCCTCCACTGAGAGGGGCGCGCCCAGCATCGAGAGGCCGTCCAGGACGGCGGCGGCGCCCAGGAGGTCCTCGACGCACGGGCGCAGGGTGCCGTCCGGCCACAGTTCGCCGGCCGCGATGACGCCCACGGCGTTCGTGGGGGTGCCGTAGCCGTGGGTGTGCAGCCAGTCGGCCACGGCGGGGGCGTTGCGCAGGCAGGCGGCCACCACCGGGACGCCTGTTGAGGCGGCGGCGGAGCAGATGGTCGCGCCGTTGGGTGACGGCAGGACCAGCTGGTCGACGAGTGGGGCGGACTGCAGGGCGGCCGGGGACAGGCTCCACGGGTGGTCGGCGTTGACCTGCTGGCGGCCCACGGCCACCGCGGCGCCCAGGCGGGTTGCGTAGGCGCGGGCCTGGTCGCTCCACGGGAACGGGTGCACGCGGATGCCCCGGCCCACGGCGATGTCGACGGCCGTCGAGAACGACAGTACGTCTACGACCACCAGGATTGAGCAGACGCGTGCGAGCTCGGCGGCGCCCGCTGGGCCCCAGTCGAAGCGGGCGCCAGAGCCTGGCTGGCTGTGGACACCCTCCGCCATGGGGTCAGGCTTCGTCGTCGTCGCGCGGGGCGTGCGGTACCTCCGGTGCCTCCACCGGCTCGAAGATCGCCGGCTGGGGCTCGTTGGGGGGCAGGTAGGCGGGCGCCTCCGTCGAGACCTTGCCGAACAGGGCCGGCAGGGTGCCGGTCCACGCGGCGCGCAGCTCGTCGAGCGAGATGGTGAACTGGCCGCGGACATCCAGGGCGCGGCTGCGGCCGTCGACGGTTCCGATGACGGTGGCCGGGAGGCCGTGCTGGCCGCAGAGGGCGGTGAACGCCTTCTCGTGGCCCCGGGGCACGGAGACGAGGGCCCGGGCCGTGGACTCCGAGAAGAGCGCCACGAACGGGTTCATGTCCTCCGGCAGGGTGATGTTCGCCCCGCAGTCGTACCGCAGCGTCGCCTCGACGAGCGCCTGGGCCAGGCCGCCGTCGGAGAGGTCGTGCGCTGAGGAGAGGTGGCCGCGCTCGCCGGCCTCGGTGAGGACCGAGGCCAGGATGCGCTCGCGGGTGAGGTTGACGCGCGGCGGCTGACCGCCGAGGTGCTCGTGGGTCACCCAAGCCCACTCGGAGCCGGAGAGCTCGTCGGTGGTCTCGCCGAGCAGCATGATGAGGTCGCTGTCGCCGCCGAAGCCCATCGGGACGCGGCTGCCGACGTTGGCCATGATGCCGAGGACGCCGACGACCGGGGTCGGGTGGATGGCCTGCGAGCCGGTCGAGTTGTAGAAGCTGACGTTGCCGCCGGTGACCGGGATGCCGAGCTCCGCGCAACCGTCGGCCAGGCCGCGAACGGCCTCGGCGAACTGCCACATGACCTGCGGGTCCTCGGGGGAGCCGAAGTTGAGGCAGTTGGTGACGGCGAGCGGGGTGGCGCCGGAGGCGGCCACGTTGCGGTAGGCCTCGGCGAGGGCGAGCTTGGCCCCGTTGTACGGGTCGAGGCGCGCGTAGCGGGCGTTGCCGTCGACGGAGAGCGCGATGCCGAGGCCGGTCTGCTCGTCGATGCGCACGACGCCGGAGTTCTCGGGCTGGGCGAGGATCGTGTTGCCCTGCACGTAGCGGTCGTACTGCTCGGTGACCCAGCTCTTGTCGCACAGGTTGGGGCTGGCGGCGAGGCGCAGCACGGTCTCGCGCAGCTCGACGCCGGAGCGCGGGCGGGGCAGGGTCTCAGCGCGGTCGGCCTGCAGCAGGATCAGGTCGGCCGGCTCGCGCATGGGCCGGGCGTACACCGGGCCGTCGTCGGCGAGCGAGCCCGGCGGCACGTCGACGACGGTCTCGCCGTGCCAGCTGATGACGAGCCGGCCGGTGTCGGTGACGTGGCCGATCGCGGTGGCGATCACGCCCCAGCGCTCGGCGACGCGGAGCACCTCGTCGAGCTTGTCCGGGTCGACGATGAGCAGCATCCGCTCCTGCGACTCGCTGGCGAGGACCTCCTGCGGGTCCATCGAGGCCTCGCGCAGCGGCACCAGGTTGAGGTCGACGTCCATGCCGGTGCCGGCCGCGGCGCTGGTCTCGGTGAGGGCGCAGGTGAGGCCGGCGCCGCCGAGGTCCTGGACGCCGACGATGAGGTCCCGCTCGTACAGCTCGAGGCAGCTCTCGATGAGCAGCTTCTCGATGAACGGGTCGCCGACCTGCACCGACGGGCGGCGGGCCGGGCCGTCGCTGTCGAAGGTGGCGCTGGCCAGGACCGAGACGCCGCCGATGCCGTCGCGGCCGGTCTTGGCGCCGAGGAGGACGACCGCGTTGCCGGGGCCGTGTGCCTCCTTGTTCTGCAGCCGGTTGACCGGCAGCACGCCGACGCACAGCGCGTTGACCAGCGGGTTGCCCTGGTAGCACGGGTCGAAGACAACCTCGCCGCCGATGTTGGGCAGGCCGAGGCAGTTGCCGTAGCCCCCGACGCCGGCGACGACGCCGGGCAGGACGCGCTTGGTGTCCTCGTGGTCGGCGGCGCCGAAGCGCAGCGGGTCCATGACCGCGACCGGGCGGGCGCCCATCGCGAGGATGTCCCGGACGATGCCGCCGACGCCGGTCGCCGCGCCCTGGTACGGCTCGACGAAGCTCGGGTGGTTGTGCGACTCGACCTTGAACGTGACGGCGATCTCGTCGGAGATCCGGATCACGCCGGCGTTCTCGCCGATGCCGGCGAGCATCAGGTCGGACTTGGGCGCCTTCTCGCTGAACTGGCGCAGGTGGACCTTGCTGCTCTTGTACGAGCAGTGCTCGCTCCACATGATCGAGTACATGGCGAGCTCGGACGTGGTCGGGCGCCGGCCCAGGATCTGGCGGATCCGCTGGTACTCGTCCTCGCGAAGGCCCAGCTCCTCGTAGGGCTGCTCCTCGTCCGGCGTCTTGGCGGCCTGCTCGACGGTGTCGAACGGGCGGTCCTCGGCGGGGATGGAAGTCATACACGGGCTCCCAGGTGTGCGAGCACGGACGTGAAGATGCCCAGACCGTCGATGGACGGGCCGGTAAGCACCTCGACGGCGTGCTCCGGGTGGGGCATGATCCCGACGACATTGCCGGCTGCATTGCTGATCGCCGCGATGTCGTGCAGCGAACCGTTGGGGTTTCCGCGGATGTACCGCGCGACGACCCGGCCCTCGGCCTCGAGCTCGTCGAGCGTCCGCGCGTCGGCCATGTAGCAGCCCTCGCCGTTCTTCACCGGGATCACGACCTCCTGGCGCGGCTGGAAGCCGACGGTCCAGGCGGTGGCGTTGTTCTCGATGCGCAGACCCTGGTCGCGGTTGCGGAAGTGCAGGTGCTGGTTGCGGGTGAGCGCGCCGGGCAGCAGGTGGGCCTCGCAGAGCACCTGGAAGCCGTTGCAGATGCCGAGCACGGGCAGCCCGTCGCCGGCGGCCTGGACGATGGAGTCCATGACCGCGGAGAACCGGGCGATCGCGCCGGCGCGCAGGTAGTCGCCGTACGAGAAGCCACCGGGCAGGATCACGGCGTCGACGCCGTAGAGCTCGGCCTCGGCGTGCCACAGCGGGATCGCCGCGGCGCCGGCGAGGTGCACGGCCCGGGCGGCGTCACGGTCGTCGAGCGAACCGGGGAACGTCACGACACCAATGCGGGCGGTCACTGCTCCTCGCCCTCCGGCTGCTCCAGCCGCTCCTCGACCCGCAGGGTGAAGTCCTCGATCACCGGGTTGGCGAGCAGCTTGTCGGCGATCTCGCGGGCGCGCTCGAGGTCGGCGGCGCCCTCGAACTCGATCTCGATGCGTTTGCCGATGCGCACCGAGGCGACGTCGACCACGCCGAGGCGCGGCAGCGCGTTCGCGACGGCCTGACCCTGGGGGTCCAGGATCTCCGGTTTGAGCATGACGTCCACCACGACGCGGGCCACGGGGCACTCCTGACGTTGAGTCGGGCGCTCGAGGGCGAGCGACACGAGCCTACCGGGCGGGGCAACGCCGCAGATCACCGGCCGTGTCACGGTTGGGTCGACAGGTCCGGCTGATCGGCGGCGAGGCCCGAGAAACATCGCCCGACACGCATCTTACCGGGCCGCGGCGGAGCCAAGATCCGCCGCGCGCCCGCTGCTCAGAGGATCGGCGGCGGGACGTACGCGCCGGCCGCCGGGTGCGCCGCAACGACCGCGCCGATCTCCTCGACCAGGGCGCTGACCTGCGCGGATGCGGCGCCGACGAAGGTCGACGGCGCCCCGATCAGGGCCTGGACCTCGTCCGGGGAGAGCCGCAGGCGCTCGTCGCCGGCCAGCCGCTGCAGCAGATCGTTGTCCTGGATGCCCTTTTCGCGCATGGCGAGCGCCACGGCGACGGCGTGCTCTTTGATCGCTTCGTGAGCATCCTCACGGCCCACGCCCCGCCCGACGGCGGCGACGAGCACCCGGGTGGTGGCGAGGAAGGGCAGGTACCGGTCGAGCTCCCGGGCCACGACCGCCGGATAGGCGCCGAACTCGTCAAGTACCGTCAGGAAGGTGGCAAACAGCCCGTCGACGGCGAAGAACGCGTCCGGCAGCGCCACCCGGCGCACGACCGAGCACGACACGTCGCCCTCGTTCCACTGGTCGCCGGCCAGCTCGCCGATCATCGACAGGTAGCCGCGGACGACCACCGCGAGCCCGTTGACCCGCTCGCACGAGCGCGTGTTCATCTTGTGCGGCATCGCCGACGACCCGACCTGGCCCGCCTTGAAGCCCTCGGTGACCAGCTCGTATCCGGCCATCAGGCGGATCGTCGTGGCCAGGCTCGACGGACCGGCCACCGCCTGGGCGAGCGCGGACACCACGTCGAGGTCCAGCGAGCGGGGGTACACCTGGCCGACGCTCGTCAGCACGTGGCGGAAGCCGAGGTGCTCGGCGACCTTCCGCTCCAGCTCCGCCACCTTGCCCGCGTCGCCGCCGAAGAGGTCCAGTTGGTCCGCGGCGGTGCCGACCGGGCCCTTGATCCCGCGCAGCGGGTAGCGCTCGAGCAGGTTCTCGATCCGGCGGTACGCGATGAGCAGCTCCTCGGCGGCGCTCGCGAACCGCTTGCCGAGGGTGGTCGCCTGCGCCGGCACGTTGTGGGACCGGCCCACCATGACCAGCTCGTCGTACTGCCGGGCGCGGGCGGCGAGCCGGGCCAGCGCGGCCACCGTGCGGTCGCGCACCAGCTCCAGGGAGAGCCGGATCTGCAGCTGCTCGACGTTCTCGGTCAGGTCGCGCGAGGTCATTCCCTTGTGGATGTGCTCGTGCCCGGCCAGCGCGGAGAACTCCTCGATGCGGGCCTTCACGTCGTGCCGGGTGACCCGCTCCCGCTCGGCGATGGAGGCCAGGTCGACGTCGTCGACGACCCGCTCGTACGCCTCCACGACCCCGTCGGGCACCGGCACGCCCAGGTCGCGCTGCGCCTTGAGCACGGCCAGCCAGAGCCGGCGTTCGAGGCGCACCTTCTCCTCCGGCGACCAGACGCCCACCAACTCGGGCGAGGCGTAACGGGCGGCGAGCACATCGGGAATCCGCGCTTTGTTCACACCGCCCATTCTGCCTGCCTACGTTCTGGGCGGGTGGTCGCGCTCGACAGCGCCGTGGTGCAGGGCGACCTTGTCCAGGTAGAACAGCTGGGCGGCCACGCCGGCCAGCAGGAGGAGCAACAGCAGCGGGATCGGGAGCAGCCGGCCGTACGGCAGGTGGTCGACGTCGCCGTACTGCAGGATCTGCAGCATCACGAACTGGGCCGTCGGGTGCTGGCTCGAGGACGTGATCAGCGGCCAGATGAGGTCCTGGGCCTGCACGAACCACGTGGCCACGTACGCCAGGGCCAACATCGGCAGGGCGGGCAGCACGACCGGCCACCAGGACGCCGGCCGGTTCTGCTGCATCAGCGCGTCGCGGCGCAGGGCCTGGCCGCGGAACAGCAGCGCCAGCACGAACAGCGCGGGGATCGCCAGGCGGGACGGCGGGATCAGGGCCAGAAACGAGTCGAGCCGGCCGGCGGTGGCGCCGGCGGCGAAGGCGCGCAGCGCGAGGGGCACGCCGCCGACGAACAGGAACAGCCCGAACGGCAGCAGGAGCCACTCACTGTGCCGGCCCAGCGGGCGCAGGCCGCTGATGCCGAAGGCGGCCAGCGCGGCGGCGGTGACGCCGACCAGGGTGGAGATCACCGGCGGGAGCCAGGTGTTCACCCAGGTGGACGGCACGTCGGCGCGCGGGGAGTCGCCGAGGTGCGACAGCCAGGGCCAGAGGCCGACGCCGGTGACGACGAGCACCACGACCAGCAGCGCCGCGGCGCCCGGCCGGGCGAGCCCGCGCCGGGAGTGCGCGGCGTCCGTGGCGGCCGAGATGTCCGCGACATCCGAGACAGCTGGGCGCGCCTCCAGCCGCAGGCCGGTCACGATCACGAGCAGCGTCGCGAGCAGGCCGAGCAGCAGCAGCGCCACCAGGAGGACCGCCGAGATCGCCGCGCCGGTGCCGAGGTCGAACCGGATCAGCGCGCTCTCGTACATCAGGGTCGCGGGGGTGGCGTGGCCATCCGCGACATAGCGGTACGACCACCCGAACGTGAAGTCCTGCAGGACCGCGGCGACCACGCCGAGCACGGCGAGCACGGCGAGCACCCCGCCGATGATCACCCCGGGCCACGGGCCGCGGCTGGTGCGCAACGCGGCGAGGTAGATCAGCACCGCGACGGCGGCGACGACGCCGAAGGTGCCCGCCCAGTAGGCCCAGCGCTGCCCGCGCTCCGACGAGGCGCTCGCCAGCGCGATGCCGAACGGCGCGAAGGCGGCCAGCGGGATCACCAGCGCGCCGCGGGTGACCCAGCGCATCGCCCGGCCGGACCTGTGCGCGGCCCAGGCGAGCGCCGGCGCCAGCAGCAGCACGATCAGCAGCGGCACCACGGCCAGGGTCAGGACGTATCCGAGCGCCCCGCCGAGGCCGCCGTCGAAGGCGCGGTTGTAGTTGTCCAGGCCGGCGGACGGGGCGTCGCCGGCCCCGGTCAGCCCACGGATGCCGGTGAAGCGCCCGAACGACGTTCGGATCGTCCAGATCGCGGGTTCGACGTACGTGGTGATGAGCAGGATCAGCGCGGGCAGTGGCAGGAGGAGGCCGACGACCACCTGCCAGGAGGGTCGCGGCGTGGCCGGGCGCAGCATCGTCGGCTGGACGGTCATGTCGTCTCCTCCGCTTCGCTCCGGCCGCGACACGACCTGAACCTGCGCTCCTGATGACCGGCCCCTCCGCTCCGCTCCGGACCGGTCATGCACACACGATATTGGCCGGGGCAGTTTTCAGCGCGTTTCAGCGTGACACGATGGCCGCCACACCCTGGCCGCCGGCCGCGCAGATCGAGATCAGGCCGCGCCCGGAGCCCTTGTCGGCCAGCAGCTTCGCCATGGTCGCCAGGATCCGGCCGCCGGTCGCGGCGAACGGGTGGCCGGCCGCCAGGGACGAGCCGTTGACGTTGAGGCGGTCCCGGTCGATCGCACCGAGCGGCTTGTCCGTCCAGTTCGGCAGGCCCAGGCGCTCCTTGCAGAACGCCGGGTCCTCCCACGCCTTCAGGGTGGCCAGCACCTGCGAGGCGAACGCCTCGTGCATCTCGTAGAAGTCGAAGTCCTGCAGGGCGAGGCCCTCGCGGGCGAGCATCCGGGGCACCGCGTAGGCGGGGGCCATGAGCAGGCCGTCGCCGCCGTGCACGAAGTCCACCGCGGCCGTCTCGGCGGTGGAGAAGTACGCCAGGATCGGTAGGCTGCGCGCCTTGGCCCAGGCCTCCGAGGCCAGCAGCACGACCGCCGCCCCGTCGGTGAGCGGGGTGGAGTTGCCGGCCGTCATCGTCGCCTGCGGGCCGCGGCCGTAGACCGGCTTGAGCGCGGCGAGCTTCTCCGGCGACGTGTCCGGGCGCATGTTCTGGTCGCGGGACAGCCCGAGGTACGGCGTGACGAGATCGTCGAAGAAGCCCCGCTCGTAGGCGGCGGCCAGGCGCCGGTGCGAGGCCAGCGCGAGCGCGTCCTGCTCCTCGCGGCCGATACCGAACTCCACCGCGGTGAGCGCCGCCGACTCGCCCATGGACAGGCCGGTGCGCGGTTCCGAATTGCGCGGGATATCCGGCTTGATCTGGGTAGGCCGGAACTTGCTCACCGCGCGCAGCCGGGCGCCGAGCGAGCGAGCCCGATTGAGCTCCATCATGATCCGCCGGGCGTCCTCGTTCACGCCGAGGGGCGCGTCCGAGGTGGTGTCGACCCCGCCCGCGACGCCGACCTCGATCTGTCCGAGGGCGATCTTGTTGGCGACCAGGATCGCCGCCTCGAGACCGGTTCCGCATGCCTGCTGCACGTCGTACGCCGGAGTCCGTGGGTCGAGGCGGGATCCGAGTACGGATTCACGCGTCAGGTTGAAATCGCGGCTGTGCTTGAGCACCGCACCGGCGGCGACCTCGCCGAGGCGCTGCCCGGCGAGGCCGAAACGTGCCACGAGTCCGTCTATGGCGGCGGTCAGCATGTCCTGGTTTGATGCAGTGGCGTAGGCGCTGCCCGAGCGCGCAAAGGGGATGCGGTTACCGCCGACGACTGCTACCCGGATCGGGGCTTTCGAGGGGGCCATCGGTGTCTCCTTCTCGACGCGTCAGGGCATCCTGGGCGTTACCCTACTCGCGAGTAGGTTAGCGCGTTTGTTGTGACTGGGGAGGCACCGCAATGACCGATCGCTACGCGACCTTCGCCCACTCGGGCGCCGGCCGGTTCTTCGTCAAACGACTGGGCCTGCCGGATCCACCAAAGCTGCGCAGATATGGGAAGGGGGCCGAGTTCGGGCCGGTCACCCTGGGCGGGTCGGGCCGGCTGGCCGAACCCACCCGCCACATCCTCGACAAGCTGCCCGTCGCGGCGGACGCCGACGGGCGCTGCGCGGCGCTCATCTTCGATGCCAGCGGCATCACCGGCAGCGAGGCACTGCGGGGACTGTACGAATTCTTTCACCCCGTGATCCGCTCGCTGCGCCCATCCGGCCGGGTGATCGTGCTCGGCAGCCCGCCGGAGTTGTGTACCAGCGCCCGCGAGGCCACCGCGCAGCGCGCGCTGGAGGGCTTCGTGCGCTCGCTCGGCAAGGAGGTCGGCCGCGGCTCGACCGCCCAGCTCATCTATGTCGCGCCGGGCGCCGAGGAGGCCACCGAGTCGACGCTGCGGTTCCTGCTGTCGGGGCGCTCGGCGTACGTCTCCGGCCAGGTGGTCCGCATCGGGCCGGCCGCCGTGGACGTGCCGGACGACTGGGACCAGCCGCTGGTGGGCAAGACCGCGATCGTCACCGGCGCCGCCCGCGGCATCGGCGAGGCGATCGCCCATGTCCTGGCCCGCGAGGGCGCGCACGTGGTCTGCCTCGACGTGCCGGCCGCCGGCGAGGACCTGTCCAGGGTCGCCAACGACGTCAAGGGCACCGCGCTGCAGCTCGACCTGACCGTCGAGGACGCGCCGCGCCGGCTGGCCGACTTCATCGCGACCCGGCACGTGCACGCCGACGTCTTCGTGCACAACGCCGGTATCACCCGGGACAAGACGCTCGGGCGCATGGAAGAGGGGCAGTGGAGCTCCGTGCTCGACGTCAACCTCTCCAGCCAGGAACGGATCAACGACGTGCTGCTCGCCGAGAACCTGCTCGGCGGCAACGGGCGGATCGTCTCGGTCTCCTCCGTCTCGGGCATCGCCGGCAACCGCGGCCAGACCAACTACGCCACGTCGAAGGCGGGCGTGATCGGGCTGGTGCAGGCCAGCGCCGGGGCGGTCGCCGAGCACGGGCTCACGATCAACGCCGTGGCGCCCGGGTTCATCGAGACGAGGATGACCGCCGCGATGCCGATGTTCGCGCGCGAGGGCGGCCGGCGGCTCAACAGCATGGCCCAGGGCGGGCTGCCGGTGGACGTGGCCGAGACGGTCACCTGGATGGCCCACCCGGCCTCGGGCGGGGTCAACGGCAACGTCATCCGGGTCTGCGGGCAGAGCCTGCTGGGGGCCTGATGAGCACGACCGTGCTCGACCGGCCGCCGCGGCTCGGGCCGCTGTACCGCGCCGCCGCGCTGCGCCGCTCCACCGGCACGACGCTGCCCGAGCGCGGGCTGCGCCTCGACGGCGTTCGGGTGGACCTGGCGCACCTGGCCGAGTACGACCGGGTGTGCGGGTTCCGGCTCGGCGACCAACTGCCCGCCACCTACCCGCACGTGCTCGCGTTCCCGCTGGCCATGGCGCTGATGACGGCGCCGGACTTCCCGTTCCCGCTGCTCGGGCTGGTCCACGTGGCGAACCGCGTCGAGATGCTCCGCCCGCTGCGGTCCTCGGACGCGTTCTCGCTGTCGGTGCGCGCGGAGGCGCTGCGCCCGCACGAGCGCGGCACCCAGCTGGACGTGGTCGCGACCGCGTCGATCGACGGCGAGACCGTGTGGACCGATCGCTCGACCTACCTCCGCAAAACCACCAAGTCGGATAAATCCGCTAAATCTGAAAGATCGCAAACCGTCGAGCCGCCCAACGCCACCTGGCGCGTCCCACGACGCACCGGGACCGACTACGCCCGCGTGTCCGGTGACCGCAACCCCATCCACACCAGCCGCATCCTGGCCCGGGCGTTCGGCTTCCCGGCCACGATCGCGCACGGCATGTGGACCAAGGCGCGCTGCCTCGCCGCGCTCGAGGGCCGCCTGCCGGACGCGTACGCGGTCGAGGTCGCGTTCAAGCTCCCGGTCCTGCTGCCCGCCACGGTGGGGTTCTCCGCGACCCCCGACGGCGCCGGGTGGCGGTTCGCGGTACACGATCGGAGGACAGGCAAGCCCCACCTGGCCGGCACGATCGTTGACCCCGACTGTGCAGACCCCGACGAGGGCGGCGCCGCCGGCTGAGCCCGCGCAGGCGGCGCCCGCCGGCCGTGTGGGCTCAGCCGGGCTTCGCGAACACCGGTACACCGGTACACCGGCCCGGCGCTGCTGCTGGCCGCCGCGTTCGCGCGCCCGCGCCGTGGCGGTGGGCGATGACCGCGCTCGCCGGGCTGACGCTGGTCTGGAGCGTCAAGTTCTACCGGGTGTACGGCCTGAGCTACCCCGCCAACGCCTCCCCCGACACCGACTCGACGTTCCACCTGGCGCTGGTCGGCGAGGCCCGGCACCACATGCCGATGCGCGCGCCCTGGATCGAGGGCGAGCCGCTGCTGTACCACTGGTTCGTCTACCCCGAGCTCGCCGCGACGAGCTGGGTCACCGGCATCGAGGCCAACGTCCTGCTGCTGCGCCTGCCCATGCTGCCGATGCTGATCGCGTTCACCGTGCTCGTGGCGGTGCTCGCCCGGCGGGTCACCGGCGGCTGGTGGACCGGCGTCGCGGCGAGCGCGGTGACGCTGCTGGTGCTCGCGCCCAACCCGTACCAGTGGCAGCTCAACGCCTTCTACCGCGATCTCGCCTTCAGCGGCCTCGACGACGGCGCCGCGCTGCGCCAGACGGTGTGGACCGGCCCGACGCAGACCTTCGGCGCGCTGCTCTTCGTGCCGCTGATGGTGGTCCTCGCCGACCTGCTGCGCGGCCGGGCCGGACGGCGCGGCTGGGCGCTCTTCGCGCTGCTGCTCGCGGGCGTGGTGGGCGGCAAGGCGACGTACCTGCCGCTGCTGGCCGCCGGCCCGGCGGTACACCACACAGATCGACGGCCGCGAACAGCTCGTGGTGTGGACGGAGAAGTCGCGTACAACCTGAGCGCCGCCCGGGCCCGTCTGAGGGTGGACGAAATCCCCGACGGGAGGGACGCCACGGATGGGCGACACTTCGGCCGACGACGAGTACGTCGAATACGTCACGGCGCGCCTGCCGGCCCTGCACCGTCTCGCGTACGCGTTCAGCGGCGACTCACACCGCGCCGACGACATCGTCCAGCAGACGATCACGAACCTCTACATGCGGTGGCCGAAGATCCGGGGCGTCGACCACCTCGACCGGTACGTCCGCAGCATGCTCGTCAACGCATTCATCGACGAGCGTCGGCTCGCGTGGGCGCGGGTGCGGCTGTTCGCCGAGCCGCCGGAGGCCGTCACGCCCGCCTCGGATGACGCGGACGACCGCACGGTCCTGCGCGCCGCGCTCTCCCGGGTGCCGCGCCGCCAGCGGGCGGTGCTCGTGCTGCGGTTCATGTACGACCTGCCGGTCGCCGAGGTCGCCGAGATTCTCGGCGTCTCGGCAGGCACGGTGAAGAGCCAGACCTCCCACGGGCTGACGGCGCTGCGCCGCCTGCTCGGCGAGCGGACCGTCGCCGCCCTGACGAAGGAGCGCTGAAGTGGTGGACCTCGACGAACACAACGCCGGCGACCTGCTGCGGCCCCTGCGCGACGACCCGCCCCGGCCGCCCGCGGTCGACGTCCGCCGTGCCATGCGCGATGGCCACCGGCGCCGCACGACCCGCCGGGCGGCGATCGCCGGCGCGGTCGGCCTGGCGGTGCTCGCCGTGGCGGCCGTGCCCGCCGTGCTGGCCGCGACCGGCGACGACCGCCTCGCGCCCCCGCCCGGCGGCACATCGCCGACCGGGGTCACGCCAGCGCCGCCCTCGACGTCCGGCACCGTCGACCCGCTCACCGCAACCCCGCGACCGATCTCGGGCGCCGGCGCGCCGCGGTCGTGCCGCGCCGAGAAGCTCCCGGCCCCGAGCGGCGCGCCGAAGACACTGGTCACGGCGGCCGACCCGACCGGCAAACTGATCTTCGGGTTGGCCGAGTACGGCGCCGACGTCAACCGCGTGGTCCTGTGGCAGGGCAATAAGCTCTCGATGATCGACATCCCCGGCGACGAGCCGCAAATCAACTCGGTCAACGAGGCCGGCACCGCGGTCGGATGGAGCATGGACAACGGAACGACCACGGCCCGCCTCTACCGCGACGGCAAGGTCACCACCCTGCCGGGCGGCACCGACGCCACCGCGGTCAGCATCAACGCCAGCGGCGCGATCGCCGGCAACCGGGGGCACGGCGGATTCGGCCCGCTTTCCCACCCGGTCGTCTGGCGCGACGCGACCGCCCCGCCGCACGAACTGCCACTGCCGAAGGACGCGCAGGGCGGCGCGGCGAACGACATCGACGACGACGGCACCGTGGTCGGCCTGATCACCATCGGCGTCCAGCAGTTCCCGTACGTCTGGGGCCCGGACGACGCCGGCCGCCAGCTCCCACTGCCGCCGGGCACCCCGGTGTCGCCCAACGGGGGCGGGAAGCCCGGTCCGAGCAGCACCGTGAGCCACGTGCGCAACGGCTGGGCGATCGGCTCGAGCGGCGCCTACACGCCGTCGGTGAGGCGGACGCGCTGGGACCTGCGCACCGGCGCGGTACAGACCCTCCCCGACCAGGACACGTCCCTGGTCAACGCACGCGGCTGGCTCGCAGGCACAGGCCCGGACGGCCACGCGATACTGGTAGCCGGCGACAAGCGGATCCAACTGCCCCACGCCTACCCACACCCGCAGAGCGTCCTGCCCATCACGATCAGCGACGACGCCCACACGATCACCGGCAACTCATACGACCAGTCAGGCGACATCCACCCAGTCCTCTGGCGCTGCAGCTGACCGCCGTCACTGCTATGCCTCGGAGCAGATGTCTCGCAGAAGCTGAGCAACCTGCGTCATGCCGTATCGACTCACCAGCGCATCAAGGACTTGATGCTCAGTCAGGGGTGGCCCTTGCTTGCCTGACCGCTCAGCGATGGCCGACACCGCGGCACGTGCGCGGACCGGGTCCAGTGAGACGGTGTTAGCCGCGAACTCGCTGGGTGGCAGGACCTCAACTCCCAGTGGGAGCCGATCGGACGGAAAGTGCTTCAGATTGTGCGTAACGATGGCGCCTGCACCAGCCACTACCGCCGCAGCAAGCACATGCTCGTCGTCCGGGTCCGGCAGACCGTAACTGCCGTCCAGCCCTTCCCATCCGTGCACCTCAGCGTCGTCGAACGCCGCTCGCATCTGCTGGACGAGGCGGTTGGCTCGCCGGCTCGCCGTGCCCTCCTCCTCACCGCGGCTGACGAGCTTCATCGCCTCGTGATATTCGAGTTCTTCGAGAATGGCGGCACTCCACACTGGGCGATACATACCCTCGACTGCAAGAGACAGCAGGAAGTCTCGCTGCAAACTAGGCCAGAGAACGCAGGTATCGAGGACCGCTGTGAACACGCGTGCATCTTCTCAGGGGCGCTCACATCGTGTCATTCTCGTACGCCTCGACGCCGAGCGGCCACAGCCCTCCGAGCCTCTCGGAGCTGCTGTAGAGCACTTTCGAGATCTTCTTCGTCATCAAGCTTGACGCCCGTCGCGTCAAGCGCGGCGTATTGCTCCGAGCGTCGTTGCTGGCGATACGCAAGCAAGTCTCGAAGCAAGATTCGACGGTGAGTGCCGGACCGTTCGAATGGAATCTTTCCTTCATCAAGGAGTTTGATGACCGTAGGTCGAGTCACACCCAGAAGGTCGGCAGCCTGCTGTGTCGTGAGCGTCTGAGTCTGCGGAACCACGGTGACGGCGAGTCCCTGCCTGAGCGCCTCCACAACCTGGCGAACCGCTCGGTAGACCTCGGCCGGCAACTCCACCTGGTCACCAGGCGTGGCTCCGGCAAGGAAGTAACGCGGCTCAGGGACGCCACGTCCAACCCTCTCATGGGCCTCCAGGAAGTCATAGATGCGGGCGACCTGGGTATCCGCCTCGGGCAGGTAGGTCTCCTGCTGCAACGTTGCGCCGGCCATGACGACTCCCTCCAACGAAAGGACCGTAGCATCTTTCGTTTCTTTCGCCCAGGTCATGACAGGCCGACGCGGCCAGTCTCATCCGGCTACTGGGTGGCCCCACCGGGCTCGGCTACGTCGCAGTAGATGGATACCTGGGTGCGGGTCAGGTCGGCGCCCGGCGGGACCGCGAAGGTGCCTAGCCCCTCCTCGAAGTGTGAGCCCACGCAGTAGCTCCCGTTCCGTGTGCCGCCGCTCGCGCCGCCGATGATCGCCCCGTCGGCGCCGCGGAACACGACGCCGGCGCCCTTTTCGGTGAGGCCGCCGCAGTGGGACTCGTTGTCGCCGCTCGGAGCGACCCACAAGTACATCTCCGCCGGGTTCGTCGTGTTCCCGGGGGTCGCGCCCGCCCGTGCGTCGAAGGACTGGAACAGCAGGTTTCCGCGGTCGACCGGGACCCAGTGGGTCTCGCCCAACTCGACCGACATCCCGGTCGCGGGGAACGCTCCCTCGACGGGGACGTTCACGCCGAGCCCGACCGCCAGCCGCTGTCCGGGCATGATCAGCGGAATCTCCTCGGACTCCCCGGACCAGAGCGGCAACCCGTCGGCGTCCCGCATCCGAAGCGTGAACCTGGTCCGATACGCGGCCTTCGGCGAGTTGTTGGCCACGACCGCCCCGAGGCTGTAGGACCACGGATGAAACTTGCTGAAGCCCTGCTCGGCGACGACGAGCCCGCCTTCGGCCGGCGCGGCGGGCCCGGTCTTCGGTGCGCGGGCCGGGAGGCAGTCCGAGGTGGCGGAGCCGCGCTTGAGCTCGGTCAACCCGAACGCCGCGAGCAGCACGCAGGCGACGACGGCCGCTCCCGCGAGCACGTTGCCGAGCCGCCGTTTCCTGGGTCGCGCCATCGAATCTCTCCCCCCGGAGCCTTGGTGCCAAGCCTTCCGCCTCGGCTGGGCGCGGACCAGACCCGATCGGCGCCTGTGGATAACTCAGGCGAGGTCGGGCAGGCGGCCCGGTGCCAGGCGGTCTTCGGGGTCGAGTGCCAGCTTGAGGCGGGCCGCGGCGGGCGGGAGCGGGGCGGGGCCGTCGCTCTCCACCAGCTCACGCAGGTCCAGCGGGGCCCGCAGCAGGCTGCAGCCCCCGCCGCCGCGGGCCAGCAGCACCGTGCGCGCCGCGGTCAGCATGCCGTCGAGGCGCTCGGGCGAGATCGTGCCGGGCAGGGCCACGTGCGCCACGCCGAGGCCGACCGAGCCGCGCACCGGCACCGGCATGCCCGCCGCGTCACGCAGGGCGTAAACGACCGCGAACAGCTCGCTCGGCCGGCCCCAGATCTTCAGCGCGACGTCGTCGACGTCGAACGGGTAGCGGCCCCACCAGGCGGGCGGCAGCTGCTCGACCGTCGCGCCGCCGCCGAGCAGTTTCGCGGCCGACTCGGCGCGCAGGGTCGCGGTGGCGCGGTCGCCCTCGAAGAGCGCGGCGAACTCGGCCGGGCGGCCGCCGGCGCTGCCGGGCAGATCGGCCTCGATCGCGACCGGGTCGAGCGGCGAGGCCACGAGGGCCTCGGTCAGCCGCTGGGCCTCGCGCGGGGTCGACACCGGGCGGATCACCCAGGCGCGGGTGGCCGGCAGCGGCTCGAGCCGGACGGTGGCCTCGGTGATCACGCCGAGCGTGCCGTAGGAGCCGCAGACGTGCCGGGCCAGGTCGTAGCCGTCCGTGGTCAAATCGCCGCGCTCCAGGCTGCCCTCGTCCAGCGCCACCTGCACGCCGACGACCAGGTCGCGCGGGGCGCCGAAGCGGTGCCGCAGTGGGCCGGCCTCGTTGGTGGCCAGCACGCCGCCGAGCGTGGCGGCCGGGGAGCCGACGTCCAGCGGCAGCCGGCGGTTCTCCTTGAGCAGGTATGCACGCAGCGCCCGCAGCGGGGTGCCGGCCGCGACGGTCGCGGTCATCGCGCTGGGGGCGTAGTCGAGCACGCCCGTGATCCGGCCGAGGTCGAGCAGCACGTCCACGTGGGTGGGCGGAGGCCCCCAGTCGAGCTTCGTCCCCGCGCCCGACGGCACGACGGAGAGACCCTCGGCGGCGGCGAACCGCAGCACCTCCGCCACCTCGCCGGAACTGCCCGGGGCGGCCACCCAACCGACAGGCACCCCGTCGACGGTGTCGGCGGGCCCCGCCTCCCAAACGTGCTCCGGGCCGCACGCGTCGGCCAACGCCTCGATCACCGTCACCGCAACTCCCGATTCCCTGGTCACCAGCCGGCATCGTCGCCGTGGGGAAGATCGGTCGATGGGAATCGCGGTAATCCCAATGACACGTCAACTTAGTCGAACATACGTTCGAAAGATTAGGCCCTCGCTACTTCAGCCGCAAGACCTGCTTGAAAAACGCCGTGCGGTCGGCGGTGGCGTCGGCGAAGCGGGCGAGGTCGTGGCCGGTGTCGTAGTCCTTGCGCTGCTTCGCGCCCGCGACGGCGGCGGCGAGCTCGGCGCGCTCGGCCTCCGGCACCACGGCGTCCCGCTTGCCGAACTGCAGCAGGACGGAGCGCTTGCCGCCCACCGCCACGTAGGGGCCGGCGTCGAACCGGGCCAGCGAGTCGAGGTACGCGTGCCAGTCCTGCGGCACCTTCTGCTTGACCATCCAGCGCGAGAAGCGGCTCGTCCCGGCGGACAGGACGGCGCCGGTGATGCGCGACTCCAGGCCGAGCAGGACCGCGCCGAGGGCCGCGCCCGAGTGGTGTCCGGCGTAGCCGACCCGGGAGCCGTCGCAGTCGGTGCGCCGGATCAGCAGGTCGAACGCGCGCCGCTGGGCGACGACCGCGTTGGCGACGACCTTGGCGTCGGCGGACGGGTCGCCGGTGGGCTTGATCGGCAGGCTCGTCACCATGACCAGCGTGCCCATCCGGGCCAGCGCCGTGGCCTCGTCGAGCAGCGTGTCGCGGTTGCCGTCGGGCCCGGTGCCGAACACGACGGCCGGCATCCGCAGCGTGTCGCCGGGAATGTCGGCACTGACGACGTACGCCGGGATCTCGTCGTTGCCGCGCGTGTCGGAGTACGTGATGTCCTCGAGGATGACCCCGTCGCCGCTGCGCTTGTCGGTGAGCTGCGCGTTGAGCGTGGATCCCTTGTCGTAGTTGTAGAGCTTCTTGAGCTCCGCGATCGGCACCGCCGGGGGAACGTACCCCGAGGGGTCGAACGTCGACCCGGCCTGTGGATCGGCCGTCAGCGACGCGGAACCGCTCCCCGCCCCTGGTGTCGTCGTCGACCCCTCGGAGCACGCCTGGACCAGCATCGCTGCCAGCCCGGTCACCCCGATGTGCAACACCCCACGACGCCGCACCGGCATCCCTCCGTGGTCTCGCCCGAACTTCGAGACATGACGGTACCGGCGTCGCTTCTCTCCTGATGGACAGACCACCGAACGACGCGCGTGGTTGCGTTCGGATGGGGGTAACGTCTGGACGTGTGACAACCGAGCAGCCGCCCACCGCGAAGCGGGTCCCGCACGAGCGGGTCCACCACGGCGACACCGTGGTCGACGAGTACTTCTGGCTCCAGAACAAGGACGATCCGGACACGGTCGCCTATCTCGAGGCCGAAAACGCGTTCACCACAGCGGCCACGGCCCACCTCGAGCCGCTGCGCCAGACCCTGTTCGGCGAGATCAAGACGCGGACGAAAGAGACCGACCTCTCGGTGCCGACCCGCAAGGGCGGCTACTGGTACTACACGCGTACGGAGGCCGGCAAGCAGTACGGCATCCACTGCCGCATCGCGGCCGAGGCCGGGCGGGCCGCACCGCCGGAGATCGGCGACGGCGCCGCGCTGCCGGGCGAGGAGATCCTGCTCGACGGCAACGAGCTGGCCGGCGACTCCGAGTTCTTCGCCCTGGGCACGTTCGACCTCAGCGTCGACGGAAACCTGCTGGCGTACAGCGCCGACTTCTCCGGCGACGAGCGCTTCACGTTGCGGGTCAAGGACCTGCGCACCGGCGAGGTGCTGCCCGACGTCATCGAGGACGCCTTCTACGGCTCGGCCTGGTCGGCGGACGGCTCGACGCTGTTCTACGTCAGGGTCGACGAGGCCTGGCGGCCCTACCGCGTGTGGCGGCACACGATCGGCACGCCGGCCGGCGACGACGTGATCGTGCACGAGGAGCTCGACGAGCGGTTCTGGGTCGGCGTGGAGCTGACCCGCTCCGAGCGGTTCCTGCTCATCGACATCCACAGCAAGCTCACCAGCGAGGTGCTGGTGATCCCGGCCGACGCGCCGGCCACCGCGCCGCGCTCGATCGCGCCGCGCCGGCAGGGCGTCGAGTACTCGGTGGAGCACCACGGGCACCGGTTCCTGATCCTGCACAACGACGGCGCCGAGGACTTCGCGCTGTCGTACACCTCGGTCGACAACCCCGGCGACTGGACCACGCTGATCGAGCACCGGCCGGGCACCCGGCTGCTGCAGGTCGACGCGTTCTCCGGGCACCTCGTCGTCTCGCTGCGCCGCGACGGGCTGACCGGCCTGCGGGTGGTGCCGCTGCACGGCGCCGCGCCGTACGACATCGTCTTCCCCGAGCCGCTGTACTCCGTCGGGCCCGAGGCCAACCTGGAGTACGACACCACGTCGTTCCGCCTGCACTACGTGTCGATGGTGACGCCCGACTCGGTGTACGACTGCAACCTGGACAGCGGCGAGCTCACGCTGCGCAAGCAGAAGCCGGTGCTCGGCGACTTCGACGCGTCCCGCTACGAGCAGCACCGCGAGTGGGCGATCGCCGACGACGGCACCCGGGTGCCGATCTCGATCGTGGCCAAGGCCGGCACACCGCGGGACGGCTCGGCGCCGGCGGTGCTGTACGGCTACGGCTCGTACGAGTCGTCGATGGACCCGTGGTTCTCGATCCCGCGCCTGTCGCTGCTGGACCGCGGCGTGGTCTTCGCGATCGCGCACATCCGCGGCGGCGGCGAGATGGGCCGGCGCTGGTACGACGAGGGCAAGCTGCTGGCGAAGAAGAACACGTTCACCGACTTCCTCGCCTGCGCCGAGCACATGGTCAAGGCCGGCTGGACGGCGCCGGAGCGGCTGGTGGCCCGCGGCGGCTCGGCCGGCGGTCTGCTGATGGGCGCGGTGGCCAACCTGGCCCCGGGGGCGTTCGGCGGGATCGTGGCGCAGGTGCCGTTCGTCGACGCGCTGAACACCATCCTCGACCCGTCGCTGCCGCTGACGGTCACCGAGTGGGAGGAGTGGGGCAACCCGCTGGAGGATCCGGAGGTGTACGTCTACATGAAGTCGTACACCCCGTACGAGAACCTCGCCGCCGTGCCGTATCCGGCGATCCTGGCGGTGACCAGCATCAACGACACGCGGGTGCTCTTCCACGAGCCGGCGAAGTGGGTGGCCCGGCTGCGCGCGGTCTCGCCGTCGTCGCACGTGCTGCTCAAGACCGAGATGGGCGCCGGGCACGGCGGGCCGAGCGGGCGCTATGACGCCTGGCGCGAGGAGGCCTTCATCACGGCCTGGCTGCTCGACCGGGTCGGGAAGGCCTGAATCCACAGCGTTGTCCACAGGCGGCGCGCCTGCCTGTGGACAACGCGCCGGCCGCCTGTGGATAACCGCCGGACGACCGCCCAGGGCAGGGCGTAACGGCCCCTATCCACACAGGCGTTACCCACAGGCTGTGGATAAGTGCCTCAGGCCCCGAAGAGTCGGGCCGCCAGCTCGGGCGCGATGTTGCCGCCGCTGATCACCGCGACGGTGCGGCCGGCGGGCAGCTCGTCGCGGCGGTGCAGCACCGCCGCGGTGGCCACAGCGCCGCTGGGCTCGACGATCAGCCGGGCCTTGCGCGCGAGCGTGCGGACCGTGTCGAGGATCTCCTCCTCGCTCACGGTGACGATGGCGTCCAGGTAGGTCGACAGGTGCGCCAGCGTCAGCTCGGACAGCGCGGTGCGCAGCCCGTCGGCGACGGTGCTGAGCATCCGCTCCTCGGGCCACACCCGGACCATGCCGGCGGCGAGGCTCTCGGCCGCGTCGGCGGCGACCGCCGGCTCCACGCCGATCACGGCGACGTGCGGGGCCAGCGACTTGACCGCGGTCGCCACGCCGGAGGAGAGCCCGCCCCCGCCGACCGGCACCACGACCACGTCGACGTTGGAGAGGTCCTCGAAGATCTCCAGGCCGACGGTGCCCTGCCCGGCGATGATGTCCGGGTGGTCGTACGGCGGGATCAGCGTCAGCCCGCGGTCGGCCATCAGCTGCTTCGCCACCACCTCGCGCTGCGACTGGGGCACCAGGATGACCTCGGCGCCGTAGCCGCGCGTCGCCTCGATCTTCAGCGGGGTGGAGACGTCGGGCATGACTACGGTCACCGGCACCCCCAGCGCCCGGCCCGCGTAGGCGAGGGCCTGGCCGTGGTTGCCCGACGAGTGGGTCACCACGCCCGCGCGGCGGCGCTCCAGGTCGAGGCGGTGCAGCGCGTTGGTGGCGCCGCGAAGCTTGAAGGCGCCGATCGGCTGCAGGCTCTCGGGTTTGAGCCACAGCTCCTCGGCCCACGGGCTGGGTAGCAGCGGGGTGCGCACCACGAGACCCGAGACGCGCGCGGCGGCGTCTCGGATGTCGTCCAGGTGAACAAGGTTTTGCTTGGTGCCGGTCACGTCGCTCATCCTGACATCACCCGACCTGGTCCGCCCTCGTCGCGGACGCCGAATGAGAGATCCATAACGCGCGAGCCGCACTAGCCGCTGCTGTAGAAGCGGGCTGCGCCGGGGTGCAGCGGTATCGGATCGGTCTGCGTCGCGGTGGTCTTGTCGTAGTTGTTCCCCTCGGGGTGCACCTTGCCCAGTTCGGGCTGGTACTCGAACAGCACCTTGGTCAGGTCGTGGGCGAGCTGCTCGGGCATGTCGGGCGAGACGACGATGAAGTTGCCGATGACGATCGTGTCGATGTCGGTGGGGGTGTTGTACGCCGCCTTCGGGATCTTCGCGCCGGCGTAGATCGGGCCGTAGCGGTACATCAGCGGCTGCAGCAGCGAGTTGAGCGGGAGCAGGATGAATCCGCCCGGCGAGCTCTTGAGCAGGTCGCTGATGCCCGGCGTGGGGAGGCCGCCGGTGAAGAAGAAGGCGTCGGTGGTGCCGCTCTGCATGCTCTTGGTCGTCTCGGGCAGCGAGAGACGCTGGCGGACGATGTCGGCGTCGGGGTTGATGCCGCCGGCGAAGAGGACCCGGCCGGACACGATGTCCACGCCGGAGCCCGCCGAGCCGGTCGAGACGCGCTTGCCGCGCAGGTCGGAAAACTTGTTGATGTTGGCGGACTTGCGCACGACGAGGTGGATGTAGCTCTTGTACACCCGGGCCAGCGCGACGACTTTCTGCGGCTCGCCCTCGAAGGGACCCTTGCCCGCGTAGGCGTCGGCGGCGACGTCGGCAAGGGTCAGCGCGATGTCCATGTCGCCGCTCGCGACGCGCCGGATGTTCTCCCCGGACGCGCCGGTCGGCTCGGCGCGGGCCTCATAGCCGGGCACGTGCTTGGAGATCAGGTCGGCGTAGCCGCCGCCGATCGAGTAGTACACGCCGGTGCTGTTGCCGGTGGCGATGAAGAGCCGGCCACCGTGCCAGAGCCCGGCGCCGGGCCGCTGGGGCAGGCTGGAGCAGGCGGCGAGCAGCAGCGCCGCCGCCAGCACCAGCGCCAGATTCCTGATCTTCAAACGGATCATCACCTGGACAGTGCGTCACGCGGGAGCGGGTCGAGGGCGTCGGCGACACGGTGGACCAGCATGGCGGTCTCGTAACCGACCTGGCCCAGGTCGCAGCCCGGCGCGGCCAGGACGCCCAACAGGGCCCGGTCGCCGACGGACATGACGATCATGACGCCACCATCCATGTCGACGATGGTCTGACGCACGTGGCCGGCCTGCATGACGCGGGCGGCGCCGAAGACCAGGCTCGCCAGCCCGCTGATCACCGCGGCGAGGTGATCAGCCTGATCCACCGGCAGGTCGGCGGAGGCGGCCAGGCGCAGCCCGTCACCGGAGACGGTGATGGCGTGCGCCACGTCGGGGACCTGCCGCGCGAAGCTCACCATCAGCCAGTCGAGCTGTCCGGCGCCGTGCGGTTGCTGAGACATCATGAATCCTCTTGTCCTGGGGCTGTGCTGTTGGTACGTCGTGCGGCGGCCGAGACGCCCTCGGCGAACGCGGACAGTCGCGACCGGATGAGCTCCGGGTCGACCGGCGCGCCGCCACGGGACTCGGCACGTGGTTCGGCGGTTTCCGGCACGAGCTGTGCGCCGGGACGACGGCGAGGAAGATGCTCTTGCTCCGACATCGGGCCACCTCCGGCACTGGACAGGCCCCCGAGCCGTGGCGGCCACGTGCCGGGGGTTCCCCAGGTGGGTTGAGCGCTGTACTGCGGCGGCGCGGGCCGGTCGGCCGGCGCCGGGGCGACGGGGGCCACCTGGGCCACGCCGCGCGGCGGGTTGTGGCCGCCCGGCTGGACCGTCTGGGGCGCGTGAGGCGGGGTCCAGCCGCCGCTCGCGGGAGATCCGGAGCCACCGGCCGATCCACCGGAGGCGAGCCCGGAACCGGCGCTGTCGCCGGTGCTGCTCAGGTACGGGCGGAACCAGGGCGTCGCGCCGGCGGGCGCGGCGGCGCCCGCGTGCACGGCCATGGGGATGGCCGGCTCGGGTCGGCGCTGCTGCGGCACTTGGGGCTGGGTACGGCCGATCGGCGCACCGACCGTGGAGGGGACCTGCACCGGCCGGGACGGCGCCTGCACCGCCGGGACCGTCTCCACCCGCGCACCCCGACCCGCGGGCAGCGCGCTCATCTGCTCCAGCAACCGGTGCGGCAGCGCGACGTACGCGACGGTGCCGCTGCCGGTGCCGTGCAACTGCACCCGAATGCCATGCCGGGCGGCGAGGTGGGAGACCACGTGCAGGCCCATGGTGCCGGCCGCGGCGCTGCTCAGAACGCTCGGCACGGCCAGCCGCGAGTTGATCTCGGCGAGGCGGGCCGGGATGATGCCGATGCCGCGGTCGTGGACGCGGATCAGCGCGCCCTCGATGGTCGGCCGCGCGTCGACGACGACCTGCTCGGTCGGCGGCGAGAAGGCCGTGGCGTTTTCCAGCAGCTCGGCGAGCAGGTGCACGAGGTCGCCGACGACCGGGCCGGAGATGGCCAGGTCGGCGGGCTGGAACTCGACCCGGGCGAAGTCCTCGATCTCCGACGCGGCGGCCGAGATGACGGCGCCGAGCTGCACGGCCGCGGTCTGCGGGCGGCCGGGCTCGCCGCCGGAGAGGACCAGCAGGTTCTCCCCGTTGCGGCGCAGGCGGGCGGCGAGGTGGTCGAGGGCGAAGAGCCGGGCCAGCACGTCCGGGTCGGTCTCGTCGCGCTCGAACTCGTCGAGCAGGCGCAGCTGGCGGGTGATCAGGGTGCGGATGCGGCGGGCGAGCACCTCGGCCATCCGGGCCACGTCGACGCGCAGCTCGGCCTGCTCACCGGCCAGGCGCAGCGCGGTGTGGTGCACCGTGCCGAACGCCTCGGCCACCTGGCCGACCTCGTCGTTGAGGCCCGCGATGCCGCGGGTTACCGCGGCCGCGGTCTGGCCGCCCTCCATCAGCGACGGCGCGGGCGCGGCCGAGCCTGCGGTGACCGAGCTGATCGCGTCGGGCAGGTCGCGGCGGGCGACCTGCAGGGCCGCGCCGCGCAGCAGGTTGAGCCGGCGGGCGGTGCGCACGGCGAGCACGATCGCGATCGCCAGGGCGGTCAGGCCGAGCAGGGCGGTGCCGAGGCCGGTGGCCCAGGCCTGCCGCGCGGCGTTGACGGCGATCTGCTCGGCGCGGGCGTCGAGCTCGTCGGCCAGCTCGACGCTGACGATGTTGACCCGGCGGATCACCCCGCTCTGCGCCACGAACCAGGCATCGGCGTCGCTCCGCAGGCCGGACGAGTCGCGCTCGGCGTTGCGGGCCGCGGCGCCCATGCTGTCGGCGTTGTCGATGTCGATGCCGCGCATCTCCGTCTGGTACAGCGCGAGCTGCTCTGGCGTGGCCACCCGCCGGAACTGCGCCTCACGCTGCGCCCGCGCGCCCTGGACCTGCGAGAGGCTGCCGAGGTCGCCCGGCTGCAGGTTGCCGCGGCCGAAGACGGTGCGCAGCAGGTCACGCTCGACCGACGAGTAGTGCTCCATCGCGGCCGTGGCGGCCAGCGCGCGGGCCGTGTTGGCCAGATCGATGTTCTCGATCTGGCCCGGAACGGAGTCGGCGACGGCGAGCAGGGCGTCGGAGAGGCCGCCGTAGACGATGTCGGTGACGATCACCATCGTGGCGGTGCCGTTGTCGACGGCCTGCCGGGTGAACGGCAGGTGCGCGTAGTTGTCGCGGGCGACACGCACCGGCGTGGTGAGGGCGGGCACCGCGTCGACGGCCCTGGCGGCGTTGGTGAAGAACTGCGCCGCGGCTTCGTCGGTGCGGGCGCGCTGGGCGGTGACGAGCGGCGAGGCGCCCTTGCCCGCGCGCTGGCCGGCCGCCGCGGTCTCGGCGAGCTCGCGCTCGAGCTCGTGCACGAAGAGGACGGCGCTGCCCGCGGTGAGCGTCAGGGCACGGGCGTGGCCGGCGTCGCGGGCCGCGGAGACGGCGCCGGTCGTCTGGATGCTGGCGAGGACGACGAGGCCGACCATCGCGATGACGATCGGCGCCAGCAGCTGTGTGCGCACGGAGCGCAGACGGCTGGGGCGCGGGCCACCACCGCGGCGGTGCCCGGCCACCGAAGTGTCCGTGCCCGCCGTGCGGCGCGTCCGGCCGCCAGAGCCGGCGCCGTGACGCGGCACGGGGGCGCGGGATTGGCCGCTGCCTGCCAACGCCTGGCCTCCTAACAGTAGCGGCTCCATAGCGGAGCGTGCCTGCGAGAGCGCTCCAATGCAGTGACGTCATCGGATCCACTACGGAACACGATCAGGCACGCTACTGGAAGAGGTCGGATCCCTAAAGAGTCCTTAGCCGAACGGCCTAGTCGTTCTGACTATGCGTGACGCTGACGTTGCGCAAACAACCACATGGCAGCCCCGGCGAGCACCACGACGACGCCGAGACCGATCCATGCGATCCATGGCCCCGCGCCGCGCGACGCGCGAGCGGCCGGCTCGGGGCTCGCCGAGGGGCTCACAGAGGGTGCGCCGACGGTCGGCCCCGGCGTGGACGCGGACACCCCGGCGGACGGCGTCCCTGGGGCCGCCGGGGATGTCTCCAGGTGCCGGCCGGAGGGCTCCGGCAGCGTCGCCAGCGGCGGAATCGCGCCCGGCCCGGTCGGCACCGCGGTGATCCCTGGCAGCGTCGGCGACGGGCCCGGCGGCTCCATGATCGCCGGTGGGCCGGGCAGCGGCGGGCCGGGCGGCGGCGCCGGGCCGGGTGCGGCGCCGACCGCGAGGCCGCCGATCAGCAGCGCGATCAGCAGCGGCTTCACGCCGGTCCCAACGGCATCGTCGGGACCGGCTTGAGCCTTTTGCGGCGATGAAGGCCGCCTTTGCTGAGATTCTGCCGAGCGGCTTAAGCCCGGCTTTGCCGGTCAGCGGCGCCGGTCGTCGCGCACCCGGACCGGCACCGCCTCGCGCTCGGGGAGGTTCTGCACGAACTTGCCGAACAGCGCGGCGGAGATGACCACGCAGACGGCCAGGACCGTCGCGGCGGTCAGGGCGGCGCGCGAGGTCGCCACCCAGCCGGCGTCGGCGAGCAGGACGAGCAGCCACATGACGGCCGTCGCCTTCATGACGCGGTTGCGGTATCGACTCATGCAGGGGTGGTTACCCCGGCCGCGCCGCCCTCACTCCTCTCGAGCAACCCTCAAGCGGCCTGAACGAAGACCGCTACCGTGCGTGCCGGGACCGTGAACGATCCGTGTGTGCTGTCGAATGTGGACTGGCGGGCCACCGGGTCCACCGAGGCGGCCTGCACGGGGTGCAGCGCCACCTGCGCCCCGCGGTAGGCCGCGACCGTCTGCGTCGTGGCCGTGGCGCCCGCGTTGAACACGACCACCACCGACTTCCAGCGCCCGTCCAGCCCGCGCGCGTCGAGCACCATGGTGATGACGCCGGGGGTGGCCTGCGCGCCGGAGAGCGGGAAGCTCAGCCGCTGCTGGACCTGCGCCGCGCTGCTCAGCGCGAACACCGGCGAGCCGGCCCGGATGCGCAGCAACTCCTGGAAGCGCGCCGAGGCCAGGTCGATCGCGGAGCAGCCCGGCACGAGCGCCGGGTCGGCCAGCAGCGGCTGGGCGTACTGCCACTTGTCCCGGTTGTCGGCGGCCGGCGGCAACCCGGCGCCGAAGCCGTTGCCGGCGGCGCAGTCCCACCTGATCTGGTTGAACCAGTCGCCGGAGTTGAACGAGTTGCGGTCCAGCGACTTGGAGCGCAGCCGGTCCGAGCCCGCGGTGACGAACCCGACACCCTGCCCGAACACCGTCGTGGACAGCGCCAGGACCTGTAGCCGGGCGCGCTGCTCGGCGGTCGTGCCGGCGGGCAGCTTGTACGCCATCGCGTCATACAGGATCTCGTTGTCGTGCGCGTCGACGTATGTCACCGCCTCGCTCGGCGAGCGCGTGTAGCCGGCCGGCGAGCCGTTGTAGTCGACCTGTGCGCCGGTGACCCGGTGCCCGGTGGAGTCGGTGAACTCGTACGCGGCCAGGTTGCCGGTCAGCCCCACCTGGATCAGGTCCTGGTAGTGCAGCAGCCGGGCCCGCTGCTGGTCGGCGGTGCCGTTGACCGGGTCGCCGTTGGGGTCGGTGTACAGGCCGGTGGCGAAGCCCTGGACGCGCGGGTTGCCGTCGAACGGCCCGCCGCCGCGCACGGCGTCGCGGAGCCGGTCGTTGAACGTCGCGACGCCGGTGCCGGCCATGTTGGCCTGCGTGGCCTGCACGAACCGGGCGTTGTCGGCCACCTCGCCGAAGTTCCAGCCCTCGCCGTACAGCAGGATCTTCTTGCCGTCGACCCCGTCCTTGGCCACGGTGAGCTGATCCAGGGCGGCCCGCACGGCCAGGATGTTGGCCTTCGGGTGGTGTCCCATCAGGTCGAAGCGGAAGCCGTCGACCTTGTACTGCTTGGCCCACTGCACGATCGAGTCGACGACGAGCTTGCCCATCATCGCGTTCTCGGGCGCGGTGTTGGCGCAGCAGGTGGAGTTGGCGACCGTGCCGTCGTCCAGCAGGCGCTGGTAGTACCCCGGCACGATCTGGTCGAGCACCGAGTACTGGTCGGTGCCGGCCGCGGTGGTGTGGTTGTAGACGACGTCCATCACCACGCGCAGGCCGGCCTGGTTGAGCCCGGCGACCATCTGCCGGAACTGCGTGATCCGCGGGGTGCCCTGCGGATCGGTCGCGTACGAGCCCTCCGGCGCGTTGTAGTGGAACGGGTCGTAGCCCCAGTTGTACCCGTCACGGTCGGCCACCTGCGCGATGCAGGCCTGCTGCTGCGACGAGTCCGGCGGCAGCGCCGCCAGGTCGCACGGCGGCTGCGCCTGGTCGGAGCGCACCTCGGGGATGGTGGAGATGTCGAAGACCGGCAGCAGGTGCACGTAGGAGGTGCCGGCCTGCGCCAGCTGCCGCAGGTGCTGCATGCCGGCCGAGCCGGACTGGGTGAAGGCCAGGTAGGTGCCGCGCTGCTCGGCCGGCACCGTGGTGTCGGCGATCGAGAAGTCGCGCACCGACAGCTCCTGGATCTGCGGTCGCGACGGGGCCGACGGCTTGCGCAGGTCGCTCCAGCCGGCCGGGCGCAGCCCCGGGTCGGACAGGTCGGCGATCTGGCTGTGCGTGCCGTTGGCCGACAGCGACACGCTGTAGGGGTCCGTGACGCTGGCCGTGGTGACGGCGCGGACGGCGGGCTGATAGGCGGTGACGCGGAACTTGTAGTAGCGGCCCTTCCAGGACTTGTCGCCGGTGACGCTCCAGACGCCCGTGCGGTCGTCGCGGGTCATTGCCACGATGTCCGGATTTTTGTTGATGTCCTGGTAAAGCTCCAGGGTGAGCTGCTGCGCGGTAGGCGCCCAGACGCTGATCGTGGGGCGCTGGCCGTCGAACGTGGGGCCGAGCCTCGCGCTCAGCGCCGCGCCGTAGAGGTCGTCGAGCGCGCCGGCCAGCTGGACCCCGGTCGCCTCGGTGACCTGCCCGGCGACGTCCCGCTCGACCGCCACGACCTGCCCGCGCAGGGCCGCGGCGAGCGCCGCGCGGTCGCCGTCGACGTGGAAGGTCTGGTACGCCCACAGGTGCGGGAACTTCGCCCGCTGCGCCTCGGTCAGGTTGCCCGGCACGGTGCTCATCGCGAGCTTCGTGCCGTTGCCCACGACCTGGCCGTCGACGACCTGCAACCCGCCGGCCGGCGCGGACCACAGCTCGTAGCTGTGCCCGTCCGTCGGGCCGGCGCGCCAGGCCACAGTGTTGCGGTCGATCCAGACCGCCTTCGCCTTGTTCACGTCGGTGTCCGGCGTGCCCTGGGCCGGGATCGGCAGCAGGTACTTCTCCTGGCCCGACAGGATCCACACCTCGTGGCCGACGGTGACCAGGTCGAGCGTCTGGTCGGCCGGGAGGTCCTTGGTGTCGCCCTTGTGCACGATGTAGTTGAGCAGCGGCGCGTTGTCGGCCAGCGGCACGGTGAACCGCACGCCGAACGCGTCCGTGCCCGACGGCATCATCGGGCTGCCCCAGTCCGTGCCGGCCGCGGCGCCGGTCCACAGGTGCAGGCCCCAGCCGTCATAGTCGCCGCCGGGGCGGCGGTAGTGCAGCACGGCGGTGTGCTCGGCCGCGGCCCGCGTCGGGTGCACGGTCGCCTCCCCGGAGCGGATCCACGCCTCGCCCTGAATGCTGGGCAGGACCGACTGGTCCGGGCCCGGATCCTTGGCGTCGCCCTTGTGCACGATGAAGTTCACCGGCTTCGCGGGGTCGGTCACCGGCACGTGCCAGTACGCGCCGAAGTCGTCGACGCCGTCCGCCGGGCGGGGGCTCGCCCAGTCGGTCGCGGTACCCGGGGCAAGGCCGTCTCCCCAGAGGTGCAGACCCCAGCCGGTGTAGCCGCCGTCCGGCCGTCCATAGTGGACCGACACGCTGCCGGTGGCGGCTGCCTGGGAGGTGTAGATGGTCGCATCTCCTTGTTTGAGCCAGATCTCCGGATGCTTCGTCGGGTCGAGGGAGCGGTCCGCGGTGACGTCCTTCACGCCGTTGGCGTCCACCACCAGGAAGCCGACGTTCGCGGCCCCCGGCTTCAGCTTGACCCATGCGAAGCGTCCGTACGAGTCCTCTCCGGCGAACGGCGCGCCGGCGGGCCAGCTCATCGGGTCCTGGATGTCGCCCCAGGCGTACAGGCCCCAGTTGGTGTAGTCGCCGGCCGGGCGCTGGTAGTGCACGATCGCGTAGTCCGCGGACGCGGCGCTCGGCGGAGTGCCGACCCTCGTTTCGATCTTGGCTTCGGCCGTGCGTCCGGCTCCGTCCCGGACCACCGCCTTGTACTCGAGCTTCGTGCCGGCCGCGAGCCCGTCGAGGTCATGGTAGGCGGCGTACGGGCCGGCGTGGTCGGTGCCGAGCAGCTTCCAGTTGCCGTTGCCGACCCGCGCCGCGAAGGTGACGGTGGACAGCGGGTCGCCGGTGACGTTCGCGCGCACCTCGGCGATCGTGGCCGGGGCCGGGTCGACCTGCAGCGAGATCGCCGGGCGGGCCGTCGCCCCCTTGATCGCGCCGCGCGCTTTGAGGACCACGGTGGTCAGCGGCGGGACGCTCAACTGCAGCGAGCCGTCGCCGGCGGTCCCGGCGATGGGCCCGGTCGACGGGTAGATCTGGTCGAACGTCGTGGTCGCCATGTACGTCGGGACCGTGATCGTCTTCGTGCCGGTGCCGTTGTTGCTCGCCACGACGTACTCGACGCGCTGGTCGGGGTCGATGCGCGAGAACGCGAAGACGTTCTGGTCGGCGTACCGCGTGATCTGGACGCCCTGGCGCAACGCGGGGTTCTTCTCGCGCAGCCGCGCGAGGCTCGCGATCGTGCGGTAGATCGGATGGCTCGTGTCGTAGTGCGAGACGGCGTGCGTGCTGTCGGTGCCGAGCAGATCGTCGTCGAGGTAGTCGGCGGTCCGGCTGGCGAACATGTCCTGCCGGGCGTCCTTGTCCCCGCCGGCGCCGGTGAAGCCCTGCTCGTCGCCGGAGTACACGACCGGCTGGCCGCGGGTCAGGAACATCAGCTCGTGGCCGAGCTCGTCGCGGCGCAGGTGGGTGGCCGGGTTGGTGCCGCCGGTGGCCACGAAGTAGCCGATGCGGCCCATGTCGTGGTTGCCGAGGAACGTCGGCAGGAACTGCGCGCTGGTGCCGGCGGACGTGTACAGGTCGTCCTGGGCGTACAGATCGGCGAGCTCCTGGCCCGAGCCGCCCCGCGCGACGAAGTCGGCGGCGGCCTGCTGGAACGGGAAGTCCAGGGTGGCCGGCAGGCGCCCCTTGCGCACGTAGGTCGAGTCGAAGGCCGGGTTCGCGTCGTACACCTCGCCGAACATGAAGAAGTCGGGCTTCTTCGCCTTGTCGGCGGCGGCCTCCACACCCTGCGTGAACTGCGGCCAGAACTGCATGTCGACGTGCTTGGCCGTGTCGATGCGGTATCCGTCGATGCCGCTGTCCTTGACCCAGTCCGAGTAGATCTTCGTCATGCCCTGGACGACCTCGGGCCGCTCGGTCCACAGGTCGTCGAGGCCGAAGAAGTCGCCGTACTCGGCGTTCTCGCCGCTGAACGTGGAGTCGCCGCGGTTGTGGTACATCGTCGGGTCGTTCAGCCACGCCGGCTGCTTGACGGTCTTGTCCGCCTCGCTCGGGAACACCGGTGTGTAGGGGAAGGACTGCAGATTGATCGGCGGGAATCCGTGGGTGCCGTCGGCGTAGTTGCGGTCGTCGAACTTGTTGCCGTTCGCGTCCTTGTACGGGTAGTCGGTCTTGTTACGGTACGAGTACTGGTTCTGCGCGTACCGGATGACGTCCGCGGTGTGGTTCGTGATGACGTCGAGGTAGATCTTGATCCCGCGCTGGTGCGCAAGCTTCGTCAGCCGCTTGAGGTCGTCCTTGGTGCCGAAGTGCGGGTCGATCTGCGTGAAGTCGGTGATCCAGTACCCGTGGTAGCCGGCCGAGATGTCGTTGCCGCTGCCCTGCACCGGCCGGTTCTTGAACACGGGCGCCAGCCAGATCGCGGTCGTGCCGAGGCCCTGGATGTAGTCGAGCTTGTCGATGACGCCCTTGAGGTCGCCGCCGTGGTAGAACCCCTTGTCGGTGGGGTCGTAGCCGGTGCTCAGCCGGTCGCCCGACAGCCCGCCGGTGTTGTTGGCCGGATCGCCGTCGGCGAAGCGGTCGGCCAGGACGAAGTAGAACTGCTCGGCGTGCTGCGGCCGCGGCCCGTCGAGGAGGCTGGCGATCGACGGCTCCTTGGCCCACTCGGGCACGCCCTCGGAGTAGCCGGTCGGCCGCTGCGGGACGTCCGGCGTCCGCGGGTTGTCGCCCGGCACCGCGGCGAACACGGCGAGGGCGGTCAGAACACCGAGCGCGATCTTGGTCAACGTGACGGATCTGGCGGAGCGCATGGCGGGGCCTTCCTCGAGGACAACGAGGTCTCTGGCGAGGCTTGGCACCGTATCGACCGGCAAAGATCCTTACAAGGCTTGACTTTCTATGTTTTCAGGGTTTCGGAGATCGCCTGGCTGATCCGCCTCAGCTGATCGACCTGCTCGGGCGTCAGCGCGTCGAAAAGGTGGGCGCGGACCGTCTCGACGTGCCCGGGGGCCGCCGCGACCAGCGCCTCGAAGCCCTCGTCGGTCAGGTCGGCGAACTGGCCGCGCTTGTCGTCGTCGCAGTCGCGCCGACGCACCCACCCGCGCGCCTCGAGCTTGGTCACGGCGTGCGAGAGCCGGCTGCGCGAGGAGCGGGTCTGCAGGGCGAGCTCGCTCATGCGCAGCGACCGCCCCTCCGACTCCGACAGGACGACGAGGATCTCGTAGTAGGCGTGGGGCATCCCGGCGTCGTGCTGCAACTCCCGGTCGAGCCGGTCGATCAGTAGCGTGGTCGCGCTGTAGAAGGCGCGCCAGGCGGCCTGCTCTTCCTCGTCGAGCCAGCGGGTCATGCCATGTATTTTTGCACGTTCGGAAACGAATCCGGTCGTTGTTAGTACCTTGCGCCGCAAGGTACTGTGTCAGACATGGATACACCCGGCTCGTTGTCCACGGCGCTACGCCGCGGCACATTGGAGTTCTGCGTGCTCGCCCTGATGGAGCAGGGCGAGCAGTACGGGGTGGAGCTCGTCCGCCGCCTGGGGGCCGAGCGCACGCTGACCACCAGCGAGGGGACGCTGTACCCGCTGCTGGCGCGCCTGCGCCGGGCCGGCTGGGTGGAGACGACGTGGCGCGAGTCCCCGAACGGCCCCCCGCGGCGCTACTACGCGCTCACCCAGCACGGCCACCAGGCGCTGCGCCATTTCCGCGAGGAGTGGACGTCTTTCCGCGACACAGTTGACCGAATTGTCGGAACGAGGGCGGCATGAACACCTACGATGACCTGGTCAACGACTATCTCCGCGCCGTCGAGCAGGCCTTGGCCGGCGTCCCCGCCAACCGGCGCGCCGAACTGCTCGCCGACCTGAGCGAGCACATCGCAGCCAAGCGGGCGGAGCTTTCCCCGGACCGCGAGACCGAGGTCGAGGTCCGCTCGATCCTGGAACTCCTCGGCGACCCGGAGGAGGTGGCCGCGGAGGCGCTGGTCGACGCGGAGTCCCCGCCACCGATCCTGATCCAGCCGAAGAAGCGCTCGACCGCCCTGATCTGGGTGGCACTGACGATCGCCGCCGTGGCCACGATGTGCGTGGTGGCGGGCCTGCTGGGCATGGTGCTCTTCTGGTCGAGCAGCAGCGTGTCGAGCGACGGCACCGTGACCCAGCCAGAGGTGACGGTGGTGACGGGCCCGCCGATGTCGGACCCGGCCACACCAACCCTGTCCACCCCACCGACCCCCACGCATTCCTGACGCGCGACCGGGGCTCTCGCACCACACGGCGCGTCGGCCCCGGCATTCAACCCGCCGACTCCGTGTTGGTCTGACCGGCGGCCTGCACCGCCTTTGCCCCGATCGAGCCCGGACGGCAGCACCCGCGGGTCCGTGCGCGGGGACCGCGCGCCAGGGTGTGAGCGCCGGGCCTGCTGGCTTGCGAGCATGGCCCCGCCTCCACCGGCCCGCGGGGGGGGCGGGGCCGCGCGCCAGGGTGTGAGCACCGGGCTTGCGAGCGCGGCCCCGCCCCCCGCGGGCCCGCGCTCACCGCCCGGACCACCGCGCCGCTGTGATCGCGACCCAGCGACCGCGGCTCGGATCGCCGCACCCCCCGAGCCCAACACCTTCCGCCTGGCCCCGTCACCCCAGGACCCCGGGACCCCATCGCCCCCGGGACCCGCACCCCCGAACCTCCGCACCCCGCGACCGGCCCGGACCCCCGCGCCCGCCGTCGGCCCCCACCGACCCGAGCGCGACCGAGCCGGTCAGGCGCGGCCGGATAAGCGGCCACGGGGCCCGGCGAGACCCCGCGACCGCGGCTCCGCGATGACGCCGCCGAGCGGAGCGCGCCTGTGCACGTTCCGCTCGGCGGCCACCGTCCGCATCGCCCCGTTTCCCCCGTCCTCCGATGCGGACGCTGCCACCGGCCAATCGGTTGCGTGCTAGGCACGCGACCGCCCCCCGGTCCCCGAACGCCGTGTGGCTCGTCGGTCCAGATCAGCGTATCTAGACGTCTAGGTCAGCGCAATTGTTGATTTGCGGAATTGTGGTCTAGCCTTGCCGCGTGCGGGGCCGCCTCTTTCCAGTCAGTGATGACTGGTATGAATGGCGCCAGGACGAGCCGCCACTGGCCGGGACCGTGCTGGTGCGGGTCGGCGTCGGGGCGGGCGGCCGGCTGGTGCTGACCGGCCTGCGCATCGAGGGCACGCCGAGCGCCGACCTGCTGCGGGCCATCCCCGTCGGGCGCATCGAGGCCGCCGCCAACGCGCAGTTGGCCGCCGTGCAGGCTGTTCGCGGTACGACCCCTGTTGTCAACACCCGGGCGAGGCCCGTCGCGCCGCCGGTCGCCGAGGACGTCGGGTGGGAGATGATCGAACCTTCCCTGGCCGTCACGCGCTCGGCACCGGCCGAGACCTCGCGGCTGCGCGGGCGGCCCGACGTCTTCTATCGACAGGTCGCCGACGTGTATCTCACGTTCGCGCAGGCCTCGCCGCGGCCCGCCTGCGACCTCGCCGATCAGCACGGGGTGCCGGTGAGCACGGCGCACCGGTGGGTGAAGGAGGCCCGGCGGCGCGGGTTCCTGCCGCCCGGGCGGCCGGGCAAGAGTGGCTGAGGCCGGGGGTGCGGGCCACTTGTATCGTGAACGCGTGTCGATAGACGACGCCTTACGGGCGAAGGTGCATCGGCTGGTCACGGAGTACCTCGGCGGCCAGGAGGTGCCCGCCGACCTGGTGGCCGAGCCGGCGGCCATCCGCAGCGGCACCGCGGTGGTTTACCTGCGCCTGATCGCGAGCGAGCCGCCGCTGGTGCGGGTCTTCTCGCCGATGCTGCGCCAGTTGGGCCGGTCGCCGCAGCTGCTGGCCGAGCTCAACGACCTCAACGGGCGGCTCAACTTCATCCGGCTGTTCTGGCGCGACGACTGCGTGTTCGCCGCGGTGGAGATGCTGGCCTCGACGCTGGACCCGATCGAGCTGAGCAACGCCTGCGACTGGGTGGCCGACACCGCCGACTACTACGACGAGCGGCTGCGCGACCAATTCGGCGGGCATCTGGCGTTCGACCCAGCCGAGACGCAGAGTTAGGATAGTTCCACCCAGCGTCACCGCCCGGCCGGCCCGCTCCAAAACTGTCGGACCCCCGCGCCAAGATAAGCCCTATGAACCGCGTCATCGTTTCGACCGTCGGCGGCAAGCCCGTCGCCGCCAATGATCATCGCGTGCCATCGCTCAACCCGTCCCGGCTCGACGACGTCGTGGCCGAGGTCGCGTTGGCCGACGCCGACACCTTCGTCGCCGCCTGCCGTTCCGCCCGTCGCGCGCAGCGGGCCTGGGCCGACGTGCCCGCGCCGGTCCGCGGCCGGGTCGTGGCCAACCTCGGCCGCCTGGTCGAGGCCAACTTCGAGGCGCTGGCCGCGCTGGTGACCCGCGAGGTCGGCAAGACGCTGACCGAGGCGCGCGGCGAGGTCCAGGAGATCGTCGACACCTGCGACTTCTTTCTCGGCGAGGGCCGGCGGCTCTACGGGCACACCGTGCCGAGCGAGATGCCCGACAAGCAGCTGTTCACGTTCCGGGTGCCGGTGGGGGTGGCGGCCATCGTGACCGCGGGCAATTTCCCGGTGGCGGTCCCCAGTTGGTACGTCGTGCCGGCGCTCCTGTGCGGCAACGCCGTCGTCTGGAAGCCGGCCGAATACGCCGCGGCCTGCGCCGACGCGTTCGCCGAGCTGATCCGCCGGGCGGGCGTGCCCGACGGCGTGTTCGAGGTGGTCCACGCCGATGGCCCGACGACGTACGCGGGGCTCGAGGCAGGGTTGCGCGAGCAGCTGATCGACAAGATCGGGTTCACCGGGTCGTCGGAGATCGGCGCGCGGATCGGCGAACTGGCCGGGCGGCACCTGCAGAGCGCATGCCTGGAGCTCGGCGGGAAAAACCCGATGGTCATCACCGAGGACGCCGACCTCGACCTGGCGGTGCACGGGGCGCTGTTCGCGGGGTTCGGCACGGCGGGGCAGCGCTGCACCTCCCTCGGCACGCTGATCGTCCACGACGACGTCCTGGATGAGTTCACCCGCCGGCTCGAGGACGCGGTGCGCGGCGCGGTCGTCGGCGACCCGACCGACCCCTCGGTGCTGTACGGGCCGCTGATGAGCGAGCGCTTCGCCGAGCGGTACGAGAGCTATCTCGACTGGGTCGAGGAGCACCACCGGGTGTCGGGGTCGACCGGCGTCGGGCGGATCTCCGCGGACAACCCGCGCGCCGGGTTCGTGGGCGACCCCGCGGCCGGGCTGTTCTACCACCCGGTGCTGGTGCACGGGGTACGGCCCGAGGACAAGGTGTTCCAGCAGGAGACGTTCGGGCCGCTGGTGGGCGTGACGCGGTACTCGGCGCTCGAGGAGGCGATCGAGCTGGCCGACGCGCCGGGATACGGGCTGTCCGCGGCGATCTACACGACCGACCCGCGCAAGGCGTTCGAGTTCCGGCGGGGCACCCGGGCGGGGATGGTCAGCATCAACAACTCGACGTCGGGCGCGGAGGCGCACCTGCCGTTCGGGGGCAACGGGCGGTCGGGCAACGGGAGCCGGCAGTCCGGGGTGTGGGTGCTCGACCAGTTCACCCGGTGGCAGTCGATGAACTGGGACTACTCGGGGCGCCTGCAGCGCGCCCAGATGGACACCCTGACAATTACCCCGGATCTGAATTATCGGCTCGGCCAGTAGCGCCGCCGCACCTGACCGACTCAGAGCGACCGCAGATCAGGGAGTGAACCAGCGAGCGGCCGGGCCCCGAGGGCCCGGCCGTGACGCATAGTGACGCATGGGTGAGAGGTCAGGCGGCGACGGCCGCCACCTGGGACTGCGGCGTAGGGGCCGGGGTCTCGCGCCGCGCCTTGAACAGCATCAGCGACAGCGCGGCCGCCGCGATGGACAGGCCGCCCGCGATGTACCAGGCCAGGTCGTAGTTGCCGAGCCGGTCCCGCAGGATGCCGGTCGAGGTCGCCGCGATCGCCGCGCCGAACTGGTGTGACGCGAACACCCAGCCGAAGACGACGGGGCCGCTGGCGCCGAAGTACTCGCGGCACAGCGCTACGGTCGGCGGGACCGTCGCCACCCAGTCCAGGCCGTAGAACAGGACGAAGACGAGCATGCTCGGGCGGACGGTGGCGGCGAAGAGCGCCGGCAGGACGAGCAGCGAGAGGCCGCGGAGCGCGTAGTACCAGCCGAGCAGCACGCGGCTGTCCATCCGGTCGGTCAGCCAGCCCGAGGCGACGGTCCCGGCGATGTCGAAGAGGCCGATGAGGGCGAGGAGCGAGGCGGCGGTGGGCTCGGCCATGCCGTGGTCGTGCGCGGCCGGGATGAAGTGGGTCCCGATGAGGCCGTTGGTGGTCGCGCCGCAGATCGCGAAGCCGCCCGCCAGCAGCCAGAACGCCGGGGTACGGGCGGCCGTGCGCAGGGCGCCGAGCGCCCGCCGGGCCGCGCCCGTGGTGGGCGTGGGTGGCGGGGTGACGTCGCCCTCCGCGCCGTAGGCGGTGACGCCGAGCTCGGACGGGTGGTCGCGCAGGCGCCAGAGCACCAGCGGTACCACCGCGAGGGCCGCACCCGCGACGGTCAGCGCGGCCGAGCGCCAGCCATGGTGCTCGACGAGGAGCGCCAGGACGGGCAGGAAGACGAGCTGGCCGGCCGCGCCGCCGGCGGTGAGCACGCCGGTGATCAGGCCGCGGCGCTTGACGAACCAGCGGCCGGTGACCGTGGCCACGAACGCGAGCGCCATCGAGCCGGTGCCGAGGCCGACGAGCACGCCCCAGAGCGCGATCAGCTCCCAGCTGTGCCGCATGAACACGGTCAGGCCGCTGCCGGCGGAGACGAGCAGCAGCGCGTACGCCACGACCCGCCGGATGCCGAAGCGCTCCATCAGGGCGGCCGCGAAGGGCGCGGTCAGGCCGAAGAGCAGCAGGTTGATCGACACGGCCAGCGAGATAGTCCCCAGCGGCCAGCCGAACTCGTCGTGCAGCGGATGGATCAGCACGCCCGGCGTCGCGCGGAAGCCGGCGGCGCCGACCAGGGCGACGAACGCGACGACGGAGACCAGCCAGGCCGGGTGGAGTCGTTTCACAACAACATTGGAGCGGATTCGGTACCTCGCGGCGAGTGGCCCGGCAGCCATAGTGCGCAAGAATCGAGCCATGACCGAGCAGCACCTCGTTGCCCTCGTGGCGCTCGAAGGGGTCGTCCCGTTCGACCTCGGCACGCCGACACAGATCTTCGGCACCGCTCGCGACGAGCACGGCCACCGGAAGTACGACATCCAGGTCTGCAGCCCGGGGGGCCTGCCCGTGGTCACGGCGGCCGGCTACCGGGTAACGCCCGACCACGGGCTGGAGCTCACCGAGCGCGCCGACACCGTGATCGTGGCCGGCATCTCCTTCGGCGGCCCGGTGGAGGACGGCACCGTCGACCCGCCGGTGGCCGAGGCGCTGCGCAGCGCGCACGCGCGCGGCGCCCGGGTGATGTCGATCTGCACCGGCGCGTTCGTGCTCGCCGCCGCTGGCCTGCTCGGCGAGCGCCCGGCGACCACGCACTGGTGGTGGGCGGAACGGTTCCGGGAGCTGTTCCCGCAGGTCAAGCTCGACCACGACGTGCTGTTCGTCGACGACGGCGACCTGCTCACCAGCGCCGGGGTCGGCGCGGGCATCGACCTGTGCCTGCACGTCGTGCGCACGGACTTCGGCAGCGAGGTCGCCAACCGGGCGGCGCGGCGCAGCGTGGTCCCGCCGTACCGGGAGGGCGGCCAGGCGCAGTACATCGAGCGCCCCCTCCCCCGCCCGGCCGACGCGACCCTGTCCGCGACGCGCGCCTGGGCCGTGGAACGACTGGACGCGCCGCTGTCGCTGCAGGAGATGGCCGGGCACGCGAGCATGAGCGTGCGCACGTTCACCCGGCGCTTCCGCGAGGAGACCGGGGTGAGCCCGGCGCGCTGGCTGCTCCAGCAGCGGGTCGACCACGCCCGTGCCCTGCTGGAGAGCACCGACCTGCCGGTCGAGGTCGTCGCCCGCCGCTCGGGCCTGGGCACGGCCGCGGGGCTGCGCCAGCACCTGCAGAGCACGATCGGGGTCGCTCCGAGTGCGTACCGCCGCACGTTCCGGGTTGTGCCGGAGGGCGCCGGCGGGTAGGCAGGGATGAGTGATCGCCGTCGATCCCTATGGGAGGTACCCGTGCGAAGGCTCATCCCACTCCTACTGGCCGCCGTCCTGCTCGCCCCGGCCGCGCCCGCGGCCGCGGCCGGGACGGCCGGCGCGAGACCGTCCGGCCCCACCGCGACCGGCTACGGCGGGGCGGTCGCGTCGGTCGACGCCACGGCCACCGCGGCCGGCCTGCGGGTGCTGCGCGACGGCGGCAACGCGGTCGACGCCGCGCTCGCCGTGGCCGCCACGCTGGGCGTGACCGAGCCCTTCTCCTCCGGCATCGGCGGGGGCGGGTTCTTCGTGTACTACGACGCCCGCACCGGTCGCGTGTCCACGCTCGACGGCCGGGAGACCGCGCCGCGCTCGATGGGCGAGAACGCGTTCGTCGACCCGGCGACGGGGCAGCCGTACGCCTTCCAGGAGGCCCGGGTCAGCGGGCTCTCGGCCGGCGTCCCGGGGTCGCTGGCCACGTGGGACGCCGCGGCGCGCCGCTGGGGCACCCGCCCGCTGTCGGCGGCCCTGCGCCCGGCCGCCCAGGTCGCGCGCGACGGCTTCACCGTGGACGCGACCTTCGCCCAGCAGGTCAGCGACAACGCCGCCGCGTTCGCGCAGTTCGAGCCGACGGCGAGGCTGTTCCTGCCCGGCGGCGCGCCGCCCGCGGTCGGCAGCACGCTGCGCAACCCCGACCTCGCCGCCACGTACGACCTCATCGCCCGCCGGGGCACCGGCGCGTTCTACGGCGGCGAGATCGGCCGCGACCTCGTCTCCGCGGTGCAGCGCCCGCCGGTGGCGTCCAGCCCGTCGCGGCCGTGGCAGTACCAGATCCGCCCCGGCGGCATGACGCTGGACGACCTGCGCGCCTACGACGTGCGGCGCCCCGCGCCCACGCACGTCACGTACCGCGGCTACGACGTCTACGGGATGGCCACGCCGTCCTCCGGCGGCTCGACCGTGGGCGAGGCCCTCAACATCCTCGAACAGTCCGGCGTGCAGTCCGGCGAGTACGGTCTCGACAAGACACAGGCCCTGCACCGGTATCTCGAGGCGAGCGCCCTCGCCTTCGCCGACCGCAACCGGTACGTCGGCGACTACACGCCCCGCCCGCTGCTCGACGCCCTGCTGACCGACGGCTTCGCGGCCGAGCGCGCGTGCCGGATCGACCCGGCCCGGGCGCTCGCGAAACCGGTCGCCCCCGGCGTGCCCGACGGCCGCTACAAGCAGCGGTGCGACACCGCGACCGGCGGCGCCGCGCCCGACAAGGGGCAGTCCACGACCAACCTGACGGTCGCGGACCGGTGGGGCAACGTCGTGGAGTACACGCTCACGATCGAGCAGATCGGCGGCAACGGCATCGTCGTGCCGGGCCGCGGGTTCCTGCTCAACAACGAGCTGACCGACTTCAACTTCACGCCGACCCAGGGCACCGCCGCCGACCCCAACCTGCCGGGCCCCGGCAAGCGCCCGCGCAGCTCGATGGCGCCGACGATCGTGCTGCAGCACGGCCGGCCGTTCCTGGCGCTGGGCTCGCCCGGCGGCTCGACGATCATCACCACCGTCCTGCAGATCCTGGTCAACCGGCTCGACCTCGGCATGACCCTGCCTCAGGCGGTGGCCGCGCCCCGCGCCTCCCAGCGCAACACGGCGTCGGTCACCGCCGAGCCGGCCTTCATCGACTCGCCCGAGGGCCAGGCGCTGGGCCTGCTCGGACACGCGTACACCCCGATGGCCGAGATCGGCGCGGCCACGGCGATCGAGTTCCTGCCGCACGGCCGGCTGCTGGCCTGCGCCGAGCCGGTCCGCCGCGGTTCGGGCTCCGCGGGGACCGTGCACTGATATTTACGAAATATCCGATACATCCGGACGCGCCAGCGTCTGGACGTATCGGATCGGGTCGAACGCGAAGGCGCCCCCGCCGGAAACCCGGCGGGGGCGCCCCCTCATCCCCAGGACGTCACCACGGCTGCGGAGCCGGGGGAACCACGACCGGCGGGCGGTCGTCGCAGGTGATGGTGTTCGGCAGCTCCCACGACGCCAGCCACGGGCCCGTGGTGCCGCCGCCGTCGTTGCCGCCCAGGTCGACCAGGGAAAACTCCGAGCCGGCCGGGGTGAAGTGGAACGAACCGCAGTTGTTCACGCCCACCGCGCCCACGTTGCGGGCGTCGACGTTCTCGAAGGTCGCGGAGCCCGCGGCCCGGGCGCTGACGACTGACGTGCCGGTGCCGTCGACCTTGACGTCCTTGAAGTGGACGTTGGTGATCGAGTACTGGTCCTTCACCGGCCAGTCGGCGACCAGCATGATCGCGTTGTAGGTGTTGTCGAGGAAGTTGTCGCCGACGACCTGGACGTTCGCGTCGAGGTTGCCCTCGAGCGCGAAGAGCCAGATCGCGCCCAGGCCGATGTTCCAGTTGAGCTCGTAGGTCCCGGCCCGGACCGTGGTGTTGTTCGTGATGTTGATCGTGCCGGCGAAGGGCTGCGCGCCGAAGCGGGTGCCCAGGTGCAGGCCGCTGCCCTCGCGGATCGGGTCGGCGACGAGGTTGCCGGAGACCGTGATGTCCTTGCCGCCGTAGATCGCGATGCCGTTGGCCAGCGTCGGGGTCTGGACGGTGTTGTGGTCGAACGTGTTGTTCGCGTTCGACGTGGCCTCCGACCACATCGCCAGCGCGTCGTCGCCCGTGTTGCGGAAGAAGCTGTTCGACACGGTCGAGTTGGTGACGCCGGTGTGGAAGTTCAGGCCGTCGGCGATCTGGTCGACGACCGTGGTGTTGGTGATCTTCGTGTTGTTCATCGGGCCGTCGAACCACAGGCCCACCTTCGTGTGCTGGATGTACAGCCCGTCGATGGTGGAGTCCGACATCGCCCCGCCGATGCCGTTGACCTGGTCGGTGTCGATGCGCTCGCGCACGTCACCGATGATCGAGAACCCGGAGAGGTGGACGTTGCGGCTGCCGCCGTCCTGGGCGTACTTGCCGTAGAAGCCGACCCCGGTGTGGATCGACTTGTCGGGCAGGGGCTGGCTCAGGGCGACCTCGTGGCCCTTGATGATCGTGTACCACGAGCCGGCGCCCTCGATCGTCACGTCGTCGACGACGATGTGCCGGTTGACCTGGTACGTGCCCGGGGGCACGTAGACCTTGAGGTGCGTCCACTTGGCGAAGGCGATCGCCATGTCGAACGCGTCGGCCGAGTCGCGCTTGCCGGTCGGGTCGGCGCCGAAGAACAGCACGTTGGACGCCAGCAGGTTGACCTTCGGGGCGCCCACGATCTGGGAGTCGAGCAGGTCGATCACGGTCCAGGCGGCCTTGCTGCCGGCCGGAACCTGGAGCCGGACCTTGTCGCCGGCCTTGTACGTGTTGCCGAGCAGCAGCCGCTGCTCGTCGTAGAAGTGGAACGGGCGGAACGGCTTGGTGATCTGCGGCGTCGGCGTGGTGCCGGCCGGCACGCAGCCGCACTCCGTGATCCACCAGTCGGGGTGCAGCAGGCCCGCGTTGGGGTCGTTGGTGAACGGGTACTGGTTGTACAGCCAGGAGTACTGCGACGTCAGCGTCATCGTCTGCTTCGACTTGCCGTTGACCGTCACGTCGAGCGGCGCGGTGATGCCCCCGCCGTTGGGCGCGTCCGGGATGCTGTACCGCACGTTGATCGCGTTCGCCGCGCTCGGCAGCGTGAACTCGACGTACTGCCCGGGCGTGAGCTTGACCGCCGACCGGCCGGACGCCTCCGCGGCCAGCGTGTACGCCGCGCGGTCCGGGCCAATGACCACCCCGTTGGTCTTGGCGTTCTCCGCCTCCTGCTCGGCGAAGCCGACGCTCGCGCCCCGGCCCGCGACGAGCGCGGGGTCCAGGGCCGCCCGCGTGACGACCGGCCCCGCCGACCCTGCCGGCGCGGCGAGGGCGGCGGTGCCACCGGCGACGATGACCCCGAGGCCTACGGCGGCCGCGGCCGCCGCCGCGGACCACCGCGGTGGTGCTCCTGTGGTGCTCCGTGACATCGATTGACTCGTTTCTCTCGGAAAGCGCTCTTCCTGGTTGGCGAACGCACCGGTCGCATCGAGGTGGGCGGACGTCGAGCGGGGTGATGGGGTGTGCACCTCGGACGCTCGAGGCGGGTGGGCGGACGCCGTGAGTGAAGTGACAGTAGGGCCGCCGTACCCCATTACACAAGGGCTCGCGAAATAATTGCGTAACGTTGCGCCCTTCTTGCACAGCAAGGCGCGCGGGATTGCAGTGCGATGTCCCAAATGGACGGTGCGGGCGTTATGCGGCGGCGGCCGCGGCCACCACGGCCGCGCAGACGCGCTCGAGGTCGTCGTCGCCGGTGACGTACGGCGGCATGGTGTACACGAGATCGCGGAACGGCCGCAGCCAGACCCCATGGCCCACCGCGGCCTTCGTGGCCGCGGCCATGTCGACCTCGTGGTCGAGCTGCACCACGCCGATCGCGCCGAGCACGCGCACGTCGCGGACCCCGGCGACCTCGCGGGCGGGCGCAAGCCCGTCGATCAGGCCGGTCTCGATGCGCGTCACCGTGGCGGCCCAGTCGCCCGAGAGCAGCAGCTCGATCGAGGCGTTGGCCACCGCCGAGGCGAGCGGGTTGCCCATGAACGTCGGCCCGTGGGCCAGCACCGGCGTCTCGCCGCGGCTGATGCCCCGCGCCACCCGGGGCACGCACAGGGTCGCGCCCATCGAGAGGTACCCCCCGGTCATCGCCTTGCCGATGCACATCACGTCGGGCGTGACGCCCGCGTGGCCGGCCGCGAACAGCGCGCCGGTGCGGCCGAAGCCGGTCGCGATCTCGTCGAAGACGAGCAGGACGTCGTGCTCGTCGGCGAGCTCGCGCAGCGCGGTGAGATATCGGGGGCTGTGGAAGCGCATGCCGCCCGCGCCCTGCACGACCGGCTCGACGATGATCCCGGCGATCTCGTCGCGCTGCCGGCGCAGGGTCTCGTCCAGCCCGGCGACGTAGGCGGGGTCGTACTCCACCGGCGGCATGGGTACGAACACCTGCTCGGGCAGCACGCCGCGCCACAGGCTGTGCATCCCGCCGTCGGGGTCGGTCACCGACATCGGGTGGAACGTGTCGCCGTGGTATCCGCCGCGCCAGGTCAGCATCCGGCGCTTCCCGGGGCGGCCGAGCGACCGGTGGTACTGCAGGCACATCTTGACCGCGACCTCGACCGCCACGGACCCGGAGTCGCAGAAGAACACGTGCCGCAGCGGGTCGGGCGTGATGTCGACGAGGGTCTTGGCCAGCCGGACGGCCGGCTCGTGCGTCAGCCCGCCGAACATGATGTGGCTCATCCGGCCCAGCTGGTCGCGCACGGCGGCGTCGAGGACCGGGTGGGCATACCCGTGGATCGCCGCCCACCACGAGGACATCCCGTCGACGAGCTCCTCGCCGCCGGCGAGGGTCAGCCGTACGCCCGACGCCGACGAGACCACCAGCGGGCGCTGGGTCGCCGGCATCGGCGCGTAGGGGTGCCAGACGTGCTCGCGGTCGAGCGCGGCCAGCTCGTCGGGGTCCATGGGCCCCATCGGCTCCAAAGCCATGGACCGACGATATGCCGTGCCCGCGGGCGGGCCGCGGGTCAGCCCTAGGGCTGGGTGATGTTCACCATCCACTGGATGCCGAACTGGTCGACGCAGGAGCCGAACTCGTCGCCCCACATCTGCTTCTCCAGCGGGATGGAGACCTTGCCGCTGGCGGAGAGCTTCTCCCAGTAGCGGCGCAGCTCGGCGCCGTCGTCACCGCTGAGGCTGATCGTGATGTTGTCGCCCGGCGTGACCGTCATGTTGGGCGGCGTGTCCGACGCCATGAGCGTGTAGCCGCCCGGCGTCTCCAGCATCGCGTGCATGATCTGGTCGGCGATGCTCGCGTCGTCCGAGCCGTATTCGCCGAACGTGTTCATGCGCAGTTCGCCGCCGAAGACGTTCTGGTAGAACTCCATCGCCTGTCGGGCGTTGCCCCGGAAACTGATGTACGGGTTGAGCCTCGATGCCACAGCAAACTCCCTTGGTCGTGTGACCTGCGATACCCGCAGCCTAGTGCGCAAAGGCCGCTCGCGCGGCCGCTCGTCACGCATCGTCACCCCACGCCGCTGCTGGCGGCCAGCGCGTCGCCGAGCGGGGTGCGGCGGTAGAGCACCGAGCGCCCGGCCCGGGCCGGGTGCACCAGGCCCGCCCGGCGCAGGATCGCGAGGTGGTCGCCGACGGCGCCGACGGCCAGGCCCAGCCGGGCCGCGAGCTGCGTCGTGCTCGCCGGGGCGTCCAGCGCCACGAGGAGCCGGGCCCGCGAGCGGCCGACGAGCTCGGCGAGCGCGCCGCCGCCGGTGGGCGCCTCCCACAGGGCGGCCACGCCGCGGGCCGGGTAGACGAGCGCGCGCCGCCACGGCGGGTCGGTGAACGTGCTCACGCCCGGCCAGATCAGCGCGGACGGCACCAGCAGCAGGCCCGTGCCGTCGGAGGGGACCGTGGCCGCCCCGAAGCGGTCGCCCATCTCGATCGCGCCGTCGTGCCAGCGCACGTCGCGGTGCAGGCCGTTGAACGCGGCCGCCCAGCCGCCCTCGCCGAGCCGGCCGGCGCGGTGCACGACGTCGCTCTCGCAGATCGCGCGCAGCTGCGGCCAGTCGGGGGCGAGCAGCGCCAGCCACGCCGACTCGAGGGCTGCGGCCAGCCGGTTGACGACGTCGGCGGAGTGGAGCACGCGCAGTACCGAATCCGGGATCCTGGGACCCTGGGCCAGGGCCCGCGCGATCTCCCGGCGCGCCACCGGCAGCGGCGTGGCCCGCACCGCGGCGAGGTCGGCCTCCCAGGTCTGCTGCATGCCTGGCGGCGGCCCGACGAAGTCGGCGCCGTAACGGGCGGTGTGCAGCGCGACGACGGCGTCGAGTTCGGTCTCGGCGCGCAGCCGTTCGTACACGGGGCGCAGCCGCGCGAACGGGCCCAGTGGCGCCAGGCCGGCGAGCTTGCGCAGCAGGGCGCCGAGTTCGAACAGCGGCGACACGCCGAAGCGGGTGTGCAGCAGGTCGGTGGCGTCGACCTCCAGCCGGAGCATGCCCCCGACCTTACGCCCGACCTTACGTCGAGGGACGAAAACCTCACCCCGGACGTCGTACCTCCCGGAGCCTGACGGCATGACGACGTACACAGCGGTGCTGCGCAACGACACGTTCCGGGTCCTGCTCGGCACCCGCACGCTGAGCATCCTCGCGGACACGCTGCGGATCGTCGCGCTCTCGCTGCTGGTCTACGCCACGACCGGCTCGCCGGCGCTGGCCGCGCTCGCCTACGGCATCGGGTTTCTGCCGCAGCTGCTGGGCGCCGGGCTGTTCGGGGCGCTCGCGGACCGGGTGCGCCCCCGGCGCCTGATCGTGCTCGGCTACCTCGCCGAGGCGGGCGCCGCGGCCCTGCTCGCCGCGGCGCCGCTGCCGGTGTGGGGCTCCCTGGCGCTGGTCGCCGCGGCGGCGCTGCTGATCCCGATCTTCGCCGGGGCGCAGAACTCGCTGATCGCCGAGGCGCTCGCCGGCGACGCGTACGTGCTGGGCCGCTCCCTGGCCAACATGGCCTCGTCGCTGGCCCAGCTCGTCGGCATGGCCGGCGCTGGGCTCGCGGTCGCCGCGCTCGGCGGCCGGCGGGCGATGCTGCTCGCCGCGCTCGGCCACGTCGTCGCGGCGGCCTGGACCCGCCTCGGCCTCGCGGACACCCCCGCGGTCTCGCGGGTCCGGGGCGGGCTGGCCGCGGCGAGCTGGCGGGGCAACCTCGAGCTGCTGCGCGACCGGACGATCCGCCGCCTGCTGCTCATCCAGTGGCTGCCGCCCGCGTTCATCACCGGCGCGGAGGCGCTCATGGTCCCGTACGCGGCCGGGCGCGGCTTCCCGGTCGGCGTGGCCGGCTGGCTGCTGGCCGCGATCCCGGTCGGGATGATCGCCGGCAACGTCGTGGTCGGCCGCCTGGTCCGCCCGGCGTGGCGGGAGCCGCTGGTGCCGGTCCTGATCGCGCTGATGGGGCTGCCGTGCCTGGCCTTCGTCGCCCCGGTGCCGTGGCCGCCGCTCGCCGCCGCGCTGGTCGTGGTCGGTGCCGGGTTCGCGTTCGGCCTCGGCGTGCAGGAGGCGTTTCGCGACGCGCTGCCGGCCGACGGCCGCGGGCAGGCGTTCGGGCTGCTCACCACCGGCCTGATGACCGCGCAGGGGCTACTGCCCGCGCTGGCCGGCCTCCTGGCGGAGGTGCTGCGCCCCGGCACCGTCATCGGGCTGCTCGGCGCCGCGACGCTGCTCGGCGCGCTTGGTGCGGCCCCAGGGCTTGTACGTCGACAGGATCGTCGAGAACACCAGCAGGGAGCTGGAGACCGCGGGCGCGATGACCAGGTTGAGCCGCTCCCGCTGGGGTAGCAGGGCGCCCAGCTCGGCCTGGACGAGGTTGGGGTACAGCGCGAACGTGACGAGCCCGAGCATGACGGTCACAATGCCGAGCTTCACCGCCACCCACCACCACTTGACGAGCCCCCACGGAGTGCCGACGGCGTTGACCACGCCGACCAGCCACACCACGAATGTCAGCGGCACGAACAGCACCCGCCCGACGAGCGCCGCGGCCGGGTACACCACGTCGCGGTCGGCGGCGCCGGTTAGGCCGGCGATGCCGAGCGTGAGCAGCACCAGGTCGGTGCCGAGCCACCCGACCGCGGTGGCCACGTGCAGCGTCAGGATCGCCTTGCGCCATTTCGGTGTGAATCGCACGGCCTCCAGCCTGGCAAAGACGCGGCCCCGCGTCGTGGCCCGCGGGGCGTAATCGCGTGTACGCCCAGTGTCGTACGTTGACCGGCCGGGCGCGGTCCGTGGTGGTGTAGTTGTTGGTTGTGACGGTCGAGGACGAACTGCGCGCGCTCGCCCCGCAGGTGCTGGGCATCCTGATCCGGCGGTACGGGCAGTTCGACGCCTGCGAGGACGCGGTGCAGGAGGCGCTGCTGGCCGCCGCGCTGCAGTGGCCGGCCGAGGGCGTGCCGGCCAACCCGCGCGGCTGGCTCATCACGGTCGCCGTGCGCCGCCTCACCGACCAGTTCCGCTCCGACGACGCCCGCCGGCGGCGCGAGCTCACGGTCGCGGTCCTGGAGCCGGAGCCGCCCGACGAGGTGCCGGAGCGCGACGACACGCTCACGCTGCTGTTCCTGTGCTGCCACCCGGCGCTGTCCGCGGCCTCCCAGCTGGCCCTCACCCTGCGCGCGGTCGGCGGCCTGACCACGGCCGAGATCGCGAGCGCCTTCCTGGTCCCCGAGGCCACGATGGCCCAGCGCATCAGCCGCGCCAAGGCGAAGATCAAATCGGCCGGCGCCCGGTTCGCCCCGCCGCCGCCCGAGGAGCGCCAGCCCCGGCTCGAGGTCGTCCTGCAGGTGCTGTACCTCATCTTCAACGAGGGGTACACCGCCTCCTCCGGCGCGGACCTGCAGCGCGGCGACCTCACCGCGGAGGCGATCCGGCTGACCCGCGAGGTGCACCGCCTGCTGCCCGCCGACGGCGAGGTGGCCGGCCTGCTCGCGCTCATGCTGCTCACCGACGCGCGCCGCCCGGCCCGCACGCTGCCGGACGGGACGCTGGTCCCCCTCGCCGAGCAGGACCGCTCGCGCTGGCTGCGCCCGATGATCGACGAGGGCACGCAGCTCATCACGCGCACGCTGCCCCAGGGGCCGCCCGGGCCGTACCAGCTGCAGGCCGCGATCGCCGCCGTCCACGACGAGGCCGCGCGGGCCGGCGAGACCGACTGGCCGCAGATCCTGGCGCTCTACCAGCTGCTGACCCGGGTGGCGCCCAACCCGATGGTGACGCTCAACCACGCCGTCGCGCTGGCGATGGTGAAGGGGCCACAGGCCGGCCTGCACCTGCTCGCCGCGCTCGACGACGACGACCGGATGGCGTCTCACCACCGGCTGGCGGCGGTGCGGGCGCACCTGCTGGAGATGACGGGCTCGCGCGCGGAGGCCCGGACGTGGTATTCGCTGGCCGCCCGGCGCACGACGAGCCTGCCGGAGCAGCGGTACCTGGAGCGGAAGGCGGCATGCCTGACCTGACCTGAACTGACCTGACGAGCGCTACCCGGCGAGCAATACCCCTCTACGATCGACGAGTGCTGTACGTCGTGTTCGACGACACCGGCCGCTGCCTCGTCTCGCGCGACGATCCGGCCCCGCCCGGGCGGGCCGAGCGGGCCGACTACGACGGCGTGGTCGCCGTCCGGCTCACCGGCACGCCGGGCGAGGACTGGGCCCGCGACGCCCCGGACCTGCAGGGCACCCGGCTGCTCACCGGCAGCCTGCTGGCGATCGTCGTGGGCGCCACGCTCACCGCCTCCGCGCTGGTGACCCCCTGGGTCGCCCTGCCCGCCGGGGCCGCGGCCACGGTGTACGTCGGCCGCCGCCACAACGCCGCCGTGGCCCGGCTCGAGCGGCGCTGGGCCAACCGGCACCGCATGCTCGCCACGCGCGCCGAGGTGGCCCGCTTCCGCCGCGCGTTCGACGCGGCGCGGACGGTGCTGGTGGCGTGGCCGTTGCTGGCCGAGCTCGTGCGGATCCCGTCGCCGCGGGCGGAGGTGTCGGCGTCGCTGTGGACCCTGGCGGGCCTGCTGCACGACCACGCCGACCTCGCCGAGCAGTACGCCGGCCTCAGCGACGCCCGCTACGGCGCACTGCCGCCCGACGCGCGGGTGCGCGCGGGCCTCGAGGACCGCCTGACCCGGATCGACGCCGCGCAGCGCGCCCTGAGCGCCGAGATCGACCGCCGGATCGAGTCGCTGACAAACCTGGCCAGCCGCTGCGCCGCGTTCGAGCGGACCGAGGCCGCGCCGGACGAGATCCGCGACCTGGCCGAGCGCACGGCGGCGATCGTCTCGGCCTACCGGGAGCTGAACGGCGCCACACAGCAACAGGCCGGATAGATTCGGCGCACTCGCGCCGGATCTATCCGACCTGTCAAGGGCAGCCGGAGCTTCAGCAGCGGCGGCCGCTGTTGATGCACCCGACCACGAAGTTCATCAGCTGCGGCGCCATCACGTTGGCGAAGTCGCCGTGGTCGGTAATCGGCGAGTGCAGCTGCTCCGGGAACGAGTCCAGCGCGAAGGTGCCGGCCGCCTGCCGGTCGTACGAGATCGTCATCCGCAGCCGCGGCACGGCCGAGGTCCGGCGCGGGCACTTGCCGTCGGCGTTCGGGAAGACGATGTGCGAGCGGTGGTTGGCGCTGTCCGTGTTCTTGCCGTCCCAGCAGCTCGGGAAGTCGAGGATCCGCTGGATCTGGCTGCCCTGCGGGCACACCGGGTACTTCGTCGTCGTGCGGTTGGTGAGCCGGGCGACGAAGCGCAGCAGCGCGTCGGCGTGCTCGCGGTACAGGGCGCACAGGAGCTCGTCGTCGGGGTCCCGTCCCTCGGCCTCGTGCCGCCCGGTCGCCTCGATCATCACGTCACCGTTTCGCGGCCGCCATGCGCAGCGCGAGCGCCGGGCACACCGCCACCGCCTGCACGGCGAGGGGCTCGAGCCGCACCGGTACCGGTGCGTCGGGGAAGGCCGGATAGCCGTTGCCGTCCAGCCTGATGAGGTCCGGCGCGACGTCGGCGCACAGGCCGTGCCCGTCGCAGCGGGACCAGTCGACGTGCAGCCGCCGCGTGCCGCCCTCCTCGCGGGCGGTGGGCACCGGCAGCACCCCGGCGACCGGGCGCCCGCAGTCGCCCGCGCGGGCGTGGCGGGCCAGATCGTCGGCGAAGACCTCCAGGGCGGAGGTGGCGAATCCGGCGGTACCGTCGGGATGGCTGCACGCACCCCGGCCCTTGACCGCCGCCGCGGCCGCCCGCACCACGCCCGGATCGCCGGCTCCCGACGCCACGCCGTCCACGGCCCGGGCCAGGTCCGGCAGGCCCAGGCGGCACGGGCCGCACTGCCCGGCCGACTCGGCCGCGAGGTAGCGCACCACGCGGGCGACCTCGCCCACCGGGCACGTGTCCGGCCCGATCGGCAGCACGATCCCGGCCCCAAGCGCCCCGCCGACGGCGGCCATCCCGCGCCGCGAGACCTCGGCCCGGCAGGCCGTGGCCATGTCCAGCCAGCGCCCGTGGAATCCGCCGGAGAGCACGGCCGGCCCGGCGGGCACCGCGCACAGGTCGAGCACGTCGGCGAGCGGGGTGCCGGTCGGGCACTCAACCACGGCCGGCTGCCGCGCGCTGCCAGTGACGCTCAGCAGCACCGTGCCGGGCTCGTCGCCGCCGACCTCGCGGTAGCGCCGCGGCCCGATCCGGGCGGCGATCGCCAGCTGTGCGAACGTCTCGGCGTTGGACAGCAGCGTCGGCTGCCCGGCCACGCCGCCCTCGCTCGCGCGGCGCTTGATGCCCGGCGGGATGTGCGGCAGGCCGTTGATGCCCTGCACCAGCGCGCCGCCCTCGCCGGAGATGAACCGGTGCGGCACCCGCACCACGCGCGCCGGCACCGGCACGTCGCGCTCGGCGAGGGCGGAGAGCAGCGAGGCCTCGCCGATGCCGTCGTCGGCGACGCACAGCACGATCTCCACGGCCCGCAGCGCCCAGGCGACCAGCGCGGCGCCGTCGAGGATCAGGTGCGGGGCGCGGGTCAGCAGGACCTTGTCCTTCCAGGCCGCGGGCTCGCCCTCGGTCGCGTTCACCACCACGAACGGCGCGAGCATGCGCCGCTCGACGGCCTCGGCGACGGCGCGGACCTTCTTGGCGAACGGGAACCCCGCCCCGCCGCGCCCGGTCAGCTTGATGTCCTCGGCCAGCTCGATCAGCGTGCGCTGGGACAGCGGACCGACGGGGCCGTGCACCCGCAGGTGGTCGCGTAGGTCGAGCCGCTCGGCGCGGTCCAGGCCCGCGGTCAGCCGGGCCGGGCCGAGCGCCAGCACGGTCGGCACCGGCACCGCGGCGACGCTCCCGCGGCCCCGGCCGCTCATCGCGCCTCGCCCCGCAGCCGGGCCCAGTACTCGACGTCGTCGTCATCGGCGCGGTACCGGCGACCACCACCCTGCTGGCGGGCGGCCTGCCGCGCCTGTTCCCGCCGGTCGCGCTCCTGGCGGCGCAGCTCGCGCCGGGTGTCGAGGTTGACCAGCGTGGGCGTGTCGTCGTCGTCGGCGTAGCGGTCCTGCTCGGCGGCCGCGGCCGAGCGCCGGGCGGCGAACCGGTCGCGCAGCGTCATGCCGGGCTCCTTGTAGGCCGGCTCCGGCTCTGCGTACGTCGCGTAGGGGTCGTAGTCGTCGTACACCGCGGCGGAGCCGCGGTACGTCTTCGGCGCCGGCTCCGGGTCGTCGTACGGCACGGCCGTCACCGGCACAGAGGTGACCGGCACAGAGGTCACCGGAGCGGGCTCGGCCGGCTCGCGGCGGTAGTCGGCGCGCAGGTCCGCCGCCACGCCCTCGGCCCACATCCGGTCGGCCGGCGGCGCGTCCCAGCGGAAGCGGGATGAGCGCGCGGCGCGCCGCTCGAACCCGGACGGCCTCGACCGCCCGATCGGCGCGATCTCGGTGGTGGTGCGGTCGGCGGCGAGCTGCTGCCGGCGCCGGCCGCGCTCCGCGGAGAGCCGCAGGCCGAGCGCGATCGTGGTCAGGAACAGCAGCATGAGGTAGCTGGCGGTCACCCACACGGCCGGCGGGCGCCCCGCGTTGAGCCCGTGCCACACCGCGACGGGCCACGACAGGTACGCCACGGCGTGCAACGGCCGCCAAAGCCACGGGCGCCCGTTCTGGGCGAAGCGGGACCGGACGATGCCGGTCCACATCACCAGGACCATGAGGTACGCCGCGACGGAGCCGGCCCCGATCGCGAACGGCGCCGTCGTGAACGGCACCAGTGCGCCGAAGATGCCCACCCGCCCGGCGACCAGCTCGGCGCCGATGTGCAGGCCGAGGCAGGAGATCGCGACGATGCCCAGCGTGCGGTGCACGGACTGGACCCACACCCGGTGCCGGGCGACCAGCACGATGCGGTCGGTGGCGACCAGGCCGACGATCACCGTCAGGGTCAGCGACACGAGCGTGAAGACGCCGCAGTAGAAGACCAGAAAGCCGAAGAGCTGGCTCAGCGTCTCGCGCCCGCCGCCGGTCAGCACCCCGAGCAGCAGCAGCCCGGCGAGGGCGGCCAGCACGACGTTGACCGCTGAGGGGGGACGGCTCTGAGTGGATCGACCGCGGCCTGAGAGAGCCCCGCCGGAAGCCGGTGGGCGCGGCTGAACCATTGCAGTTCCTCAATCCTGTGCGGTGATTTCCGGCGATTTCCATCTGCCGCCGCATCCAACCTAGGCAGGCCCGATGGAACCGGTCAATTTAAGTTTGATCGTGCCTTTCGCCCCCATCAGAGCATGATCCAGACCCGTTTCTTGAAGTGTCTTTAACTCTTTTTATAGATCAACAAGGCCCCGGCCTGGGTCCTTGGGCCCAGAGACTGGGTGGATATGTCGGATTTGTCGACCATGCCCGGCACACTCCGGGCGGATCGAAGAATGTCGTCATCGATCCGCTTCGAACAGTAACCTGAATGCTTTCGTGAATCCTCACTTAAGTGGCCGTTAGGGCTTCTTTCGGCCGGCCGACGTGGTCGCACCGGTTGTCCGGGTCCGAACGAACACACACCCCGTCCACAGCCTGTGGATAGAACATGTGTACGGACGACGTCAAGCGGATGTCGCTGAACGACGATCAGGCCTGAGCGCCGCGCTGCCGGGCGGCGACCCGGCGCAGGACGCCCTTGAAGGCGGCGTACGCCTCCTCGCCCACGGCCTCGGCGTGCCCTCGCTCGATGTCGGCCATGATCGCGTCCGAGCGGCGCATCTCGTCCAGCCCGCGCTCGGTCGGGACGATGAGCTTGGCCCGGCGGTCCTGCGGGTCGGGGCGCCGCTCGACGTAGCCGAGCGCGGCCAGTTCGTCGACCAGCGTGCCGATGACCTGCTTGTGCTGGCCCGACAGGTATGCCAGGTCGGTGGCCCGGCTGCCCTCGGCGTCGAGGTGGGCCAGCACCGCCCCGTGCCGGGGGCGCAGGTCGGGATAGCCCTCCTCGCCGAGGCGGCGGAAGAGCTCCTTCTGCAGCGCGAAGAGCACCTGCGCGGACAGCACGCCGAGGTCGGGGTCGGCACGCTTGCGGGCACTACGGGAAACGGTCACCGATCACGACTATATGCCGGCCGGGACGCCCGCGACCGGCGTGATCCGCCGCCGCGGCGGCCCGGGCTCAGATGTTGTCGGGGTGCAGCACGACCGTCGTCCACCCGTTGGTTCGCTTGTCGAAGTGGTCGTAGCCGGCGGGCGCGCGGTCCAGCGCCAGTTCGTGCGACACCACGAAGGACGGCTTGGCCCGCCCCTCCTCGATGAGCCGCAGCAGGGAGCGGTTGTAGTTCTTGACGTTGCACTGGCCGGTGCCCATCGACTGGCCGCGGGTCCAGAACTCGCCGTAGTCGAAGCCGAGCTCGCCCTTCTCCCGGTAGTTCGGATCGGGGCTGCCGGGGTCCTTGCGGATGAAGACGCCGACGACGCCGATGGTGCCGGCGAAGCGGACCGACTGCACGAGCGAGTTGAGCGTCCGGTTCGGCTGCTCGTGCTCCTGCGGGTCGTGCGCCTGGTAGCCGACGCACTCGCAGCCGCGGTCCGCGCCGAGGCCGTTCGTCTCCTCCATGACCCGGTCGATCACGGACTCCCTGGACTCGTCGATGGTGATCGCCCCGATGGTCTCGGCCAGCTCGAGCCGGTCCTTGTGGTGGTCGACGACCATGACCTTGCTGGCGTTCTTGATGCCGGCCGACAGCGCCGCCATCTGGCCGACCGGCCCGGCGCCGTAGATGACGACGGTGTCGCCGGGCTGGACGCAGGCGAGCTGCGTGGCGTGCCAGCCCGTCGGGAAGATGTCCGCCAGCATTACGTACTCGCGCTGCCAGTCGCGATCGTGCGCGTTCTGCGGCAACACCAGGCAGTTGAAGTCGCCGTACGGCACGCGCAGCAGCTCGGCCTGCCCGCCGTTGTAGGGGCCCATGTCGGCGAAGCCGTACGCGGCGCCGGCCATGCGCGGGTCCGGGTTGGTGGTCAGGCAGAACGCGGTGAGGCCGCGCTCGCAGTTCGCGCAGAAGCCGCACGAGATGTTGAACGGCACGCAGACCATGTCGCCGACGCGAACCCGGTCCACGGCGGCGCCGACCTCGATGACCTGCCCGACGTTCTCGTGGCCGAGCACCCGCCCGGTCTCCATGTCGGTCCGCCCCTCGTACATGTGCAGGTCGGAGCCGCAGATGTTGGTGGTCGTGATCTTCACGAGGACGTCGGTCGGGCGCTCGATGCGGGCGTCCGGTACGTCCTTGACCGCGACGCTGCGCGGCCCTTCGTAGACAACAGCTCGCATGCCCGGACCACTACCCGCCTGCCCCGGTTTGCCACCAGGGGCCCGGGGTAGCGCGCGGGGATGAACGACCGATCCCCGGTGCTCTCGGTGAACCCGGTCTTCACCCGGGAGCCCGTGCGCATCCCCCGCGACCGCCTCCCGGGCGGCGAGCTGGACCCGCAGGTCGCCTACCAGGTGGTCCACGACGAGCTGCTGCTCGACGGCAACCCGCGGCTCAACCTGGCCACATTCGTCACCACGTGGATGGAGCCGGAGGCGACCCGGCTGGTGTCGGAAAGCCTGGACAAGAACCTCGTCGACCGGGACGAGTACCCGCGCACCACCGACCTGGAGGCCCGCTGTGTGCGGATGCTCGCCGGGCTGTGGCACGCGCCCGACTACCGCGCCGCCCCCGGGGCCTCGACGGGCGGATCGAGCGAGGCGTGCATGCTCGGCGGGCTGGCGCTCAAGCGAAGATGGCAGCACGCCCGCCGCGCTGCCGGCCGGCCCGCGGACCGCCCGAACATCGTGATGGGCATCAACACGCAGGTGTGCTGGGAGAAGTTCGCCAACTACTGGGACGTCGAGGCGCGGCTGGTGCCGATGGAGGGCGACCGCTTCCACCTCTCGCCGGAGGAGGCGGTGGCGCGCTGCGACGAGAACGCGATCGGCGTCGTCGCGATCCTCGGCTCCACGTTCGACGGCAGCTACGAGCCGGTGGCCGGCATCTGCGCGGCGCTGGACGAGCTGGAGCGGCGCACCGGGTGGGACGTGCCGGTGCACGTGGACGGCGCCTCGGGCGCGATGGTCGCGCCGTTCTGCGACCCGGAGCTCGAGTGGGACTTCCGGCTGCCCCGGGTGGCGTCGATCAACGTCTCCGGGCACAAGTACGGGCTGGTGTACCCGGGGCTGGGCTGGATCGTGTGGCGCGACGCCGGCGCGCTGCCCGAGGACCTCGTGTTCCGGGTCAACTACCTCGGCGGCGAGGTGCCCACGTTCACGCTGGACTTCTCGCGGTCGGGCGCGCAGGTCGTGGCGCAGTACTACAACTTCCTGCGGCTGGGCTTCAGCGGGTACCGCCGGCTCCAGCGGTACAGCCGCGAGGTGGCGATGCTGCTCGCGGAGCGCATCGCGGGCCTCGGGCCGTTCCGGGTCCTGACCCACGGCGCGCAACTGCCGGTGACGGCGGTCGCGCTGCACGACGACGTGCTGAACTACTCGGTCTTCGACGTCTCGCTGGCGCTGCGGGAGGCCGGCTGGGTCGTGCCCGCCTACACGTTCCCCGAGCACCGCACCGACCTGGCGGTGCTGCGGATCGTGGTGCGCAACGGCTTCACCCACGACCTCGCCGACCTGCTGCTGGCCGACCTGCACCGGGCCCTGAATCGACTGGAGCGGCAGGCGTCGCCGGCGCACGACGCCCGCTTCTCGTCCTTCGCACACGGCATCTAGGGAGCCTTCGCCATGGACACCGTGATCACGTCGTGCCCGCACTGCGGGAAGAAGAACCGGCTGCCGGCGAGCGGGCCGGGCGCGCCGCGCTGCGGCAACTGCCGGCACGCGCTGCCCTGGATCGTGCCGGCCGGCGACGACTCCTTCGCCGAGGTCGTCGAGCACTCGTCGATCCCGGTCGTGGTCGACCTGTGGGCCACCTGGTGCGCGCCGTGCCACGCGATCGGGGAGGCTCTCGAGCAGCTCGCCGCGGACCTGGCCGGCCGGCTGAAGGTCGTCAAGGTCGACGTCGACGCGTCGGCGCGCACCGCCGCGCGCTTCGACGTCCAGTCGGTGCCGACGGTACTGCTGTTCGACGGCGGCCACCTGGTCTCCCGTCGCATCGGCGCCGTGCCCGCCGCCCAGCTGCGGCAGTGGGTCGAGCAGACGGTCGAGCAGACCCGGGCGGCACCGTCGGCACCCGCGGGCGGCGCAGGGTCGTGAGGGCGCTGTCGCCGTTCCCGCCGATCGAGTCGTACGGCTTCCTGTCCGACTGCGAGACGACCGCGCTCATCGCGCCGAGCGGCAACGTCGAGTGGCTCTGCCTGCCGCGGCTCGACTCGCCCAGCGTCTTCGGCGCGCTGCTGGACCGCGGCGCGGGCGGGTTCCGGCTGGGCCCGTCCGACCTGCGCGTGCCCGCGGCGCGGCGGTACCTGCCCGGCACGATGGTGCTGGAGACGAGCTGGGGCACGCCGACCGGCTGGATCGTCGTGCTCGACGTGCTGCTCATGGGGCCCTGGCACCACGACACGGAGCGGTCCGTCACGCACCGGCGGGCGCCGACCGACTACGACGCGGAGCACGTGCTGCTGCGCATGGTCCGGTGCGTCAGCGGGGAGGTCCAGATCACGCTCGACTGCGAGCCGATGTTCGACTACGGGCGGATGCCGGGCCGGTGGGAGTACCGCGGGCCGGGCTACCACGAGGGCAGCTGCCAGGCCGACGGCGGCGGCGTCGAGCTGCGCCTCACCACCGACCTGCGGCTGGGCTTCGAGGGCGGCCGGGCCATCGCGCGCACGCTGCTCAAGGACGGCGACACCCGCTTCTGCGCGCTGTCGTGGACCGAGCACGAGCCGCCGCACGACCTCGCCGAGGCCGAGCGACGGCTGGTGTGGACCGCCCACCACTGGCAGCACTGGCTGGCCCGGGGCCACTTCCCCGACCATCCGTTCCGGGCCGACCTCGAGCGCAGCGCCCTGACGCTGAAGGGGCTGGTGTTCGCACCCACCGGCGCGCTGGCCGCGGCGGCCACGACGTCGCTGCCGGAGACGCCGGGCGGCGAGCGCAACTGGGACTACCGGTACTGCTGGATCCGCGACTCCACCTTCGCGCTCTGGGGCCTGTTCACGCTCGGGCTGGACTGGGAGGCCGACGACTTCCGCCGGTTCATCACCGAGATCGCCAACCGGTACGTCGACCTGCAGGTCATGTACGGCGTCGGCGGCGAGCGCGACCTGGCCGAGCACACGCTGGAGGATCTCTACGGCTACGAGGGCGCGCGCCCGGTGCGGGTCGGCAACGACGCGTACACCCACCGCCAGCACGACGTCTGGGGCGCGATGCTCGACTCGGTCTGGCTGCACACCAGGCACCGGGACCGGCTCGACGAGCGCATGTGGCCGGTGCTGGTGCACCAGGTGGAGACCGCCGTGCAGCACTGGCGCGAGCCGGACCGCGGCATCTGGGAGGTCCGGGGCGAGCCGCGGCACTTCACGTCGTCGAAGGTCATGTGCTGGGTGGCGCTCGACCGCGGCGCCCGCCTCGCCGAGTTGCGCGACGACCGCCCGCTCGCGGAACGCTGGCGGGGCATCGCCGACGAGATCCGCGCTGACGTCGTCGAGCACGGCGTCGACGAGCGCGGGGTCTTCACGCAGCACTACGACACCACCGCCTTGGACGCCTCGGTGCTGCTGGTGCCGCTGGTCAACTTCCTGCCGGCGCACGACGATCGGGTGCGTGCGACGGTGCTCGCGATCCAGGACGAGCTGACCGTCGACGACCTGGTGCTGCGGTACCGCACCGAGGAGACCGACGACGGCGTGAACGGCCGCGAGGGCACGTTCACGGTCTGCTCGTTCTGGCTGGTCTCGGCCCTCGTCGAGATCGGCGAGACGGAACGCGCCCGCCGGCTGTGCGCCAAGCTGCTGTCCTTCGCCGGCCCGCTCGGCCTCTACGCCGAGGAGATCGACGCGCACAGCGGGCGGCACCTGGGCAACTTCCCGCAGGCGCTCACGCACCTGGCGCTCATCAACGCGGTCTTCCGCGTCATCCACGCCGAAGAGGGCCACTGAGGACGGGGACCGCGTTCATGTGCGCCTCATACGCACCAGGGGAAGCCCACCACCCGGTTGGCGGCAGAGGCTGGAAAGGCGGCCCCGGGACCGATGCGGCCCGCGGGGCCACCACAGCCCGCGACATCGCTCCAGGAGGGAAATCGATCAGCCATGACTATCGCACCCTTCGGGTCCCGACGCCGCCGCGGCGGCGGTCAGCTTGCGGCGATCCCGTACCGCTGGGATCCACGCCGGGAGATCGATGAGATCAACAGCAGGTTCGGCCAGCTGATGCAGGCGTTCATGGGCGAGAGCCCGGCGCTGGCGGCCGGCATCTCGGCGCTCGCGCCCCCGATCGACGTCGAGGAGACCGAGAACGCCTACATCGTCGACATCGACCTGCCCAACGTCGACCCGTCCGACGTCAGCCTCGAGATGCGCGGCGAGGAGCTGCGGATCTCCGGCACGTTCCAGCAGACCGACCGCGGCGGCGTGGTACGCCGGCAGAACCGGCCGACGGGCGAGTTCGAGTACGTCGTCGACCTGCCCGGCGACGTCGACGCGGAGCGCGTCGAGGCGACGTACACCAACGGCGTGCTGACGGTCAGCGTTGCCAAGGCCCGCGACGCTCAGCCGCGCCGCATCGAGATCCAGCGCAAGGCCGCACAGCAGGGCCAGCCGGGCCGACCGGGCCAGCCGGGCCAGCCGGGTGGTCAGCCGGGGCAACCGGGTCAGCCGAGGCCGACCGCGCCGCAGGGCCAGCAGACCCAGCAGGGGCAGCGGCGGTAGCAAGGCATTTGGTGGTGTGATCCCGATGGCAGTCGGGTTGGAACAGCTGTTGGCGCCGGTACGGGAGAGCCTCGGCGACGACGACGCCGCGCGACAGGCCGTCGCCGCGACGCTGCAGACGATCGCCGAACGGATCGGCAGCGACGAGGCGAGACATCTGGTCCCGGCCCTGCCGGAGGCGGCGGCGTGGCTGTTCACCTCCGGGCCCGCGCAGGGCTTCGACCCGGTCGAGTTCGTGAGCCGGGTCGCACGCCGGGAGGGCGCGCCCCGCGAGGTCGCCGAGCGGCACGCGTCCGTGGTGCTGACCGCGCTCGGCCAGACGCTGGACGACGAGGCCTACCGGCACCTCACCGAGCGGCTGCCGCACTCGTACGCCCCGCTGCTGCCGAGGGGCGAGTACGCCGGCGGCGGCGCCGCCCCGGACGAGTTCCTGACGACGGTGGCGACCCGCGCCGGGCTGCCACCGGCGGAGGCCGAGCGGGGCACCGAGGTGGTCCTGGAGACCCTGGCCCGGCGCATCGGCGGCGACGCCGACCACCTGACGACCTTCCTGCCGGTGCGGCTGCACCCCGCGCTGCGGCGCGGGCGGGCCGCACCGGCGCCCGACCTGGCCCCGGGCGATTTCGTCGCCGAGGTGGCGCGGCGCACCGGGCTGTCGCCGCAGGGTGCGACCCGGCTCGTCCGGGCGATCCTGTCGACCCTGCGGGAAATGGTCGGCGCCAAGGATTTCTTCGACGTGCAGGCGCAGCTGCCGGGCCGGTACAGAGGGCTGCTGCAGGCACCCTGACCGAGCGAGAGAGGTTGTTGCGATGGCCGGGACGAGCCACCCGAACACGCCTCGGGACGTCGGCAAGATGTTCCCCGGCAACCGTCCGTACCCGAGGCCGGGCGCCGATCGTGACACGCCGCCGCGCGCGACGGTGACGGTCGCGTCCTACCCCGAATACCTCGACGCCCAGCGTGCCGTGGACCGGCTCTCCGACGCGGGTTTCCCGGTCGACCGGGTCGCCATCGTCGGCGAGGACATCCGCCTGGTCGAGCGGGTGCTGGGCCGCATGACCGTCGGCCGGGCGGCACTCGCGGGCGCCGGCACGGGCGGGTGGTTCGGCCTGCTCGTCGGCGTGCTGCTGGGCATCTTCGCGGTGGGCGCCTGGTGGAAGGTCGTGGTCTTCGCCATCGTCGCCGGCCTGCTGTGGGGCGCCGTGTTCGGCGCGATCGCCCACGCCATGACCGGCGGCCAGCGAGACTTCGCGTCCGCGAGTGAGCTGCAGGCCGCCACGTACAAGCTGGTGGTCGACGCCGAGCACGCCGACCGGGCGCGCCAGCTGCTCACCGAGGGGAGTTGAGCCATGAAGTCACTTACATCGATCATTGCCGCCCCGCCCGGCTGGTACGCCCGGTGGCGTTTCGGCACACACAACACCGTGTCGTACCCCATCACGACGTGGGCGCTGGCCAGGGACACCGGCAGCGAGCACACCGTTGTCGTGGGGGTGGACACCAACGGGATGTGGCCCGGCGGGGACGACGAGCGGCCCGGCGGGGAGTTTCTGCGGTACATCTACGAGCCAGTCGAGGCCGGGACGCCGGACGACGTGTTCAACCCGGTGAAGAGCCCGGCCGACCTGGCGTCGGTCGGCTGACCGCCCCCGATCGGGCAGTGCTGGTCCGTGGCCGATCAGCAGTGCCGGCCGGTGGCGGCCCCGGTGGCGGCCGGATCCGCCGCCGGCGATGTCGTGGCGAGTTCCAGCGGGGCGCCAAACGAGCCCTCCGCCGCGGCGGCGAGGGAGGCGGCCGGCGACGCGACCGCCGAGGCCGCCGCGGACGTGCGGGCCGGCCCGGTCGTCTTCGCCGCGGTGGTGCCGGCCGCCGCGGCTCCCGGGCGCTGCACGGTGCCGGGGGTCAGCGTGATCCCGCTGAGCGTGGTGCGCCGGCCCGCGGTGTCGGTCACCCGGACCGTGAACGGCCCGTTGCCCGCGCCGCTCTCGGCGATCCAGTAGTTGTAGTCGGTGTGCCCGAGCGCCTTCCAGGCGCCGCCGGACTGCAGCTCGGCGCTCGCCAGCGGGTTGCTCGTGTTGTCGAAGCGCAGCGCCAGCCAGTACCGCGACGAACCTTCCTTGACCCGGACCGTCATCGGCCCCGGCACCGGCGGGTTGGCGACCTGGCTGTACGTGACCTTGATGATCCCGGCGCTCACGTCGCCGATGCGGGCGAACGCCTGCCTGCTCAGGTCGATGTGCCCGGCCGCGCACTCGGGGCACCGGTCGGTGACCTTGACGCGCACGGTCCCCTTCGGCCCTGTGACGTCGAGGTACCCGCCGCAGGCCGCCCCGGCCCGATACTCGGCGTTGCCGAGCGCGACCACCAGCGGCTCGGACACCTTGTCGAACGAGCAGTTGCCGCTGCCGTCGGCGGCATAGTAGGTCGCCTGCCCGGAGGTGGCCGCGACGGCCGCGCAGGCCGCCCCGGACGCCTGCGCGACGAGCGCCACGGTCGCGGCGCCGGCCACGACGACGCCGGCCCCGGCGATCACCCAGGTACGCCGGCCCCGCCACCACGGCACGGCCGGCACGCTGTCGTCCACCACGCCGGCATCGTATCGACGCAGCACGGGCCGCACCCGCAAGCAAAGCAAACCTTAAAGGTCGACCCAACATCGTTACAGACCGTGACGGAAAGGTGTCGGTGCGGGTGAAGCCGGGTAGCCGGGCAGGTATGCGCAGGGACTGCTACCCGCGGCCCGTCTCCGACCCGGAGGCGCTCGGGCTACCCGGTACCGCGGACCCCGACTCCACCGCGTGGGACGACGTCGACTCGCCCCGCATCGCCGACGGCCCCGACCCCGGCCCGCTCCCGCTCGACCGCGACGACACGCCGGTCGCCGTGGACCACTACGGCACGACGGCCTGGGAGGCGCGGGCCGGCGAGCCGCTGGCGCTCAAGCTCGACCGGGAGGTGCCCGAGGACGACGGGTCCGGCGGGCCGGCGCCGGACGAGGAGGACGAGGACGTGCCGGCGCTGCCGCCGCACTCCCACGCCTCCGTGTACGACCTCGGCGGCGGCCTGCGCGACGAGCTGGTCGGCCGGCTCGTGCAGCCCGGCGAGGGCGGCCTGCGCGACGACGAGCCGGACGCGATCGCGCGCGACGCCGGGGCCGCGGGCGGCGGGCCGAGCGCCGAGGAGCTCGCCATGCACCCGATACGGGCGCCGGACTGACGCTACGGCAGCTTCTCCTGGTACTCCCGCATCGCTTGGTACTCCCGCATCGCTCGCCGCGCGAACACCTGCTGGAAGGTCGAGACGCGCTCCGAGCGGCCGCGGCCGATGAAGCTCACGAACCAGTGCATGACCGCGGTGACCCGGTTCTTGAAGCCGACCAGGTACAACAAGTGCACCACGAGCCACAGTAGCCAGCCGAGCAGGCCGGAGAAGTGGAACCGGCCGACGCTCGCCACGGCCGAGAAGCGCGAAATGGTCGCGAGGCTGCCCTTGTCGTGATACTTGAACGGCTGCCCGGTCGGCTCGCCGGCCAGGCGCTTGCGGATCTGCCCGGCCGCGTGCCGCCCGCTCTGGATCGCCACCTGCGCCACGCCCGGCAGCTTGTCCATCGCCATCATGTCGCCGATCGCGAAGATCTCCGGGTGCCCGGGCACGGTGGTGTCCGGGTTGACGACCAGCCGGCCGGCCCGGTCGGTCTGCGCCCCGGTCGCCTCGGCGAGCTGCCGGGACAGCGCGGGCGCGGCCACGCCGGCCGCCCAGATCTTGGTGACCGACTCGATGCGGCGCCGCCCGTCCGACGTCTCCACCTCGATGCCGGTCTCGTCGACGTCGATGACCTTCGTGTTGAGCTCCACCTCGACGCCGAGCTTGTGCAACTGGCGCAGCGCCTGGGTGGAGAGGTGGTCGCCGAACGTGGACAGGACCGTGGGCAGCGCGTCGAGGAGGATGATGCGCGCCTGCCGAGGGTCGATGTTGTGGTACTGCCCCGGCAGGTGCCGGTGCGCGAGCTCCGCGATCTGCCCGGCCATCTCCACGCCGGTCGGGCCGGCGCCGACCACGACGAAGGTCAGCAGGCGCTCGATCACGGCCGGATCGGTCTCCAGCTCGGCGAGCTCGAACGCGCCGAAGATGCGCCCGCGCAGCTCGAGGGCGTCGTCGATGCTCTTCATGCCGGGCGCGAACTCGGCGAACTCGTTCTTGCCGAAGTACGACTGCGACGCGCCGGCCGCCACGATCAGCGAGTCGTACTCCACCTCATAGCCGATCCCCGGCGCGACAACGGAGACCTTCCGGGCCTGCGGGTCGACTCGCGTCACGGTGCCGAGCAGCGTCTTGACGTTCTTCTGCCGCTTGAGGATCTCCCGGATCGGCGGCGCGATCTCGCCCTCCGACAGGATGCCGGTCGCCATCTGGTACAGCAGCGGCTGGAACAGGTGGTGCGCGGTGCCGTTGATGAGGGTGATGTCGACCGGCGCGCCCTTGAGCGCCTTGGTCGCGAACAGCCCCCCGAATCCGGCGCCGACGATGACGACCCGGTGCCGCTTCTCCGCACGCTCTTCCATGTGCATCTCCCGATGGGGCATTGGACCGTGCAAATCAAGTACACCACCACACGCGGCCCGCGGCGGTGTGTCGTCCACTACGCGGGCAGCAGCCCGCGCACGTACGCGGCCTGGCCCACGTGCTGAGTGTCGTCGTCGAGCACGCTGACGAGCCGCACACCGAGCGACACCGGCGGGTCCCACCGCTCGTCGACGATCCGGTCGAGGTCCTCGGGCGCGAGCCGGGTCAGGAACGCGTGCGTGCGGGCGTACACCGCGTCGAAGTACTCCAGCAGCGCGTCCGGCGACTCCGGGCGTACGGCCGCCACCTGGTCCGGGGTGTGCCCGTAACCGTTGTCGTGGGCCTGCGCCTTGAGCCCGAACCGCGACGCGTGGTCGCCGGTCATCCACAGCTGCTCGGCCCCGTCCAGCAGGTCGGTGACATGGTCGTCCTGCACCCGGGTGAGGTGCCAGACCAGCCAGCCGATCGAGTTGGCGCCCGGCCTCGGCGCCCAGCACAGCTGCTCGGCGTCGAGCCCCTCGACGGCGCCGCGCACCAGCTCGGGCAGCCGCCCGAAGCCCTCGACCAGCAGTTCGTTCACCTGCATCGCCCTCGTCCCCCTTCCGGTTCACCCAAACGGTCATTACCCATCTCTGGACGACAAATTAGCCCATGCGCGGGGAGAGTTGGCCGGGCTGCTCCTGGCCACCGCGGCAAGTCGTGTAACGCCGGCGGGCGAACCGCCCAAGTACGCGGTGAAGGGCACGCTTACTAGTCCGGGAGGTGCAGTGGGAGTAACGAAACCGGAGTTCGCGCGAAGTCCCGAGGCGTTCGAGGCGTTCTACCGGCAGTACGTCGGGGACGTGAGCCGGTTCGTCGCGCGCCGCGTCGACGATCCGTACACCGCCGCCGATCTCACCGCCGACGTGTTCGTGGCGGTCATCGGCTCGGCGCACACCTACCGGCCGGAGCGGGGCAGCCTGCTCGGGTGGGTGTACGGGGTCGCGCACAACGTGGTCGCGGCCGAGCGGCGCCGGGCGTGGCGGGAGAGCGCGGCCGGGCGACGCATCGCCGGGCGACGGCTGCTCGAGCCGGCCGACATCGCGCGGCTCGAGGAGCGCATCGACGCCGAGAGCGCGGCCCGCCGGGTGTATCGCGCGCTCGAAGGGGTGCCGGAGAGCACCCGCCGCCTGCTGGAGCTCGTCGCCGTCGACGGGCTGTCCACGGCCGAGGCGGCCGCGGCACTGGGGGTTTCGCCGATCGCCGCCCGCGTGCGGCTGCACCGGGCGCGCAGGCAGCTGCGCGACCTGCTCGAGGAGTCCGTCGCATTCGTCGGTACCGGAGGTGGCATTCATGGTTACGCGTGAGAGCGGCTTCGAGGAGCGGCTGCTCAACGAGCTCAAGGCGGTCGTCGCCGAGCGGACGCAGGAGACGGGGGCGGTACCCGCGCGCCGCGGCCGGCGGCGGCTCGTCGTCGCCGGGGTCACGGCCGGGGTTGCCGCGGTGGCGGTGGCCGCGACGGCGGCGGTCGAGTCGAACTCGGCGGCTTACGCGGTGGAGCGCGACCCCGACGGCTCGGTCCGGGTCTCGATCTTCGACTACCGCGACCCGGAGGGGCTGCGGCAGCGGCTCGCCTCGTTCGGCGTGCGCGCCGCCGTGAACTTCCTGCCGGCGGGGCAGGCCTGCCGCGAGCCGCGCGCCGACTACGTGCCGCGGGACCGGATGCCGCTCGCCCTCGTCGACTTCTCGCCGCTCGGGAGCGACCGGAGCTACTTCCGGGTGCGCCCGCAGTACATCGGCGAGAACCAGACGTTCGTGTACACCGTCCAGGTCGACAAGCGCCGGCACGAGCAGCGCTTCGCGATCCGGCTGGCGAACGGGCCGGTCGCGCCCTGCACGCCGGTGCCGGGCGACGTGGTGCCGTCGCACCGGTGAGCGGCGCGGCGCTCGCGTGGTCACGCATCGAGTAGACATCGTCACGTGACGGTGGCGAGATTATTCCGGGCTGATTCACGTTTTGAAAGCCCGTGAATATCGATCGAGGGTATCGACAAGGGTTTCAACCGATGCAATGAGGGTGGGCGACGCGCTGCGATGAGCTGGTCACTGATTGCCTGCACGAGAGGTGTCGATGAAGCTCATCTCGCTCGTGTCCCGCGTCGCCGTCGCGACCGTCGTGACCACCACCGTGGCCGGCTTCGCGGCCGTGGCCACCCCGGCGGCGGTCACGGCCGCGCACCGGCCGGCCTTCAAGCTCCGCCCGGCGATCACCGGACACGTCCAGAAGGTGTCCCGTACCGCACCGCTGTCCACGTCCGACTGCCTCGCGCAGATCGGCATCCACTGCTACTCGCCGCTGCAGTACCGCACGGCGTACAACCTCAACCCGCTGTACGCCCGCGGCATCACGGGCAAGGGGCGCACCATCGTCATCGTCGACTCGTTCGGTTCGCCGACGATTCAGCACGACCTCGAGGTGTTCGACGCGCAGTTCGGGCTGCCGAACACGACCGTGCAGGTCGTCAAGGCCGGCAACGTCCCGCCGTTCGACCCGGCCAACGCCGACCACGTCGGCTGGGCCCAGGAGACCACGCTCGACGTGGAGTACGCCCACGCGATCGCGCCCGACGCCAAGATCGTGCTCGTGGAGACCGCGGTCGCGGAGACCGAGGGTGTGACCGGCCTGCCAGAGATGATGGACGCCGAGAAGGCGCTCATCGACAAGGGCGTCGGGGACGTCGTCTCGCAGAGCTTCGGGGCCACCGAGAACACGTTCCCGGGCTTCGACAAGGGCGACTTCTCCAGCCTGCTCAAGCTGCGCTACGCCTACATCGACGCGGCGCTGCACGGCGTCACGGTGCTCGCCGCCTCGGGCGACGCCGGGGCGACGGACTACCAGGACAACGGCGAGGACCTCTACACCTATCCGGTCAACTCCTGGCCGTCGTCGGACCCGCTGGTCACCTCGATCGGCGGTACACAGCTCAACCTCGACGACTCGGGCAAGCGCATCTCGCCCGACGTGGTGTGGAACGACGGCTACGGTGCCGGCGGCGGCGGTCTGTCGCACGTCTTCCCGCGCCCGCTGTTCCAGGCCGGGGTCCGCTCGGTCGTGGGCAACCACCGCGGCACGCCGGACATCTCGATGAGCTCCGCGGTCGACGGCGGCGCGTGGGTGTACTACTCCTTCGTGGGCGCCAACTCGCCGTGGCACATCTTCGGCGGCACCAGCGAGGCGACCCCGATCTTCTCGGGCATCGTCGCGCTGGCCGACCAGCAGGCGGGCCGCCGCCTGGGCGACATCAACGCGGCGCTGTACCTGCTCGGCGCCGGCAGCACCCAGACCCACCTGCCGACCGGCCTGGTCGACGTGACCTCGGGCGACAACAGCTTCGAGGGCGTCACGGGCTTCCCGGCGGGCCCGGGCTACGACCTCAGCTCCGGCTGGGGCACGATCGACGCGAACAAGTTCGTGTCCGCGCTGGCACTGCTCTGACGCGCTGACGCGAGAACGGCGCGACCCCACGGGGGCCGCGCCGTTCTTGAGTTTCCTCGATGTTCCGGTCGAGCGCTTCCGGCCGGTCAGGCGACGAACTTGACGTTCTGCCGGCGGCGGTACACCACGAACAGCACGACGCCCGCGGCGACCATCGCGGCACCCGCGCCGCCGAGCAGCCAGGTGTCGGAGCCGGTCACCGGCAGCGGCGGGGTGGTGGGCGACGCGCTGAGCGACGGCCGGGGGGACGGCGACGCCGAGGCGCTGGCGGAGGGCGTGACGCTGGCGGGGCAGGCCCGGACCAGGTCGAAGGTCGAGCGCCCGCTCAGCAGCGGCTCGGTGATGGCGGCGCCCGCGAACAGGCCCCAGCCGGCCGGGGTCTTGACCCAGCCGCCGTCGGTGACCAGCTTGCCGGTGACACCGTCCGGCGCCGGGGCCTGCGGCAGTTGGATGGCGCCCTTCGTGGTCAGCTTCGGCTGGGTCTTCGCGGTCATCGCCTTGGCGAGGGCCTCCGGGTCATCCGGAGCGTCGCCCAGGTCGAAGGTGAAGACGCCGCCCGAGTTGAGGATCAGCGGGAAGATGTCGGTCGGCTCGTCGATGTCACCCTTGAAGAAGATCAGCAGGTACTGCAGGTCGGTGTACTCGCCCGCGGGCTTGCTGAACAGCCAGCCGTCCTTGCCGGCGACCGGGGAACCGGTGTCGATGCCGGCACAGCCCTTGTTGGGCGCCGTGGCGGCCCACACCCCGGTGTCGGGGATGTTCAAGATGGCGCCAGGAAAGTCGTCATCGCCCGCGGCGTGGGCCGGCGTGCCGAGCCCGCCGATGAACAGTGCCGTGACAGCGGCCGCGGCGGCGGCCCGGACGATCCCCCGAAGCTTCATAGAGTCCTCATCATTCGCAGGCTCACAATGACCTGGGAAATCTCCCAGCCTTCTCCGAGGTTCGCAACGCGCACTATTCGGACTTAATCGGCCCATAAGATTGCATGCGGGGCACCGGCACCCGACAGGTCTGTCCGAACGGCCGATGTCCCGCTCCGGGCCCCCATTACGGCGCGCTGCCGATCACCGACGGGCTGTTCACCGTCATGGCGACTGCCGTCGGTGGCGGTCGACGTAAAGTACGGACCATGCGAACCGCGGCCGGCGTGCCATGAGGGACGCCGACGCGGCGGTCGAGGCCCGGCCCGACAGCGGGGCAATCCCGGCCGAGGGCTCCGGGCCCGGCTACCGGAGGCTCGCCCGGAACTCGGCGATCGCGGCGGGGGCCGTCGTCGGCAACGGCCTGCTGAGCGCGGCGATCCTGGCGGTGTGCGCGGCGCACGGGCAGACCGGCGAGATCGCGGCCTACACGGTGGTCACCTCGGCGCTGGCCTTCGTGCTCATCATCGTCGGCGGCGGGTCGGCGCTGCTGTACCTCAACGGCACCGAGGAGCAGCGCTCGGCCGTGCGCAGCCAGTGGACGCTCGTGGTGGTGCCCGCCCTGCTGCTCGGCGCGCTGCTCGTCGGCGAGTTCTACCGGCGGCGGGGCTACAGCGCGCCCGCGTTGGCGGCGGCGGGCGTGGTCGTGCTCGGCAACGGCCTCGCCCAGCTGCAGGTCGCCGACTTCAGCCGGCAGATGCGGTTTCTCGCCAACGCCGTGCTGATCTGCGGCAGCAAGGCGTCGTCGCTGGTCATGGTCCTGCTCGGGGTGCCGCTCACCGTCGCGCTGGCCACCGCCGGGCTGGCGCAGCTCGCCGTCGGCGAGGTCATCCTCGGCAGGCACGGTTCGTTACGGCGCCACCACTTCCGGCGGCTGTCCCTCCGGCACGCCCGCTCGGCGTACGGCTCGGGCCGGCACCTGTTCGGCTTCGCCGTCGGCGACCTGTACGTGGCCCGGCTGCCCACGGTCGTGCTGTCGCTGGTCGCGACGCCCGCGGTCATGGGCAGCTTCGGGGCGGTCGTCACCGCGTACCAGGCCATCGGCGGTGTGATGCAGTCGGCGCTGCAGGTCCCGATGGTCGCCCGGGCGCGCAACCGGCTGGGCATCGAGCACTCGAGGCACCCCGCCCACTTCTCGGTCGCGGTCGCGCTGGCCTGCGCGATCCCCATGGCGGCGGCCGTCGCCTGGCTCTCACCCTGGCTCACCGGCACGCTCCTCTCGCTGCCCCACCGCCAGGCCGCCGAGTGGCTGGCCGTGTTCATGCTCGCGCTGCCGTTCATGGCGGTGACGCGGGCGTTCATGTTCGACGGCATCGGCGACGGCCACTACGGCCGGGCAACGAGGGCGGTCGTGCTGCTGGCGGCGCTGCTGACGGTGGCCGTCGCGGTCGGGGTGCCCCGGTTCGGGCCGCTGGGTGCGGCCGGCGCCACCGCGGCGGCCGAGATGCTCGCCCTCGCCGTCATCCTGCTCTTCGGGCGCCGCCTCGGCCTGTGGCAGACGACCGAGTAGGGCCTGAAGAAGGCTTGGTGAGCGGGGCGGCCCCCGTTGTGTCTCATGCCGCCCCGCAACCCGAGTGCCATCCTGGGGAGGAACGATGCCGTGGCGCTGCGGTCGCACTGCGGTGGACTGCCGTACCGCTGCCGTGACCCCGGCCAACCGCGCTGACCAGGGCGAGCGCGCACCCCCATCGGCGGGATCGCGGCCGTAGACTGAGCGCCGCGATGCGGGGGCCGAGGCGGAGGGGCGGGTTGGACGACCAGGCGGCAGTCGATCAACCGATCCGGTTCGAGATCCTGGGGCCGCTCCGGGCCTGGCAGGGCACGGAGGAGCTGGAACTCGGGCCGACCAAGCAGCGAGCCGTGCTGGCATTCCTGCTACTCAACGCCAACACGTCGGCCTCCATCGCGCACATCATCGACGCGGTGTGGGGCGACGAACCGCCGGAGAACGGCCCGAACGTGGTCCAGAAGTACGTCGGGGGCCTGCGCCGGATCTTGGAGCCGAACCGGTCGCCCCGCGCGCCGGGCCAGCTGATCAGCCGCACGGACGTCGGGTACCGCCTCTCGGTCGATCCCGACCACCTCGACATCGAGACCTTCCGCGACCTGGTCCGGGAGGCGCACGCGGCCCGCGCCGGCGGCGATCCGGCGACCGCCGCGGAGCTGCTCGTGCGGGCGAATGGCCTGTGGCGCGGGGAGCCGCTGGCCGGGTTGGCCGGGCCAGCGTTCGACGCGGCCCGCACCCGGCTGGAGGAGGACCGCGCGTCGGCCCTGGAGACGTGGGCCGACCTGGAGGTCACGTTCGGGGAACCGTCCCAGGTCGTGCCGGCGCTGCTGCGCCTGGTCGCCGAGTATCCGCTGCGGGAACAGCTGCGGTACCTGCTGATCCTGGCGCTGTACCGGGCCGGCCGGCAGGCCGAGGCGCTGGCGGCGTACCGCGAGGCCCGGCAGTTCCTCGCCGACGAGTTCGGGGTCGACCCCGGCGAACGGCTGCAGGACCTGCACCGCCGGATGCTGCGCGCCGATCCGGCGCTGGCGCCCTCGCCGGCGACGGTTTCGGCGGTCCCGGTCTCGCCGCCGGTGACCCTGGTGCCACTTCCCCCGCCGGTGGCCGCAATGGCGTTCCCGCCGCCGGCCCACCCGTTCGGCCGGGACAGCCCGCCCTGGTGGCAGGTGCTCGCCCGGGTGCTCGGCGCGCTCGTCCCGCTCTTGAGCTGCGGCTTCGGCAGCTGGGCGGTCATCGGCGTGTACGCCGCGCTCCGGCGCAGCATCCTGCAGGGGGTCGCGGCGGCCGGCTACCTGGTCCTGGTGTTCCTCGCCCTGGAGTACACCGGCCACGACGGCGACACGCTGGAGACGATCGGCGTGCTCTCGATGCTGGTCGCCTTCTTCGGCGGCGCGGTGCACGCCGGCGTGCTCGGGTGGCTCGGCCCGCGCCGGCGGGCGCCGGAGCGACTGGCACGGCAGGAGACGGCGCATGCCATCTTCCAGTACTCCCCGTCGATCGCCCGGCAGCTGCACATCGGTCGGCCGGACCTCCCGATGGTGCTCGACGACGGCGGCGTGCTCGACGTCAACACGGCGCCGGACTGGCTGATCGCGGCCCTGCCGGGCATCGGCCCGGCCGACGCGGCGGCCGTCATACGGGCCCGGAACGCCTACGGCGCCCTGCCGTCGCTGGACCACCTGCTGACGACCGCGCGCTTCAGCCGGCGCAAGGTTCGCATCCTGCGCGAGCTACTGATCTTCGCGCCGCCGCCGGCCGCGGGCGATCCCGGGCCCGGCCCGTTCACGACGGGGGCCGCGCCGGTTCCTCATGCCGCGGGCCGGTAGCCCGGTCAGGGCTGTTCGGGCTTCGTGGCCGCCACCGGTTTGGGGGGCTTGCGGATGCGCTCGCGGGTGAGGATCCAGAGGGCCTCCACGCCGTCGCGCCAGGTGATCTTCTTGCCCTGCTCGCGGGTGCGGGCGCGATAGGCGATCGGGATCTCGTAGGGGCGGATGCCCCGGCGCAGGAGCTTGCCGGTGACCTCGGCCTCCATGCCGAAGCCCTTGGACTTGACGGCCAGGGACCGGTACAGCTCGACCGGCATGAGCTTGAAACAGGTCTCCAGGTCGCTGAGGTAGCAGTTGAACAGGATGTTGGCGGCCGTGGTGACGGCCTTGTTGCCCATCACGTACCAGAACGAGAACGAGCTGTGGCTGCCGAACGTGCGGTTGCCGTAGACGACGTCGATCTGACCGTCGAGGACCGGCCTGAGCAGGCGCGGGATGTCCTCCGGGTCGTACTCCAGGTCGGCGTCGAGGATCACCATGTGGGTGCCCGTCGTGTGCTCGACGGCGGTGCGTATCGCGGCGCCCTTGCCCCGGTTCACCGGGTGCGTGACCGCCTGCAGCCGGGGGTCGGTGGCGCGGCGCAGGATCTCGGCGGTGCGGTCGCTGCTGCCGTCGTCGACCACGACGAGCTCGAAGTCGCACGGGTACTGCACGTTGAGCGCCTGTTTGAGCGCCTCTTCGAGGCGCGCCTCTTCGTTGAAGACCGGCATCAGGATGGACAGCTTCACGGTTGTCTCCGGGGAGGACGATTCAAGGGGGGAGGCCCAGCGGCTTGCGGGCAGCCAGCACCGCGACGCACCCGGCGACGGCCGACACGCTACCGGCACGGCACTGCGACAGCGATGCGGCGACCCCCGGACCGCGGCCTCCGTCTGCATGCTCACCGGGCAGATCCCGTTCAAACCGTCGCCGTGGTGACCGCTGCGCCTTCCTGACCGCCGGCGCCGGCGATCGCCGGGTTGCCGGCGGGCGGACCGTCCGCGACGGCGGGCCGGTGCCAGGCCACCACCGCCCAGCAGGCGGCGCTCGCGCAGGCCAGGACCACGATCGAGATCAGGACCCGGTCGACCGAGGTGCTCAGGTGCCACCGCAGCGGCATCGGCGTCACCATGTAGATCAGCGTCAGGGCGGCCCAGTACAGCGCGGCGACCGCCCACAGCCACAGGTCGCCGGCCAGCCCGAACTCCCGCCGGCGGCGGCGCAGGACCAGCATCCCGAGCACGGCGGCCGCGGCGGCGAACCCCACGACCCGGTCGACCCGGCCGGCCATCGTCGACAAGATCACCGGGAATCGCCCCACGGTGTCCGGATCGCCGTGCAGCAGTTCGCCGAACCGGCCGCCCGCCAGCACGTCCGTCCGCGCGCCGAGGACCCGGGCGGTGACCGACCAGACCCCGGCGGCCGCCACCGGCAGCCAGGTCCACCCGACCTGGCGGAGACTCCGGCGGTACTTCACGCTGCCCACCACCGCGAGCGCGACCACCATGCTCAGCCCCTCGTTCTTCATCAGCGCGGCGGAGCACAGCGGCAGCATCGTCAGCGGCAGGATCCGGCGATCGAACGGCTCCCTGCCGAACAGCAGCAGCACCGTGCCGGCGGCGAAGGCGGTCGCGCACATCGCGTCGCTGAACCCGGCGGTCGGTACCAACCACAGCGGGCTGAAGGCCGAGTAGCCGACCGCGATCGCTGCCGGCCACGACACCAGCGCCGGCCCGGACGCGGTGACCAGCCGGACGGCGTAGACCACCGCGGCGGTCGCGGCAAAGGTCACGACCCCGGTGACGATCCCGGCCGGGTAGAAGTCGCGCGTACCGAAGGTCTGCCAGACCAGCGCCACCGCCGAGGACGCCAGGGGCGGGTAGTCCTGGTGGCTGAACGCCAGGGCCTGGCTGCCGATCGCGTCCCGGGCAAACCCGCCGCCCTCGGCGAAGTAGCCCGCGTGCAGCCACCAGATGAAGTGCGCGTCCCACGACGTGGGCTGCTGGAAGATCGGCAGGAAGGGCGGCGTCAGCGGCACGGTCAGCAGCAGCGCGTCGCGCCACGAGCCGTGCGGCGCCCGCGGCCGGTCGCGCAGCCGCCACGCCAGAAACCCGGTCAGCACCAACACCGCCGCCACCCACACCAGCAGCGGCCCACCGAAGATCAACATCGGGATCACCGCGACGGCCGTGACCATCGCGCCCGCGAGCGGCGCGAGCACCAGCGCCAGCGGCAGCGCCCGGGTCAGCGCGAAGCCGAGCGGCAGCCCGACGACCATCAACAGCACGACACCGAGCAGGCTGGTCATCCGGCCACCGGCTTCCGGATCACCAGCCGGACGCCGTGGGGCGCGGCCCGGTCGAACTTCCGCCGCACCTCCAGGTCACCCTGCCCGGACACCACCACGATGCCGTGCAACGTGGCGAACTCGACCAGGCGCATGTCCCACTCAGGGTTGTCGTCGACGACCACCACCCGCGTGCCCGCCGGCACCTGCCGTTCCATCTCGGCGCTGACGTACTCCAACTGCTCCCGGAACAGCCGCGACCCATCGTTCGGGCTGGTGTTGCGCACCGTTTCGACGCCGGCGCGGGTCGAGAACGCCGCCGGCCGCATGGCCTGCAGCAACGCCGCCGCGCACAACGCCACGACCAGCAGCCGAAGCCCGAAGCGAAATGCCCCTTCGCCCCTGTCCGGCCTGGGCAGTAATCGTCGCAACACGCTCATTCCTCCCCCGCGTACCGCCGCCACCAGGGCAACCCGCGATCGCCCTAGACTTTCGCGGTCCGCCGCGGCGGCGTAGCTTCACGGGCATAGATCACCCCGTGGCCGCCCGGGTTCAGCCCGTCACGTGGCCTTCTTCCTCGCCGCGGCGGTCACCCTTGCGGCCGCGGCCGCCTTCCGGGTCGTCGCCGCAGACCGGCGGGCCGCGGTCGCGGCCTTGCGGACGCCGCCCCCCGCTCGCGCCGTCCCGGTGGCAGGCGGGGCGAGCAGCGGGAAACGGCGGCGGCCCTGCACCGCGAAGATCTCCAGACCGCCTCCGGGCAGCAGCGCGCCGACATACCGCTCGAGCAGGTCGAGCGTGATGTTCGACGAACGTTCGATAGCGGCGACGCGCGGCTGGGACACCCCGATGCGTGCGGCGACCTCGGCCTGACTCAGCCCCGCCCGCTCACGCAGCGCCGTCAGCCCGGCGGCCAGGCGCAACTCCTCCTCCACCTCGGACACGCGTTCCGCCGCGCCCTCGGCCGCCAGGACCCGGGCCTCCCAATCCTTCAGGCTCATCGTCGACCCCTCCTCCTCGCCGCCGGCAGACGGCCGCCCCGGCCCGTCGGCTGCTTACGTTGCACGGCCAGCTCCGCCTGGTGCTCACTGAACCGCTGATCGGCGATCGGGATGTTCATCTCATACCAGCCCGACCAGTTGCCGTTCTTGTCCCCGCCCAGGAGCAGGATGGCCTGCCGCCGCACGTCGAAAGCGAACAACACGCGCACCTCGGTGCGGCCGGTGGACCCGGGCCGCAACTCCTTCATGTTGGCGTGCCGACTGCCATCGATCACGTCCACCAGCGGCCGCCCCAGGGCTGGCCCCTGGTCCCGGAGCACCCTGATCGCCGCGAGCAGCGCCTCGGCGTCCGCCTGATCCAGGCCGTCGGCCCACTTCTCGCACTCGGGATGGAACTCAACGACCCAGTCCCCCGACGCCATGCCATAACAATAGTGTTATAGCTGCGGGCGAACAAGGAGGCGACCGTGGCGGCGGCGGGGCGGCTGCGGCGGCGCGCGCGCCTCTCCCGGTCGCAGAACGTCTTCGGCAAGGGTCTGCTCGCCCTGCTGTCGCGCAACAAGCTCGACGACGACACGTGGGACGAGATCGAGGAGACTTTGGTCGGCGTCAGCGGGTCCGGCAAGACCACCACCAGCGGCAAGATCGCCCGGCTGCTGGTGGCCGACGGGCACACCGTCGTGCTGGGCACGGCCGACACCTTCCGCGGCGTCGCCGCCGGCCGGGGCGTGGACACGGTCGTCATCGACACCGCGGGCCGGCCGCTGGACAAGGCCGGCCTGACGAACGAGCTGGGCAAGGTCAGGCGGGTCGTGGAGCGGCACGGGTCGGTGAGCGAGACGCTGCTCGTCGTCGACGCACCACCGGTCAGCGCGGGCTGGAGCAGGCCCGGGTCTTCACCGAAGCGGCGGACGTCACCGGGGTCGTACTGACCAAGCTCGACAGCACCGCGAAGGCCGGAATCGTCATCGCGGTCCAGCGCCAGCTCGGCATCCCGGTGAAGCTGGTCGGGCTGGGCGACGGACCGGACGACCTCGCACCGTTCGACGCCCGGCAGTTCGTCGACGCACTCCTCGGCACCGGCGCTTAACTTGGACGTTTTCCAAATTCACTCAAGAACACGCGCCGTGTTCTTGCTATCAACGGCCCGAATCAATCGGCCGCCATTTCGGGCAAATGGTGAAAGCGCGGGTCGAACTCCGGCGGGCATCGGGGCAACCGCCGATCCAACTCCGCTGTTACCATGGCGCTGCCCCCGAGCCGATCATGATGTTCAAATTCGCGCGCCACCCCCGGTTTGTGCCGCGTCACAAATGCCGTGATCCGCTCGAAATGCCCGACGCGGAGGTATCCATGACCGTACGTCAACGGCTGCTGTCGAGCCTGATGGCGATCGTCGTCGTCGCGTCAGTGGCCGCGATCGCCGTCGTCACGGCTGTCGCCGGCCTCCCGGCGGCGAGTTCGGCCGCCGTACCACGCGGATTCCAGGAGCAGATCGTGCTGGCCGGCCTGAACCGGCCGACGGCCGTCAGATTCTCTCCCGACGGGCGGATCTTCGTCGCCGAGAAGCGCGGTGTGATCAAGGTTTTCCAAAACCTTGCGGACACCAACCCGACCGTCTTCGCCGACCTGACCGTGAACGTGCACAACTCGAGCGACCGTGGCCTGCTCGGGCTGGCCCTGCCGCCGGACTTCCCAGCGAACCCCTGGGTGTACGTGCTCTACAGCTACGACGCCCCGCTCGGCGGCACGGCACCGGTCTACAACGACAACTGTGGCGAGCTCGCGAACCTCGCCGCATGTGTGATCAGCGGGCGGCTGTCCCGGCTGCGGGCCAACGGCGACACCATGACCGGCACCGAGCAGGTGCTGATCTCGGACTGGTGCCAGCAGTACACGAGCCACTCGGTCGGTGACCTTGCGTTCGGCCCGGACGGTGCGCTGTACGTGACCGGCGGTGAAGGCGCCAACTTCAGCGCGGCCGACTACGGGCAGTTCGGCACCCCGCCCAACCCGTGCGGTGACCCGGTCAACGAGGGCGGGGCCCTGCGAGCGCAGGACGTGCGCACCAGCGGCGACCCGACCGGGCTCAGCGGGGCACTGCTGCGGCTGGACCCGAACACCGGCGCGGCCATGCCCAGCAACGCGAACGCCAAAGACCCGGATCTGAACACCCGGCGCATCGTGGCCTACGGCCTCCGCAACCCGTTCCGCATGACGATCCGGCCCGGCACCAACGAGGTCTGGGTCGCGGACGTGGGATGGTCCAGGTGGGAGGAGATCAACCGGGTCGTCTCGCCGACGGCCCCCATGACCAACTTCGGCTGGCCATGCTTCGAGGGCCCGGAACGGCAGCCGGCGTTCGAAGGCGCCGGGCTCCCGCTGTGTACGTCGCTGTACGGCGGCACGCAAACGGCTGCGCCGTACTACTCCTGGCGGCACGGCAAAGATGTGGTGCCCGGCGACGGATGCGGCACCGGCGGCTCGTCGGCGACCGGCGTGGCCTTCTACCCGAACTCGGGTCCGTACCCCGCGGCGTACCGTGGCGCCCTGTTCTTCGCCGACTACTCGCGCAACTGCATTTGGGCGATGAAGGCCCCCAGCGCCGGCGCGCTGCCGAACCCCGCCAACGTCGAGACGTTCGTGACGAACGCGGCCGGCCCGGTCGACCTGCAGATCGGGCCCGGCGGCGAGCTGTACTACGTGGACCTCAACGGCGGGACCATCAGGCGGCTGCGGTACTACGACGGCAACGTGCCCCCGATCGCGGCCATCACCGCCTCACCGACCAGCGGCCAGCTCCCCCTCACCGTGAACTTCGACGGAAGCGGCTCGACGGACCCCGACCCGGCGGACGCCGGCCGGCTCACCTACGGCTGGGACTTCACCAACGACGGGACGATCGACGCCACGGGCGACAAGGTGTCGTTCACCTACACAACCCCGGGCGTCTATACCGCCCGATTGCGGGTGACCGACACGGTCGGCGCCACCAACGACAAAACGATCACCATTCTCGCCGGCGTCGGCGCACCGGTCGCCACCATCGACAGCCCGGCCGAGGGGACCACCTGGGCGACCGGGGACACCATCAATTTCTCCGGCCACGCGACGGACGCTCAGGACGGGGACATCCCGGCCTCGAAGCTGAGCTGGCAGGTCCGCCTGCAGCACTGTGCCACGCTGAACAACTGTCACCAGCACGTCCTCGCGGATTTCGTCGGCGCGAGCGGATCGTTCATCGCCCCGGACCACGAATACCCCTCGTACGTCGAACTGGCCCTCACCGCCACCGACTCGAAGGGCCTCTCGCACACGACGGTACGGCGGCTGGATCCGAAGACCGTGGACATGACATTCGTGACCAGCCCGCCCGGGCTCAATCTGACCGTCGGCACGGAAAACCAGTCCACACCGTTCACGCTGCGCCTCATCCAGGGCTCGACGACGACGGTGAGCGCACCGACGCCGCAGATCATCTCGCCCAACCAGTACAACTTCGCGAAGTGGTCGGACAGCGGGGCCCAGACCCACGTGATCACCGCGCCGGCCGCGCCGAGCACGCTGACCGCGACCTACAGCTCGACCCCGGTGACCAACCTCGCCCTCAACAAGGTGGCGACCGGCACCCAGTCGTGCAGCCTTTCGGAGACCCCGGACAAGGCGGTCAACGGGAGCTGGTCCGCCGGCATCACCGACTGGTGGTGCGGCTCGCCGTCGGTCACCGACAAGTGGCTGCAGGTGGACCTCGGCAAGTCGTACACCGTGAACTCGATCGTGGTCCGGCACTCGGGCGCCGGCGGTCAGTCGACCGGCTGGAACACCAAGGACTACGACATCCTGCTGTCCAGCGACGGCTCGACCTGGCGCACCGGGGCGACCGTCCGCGGTAACACCGCCGACGTGACCACGAGCGACGTGTCCGGCACGGCCCGGTACGTCAAGCTGAGGATCATCACCCCGAGCAACAGCGGCAACCTCGCCGCACGCATCTTCGAGCTCGAGGTGTTGGGCTCCGCCGGCTCCACCCAGCCCGACCTGACCAACCTGGCGCTCAACAGACCGGCCACCGGCACCCAGTCGTGCAGCCTGTCGGAGACCCCGGACAAGGCGGTCAACGGGAGCTGGACGAACGGCATCACCGACTGGTGGTGCGGCTCGCCGCAGGTCACCGACAAGTGGCTGCAGGTGGACCTGGGCGCCAAGTACAAGATGAACTCCGTGCTGGTCCGGCACGCGGGTGCGGGTGGTCAGTCGACCGGCTGGAACACCAAGGACTACGACATCCTGCTGTCCGACGACGGCTCGACCTGGCGCACCGGGGCGAGCGTCCGCGACAACACCGCGAACGTCACCACCAGCCCGGTGACCGGGACCGCGCGGTACGTGAAGCTGAAGATCATCACCCCGAGCAACAGCGGCAACCTCGCCGCACGCATCTTCGAGCTCGAGGTGATGGGCTCGGGTCCCGAGCCGGACCTGGTGAACCTGGCGCTCAACAAGCCGGCCACCGGTACCCAGTCCTGCAGCCTTTCGGAGGGCCCGGACAAGGCGGTCAACGGGAGCTGGACGAACGGCATCACCGACTGGTGGTGCGGCTCGCCGTCGGTCACCGACAAGTGGCTGCAGGTGGACCTCGGCAAGTCGTACACCCTGGACTCCGTGGTGGTCCGGCACGCGGGCGCCGGCGGCCAGTCGTCCGGCTGGAACACCAAGGACTACGACATCCTGCTGTCCGACGACGGCTCGACCTGGCGCACCGGGGCGAGCGTGTGGCGTAACTCCGCCGACGTGACCACGAGCGACGTGACCGGCACGGCCCGGTACGTCAAGCTGAAGATCATCACCCCGAGCAACAGCGGCAACCTCGCGGCCCGCATCTTCGAACTCGAGGTGATGGGGCCGGGGGCTCCGCCGCCGCAGTTGACCAACGTGGCACGGGGCAAGCCGGCGACCGGGACCCAGTCCTGCAGCCTGTCGGAGACGCCGGACAAGGCGGTCAACGGGAGCTGGACGGGTGGGACCACCGACTGGTGGTGCGGCTCGCCGCAGGTCACCGACAAGTGGCTGCAGGTGGACCTCGGCAAGTCGTACGCCCTGAACTCCGTGGTGGTCCGGCACGCGGGCGCCGGCGGCCAGTCGGCCGGCTGGAACACCAAGGACTACGACATCCTGGTCAGCCAGGACGGGACGAATTGGACCACGGCGGCGAGCGTTCGCGACAACACGGCGAACGTCACGACGAGCATGGTGTCGAACACGGCCCGGTACGTCCGGTTGAAGATCATCACCCCGAGCAACAGCGGCAACCTCGCGGCCCGCATCTTCCAGCTCGAGGTGCTCGCGCCCGCGTCCTGATGGTCGCGGCGACGGATGTCCGCGAAGCCGGGCATCCGTCGCCGTTGCCGCCAGGCCGAGTCCGGCTTTGACTCCCGGCTCTCGGCTGTGCTTGCATGCCCACTCCCTGGCCGGATCTCCGCGGAGGCGTCGTGTTCGAATCCCTGGGGCGGTTCGTCGCCCAGCGCCGATGGTTCGTCGTGGCACTCTGGGTGGCGGCCCTGGTCGTCGGTGTGGCCGCCGGCGGCAAACTGTTCGACCGGCTGCAGCCGGTGGACGCGCTGAGCCGCAATGCCGAGGCGGCCAGGGCCGAGCAACTGATCATGCAGTACTCCGAGGACGGACCCGTGATCTTCGCGGTGATCCGGGACGTCGAGCTGACCGACCCGGATCTCGTGCGCTCGGTGAGCGAGGCCGCGATCGAGCTGCGCCGCCTGCCGGGCGTGGTCGAGGTCTACGATCCGTTCACCATGCGGGCCGCTCCGACCGGGTCGGACAACCGCAGCACGATCGTGGTGGTCAAGCTGGCCGAAGGGCTCGCCCCGGCGGACCTCGAGGGCCTCGAGAATCGCGTCCGGAACCGGCTGCACCGGATCCATGCGCCGTCGGTGCTCGTGGGCGGGAACCATCTCGCCGAACGGGCCTTCGGCGAACAGGCCGTACGTGATCTCGCCGTGGGGGAATCGATCTCGTTCGGGCTGCTCGTGCTGGCCCTGATCGTGATCTTCGGCGGGATCGTGGCGGCGAGCCTGCCCCTGGCCGCGGCGATCGTCGGGGTGAGCGTCACGTTTCTGGTACTGCTGGCCCTCAGCCTCCTCGGCCCGGTGGGCGAGTTCTCGCTCAACATCGTCACCCTGCTCGGGCTCGGCCTGGCCGTCGACTACGCGCTGCTGATCGTCGCGCGCTACCGGGAGGAGCTGGCCAAGGGCGCCGACCGGCACACGGCGATCGCGATCGCCATGCGGCACGCCGGACATGCCGTGGCCATCTCCGGTCTCGCGGTGACCGTGGCGCTGGCCGGTCTCGCGGCCTTCGCCGAGCCGTTGCTGGCCTCGATGGCGGTGGGTGGCCTGGTCGTGGTGCTGCTGGTCACCGTCCTGGCCCTGACGCTGGTACCCGCGCTCATCGCCATCGCGGGCCGGTTCATCCCCGCCGCGGGTGCACAGACCTGGGTGGCCCGGGCGCTCGCGCGGCTGCGGATCGGCAACCGGTCCGGCCGGCGGGAGCGTGCGTCACTGCTGGTCCGGCTGGCGACCGTGTCGCAGCGGCGGCCGGCCCTCGTGGCGCTGCTGGTGACGGTGGTGCTGCTCGTCCTCGCGGCACCGTTGCTGGGCGCCAACTTCGGCAACTCCGACGCCCGGTCCCTCCCCTCCTCGCTGGAGGAGCGACAGGCCTTCGACGCGCGCAAGACGCTGTTCACCAAGGGCGAGCCGGAGCCCGTGACCGTGGTCGCGACGGTGGATCCGGCCAGCGCGGCCGCCCGGGACTACCTCAACGACCTCCTCAAAATGCCGGGCGTCGTACGGCTCACCGTGCGCGACGAGGTGGCCCCCGGCGCACTCATCATCGATCTCACCCCGTCGGGCGCCACCGCCGGCGAGCAGTCGCGGGCGCTGGTCCGGGCGATTCGCGCCGACCGGCCGGCGTTCAATGTCCTGGTCGCGGGCGAGGCGGCGAAGGTGGTGGACTACCAGGACTCGGTCCTGGGTCGCCTGCCCTACGCGGTCGGCGTCGTAGTGGTGGCCATGTTGCTGCTGCTGTACGCGTTGACCCAGTCGGTCGTGGTGCCGATCAAGGCGATGCTGTTCAACGCGCTCACCTTCCTGGCCACGCTGGGTTCGCTGGTGGCGATCTTCCAGTGGGGCTGGGGCGAGCCGGTGCTGCGGTTCGACTCGTGGGGAGCGATCGACCTCACCACGCCGCTGCTGCTGTTCGTCTTCATCTTCGGCCTGTCGATGGACTACGAGGTCTTCCTGCTCTCACGGATCCGGGAGGAGTACCTTCGCCGGCCGGACAACGACCGGGCGGTCCTGACCGGCATCGCCCGGTCCGGACCGGTGGTCACGGCCGCGGCGGTGTGCATCACGATCGTCTTTCTCGGCTTCGCCGCGGGTGGGCTCGTCGCGGTGAAGGAGATCGGGGTCGGCATGGCCATCGCGGTCGTCCTCGACGTGACCGTCGTACGCGGCCTGCTGCTCCCGTCGGTGATGACCCTGCTCGGCGACCTGAACTGGTGGTCGCCGAGCCTGTCCGCCCGGCGGTCGTCCCGGCACCGACCGCCCGGTGGTGCCGGGGCTCGGCAGGGGCGAGATCTGCACCGGCTGGGGCAGGGCCGCTGAGATCAGCTTGTGGCGCCGGCCGCGTCTTCCTCGGTCACGGGAACTCTGCAGATCATTCCCAGCGGCACTTAAGGTTGGCAATTTCACCTTATTGAATGGGATTGAGCCGCGAGCGACGCCTGGGTGCGCTGCTCGGCCGTACGCCGCTGAGCGTCAAACTCGTCGTGGCGGTCCTCGGGCTGGTCACGGGCGCGGTGTCGCTCATGGGCGCGGCCACCGTGACGGTGCTGCGCGAGGAGCTGACCAGCCGCGTCGACGATCAGCTCGCCGATCTCGGAGAACAGGCACGCGGACAGATCTCGGCCGGCCACACCGAATTGGTCTTCCACGTGCCCCAGGATCACGAGCAGGGCGTGCAGATCCCCGATCCGTACATCTTCGAATCCTTGGCGGCGAACGGAAGCCTCGTGGACTCCCGGCCGGCCCCGCTGCCCGCCGACGCGCCCGAACTGACCGGCGCCGGTCTCTCCGAGATCGGGCCGTTCACGCTCCGTGCCCGCACCGGATCGACCAGATGGAGGGTCCTCGTCGTCGCCGCGCCGGACGGGCAGCACGTCGTCATCGCGGCAAATCTGTCCGATGTGGACCGCACGGTCGGCCGGCTCATCTGGCTCGTGCTGCTCGTCGGGCTGAGCATCGTGGCGATGGTGGCCGGTGTGGGCATCTGGCTCGTCCGGAGCAGCCTGCGACCGCTCGCACACATCGAGCGGACCGCGACGGCGATCGCGGCCGGAGACCTGTCGCAACGAGCGCCCGAGCAGGATCCGCGCACCGAGGTCGGACGGCTCGGCCACGCATTCAACGTGATGATCGCGCGGATCGAGCATGCGTTCACGGCCCAGTTGGCCTCCGAGGCGACCGCCCGCTCGTCGGAGGCCCGCGCCGTGCGATCGGAGCAGAAGATGCGCCAGTTCGTCGCCGACGCGTCCCACGAGCTGCGCACACCGCTCACCGTCATCCGTGGTTCTGCCGAGCTGTACCGGCACGGCGCCGTACAAAATCAAGAGGACGTCGCGTCTCTGCTCAGGCGAATCGAGGACCAGGCGCGGCGCATGAGCGTCCTCGTGGACGACCTCCTGCTCCTCGCCCGCCTCGACCAGCAACGCCCGCTCGCCGCGGAGCCGGTTGACCTGGTGGCACTGGCGGCGGACGTCATCGACAGCTCCCACGCGGTGGCCCCAGACCGGCCACTGGCGCTGGACGTCGCCACCCCGGCGCCGCTGATCGTCATCGGCGACGAGCACCGCCTCCGCCAGGTCATCGCCAACCTGGTCACCAACGCGATCACCCACACCGCCGCCGAAGCCGAGGTGACGGTGCGCATCTCCCGCCGGCAGGACCAGGCTGTCGTCGAGGTGATCGATACCGGGGAAGGCCTGAGCCCGCAACAGACGCAACGCGTCTTCGAACGGTTCTACCGCGCGGATCCCGCCCGTACCCGAACCGACGCGACAACCGGCGCCGGGCTCGGCCTGGCGATCGTCGCCGCGATCGTCGCGGCACATGCCGGCGCCGCCGAGGTCGACAGCACCCCCGGCCGGACCACCACGTTCCGCATCATCCTGCCGATGCCCGCCGCCGGCGCCGGCCGGCCCTGACCGGTCTCTTGCGAAGGGCACGTGTCCGGCGTTCGCCGGCTGTTCGTCATCGTGGCACCGGCTCGACGCGCGCCCGCGGTCCAATCGTCTCCTCAAGTGGAGGGGGACCACATGCGCCGGTCGGCGAGTCTCGTGGCGGTGTTGCTCGTACTGGCGTCCGGTGCCGTCGGGCCGGACAGCATGGCATGGGGCGCGGTCGGCCACGCCCGCATCGAGGGCACCGGGTCTTCCGCGGCAGCGAGCGCGATCAACCAGTTCGTCGCCGACGTCAGCGGGCAGGGGTTGCAAGTCAGCTACACGCCGACGGGCTCGTCGTCGGCACGGCAGGACTTCGCCAACTACGCGGTGGACTATGCGGTCAGCGACATACCGTTTCAGGGCTCCGACCCGCTCACCGGCATGGACGACACCAGCCGGGGCCGGCCGTTCGCATACCTGCCCGTGGTGGCGAGCGCCACGGCGTTCCCCTACCAGATCCGCGTCGACGGCACGCTCGTGCGGGATCTCCGCCTCTCCGGCCGCACCCTCGCCAAGATCTTCACCAACCAGATCACCAACTGGAACGACCCGGCGATCACGGCCGACAACGGCGGGCGGGCGCTGCCGTCGCTGACCATCATTCCCGTCCTGCACGCGGAGGGCTCCGGCGCCACCTGGCAGCTCACGGCATACCTGGCCGACCAGTTCCCGGACGACTGGGCCGCCTTCACCGCAGGCCCTGCCAGGCCGACCTCCTACTTCCCGCACAAGGGGAACTCGGTCCCCGTGACCGGCTCCGACGGCGTGATGAACGCGGTCGAGGCGTCCTACATGAACGGCGCGATCGGCTACAACGAGTACCCGTACGCCCACGCCCAATCCTGGCCGGTCGCCCAGGTCCGCAACGCGGCCGGCGCGTTCACCGCGCCGACCACGGACGGCGTCACGGTCGCGCTTTCCCGGGCCGTGATCGACGCCAACCCCAACTCGCCGACCTACCTCACGGCGAACCTGAGCCAGGTGTACACCGCGCCGGACCCGCGCGCGTACCCGCTGTCGTCGTACACGTACGCGATCCTGCCCATCGGCACCGACGCGCAGGACGTTCGGATTCGCACCGCGAAACGGCAGACGCTCGTCGACTTCTTCGCGTACGCGCTCTGCACGGGCCAGGCCGGGCTCGACCGGTTCGGGTACGCTCCACTGTCGCAGTACCTCGTCGCGGCCGGCCTCGACCAGCTGCGCCGGCTCCATGACGCCGATCCGGCCGTCGACGTGACCGGCCTCGCGTCCTGCGGCACCGCCGGCGGCTCGAACACCGCGGGAGTGCCGCTCGGCGCGGACGACCAGACGGAGCCCTACGAGGGAGGGGTCACCCTGCAGGTCGCGGGCGGCACCGCCGTACACCTGCGGCAGCTGGATCCGGGCGCGCCCGGCGGCCATCCGGCGCAGGCCACGGACCCGACCGGACACCGGCACGCCTGGGTCTTCACCGGCGACCTCACCGGCATCGCCGTCTCGGACACCCGGCCCGGCCAGCCCGGCTGGACGCTGACCGGGCAGGCGACCGATTTCGTCGCCGGCTCCACCACCATCTCCGGCGAGCACTTCGGCTGGACGCCGGCCCTGATCGCGGCGGGCAGCGACGCCGAGGGCACGCCGGTGGCCGGGCCCGTCGTCGCACCCCGGATGCAGGTCCCCGCAAGCGGCGGCCTCGCCGGGCCCGGCGGCACTCTGGCCAGCTCCCCCGCCGGCAGCGGACTGGGCACGCAGCGGGTCGGGGCCGGCATGCTGCTGTGGATCCCCGACACCGCGCCGACCGGCACCTACACCAGCACGCTGACGCTCACACTCATCAGCCCGTGACCGGCCGCGCGGGTCGTGTCGGGGATCGCCGGATCGCTCGTCAGCGGACCGGGTCGATGGTCCAGTCGTTCTGGTCGGGAATGACGGTCACGGCCGCGACGAGCGCCGGGCCCAGGTCCGGGCCGGGTGGCCCGCCGGGGCCCGGGCCGTCCAGGCGCACGGGCACCCGGTCACCGGGCGCCACCAAGAGGCGGTAGCCCGGGCCGGAGTGCCCCGGCGGCGGGACGTACGCCCTGTCGCTAAGGATCAGCGTCGTCGTGACGGCGCCGGTCGACGGGCTCGTGACGCGGTCGACCCCGATGAGGACCAGCGGTGCCGGCACCGAGGTGAGGGTCACGCCAATGGGCACCGGGCTACGGCCGGCGGTGCCCAGCCGCTCGGCGATCCGCCGCCACAGCGTGCGGTTGTCCGCCAGGGTGCCCGGCGCCTCGCCCTCGACGGTGGCGTACGACCCGGGTGCCCACTGCCACAGCAGCCCGTTGTAGTCCGGGCGGGCATGGGGGTCGCCCGGTTTGCGGTGAGTCTCGACGGTGTACCAGCGGGCCTCGCCCGCGCCCAGGGCGGGCGCCGCGCCGGTGCTGACCGCGAGCTGATTCGGGTCGCCCGCCGTGGCCGGGTCGAGCCAGCGCGGCATGAAGCCCTGGGCGTACAGCGTGATGGTGAACTCGGTGGCGTGAAACGCGTCGCGGTCGTCGCCGTAGCCGGCCGACTGCATCGCCGCCCACGTCGTCGGCTCGCCGACCCGGCGCACGCCGTCGGGCAGCCAGCCGGGCGCGATGCGCAGCAGCAGGACGGGATCGAACCCGCCCGCCGAGCGCCGCGCGGGCGCGGTGGACGCGCCGGCCGACACGGCCGGCCCGGGCGGTCCGGCCGGCAGGTGCTCCGGCGCCCCTCGGCGTAGCGCGACCGCCGTCGCGCCGGTCAGCGCGAGCACGGCGACGGCGGCGGCCAGCCCGGCCACGGCGCCCCGTCGCCGTGCGCGCCGCCGACGGCCGTCGAAGACCACCCGAGCCAGGTCGACGCGCGATTTCGGCGCGCGGTCGTCGGCGTGCATGAGGACCCGCAGGGCTCCTTCGTCCAGCAGTCGCCGCACAGCAGGTATGCGGCGCGGCGCAGCGCCGGCAGCCGCGACCGGACGAACTGGTGGAACTCCTCCTCGATGGCATCCGCCATACTGTCGCCTCCCCGCTTTCACCCCTATGGCGTGATCGGGGAGCGATCCGGTTCGGTGGAGTCGGACCGGGATCTACGGATCATGAAAAACCCCGCGCACCGCGACCGACGTGGTGTCACCGTACCGTCGCGTGGAGTGGCTGCCCGGCGACGTTCCCGTCGGCTCCGAGCCGTCGGCTGCGTCACACCTTCCCGCTGGTCCGAGTAAGGCGTCGGCGCGGCGCGGGTAGCGTCGCCGACGGCAATCGGCTCGCGGAGGGAGCGGCACGATGTGGAGGACGGCGGCCCGGCGCAACAGCCAGACGGCACCCGCTGCTGGTGAGCTCGACTCGCCGCGCCTGTTCGAGCGGCGCGCCCGTCCTGATTTCCGCAAGACCCTGGCATTCGGGCTGATCACGCTGGCCGCGCTGATCGCCGGCCACGGGGTCGGCGGTGTGCACGCCGCCTCGATGCGGATCCGGCTCATCGCGTACGGCTGCGCGTTGCTCGTCGCCATCTTCGGCGTCGCCGCGAGTCGGACTGCCGCGCGTGAGGTGCACCGCGTCGCGGTGGCCCGGGCCGGTGACGTCGCCGGTACCCCGCTGCGGCTGGTGGTGCTGCTCGGCGGGTACTCAATCGCCGCGATTTCGGTGTGCGACGTGGTCGACCTCCAGCTGAAGCAGCTGCTGGTCGGCGGCGCGATCACCGGCATCATCCTCGGTCTGGCCGCCCAGCCGGTGCTGAGCAACCTGTTCGCCGGTCTGGTGCTGCTGTTTGCCCGGCCGTATGTGCCGGGCCAGCGGGTCCGGGTGATGTCCGGCGCGCTCAACGGCCCGCACGTCGGCGTCATCGTCTCGGCCGGCCTGCTGTACACCGTGCTGGAAACCGCCGAAGGACCGCTGAACATCCCGAATTCGTCGTTGCTCGCCTCGGCGGTCGGACCGTCACTCACAGTGCCGGAAGCCGACGAGGAGGAGACCGGCGAGCCGGCGCCATTCGACGCCGTCTCGCCGACCCAGGACGGCGCCGCCCTTGCCACCGTCATCGCTGGCGCCGAGTCCGGCCTCAGCGCCAGCGACGAAACCGGCCGCAGCAACGGTGGCAAGCACACCGACGCCTGAGCGCGCGCCGTACGCCGACGGGTCAGGCGCCGTTGAGCTTGCCGACCGCGAACTGGGCAGCCTGCTGGACCGAGCCGTTGGTCATGTACTGCAGGTGGGCCATCCCGTTGGTGCCGGCGCCGCCGCCACAGATCGCATCACCGGCGTTGCAGAACTCTTTGGTCTTCGGCCCGTAGACCGGGCTGCCCTGCGCGATGGTCTGGTGCATGATGCCGAGCGGGTTGCCGAACACGACCACGGCCGCCACCCGCGGGGCGAGGTTGGCCGGGATCGCCGTGCCCTGGGTGCCGAACGGGATCGGGATGCCGATCGCGATGTCGGTGACGGTCGCGCCCTGCGAGTATCCCCCGATCACGAACCTGGTGCCCGGGCACGCCGCCGCGACGGTGCTCACGTGCTGGCTCATGTCCGTGGCGCCAGGCCCGGCGCTGGCCTGCGATGCGTCGGCGGCGTAGTTCACGGCGTACGCGTTCACGGTGCGGCCGGGCAGCGCGGAGCGGATCGCGCTCACCAGCGGGGTGCCCAGCACGCCGAGGCCGGGAAGCTCGCCGGTGCCCCGCGCGAACACCACCTCCACGTCGGCGCAATTGCCGGTGTGGTTCTGGGGCGCGGTGGCCGTGGCCGTTGTCGCGGGAGTGCCGGCGGGCGTACCGATGCCGCCTACACCCGGGATGCTCGGCCAGCCGGTGGGCCACGACGTCGGGACGGCGGTCGGCCACGGCGCCGGCTGGGACGCGTGGCCCGACTGGCCGCTGTGCCAGGGGAACCAACGGGCGAATCCGGCACCGGACCCGCCGCCGCCACCGGTCGACGCCGACGCGAACGACGCGGTCACCGCCCCGCCGACGAGCATCGCACCCGTCAACACAACGATCGCCGTGAACCTGCGGGACCTTACGCGCTTCGACCTTGTCATTGAGCTTCCTCCACGAACACGATCACGTGCACTAACAGCACACAGCGTCGCGCTGTTTGGGCTGGTCAAGGAAGCAGGGGACGGGAACCTTAAGGCGGAAATGAACGTAACTAAAGAATCGGCACTCTGTGTGCAGTAACGATTGCAGCCCCGGTCACCGAACATTTCTTTACGCCACTAGGCCGACTGAACGTTTTGAAGGTCGGCTATCGGGGTAGCGGGCCGGTGCCGAGCCCTTTGATGCTGGCGCGGAGTGTGTCGTGCCGACCGGACGGATCCGGCACTTCGGTGACGAGGCACAGCTCGTTCTCGCGTGACACCCAGCTGACGCGAAGGTCGGCGCGTTGCTGGAGGTCGGGCAGGCCGACGTACTTGGCGGCGGCCTCTTCGCAGGCGATGTCCGTGTCGCCGCCGGGCGAGACGACGCCGACGAACTCGGCGGCGTGGCTCTGCGTGCAGTCGCCGTACAGGAATCGCTCGTCCTCGTCGCTGACGAGGCAGGTGATGGCCAGCGGCCGGTCGCCGCGCATGCCGCCCTCCATGCTGTCGACCCTGCCGACCGTGCGCTCGTCGGTGCTGGAGGTCTCCGCGAGCGCGCAGAGCAGCTGTCCGCGCATCGGATCGCTGTTGCGCAGGAGTGCGTAGACGGTGCGAGACTGCTCCCAAGGCCCGCCGAGGAACGACTCGGCCTCCTGCCGGCAGCGCTCCTCGGCGCCGGCCGCCGTGAGGATGGCGATCACCTCGAACTCGTGCGGCTGGGTACAGTCGACCGGTTGCACCGCGCCCGAATCGGGCAGCAGGTCCGGCATGACGGGCGCCGTGTAGCAACCGAAAGTATTGCCGCTGGACACCTCCTGCCACCACAGGAATCCCGCACAGCAGACGGCCAGCACCAGGACCGCCACGAGGATCTTTGTCCGCACGGTGCGGGACGGTAGCGGCCCGACCTGTCACGATCAAGCGACTTCGAGCTCTGCGGTTGTAGGAGTCGCGCTGTGGCAGTCAGGCGGACGCCGAGAAGCGGATCACCTCGACCTGGCCGTCCAGACGGACCGGACCGGCGGCGTACGGAACCAGCAGCGTATCCCCCCGCCGGAGCGACAGGTCGTCGTTCTCGCCGATCAGCCTGCCCTCTCCGGCCACCACGACCAGCACGCTGTAGCCACGTTCCAGACGGTCGCCGCCGTACAGGCGGCGGGCGGCGAAGAACTCGTCCGCGGCCTCGGGCAGCAGCCGCGCCCGAGTGCCGCGGAGTTCGTCGAGGCGCGACGGCGTCCAGGCGCCGCGGTCGACGCACTGCAGGGCCAGGTCGTAGCCGAGGCCCAGGTGACCGTCGGCGAGGCCGAAGCCTTCGTACTCCAGCAGCACCGAGAAGTCGGTCGGCTCCTGGACCTCGACCAGCAGGATGCCGTCGCCGATCGCGTGCGGCAGGCCGGCCGGGCAGAGGATCGCGTCGCCGGCCGCGACCGGGATCTTGTTGGTGGCGGCGAGCATCGCCTCGGTCTTCTGCCCGTCCACCCAGCCGACCAGCTCGGCGGCCTCCACGTCACGGGCAAAACCCAGATGGACGTACGCGTCGGGCCGCGCGGAGACGATCACCCAGGCCTCGGTCTTCCCGTACGGCGAGGCGAGGTGCGCGGTGGCGAAGCGGCGGTCCGGGTGCACGTGCAACGGCAGCCGCTGACCGGCGTCGAGCAGCTTCACCAGCACGCCGGCGTCGGCGCGGTCCGGGCCGAGCCACCAGCGCGGATCCGCGGCGATCGCCTCGGCCAGCACGCGGCCGTCGGCCAAGGTGGACAGCCCGGACGGGGCGAGCCCGAAACGGCTGGTCACCGAGCCCACCCAGTCCTCGGGGCGGTCGGGCAGCGCCGGCACGTCGCGAAACTCGGCGATCCGGCCGGCGCCGCGATAGAACGTCTCGGGCTGGTTGGCGGGCAGTACCTCGACGGTCATCGGTGTCCCTTCAGAGCCAGCTCGGCGAGGAAGCCGCCGACGAACGTGTCGCCGAGCCCTACGGTGGTGGGGTTCTGGACGTCGAGCGCGAAGCCGGGGACGCAATCGACGGTCTCGCCCATGCGCGAGCGCAGCGCCGCCGCGAAGGCGACGGACTCGGGCCGCCGCGCCAGCCGGCGCAGGCGCTCGACGTCCTCGTCGGTGAAGTCGTCGCCGTGGCAGTAGCGGGTGGCGGCCATGACGGTGCCGGTGTCGAGGGCGCCCGCGTACCCGCCGGGGCCGAACGCCAGGGCCCAGTACTTCGTGTGCAGCACCAGCGTCGGCACCGGGATGAGCGCGTGCACGGCCGTGAGCGCCTCCGCGACGTCCTCGGCGGAGAGCAGGTCGACCGGGCGGCCGAGGTACGACTGCAGCTCGTCCTCGTTCAGCCCGTACACGTCGATCTCGTCGAGCAGCGCCTCCCGGACCCGGCGGCTGAAGGCGGGCTCGTGGTACGCCGCGTCCTCGAAGTACGTCACTGCCCCGGCCGGCAGCTGCCGCATGTGCTCCTTCAGGGAGGCGAGCCGCTCGTCGAGCTCCGCCTCGTCGCGCATGGCGTTGAATCCGGAGATCAGGAAGACGTCCGCCTGGCCCAGCCGGTCACCGAGATCGTCGGTGAGCAGCATGGCGCCGTTCGCCGGGTCGTTGACGTAGATCAGGCGGTTCGGGAACGGCGCGGTGATGTCGATGTCGCTCGCCCGGACCCGCAGGCCCTTGTCGTACTGAACGATCAGGTGCGGATAGAAGGTGTCCCCGGTGCCGCTGTTGATGTACTCGCTGTCAGCGGGCAGCAGCCGGCGGAAGGTGTCGTTGACGCTGACCAGGTGCAGCGTCGATGGCACGCCGAGCCGGCTCATCAGGATCCCGGCCCGCACCGAGGTGCCGCCCAGGGTCTCCCGGTGCGGGAACCGGTTCGCGAAGGTCGACAGCGCCGGGGCGGAGGCGACGAAGTGCTCGCCGCCCCCGCCCCGGGCCACGTATCCGAGAATCGACACCACGAGGTCCCGCTCGCTGGTCACGGCGGCCGGCGACGTCAGTTCCGCGGCGACGATGCCGTACTCGGCGACAAGCTGTTCCAGGACGCCGGCGCTCAGCTTCAACTCGTAGTCGACGCAACCGCCGAGGCCCAGGAGTACACGGGACGCGTCGGCCATGTCAGTAGAGCGAAGCCTTGCCGGCGGCGCCGAACAGCTCGATCTTCTGGGCGGCGACCACCTTCATGGCCGCGATGCAGGCGGGCTGGATGGCGTTCGGCTCGCGCACCTTCTTGTCGTTGCCCAGCACCTCGCGCATCTTGTCGTGGTAGGCGACCTTGATGTCGGTGGAGATGTTGATCTTGTTGATGCCGATCCGCGCGGCCTCGCGGATCTCGTCGTCCGGGTTGCCGGAGCCGCCGTGCAGTACCAGCGGGATCTGGACCTTGCTCTTGATCTCCTTGAGCAGGTCGAGCTTCAGCTCCGGCTTGAGGTCGGCCGGGTACATGCCGTGGAACGTGCCGATCGCCACGGCGAGGCTGTCCACGCCGGTCTGCTCGATGAACGTGACCGCGTCGTCGGGGTCGGTGTAGATGATCTCGACGGCACCCGCCTCGGCGTAGCTGTCGTTCCCGCCGATCGTGCCGAGCTCGCCCTCCACCGACACGCCGAGAACGTGCGCGGAGTCGGTGACCTTCTTGGTGATCGCGATGTTCTCCTCGAACGGCTTCAGCGAGCCGTCGATCATCACGGAGGTGAAGCCGTACTGGACCGCCTGCAGGATCTGCTCGTAGGTGGCGCCGTGGTCCCAGTGGATCGCGATCGGGACGCTCGAGTTGTGCGACCGCTCGATGATGCCGGCGATCATCTCGCGGCCGATGTGCCGAACCTCGTCCGGGTGGATCCCGACGATCAGGGGGGCGTTCGTCTCCTCGCTGATCTCCACGATGCCCTTGAACATCGCCCAGTCGCTGATGTTGAAGGCGGGCACGGCGAAGCTGTGCTCGTTGGCGACGTCCAGGATCGCCTTGCCGGTCGTCAGCATTTCTGTGCTTCTCCTTTTGCGTTGCTGGGTGTTTCAGGCCTTCACGGCGCCGGCGGTAAGCCCGCCGATGAACCGCCGCTGGAACAGCAGGAAGAGGACGAGGACCGGAATCGATCCGAGGATGCTCATCGCCATCATCTGGTTCCACTCGTACGAGTGCTGGCCCATGAGCAGCTGGATGCCGATCGGCACCGTGCGCATGTCGTCGGTGCGGGTCAGCGTGAGCGCGAACAGGTACTCGTTCCACGAGATCATGAACGTGTAGACCCCGACCGCGATCAGGCCGGGCACCGAGATCGGCACCAGGATCCGCCACAGTGCGGTCCAGCTGGTGCCGCCGTCGACCTTGACGGACTCGTCCAGCGCCCGGGGCATGGTGTTGAAGTACGCGGTGGTCATGATGATCGCGTAGGGGAGCGTGAACACCATGTGCGTGAGGATCAGGCCGGGATAGGTGTTGTACAGGCCGAGCCCGACGACGAGCCCGAAGTACGGAATGACGAGCGTGATCGGCGGCACGGCCTGGACGCTGACGATCACGGCGTTGATGGTCTTCTGCAACGGGAACGAGTAGCGGCTGAACGCGAACCCGGCCAGGACGGCCACCAGCAGCGTCAGGATGGTCACCGCGAAGGCGACGATGTAGCTGTTGAGGAAGAACCGCAGCTGGGCGCCGTTACCCAGAATCTCTCGGTAGGCGTCGAGCGAGAAGCTCTTGGTGATCAGCTGCGGCGGGTTCTGGAAGACCTCGCCGTTGCCCTTGAACGACGTGGACAGCATCCACAGGACCGGCAGGCCGGCGAACAGGCCGCCGAGGACGAGCCCGGTGATGACGGCGACCTTGGCGAGGGTGCGACGGGTCTTGACGTTCATGGCCATGCGTCTCACCGCTCCCTTTGCTGGCGTACGTAGAAGAAGGCCAGAATCATCGTCAGCAGCAGCACGATCACGGCGGCGGCGGACGCGGTCGCGAACTCGTACTCGCTGAAGGCCTGCTTGTAGGTGTAGGTGCTGAGCATCTCGGTGGAGTGCAGCGGCCCTCCGCCGGTCATCATCCAGATGAGCGCGAACTGCTGTGACGTCCAGATCAGGTCGAGCACCGCCATGCTGATGATCACCGGCCGCAGCTGGGGCAGCGTCACGTGCACGAACCGCTGCCACCAGTTCGTCCCGTCCACGGCGGCCGCCTCGTACAGGTCGCCGGGGATGCCCTGCAGCCCGGCGAGCAGGCTGATCATGAAGAACGGGTAGCCGGACCAGATGTTGACGAACGTGACCGCCCAGAGCGCCTTGCCCGGGTCGCCGAGCCAGTCGACGCCGTGCTGGATGACGCCCAGCGTGTGCAGCACGTAGTTGATCACGCCGGACGGGTCCAGCAGCAGCCGCCAGATGACGGCGATCACGGCGATCGTGAACAGCCAGGGCAGGATGTAGACGATCCGGAAGATGGCCTTGGTGACCCCGCCCAGCAGCTGGGTGTTGAGCATCATCGCGAAACCCAGGCCGAGGACCAGGTGGGCCACGGTGCTGACCGTGATGAAGATTGCGGTGTTCTTCAGCCCGGCCAGGAAATCCGGGTCGGTGAGCACCTTGGTGTAGTTGGCGAACCCGGCGAACACCGAGTTGTCCTGGATGATCACGTTGTCCCGGAACGAGTAGCTGATCACCATGACGATGGGGACCACCATCAGGACCACGACCAACAGCACCGTGGGGGTCAGATAGCCGTACGGGATCAGGCCCCGGGCCACCTTGGAGCGCTTCTGGCCGGGCGGGACCTGCTCCTCGTTGGGCGCCGCGGTTTTCGGTGCCGTCATGGATGTCATGGCTGTCTCCTAGATCGGGCGCCGCGCCGGCGGACCGGCGCGGCGCCCGGGCGGGCTACTCGATCACTGAGGACCAGGACTGCTGCGACTTGGTCAGGGCCTCGTCGACAGTCGACTTGCCGGTCAGCACGAGCTGGAGCTGCTCGTCGAAGCTGCGCATCAGGTCCTCGGACTTGGGCAGGCCGACAAACTCGTTGGCCGGGTAACCCTGCTGGTAGATGTCGAAGGCCGTCTTGAACAGCGGGTCACTGTTGCTGAAGTCGGGCTTGGCGTTCTTGTTGCCGGGGAAGCCGTTCGCGATCGTGCTCAGCTTCGCGTTGGTCTCCTGGCCCATCAGGTACGAGACGAACTTGAACGCCTCGGCCTTGTGCTTGGTGGAGTTGGAGATGCCGATGCCCCACGACGCGTACGGGATGCCGCGCTTGCCGGTGTAGCCGTCCTCGGACGGCAGGGCCGCCACCTCGAACTTCAGGTCCGGCTTGTTCTTCTTGATCAGGTTGATGTGCGCGAGCGAGTCGATCATCATGCCGACCTGGCCGTTGGTGAACTTCTCGACCTTGTCCTGCTCTTTCATGGTGAGCGAGCCGGGGGCGATGACGCCGGCGTCGTTCAGGCTCTTCACGTACTCGACCGTGCTCCTGACCGGCGCGCTGGTCAGGTTGGGCTTGCCGTCGTCGGTCAGCATGCTGCCGCCGGACGCCCAGAGCCAGGACATGACGTCGTTCTGGATGCCGTTGGGGACGGCGGTGTCGAGCGGGAGCGCCCAGCCCTTCACGTCACTGCCGGTCGCGCTGATCTTCTTGGCCGCGTCGAGGAACTGGGTGCGCGTGGCGGGCACGTCGGCGACGCCGGCCTTGGTGAGCAGGTCCTTGTTGACGAAGAGCGGGTAGACGAAGTTGACCACCGGGATCATGTAGGTCTTGCCCTTGACCTGCACCTGGCTGGCGAGCTGGCTGGCGTCGTAGTTCGCGTCCGTCATCAGCTTGGACAGATCGGTGATCGCGCCCTGCTTGGCGAAGTCGTTGACCCAGGCGCCGTCGAGGCCCACCACGTCGGGCAGGGTCTTCGACGCGGCGCCGGTGATCAGCTGCTGCTTGGTCGAAGCGTACGGCGCGCTCAGCAGCTTGATCTTGATGTTCGGGTTCTGTGCCGTGAAATCGTTGACGATCTTGTCGAACTCGCCGGCCGGAAGCTCGGCCCCCCACCACTGGGCGAACTCCAGCGTCACGCTGCCGCCCGCGGCGGTGTCGCCCGAGTCACCCGAGCCGCACGCCGCCACGAACGCGACCGTCGCGGCCGCTGTCACCGCCCCTATCACTCGCTTCAGCCGGGTTGCACGAACCGCCATGACGGGCTCCTTCTATATCGAGATCTTTCTGTTGTCTGCCGCGTTGGCGTCACGTTAGCAGCGTGTTACGGATGAAGACAAGAGAAGAACTGCAGAAGACTGCGAAGTACGGCATACTGTTGCGCCATGGAGCAGAACCCAGCACTCAGTTGCCGCCCTCCGAGCTGGAGTTTGCCCAGCCTGCACCGATTGTCGGTCGGCCCTGCCCATCCTTGCATGGCTTCGCGGCTCTACGCAGCGACGTGCCCAGTGGACCCGGATTTGTGGCATACTGCCGCACGGACAAGGGGGAATCAGTGAGCGTTAGCAGGGACGAGCGGCAGCGCCACCTACCTGCCGGACGCAAGGCTCAGCTGGCCGCGTTCGTTGCCGACACCGGCCAGGTCACGGTGGGCGAGCTGGCCGAGCGCTTCGGCGTCTCCATCGACACCGTGCGACGCGATCTCGATCAACTGGCCGCCGAGGGCATCCTCGTGCGCACATATGGCGGCGCCGTCAGCCTGTCCACCGTCTTCCGCACCGACCGCGCCGTCGACCAGCGGCTCACCGTGCAGGAGCAGGAGAAGGAGAAGATCGCGGCGCTGGCCGCGGCACTGGTCCAGGACGGCTCGACCATCATGATCAACGGCGGGACGACCACCCTCGCGCTCGCCCGCAACCTGGGCCAGCACCGCGACCTCACGGTGGCGACGAACAATCTGCTGGTGCCGGGCGCGCTCCCGCCCACGGCCATCCGCGACATCTACGTCTTCGGCGGCGCGGTGCGCTCGCTCACCCTCGCCACGATCGGCCCGGTCAGCTTCCGCGCCAACACCGGCGCCGAGCTGGACATCAGCTGCGATCTGGCGCTGATCGGCGTCGGCGCGGTCTCCGCCGACGCCGGCTACACGACGAGCAATCTCGCCGAGGCCGCGATGATGCAGGAGATGATCTCCCGCGCGGCCCGCGTGGCGATCCTCGCCGACTCCTCCAAGTTCGGCCGCCGCCTGTTCGCCCAGGTGTCGGAGCTCGGCGCCGCCGACTACCTGATCACCGACACCGCCCCGCCACCGGACCTGCGCGACGCCCTCAAGGCGAACGGCGTGGAGCTGCTCACCCCCGCGGCCAAGGCCCTAGCGCCACGGTAGGCGCGACCGTTCCTGCCAGTAGCGGGTGGCGGGCATCGCCAGGTCTTTCCACCGGGCGGGGTCGACAGCGAGCTGCTCCGCTCGCAGGTTCGAGGCCAGCTGGTCACCGGTCGCGGCCCCGGACAGCACGATGGTCGCCCAGGATTGATGCAGTACCGCCGCGAGCGCGGCGGCATCGCCGGGCGCGTGCTCGCCCACGGCGAGACGGCCGTTGGCGAGCGCCTCCTTCACGATGACCAGGCACCCCGCGTCATGCGCCTCGGCGAGCGCCGGGCCGGCGCTGGGCTCCAGGAGATTCCAGGTGGCCTGCACGCTGCGGAACAGGGGCCGTCCGTCGACCTGCACGCCGAGCGCGGCCCGGATCGCCTCGGCCTGCGCGGGGCCGCTGGTCGACAGCCCGATCACCGTGCCCTGCGCGGCGAGGCCGGCGAGCCGGCGGTGCAGGGCCGCGTCGTGCAGCGCGGGGCTGTCCGGGGTGAGCGAGTGGATCTGGTAGAGGTCGAGGCGGTCGCCGAGCAGGGCCCGGGTCTCGCCGAGCTGCCGGTCGAAGGTGGCGGCGCCGTGGTCCTTGACCTCATGCACCTCGGCATCGGTCCGCCACCCGGCCGTGTAGGTGTAGCCCCACTTGCTGCCGACGACGACGTCGCCGGCGTCCGGCCGGGCGTGCAGCCACTGGGCCAGGAATTCTTCGGCCCGGCCGTAGGAGCGGGCGACGTCGAAATACCTGATGCCGGCCGCGTACGCCGAATCGAGGAGAACGTGAGCGCGGGCGCGCATCGCCTCGACCGTCCGTTCGGCCGGCAAGTCCGCGGCGCGCCCGAGATTGATATAGCCCGGCCGGCCGACGGCCGCCAGCCCCAGCCCAATCCGGGAGGCTCCCGCCAGGCGATCGACGATTTCCATGTTCCCATCCAACGCACTGGCCGGAACTCGCCCCTCGGCGCCTCGTTCCTTACCTGTATATCAGGGTTAGCTTGTGGAAGCGTCCCGGGGTGAGGACCTTCTTGAGGAGAGCGAACGTGGCGAGAGTGAATGAGACGAGGTTATGCCCGTGGAGTGAATAGGCCGAACGTTATTGGAGAGCGGCGAAAGAACGACCCGAGATCGACGCAGAGTTGGCCCGGCGATGACCGATCAACTGGTGACAGATCGTGAACCACTAACAACCCTAAGCTGGTGGCTGAGCTTCCCGGACAGCAGGGCGCACCGACCCCGCCGTGGCGTTATCAATCTCCCCAGCCGCCGCGACCGAAAAAGTCGAGAACAGCGCTGATTCTCGGGTTCGTCGCCGCGGCGCTTGTGCTTTGCTGCGGCGGTCTGGCCCTGGTCGGCGCGATCGCTGACAAGCCAGACCCGGCGCCCAAAGCGGCCGCAGCGGCCGATCGCTCGTCCTCCAGTTCATCAAGCAGTGCGCCTGCCGCCGCTGGCACGTCGGCACCTGCCGTCGCCCCGTCGGCATCAACCCCACCCGTCGTCACGACGACAACTCCTGGGGCGCCAGTCGTTGACGCAACAACCACAACAGCCAAGGCGACCCCGACCGTCAAGGCAACCCCGACCGTCAAGGCGACGCCGACTGTCAAGGCGACCCCGACAGCCCAGGCGACGACCAAGCCGCCTGCTCCAGGCTCGAACCTGTGCGGAGCTCCGGCGAACCCATACGGTTACAACTTCTGCGGCGGGTCCTACATCTACAACCCACCCAGCGACATCTGTAACTATCTCAACTGCATCGCCAACTTCTGGAACGGCGTGGGTTACGTCATCCAGTGCCAGGACGGCACGTTCAGCAAGTCCGGTGGCCGCTCCGGCTCGTGTTCGCACCATCAGGGCAATCGGCGGTCGCTGTACTCACCCTGACCCACTCGGCGCCGCCCCACGCGTCTCTGCGCAAGACCCGGGAGCGGCGTACGTTCACGGACCGGGGCCGCCTTCGCGTGGAAGGCGGCCCCGGGTTGGACTATCGTCGGGTCAGCCGACGAGTTTCCACGGGCCGTAGGGGATGCCCGGGGTCTGGTTGCGGGTCCACCATTGGGCGGTGTACTTCTTGCCCTGGTAGGTGACGGTGTCGCCGGTGTTGAAGATGCGTGATGCGGTCC
>NZ_JBICTV010000025.1:0-137108 GCF_043197855.1 Dactylosporangium sp. NPDC048998
CGGAACTGCCGCCACGCCGCGTCCGAGATGGCACGGGCCAGCGTGCGATTCTTGACCATGTTCCGTACGGTCAGGTCCTCGATCACGATCGTTTGATTGTCACGAACGAGCCGAGTACTCAGCTTGTGCAGGTGATCCCGGCGCCGGTCGGCGATCCGGGCATGGACGCGGGCGACCTTGACCCGGGCCTTCGCCCGATTCGCGGAACCCTTCTCCTTGCGGGACAACGCCCGCTGCGCGCGGGCCAGCCGTGCCCGGTCGGCGCGCTCGTGCCGCGGGTTGGGGATCTTCTCCCCGGTGGAGAGGGTGAGCAGGCTGTCCAGCCCGGCGTCGACCCCGACCGCAGCAGCCGCTGCCGGGGCGTCGGGGATCAGATCTTGGCAGAGCAGGGACACGTACCAGCGTCCGGCCGCGTCCTGCGACACGGTCACGGTGGACGGAGCCGCGCCCTCGGGCAGGGGCCGCGACCACACGATGTCCAGCGGTTGGGCCATCTTCGCCAGGGTGAGCCTGCCGTCGCGGTAGCGGAACACGCTGGTGGTGTACTCCGCCGACTTCCGGGACTTCTTCTTCGACTTGAAGTTCGGGTAGCGGGCGCGGCCGGCGAAGAAGTTCGTGAACCCGGCTTGCAGGTGCCGCAGGGCTTGCTGCAACGGTACGGAGGAGACGTCGTTGAGGAACGCCAGCTCCTCGGTCCGCTTCCACGCGGTCAGCATCGCCGAGGTCGCGTTGTAGCCCACCCGCTCCCGCCGTAACGTCCACGCCTCGGTACGGGCGGCCAATGCCAGGTTGTAGACCTTCCGGACGCACCCGAACGTCCGGGCCAGCTCAGCGGCCTGCGCGCAGGTCGGGTAGCAGCGGTACTTGAACGCCCGCTTCACCGTCCTGAACACGCCTCACATATTGGCCGATCTATTTTGTGAACCTTGCGGTGACACGCCGGCAGACGCCGATCCGCCTTGGCGGCGAATCGGCTGTTCCTGCCCTGCTCCGCAGGGGTTCCGTTTCCTCCCCGGCCTGAAGGCCGGGGTATCCACGGAAGGGATCTGATGACCCGTCAGGACCTCGTCAGGACCCGTCATGACCGAGGCCGGAGGTCACCGTAGACGGTGGCCTCCTTCGCGGTCGCCCTGATGCCGTTCGCGCCCTCGAAGAGGCGCCGGCCCCATGAGGTCAACCGGTCGGGGTCGAAGCCGTCGGCCGCGTCAAGGTACTCGACGCCGCCGCCGTTGCCGCTCCAGGACCAGCCCAGGTACCCGATCCCGCGGGACTGCGCCTCGTTGATGATGGTGTCCTCGTCCACGTCACCGTCGGAGTGCTTCCACCCGAACTCGCCGACCACCAGCGGCAGTCCGGCGCTCTGGAAGGCGTTGTAGTAGTCGGTGACCTTCGCGGCGGAGCCGTACACGCCGTACATGTGGACGGAGAAGACGGTGTTGCGCTGCGGGTCGCTGTTGAACACCGCCGGGGCGTTGCCGCGCATGATCCCCGACCAGTCCTGTCCCCAGTTCGGCCCGTCGACCATGATCATGTGCCGCAGGCCGGCGTCGCGCAGCTTCCTGATCGCCGCGCTCGTCGCGCCGGCCCAGCTCGAGGTGTCGCTGTTGCCGTACGGCTCGTTGCCGATGTTGACGACGACAAAGCTCTCCTGGCCGGCAAGCACGTCGTGCAGCCCGACCCAGTAGTCGGCGGCCTGGTCCAGCGTGCTGCTGCCGCCGCCGCTGTCGCCGTGCCCGGTGGTGTCGTGGTACTCCAGGACACAGATGAGCCGGTTCTGCTTGCACCTCGAGACGATGTCGGCCACCTCGCCGGCGCCGACGTCGGCCGTCAGCACCACGCGCAGCGAGTTGGCACCCAGCTTCTTGACGTCGGCGAACGACTGGTTCTGGTCCTTGTGCCAGGCGTATCCGTGACTGACGCCGCGCATGACGAAGCTGTTGCCGTTGGCCTCGACGATGTTCCTGCCGCTGACGTGCAGGCCGACCCCGTCCTGCGCGGAGCGTGGCGTCTGTGCCGCCTTGGCCGACCGGGCCGGATGATGTGTGGCGGCGAGCATGAACGCGATCAGTGCGGCGCACACTACGCCCACTTTAACAGCTGCTTTTCTCATGATCTCCTTCGGCAGCGGTCGCCGGCCGCGAAAAAGTGCGCGGGTGACCCCCACGCACTCCGGCTGCGGCTACCTCGTGTTCCCGCATGACCCGCCGGGCGGGCTCGCCGCTTCAGCCCGCGGCTGGCTGGAACCTACCATCCCGGGTGCGGCCGCCACGGCCACGCATCGGCTTCCCCGGCGCCTCGCCGGGCCGTCGGCCCGGCCGCGATCGGGACCGTGCGCATCGCCATCAGGACGACCGTCCGGTGGCCGGTGAGGCTCAGCAGTCGAGCTCCTGCCCGTCCTGCGCGATCTCCACGGGGGTCTCCGCCCCGGTGCCGGCGAACGGGTTGGTGTTGTTGAGGTGGCCGAAGAGCACCCGGGTGCGGCCGTGGCGGCGCAGCGCGGGGATCGCGCCGGTGATCGGCAGGTGGCCCATCTGGCGCGGGGTCCTGGACAGGCCGGCCTGCCGGGCCGGCTCGTCCTCGGTGGCGAACGTGCCGTCGAGCAGGGCGGCGTCGGCGCCGTCGAGGAACTCGTCGAAGGTGTCCGACCACTCGGGCAGGCAGGTGGCGTAGACGAACGCGCGCCCCGTCCGGTCGTCGCTGACGCGCAGGGCGCAGACCCAGTCGTCGCCGGCGCGCTCATCGGCGGCGCACTGGTCGGCGTAGCGCGGCACCTTGGCCCCGATCGCCGCGGCGCGGACGGTCAGCCCGCCCTCCAGCGGCACCGGCTCGCCGATGGGCAGCGCGTGCACCCGCAGCTCGGTGTACCGGCGCAGCACCGGGACGATCGGCAGCGCGGTCCGCAGCGCGCCGAGTACGGTGCCGGTCGCGTAGAGGGTCAGGGCGCCCGCCTCGCGGAGGCTGAGCAGGCCGGCGGTGTGGTCGATCTCGGCGGTGGTGAGCAGCACGCCGCGGATCGGGGTGTCCCGCGGGCCGGGTCCCGGCCGGAGGGGCTCGGCGGCGAGCAGCTGGGCGCGGATGTCGGGCGAGGCGTTGAGGAGGTACCACGCCGTGCCGTCGCCGGTGACCGCGACGCTGTCCTGGGTGCGGTGCGTGCCGCTCGCCCGCGCCGCCGAGCAGCCGGCGCAGGCACAGTTCCACTGTGGAACGCCGCCGCCGGCCGCGCTGCCGAGGATGCGGATCCTCACCGCGCCCTCCGCGGGATCGCCGCCGGGCGGCTTTCGCCGGTGGTGGCGGCGACGACCGTGTCGTGGTGCGGGGACCAGCGGCAGGCCGGGTCGGTCGCCGACGCGTCGCCGGTGAGCTGGAACGCCTGGCAGCGGCAGCCGCCGAAGTCGATGTCACGCAGGGCGCAGTCGCGGCACGGTTGGGGCATCCATGCGGTACCGCGGAAGGCGTTGAACAGCGGCGAGTCCTGCCAGATGCCGGCCAGCGGAGCGGTGCGGACCGACGGCACCTCGAGGCCCGGCAGCTGCCCGGCGGCGAGGCACGGCAGCGCGTCGCCGTTGGGTGTCACGACGAGTTGCCGGGCGCCCCAGCCTTGCATGCACGGCTTCGGCGTGCCGGTGTGGTAGTCGGGCCGCACGTACACGATCTCGACCCGCTCGCCGTGGCGGCGGTGCACCTCAGCGGCCGCCTCGGCCGCGGCGTCCACCTGGGCCCTGGTCGGCATGAGCGCCGCCCGGTTGCGCAGCCCCCAGCCGTAGAACTGCGTGTGGGCGAGCTCCAGCCGGTCGGCGCCGAGCGCCACCGCCAGCTCGGCGATCTCCTCCAGCCTGGCCACGTTGCCGGCGTGCAGGACCACGTTGACCGTCAACGGGATCCCTGACGCGCGGATCAGCCCGGCCGCGGCGAGCTTGCGGTCGTGGAACCGGCCGCCGGCGACCCGGTCCGCCTCCGCCTGCCGGGCGTCCTGGATCGACAGCTGCAGGTGGTCCAGGCCCGCCGCCAGCAGCGCCGCCAGGCGGTCGGCGTCGAGCGGGATGCCGCTGGTGACGAGGTTGGTGTACATGCCGAGCCGGCTCGCGTGCCCGACGAGCTCCGGCAGATCGCGGCGCAGCAGCGGCTCGCCGCCGGAGAGGTGCACCTGCAGGACGCCCGCGGCGCGCGCCTGATCCAGCACGTCGCACCACTGCGCCGTGCCGAGTTCGTCGCGGTACGCCGCGAGCTCCACCGGATTCGAGCAGTACGCACACTGCAGCGGGCACCGGTACGTGAGCTCGGCGAGCAGCCCGGTCGGCCGCGGATGCGCACCCGTCCAGCGGGTCGCCCCGGCCGCGCCGCCCGCCCGCGCACCGGCGTGCGGTGCAGTGGGTCCGGCGGTGCGGCCGTCGGTCAGCAGCCTCCTGTCACTCAGGTCGGCCAGCAGCCGCTCGACATCGCCGACGTCGACGTCCGCGTAGTCCTGCGCGAGCAGCTCGACGATGCCGGCCAGGTCGCGCCGGCCGTCGCACGCCCGCACCACGTCCGCCGCGACCGGGTCGAGCAGCAGCACGCCCTCCGGGTACAGCAGCGCATGCCCGGCCCGCACCGGGTCCCACTCGAGGCGGACGCCGCGGGCGAGCCCGGGCCGGCGGTTCGTGAGGCTGGTCATGTCGTCCGAGCGTATCGGCGCTGTCGCCGGGGGCCACCGGAATCCGCTACTCGAAGCAGGCCGGCCCGGCCGGCTTGACGGGGACGCGGACGGTCCGTCTCACCCGCGCCGGAGTAACCCGGGAATCGCCCGCAGCGCCGGCGGTTCGGTGCGCTCCGCCGGTTTCGGCGCCGCCCCACCGGGAACGCGGCGGCGTGAGGAAATGGCTTCTGGCCACGGGCCTGTCCGCGGCCGTCGTCGCGCTGCACGCCGGCCCGGCGCTGACGGCGCTGGCACCGGTCCGCCGGCAACTGCGGGCGCTCAGCGGCGTCGGCCGGCCGGGCACGGTCGCGCTCACCCTGGACGACGGTCCGGATCCCGGCTCCACGCCGGCCTTCCTGCGATCGCTCGCGCGGCTGCGCGTGCCCGCGACCTTCTTCGTGCTCGGCGGCATGGCCGCGAAGGCGCCCGACCTGCTGCGGCGCATCCGCGACGACGGGCACGAGATCGGCGTGCACGGCTGGACGCACCGCGATCACCTGCGCATGAGACCCGGCCTCGTCCACGACGAACTGGCCCGGACGGCCGATCTGCTCCTGGACACCTGCGGGGTCCCGCCCATCTGGTTCCGCCCTCCGTACGGCATCCTCTCCGCGGGAAGCCTGCTCGCCGCCGCCCGGCTCGGCCTGCGCCCGGTGCTGTGGAGCGCGTGGGGTCGCGACTGGGAGGCCGGCGCCACCCCGGACACGGTGCTCACCCACCTCCGCTCCGGAGGCATCCGCGGCGGCGCCACCCTGCTGCTGCACGACAGCGACTGCGCGGCGGCCCCCGGTGCCTGGCGGTCGGCCCTCGGCGCGCTGACGGCGATCGCCGGCGACTGCGAGCGGCAGGGTCTGCGCCTCGCCCGGATCAGCGACCACCTCCCGTGACGGCCGGCGGCCGTGCGAAGCAGATGTCGGACGGGCCTGCGACGAGGTGCCGCCAGGCCGTTACGAGCGCACGATCCGGGGTAGCGCGCCGCTATGGTGACGACGGAGTCGACGGCGACGGCCGGTGGGGGCGTACGCCCGGAAAAGCGCGCCGGCGACGAGAACTTCCCGGTGGCCATGCGGATCCTTCCCAGAACCACCCGCCGGCACCTGCACGCGCTGTACCGCTACGCCCGGTTCGTCGACGACCTGGGCGACGAGCCGCTCCCGGGAGTGACGGCGGCCGACCGCACGGCGCGGCTCGACGCCTTCGAAGCGCAGGTCCACCGGCTGTACGACGGGCACCGGATCGAGCACCCGGTGCTGTGCGCGCTCGCCCCCACGGTGGTCGCGTGCCGGCTTCCCGCCGGGCCGCTGCTGCGCCTGATCGAGGCGAACCGCGTCGACCAGGTCGTCACCGGCTACACCACCTTCGAGGAGCTCGTGGGGTACTGCTCGCTGTCGGCCGATCCCGTCGGTGAGCTCGTCCTGCACGTGTTCGGCCAGGCCGACCCGGCGCGGATCGCGCTGTCGGACCGCATCTGCACCGCGCTGCAGATCGTCGAACACCTCCAGGACGTCGCCGAGGACCACCGCCGCGGCCGCGTCTACCTGCCCGGGGCCGACCTCGACCGGTTCGGTGTGCGCGACGGCGACCTGGCCGCGGCGAGGGCGAGCGGCGCGCTGCGCGCACTCGTCCGCTTCGAGGCCGGCCGCGCGAGGGCCCGCCTGGACGCCGGGGCACCGCTGCTCGCGGCGCTGCACGGCTGGGCGCGCGCGGCGGTCGCCGGGTATCTGGCCGGTGGGTATGCGACGCTGAGGGCGCTGGAGCGCAGCCGGTACGACCCGCTGCCCGGTCCGCCGCGGCCCCGCAGGCGGGACGTCGCGACGTCCTGGCTGGCCGCGATGGTCAGGAGCGTCGGGTGAGCGCTGCCACCACCGTCGACGCGGCGTACCGGCGGTGCGAGGAGATCACCCGGCGTGAGGCGCGCAACTTCTCCTACGGCATCCGGCTGCTGCCGAAGGAGAAACGGCGCGCGCTGTCGGCGGTGTACGCCACCGCTCGCCGCATCGACGACATCGGCGACGGTGACCTGCCCCCCGACGAGAAGCTGGCCCGGCTCGGCCAGATCCGCGAGTCGCTGCGCCGGCTGCCGGACACGGCCCCCGACGACGCGGTGCTGCTGGCGTTGCACGACGCCGCGGGGCGGCTGCCCATCCCGCTGGAGGCGTTCGAGGAGCTGATCGACGGCTGCGCCGCCGACGTCCGTGGCACAACCTATGCCACGTTCGACGACCTGCTGTGGTACTGCCGCTGCGTGGCCGGCTCGGTCGGGCGCCTGTCGCTCGGCGTGTTCGGCACCGGCGCGCCGGGGCTGGCCGCCGACCGGGCCGATGCGCTGGGCATCGCGCTGCAGATGACCAACATCCTGCGCGATCTGCGGGAGGATCGCGGCAACGGGCGGGTGTACCTGCCCAAGGACGATCTGGACCGGTTCGGCTGCAACCTGGAGCTCGACGGCGACGGCTTCGCCGACCCGCCGGACCGCTTCGTCGCCCTCGTGCGCTTCGAGGCCGAGCGTGCCGAGCAGTGGTACGAGACCGGCCTGCGGCTGCTGCCGATGCTGGATGCGCGCAGCGCCGCGTGCACCGCCGCCATGGCCGGCATCTACCACCGGCTGCTGGGCCGCATCGTGCGCGACCCGATGGCCGTCACGCGGACACGGCTCTCGCTGCCGCCCCGGGAGAAGGCGACGGTCGCCGTGCGCGCGCTCGTCAGGCGGGCGGCGTGACGCCGAGCCCACCGGCGCTGAGCGCCGGCTACGACGTGTGCGTCGTCGGCGGTGGGCTCGCCGGCATCGCCGCCGCGATCCGCCTCGCCGACGCCGGGGCTCGGGTCACGCTGCTCGAACGGCGCAGCGAACTCGGCGGGGCGACGTACTCGTTCGAGCACGGCGACCTCGTCGTGGACACCGGGCAGCACGTGTTCCTGCGCTGCTACGAGCACTACCGGGCCCTGCTCGACCGCCTCGGCACCGGCGGCCTGACGCAGCTGCAACAGCGCTTCTCGGTGCCGGTACTGCGGCCCCGGCACCGGCCGCACGTACTCGCGCGGGCGCGCCGGCTGCCCGCCCCGGCGCACCTGCTTCCGGCGCTGGCGAGGTATCCGCTGCTGAGCGTTCGCGAGCGGCTGCGCGCGATCGGCGCGGCCAACGCACTGCGCGGCGTGGACCCCGACGACCCGGGCAACGACCGGCGCGCCTTCGGTGACTGGCTCGCCGCGCACGGCCAGGGCCCGCGGGCCGTGCGGCGGCTGTGGGATCTGATCACCGTCGCCGCGTTGAACACCCCGGCGGAGCGCGCCTCGCTCGCCCTCGCCGCGCGGGTCTTCCGGACCGGGCTGCTGGAGCGGGCCGACGCCGGTGACATCGGGCGCCCGCTGGTACCGCTGTCCGATCTGCACGGCCGTGCCGCCCTCCGGCTGCTGACGCGGCTCGGCGTGCAGGTGGTCACCGGGAGCAGGGTCGAGCGCGTCGAGCCGGACACCTCCGGATACCGGGTCGCGATCGGCGGCGCCGGCGGTCGCTCGGCCCGGGAGGAACTCGCCGCCGACGCGGTCGTCCTGGCCGCTGCGCATCCGGCCGCCGCGCGGCTGGTGCCGGCCGCGGCATGCGACGACCGGGACAGCTGGCACCTGCTGGGCAGCGCCCCGATCGTCAATGTGCACCTGCGATACGACTCGGCCGTCACCCGGCTGCCGTTCGCCGTGGCGGTCGACTCCCCCGCACAGTGGATCTTCGACCGCACCCCGCCTTCCATCGGCGACGGGCAGTACCTGGTGGGCTCGATCTCCGCCGCGGACGACGCCATCGCCCTTCCCGCCAGGCAACTGGTCCGCACGCACGCCAACGCCATCGCCGAGCTGTTCCCCGCGGCGCGGTCCGCGACGCTGCTGGAGGCCTTCGTCACCCGCGAGCCGCATGCCACGTTCCGGCAGGCTCCCGGTACCCGCACGCTGCGACCCGGTGCGGCGACACGCCTGCCCGGCCTCGTACTGGCCGGGGCGTGGACCGACACGGGATGGCCGGACACGATGGAGGGCGCTGTCCGCAGCGGTCACCGCGCCGCCGACGTCGTGCTCGCCCACCTGCGAGGTCTGCCGGCATCCCCGACCCGAAAGCTGGAGGGCACACGATGACCATCGCACCCGTCGCCTGCCTCGATCAGGTGCCCACGCTCGTCGAGCCCCGGATCCGAGACCTCCTCGGCCGCCTCGATCCCCGCAACCGCCGGGTCGCCGCCTACCACCTGGGCTACTGCGACGCCGACGGCGCACCGACCGCCGCCGGGGGCAAGGGCATCCGTCCGGCCCTGGCCCTGCTCTCGGCCCGCGCCGCCGGGCAACCGCCCGAACGGGGTGTCGCCGCCGCCGTCGCCGTCGAGCTCGCCCACAACTTCTCGTTGCTGCACGACGACGTCATGGACCAGGACACGCTGCGCCGGCACCGCCCGACCGCCTGGGCGGTCTTCGGCCCGCCCGCCGCGATCCTGGCCGGCGACGCCCTGATGGTCCTGGCCCATGACGCACTCGCCGGCGAAGCCCACGACGCACTCGGCGACGAAGCCCACGACGCGTTCGCGGGCGTTGCCCGGCCGGGCGGCGCCGAGGCGATCCGGCGATTGGACACGGACGTACACCGGCTCATCGCCGGGCAGGCCGCCGACCTGGAGTTCGAACGCCGCGACGACGTCAGTCTCGACGAGTGCCTGGCGATGAGCGCCGACAAGACCGCGGCGCTGATGTCCTGCGCCTGCGCGCTGGGAGCGCTGCTGTGCGGCGCCCCCGCGGCCGTGACCCGCGGCCTGTCGCGCTTCGGCGACCACCTCGGGATGAGCTTCCAGCTCGTCGACGACCTGCTCGGCATCTGGGGCGAGCCCGGGCGCACCGGCAAGCCGGTGGGCTCCGATCTGCGGGCACGCAAGAAGTCCGTGCCGATCGTGCACGCGCTCACCTCCGGCACCGCCGCCGGCGAGGCGTTGCGGGCGCTGTACGCGTCCGCGCGCGAACTGGACGAGGCCGACCTCGTGCTCGCCGGCCGGCTCCTGGAGGAGTCCGGTTCACGGGACTGGGCCCAGACCGCGGCCGATCGTCATCTGACCCGGGCACTCGACGAGCTCGCCGCGCTCGAACTGCCCGCGGGCGTGCACGACGACCTGGTGGACCTCGCCCGCCTCGTGACCGGACGTGATCACTGATGACGCAACTGCTCGCGCACGCGGCCGACGCCGACGGGATCCTCGACCGGGCCCGGGCCGGCCTGGATCGGGCGACGGCACGGCTGCTCGATCTGCAGGACGGCGCCGGCTGGTGGAAGGGCGAGCTGGAGACCAACGTGACGATGGAGGCCGAGGACCTGCTGCTGCGCCGGTTCCTCGGCATCAGCGACGAGCGGTTGACCGCGCAGACCGCCCGCTGGATCCGCTCGCGGCAGCGCGACGACGGCACCTGGGCGACGTACCACGACGGGCCGGGCGACCTGTCCACCACCATCGAGGCGTACGCGGCCCTGCGCCTGGCCGGCGACGCCCCCGACGCGCCGCACATGGCGGCGGCCGCCGGGTTCGTCCGCGACCGCGGCGGCATCGAGCGCAGCCGGGTGTTCACCCGGATCTGGCTCGCGCTGTTCGGCGAGTGGCCGTGGCAGCGCCTGCCCGCGATCCCGCCCGAGCTCGTGCTGCTGCCCGCCTGGATGCCGTTCAACGTGTACGACTTCGCGTGCTGGGCCAGGCAGACCATCGTGCCGCTGGCGGTCGTGCGGGCGACGCGGCCCGTGCGGTCGCTGGGTTTCTCGCTGTCCGAGCTGCGCACGGGACTGCGCCCGCCGCCACCGCCGCCGCTGTCGCGCCGTGCCGGCTGGCTGCACCGTCTCGACCTGGCCGCGCGCGGCTACGAACGCGTCGCCGCCCGCTCGCTGCGCCGCCACGCGCTGCGCCGCGCCGCCGAGTGGATCGTGGCCCGGCAGGAGGCCGACGGTTCGTGGGGCGGCATCCAGCCGCCGTGGGTGTACTCGCTCATGGCCCTGCACCTGCTCGGGTATCCCCTCACGCATCCGGTGCTGCGGGCGGGGCTCGACGGGCTGGAGCGCTTCACCGTCCGCGAGGAGACGCCCGACGGCACGATCCGCCGGCTGGAGGCGTGCCAGTCACCGGTATGGGACACCGCGCTCGCGGTCACGGCGCTGGCCGACGCCGGGTTGCCGGCCGACGATCCCGCGCTCGCACGCGCCGGAGACTGGCTGGTCGGTCAGGAGATCACCGCTCGTGGCGACTGGGCCGTCCGCCGCTCGGGCGTCCCGGCGGGCGGGTGGGCGTTCGAGTTCGACAACGACGGCTACCCCGACACCGACGACACCGCCGAGGTGATCCTCGCGTTGCGGCGCACCCCGCTGCGGCACGACCCCTCGGTGCACCGGGCCACCCGCTGGCTGATCGGCATGCAGTCCCGCGACGGCGGCTGGGGCGCCTTCGACGCCGACAACGACCGCACGCTCGTCGCCGACCTGCCGTTCTGCGACTTCGGCGAGGTCATCGACCCGCCCAGCGCCGACGTCACCGCGCACATCGTGGAGGCGCTGTGCGCCCAGGGCCTGACGGACTCGGCCGCCACCAGCCGGGGCGTGCGATGGCTGTTGCGGGCGCAGGAGCCGGACGGATCCTGGTTCGGCCGGTGGGGCGCCAACCACGTGTACGGCACCGGCTGCGTCCTGCCCGCCCTGGTCGCCGCCGGCGTCCCGGCGGACCACCCGATGATCCGCCGCGCCGTGAACTGGCTCCTGCGCCACCAGAACGGCGACGGCGGCTGGGGCGAGGACATGCGGTCCTACGACGACGCGGCGCAGCGCGGGCGCGGGGCCTCGACCGCGTCGCAGACCGCCTGGGCCCTGCTCGCGCTGCACGCCGCCGGTGAGCATCGAACGCCGGCAACACGCAAGGCGCTGGCGTGGCTGGTCCGCACGCAACGCCCGGACGGCGGCTGGGACGAGCCGCACTACACCGGCACCGGCTTCCCGGGCGACTTCTACATCAACTATCACCTGTACCGGCTGGTGTTCCCGATCAGCGCCCTCGGCCGCATTCTGCGCGACACCGCGCGGGAGGACCGATGAGCACGCCGGCACCGCAACGAGCGGAGGAGGACTGGGTGCTCTGCGCACCGATGCGCATGGAGGCGGCGGCGCTGCGTCGCGCCGTGCGAGCAGGCAGGCACGGATCGGCCGGCGCCGTCCTGCACACCGGCGCCGGGCGCCGCCGGTCCGAGCGCGCCGCCGGATCGGCCGTCGTGACGAACGCCGGCGCGCTCGCCGTGGCCGGCATCGGCGGCGGGCTGGACGCGGCCCTGAAACCCGGCGACGTCGTCGTGGCCACCGAGGTCCGCGCCGACCCGTGGGTCGCCGACCCCCGGCCCGCGACGACCACACTCCCCGCGGCCGCCATGCTCGAGGGCGCGCTGCGCCGTCAGGGGCTCACCGTCCGGACCGGCCCGGTGGTCAGCACCGAGCGGCTGGCCCACGGGGCGACGCGTGACCGCCTCGCCGCCACCGGCGCCCTGACCGTGGACCTGGAGTCGGCCTGGCTGCTGAGCGGCAGTGCCAGCACGGCCGGACGGCCCGCCGCCTGCGTACGGGTCGTCGCCGACACCGGTCCGCTCTTCCAGCCGGGCACCCTGGCGCAGATGCGCACGGCGCTGGCGGCCCTGCCGGCCGTGGCGGCCGGGCTGCGCGAGTGGGCGGCCGCCACCACGGTGCGCCGTGTCGTCCTCGCCGCTCCCCGCTCGTTCTGCGCCGGGGTGGAGCGCGCCATCCTCGTCGTCGAGCGCGCCCTCGAGCTGCACGGCCCGCCGGTGTACGTCCGCAAGCAGATCGTGCACAACACGCACGTGGTCGCCGACCTGTCCGCGCGGGGTGCGGTCTTCGTCGACGGCGTCGAGGACATCCCGGAAGGGGCGGTGGCCGTGTTCTCCGCCCACGGCGTCTCCCCCGCGGTCCGGTCGGCCGCCACCGAGCGGCGGCTGTCCACAATAGACGCCACCTGCCCGCTCGTCACGAAGGTGCACGCCGAGGCCCGCCGGTTCGCCGAGCACGGCGACACCGTCCTGCTCATCGGGCACGCCGGCCACGAGGAGACCGACGGCGTCCTCGGCGAGGCGCCCGGCCGGATCCGGCTCGTCCAGGACGTCCGGGAGGCCGAACGGGTGCGGGTCGACGACCCGCGGCGGGTGTCCTACCTGGTCCAGACGACCCTGGCCGTGGACGATGTCAGCGACATCCTCGCGGTGCTGCGGGACCGGTTCCCCGAGCTGGCCGCCCCGCCGTCGGACGACATCTGCTATGCCACGACCAACCGGCAGCGCGCGGTGTACGAGGTGGCGGCCGCCTGCGACGCGATGATCGTCGTCGGCTCCGCCAACTCGTCGAACTCCCGCCGCCTGGTCGAGGTCGCCGAACGGGCCGGGACGCCCGCGTACCTCGTCGACGGCGCGGCCGGCATCGACCTGCGCTGGCTTGCCGGCGCCCGCACGGTCGGCGTGTCCGCGGGCGCCTCGGCACCGCCCGTCCTCGTCGACGAGGTGGTCGGCGCTCTGTGCGGGCTCGGTGCGCGCACGGTCGAGGAGCACACCGCCGTGAGCGAGGACGTCCGATTCATGCTGCCTAAGGAGGTACGACCATGAGCATCCCTCTGCGGCAACGACTGCGGATAGGCCGGTACCTGATCGAGCAGAAGGTGCGCCGCCGCGAGAAGTTTCCGTTGCTGGTCGAACTGGAGCCGCTGTTCGCCTGCAACCTCAAGTGCGCCGGCTGCGGCAAGATCGAGCACCCGGCCGACGTCCTCAAGCGTCGGATGCCCGTCGAGCAGGCGCTCGCCGCGATCGACGAGTGCGGCGCGCCGATGGTCTCCATCGCCGGCGGCGAGCCGCTCATGCACCCGCAGATCGACACCCTCGCCGCCGAACTGGTGAAGCGCAAGAAGTACGTGTTCCTGTGCACCAACGCCGTGCTGCTGCCGAAGAAGATCGACAAGTTCCGGCCGTCGCGGTTCCTCACGTTCACCGTCCACATCGACGGCCTCCGGGAGCGTCACGACGCGTCGGTGTGCAAGGAGGGCGTGTTCGACGAGGCCGTGGCCGCCGTGCGCGACGCGCAACGGCGCGGCTTCCGCGTCAGCACCAACACGACGTTCTTCAACACCGACACGCCGCAGACCGTCATCGACGTCCTCGACCACCTCAACGACGAGCTCCGGGTCGACGAGATGATGATCTCCCCGGCGTACGCCTACGAGAAGGCCCCGGACCAGGAGCACTTCCTCGGCGTCGAACAGACCCGCGAGCTGTTCCGCAAGGCCTTCGCCGACGGCCGGCGGCAGCGCTGGCGCCTCAGCCACTCCCCCCTGTTCCTCGACTTCCTCGAGGGCAGGATCGACTTCCCGTGCACGGCCTGGGCCGTGCCGTCGTACTCGCTGTTCGGCTGGCAGCGCCCCTGCTACCTGATGTCCGACGGATACGTCAGCACCTACCGGGAGCTGGTGGAGACCACCGACTGGGAGCGCTACGGCCGCGGCCGCGACCCACGATGCGCCAACTGCATGGCCCACTGCGGCTACGAGCCCACGGCCGTGCTGGCGACGATGGCGTCGCTGAAGGAGTCGCTGCGGGCGTTGCGCGCCGGATAGCGTCAGCCGAACCGGGCGGCCAGCCGCCGGTACAGTCCCGGGGCCACCCCGCGGACCGCGACCGGCAGTCGCAGCCAGCCGGGCGTGTAGCGCTCGGCGGCACCGGCCGCGATCGTCTCGACCAGCAGGTCCGCGACCCGGTCCACGCCCAGCGGCCGGGGGCTGCTGCGCTCGTACGGCCGCCCCCGGCGCTGGAAGAACTCGGTCTGGACGACGCCGGGCACGAACACACCGACCCGCACCCGCGAACCGCGCACCTCCAGCCGCAGGCTCTCGGCGAAACCGTCGAGGCCGGCCTTCGTCGCCGCGTAGACCGCCTCGCCGGCCACGCCGAGCCGACCGGCGATCGACGTCACGAACAGCACATACCCGTCCCGGCGGGCGCACATCGCCGGCAGCAGCGCCCTGGTGAGCCGCATCGGGGCGACCAGATTGACCGCGACCAGCCGCTCGATGTCGGCCGGCGCCATCTCCCCGAACGACCCGGCCCAGCCCACCCCGGCGTTGTTGACGACGATGTCCACGCCGCCGACGAGCCGCTCGACCTCCGCCACCAGGCGGCTCACCTCGTCCGGCTCGGCAAGATCGCCCGCCACCGCACACCCGCCGGTGCGCTCGGCCAGCTCCGACAGCCGCTGGTGGTCCCGCCCGTGCAGGACCAGCCGAGCACCCGCGTCGGCCAGCCGGAGCGCGGTGGCCCGGCCGATGCCGGACGAGGCGCCGGTGATCAGCGCAACCCGGTCCGCGATCCGCATCGGCACCCCCATCCCGGCGGACTGCGCCACCCCCGCGATCGCAGGTTACAACGACGCCAACTGCGGTAGAGCACTTTGCGTGTCCATTGCCGATGTTGACGATGTTGAGCAAGGCGGCGCCGACCAGCGCCGCCGCGTCGTGGTGATCTCAGCCAGCGTCGGTGCCGGGCACGACGGCACGACCCGCGAACTGGCGGCCCGGCTGCGCGGCCGCGGCTTGCGGGTCGACTGCCTGGACGTCACCGACGTCTTCCCGTGGCGGACCGGACGGTTGCTGCGCGGCACGTACCGTGGCATGCTGCTGCGGCTGCCGTGGATCTACGACGCGCTGTTCGCGATCAGCTGCCGGTTCCGGGGCGCGGGTCCGGCCACCCGCGCCCTGTTGCGCCCGGTGCGGCCACGGATGCGCCGGGCCCTGCCCGCCGACACGAGCGCCGTCGTGTCGACCTACCCGATCGCCAGCCAACTGCTCGGCCCGCTGCGCCGCGACGGGCACCTCGGCGCGCCGGTGATCACCTACCTGACCGACTTCGCCGTCCACCCGACCTGGGTCGCCCCCGGCATCGACCTGCACTGCGCGGCGCACGCCACCAGCGGGGCCCAGGCCGTCGCCTACGGCGCCGCCGACGTCCGGGTGGCCGGGCGGCTGGTGTCCGCCCGGTGCCGGCCCGCCTCGGCGGCGGCGAAGCGGGAGGCGCGCGAACGCTTCGGCCTGCCGCCGCACGACCGGCTGGCGCTGCTCGTCGCCGGCGCGTGGGGCGTCGGCGAGGTGGGCGCGGCGGCGGCCGAGATCGCGGCCACGGGCATGGCAACGCCGGTCACGGTCTGCGGGCGGAACCGGGCGCTGTACCGCCGGCTCCGCCGCCGCGGCGTCGGCCATGTCTTCGGCTGGGTGCCGGACATGCCGGAGCTGCTGCAGGCCGCCGACGTTCTCGTGGAGAACGGCGGCGGGCTCACCGCGCTGGAGGCCATGGCGTGCGGGCTTCCCGTCCTCACGTACCGGCCGATACCCGGGCACGGCAAGGCCAGCGCGGCCACCATGGCCGAGGCCGGGGTGGCGACCCTGGTCCGCAGCCGCGCCGAGCTCGGACCGGCACTGGCCGAACTCCTCGACGGGGAGCGGGGCCGGCGCCAGCGCGACGCCGGCCTGGCGCTGTTCGGCTCCGATCCGGCGGCGGTGATCGCGGACGTCGCCGCGGGTGAGCGGGCGTCGTCCGCCTCGACGGGCACGACGAGCCGTCGCTGACGTCCGGCGAGCCGGTCGAGGGTCACGAATCATGAATGTTGCCGCGGTGCTCGCGGGAGTCGGGGCTGCCGCGGCCTTCGCCGTCGCATCCGCGCTCGAGCAGCGCGCGGCCGCGCGGGAGCAGCGCACGTCGCCGCTCGATCCCCGGCTGCTCATCCGGCTGATGCGCCGGCCCATGTGGCTGCTGGGCTGGATTCCCGAGGCCGTCGGTACCGCCCTGCAGGCGGTAGCGCTGCACTTCGGACCGCTCGTCCTGGTCGAGCCGCTGCTGGTGAGCGGCCTGTTCCTGGCCATACCGCTGGCGGCCGCCCTCAACCGGCGCCGCGTCCACGGACGGGACTTCGCCGTGGTGGCGCTCGGCGGGGCCGGCCTGGCCGCGTTCCTGCTCGCCGCCCAGCCCCGCGCCGGCATCGACCAACCGTCGGTCGAGGGCTGGCTGAGTGTCGCGCTCTGGGCCGGGCCGGTGCTGGCGGCGTGCCTGATCGCCGGATGGTGCGCCAGGAACGGCACCCGCGCCGCGCTGCTGGGCGTCGCGACCGGGCTGCTGTACGGCATCGCCGCCTCGCTGCTCAAGGCGTTGACCGCACAGATCGCGGTGGACCCGCTCGCGGTGTTCACCCGCGGGGAGGTCTATGCGCTCGTCGTCGTCGGGCTCGGCGCGGTGATCCTCAACCAGGACGCCTTCCAGAGCTCACGGATCGCCGTTCCGCTCACCGCGATCACCATTCTCGACCCGGCTGCCAGCGTCGCGATCGGGGTCACGGCGTTCCACGAGAGCATCTCCACCGACGGGCCGCGGCTCGCGGTCGAACTGGCCGCCGCGATCGCCATGGTCGGTGGGATCTGGTTCGCCAGCACGACCCATTCGGACGCCCGACAGGCGCGGCCGCGAGCGGTACCCACGGCTTGACGACACCGTGCCGAACGGATGCGAGCCGACAACCCGGCCGCCGGGAGCAGCCGTGCAATGTTTGCACAGTGCAACAAGGGGTAGGGTCGAAGTGTCGGGGGCCAGGCCGGTAGACCGGTAGAAAGGATCACGGATCGTGAACCCGTCGGTCCGCGAACGGCGAGCAGGCGCGGCCACGACCGGGCCCGGGTGCCGATGCGGCGACCCCGGGTGCGGTGCCGCGTTCGCCGAGATGCGGCTTGCGGACACCACACGGCGAACCGCCCTGCGCAATCGCCTCGTCGAGCGGCACCTGAGGCTCGCCGAGAAGGTCGCCGCACGGTACTGCCACGATCCGCGCGCCCAGGACATCCGCCAGGTCGCGGCACTCGCCCTCGTCGAGGCCGCCGGACGGTTCGACCCCGGGCGTGGCGTGCCGTTCTCCGCGTACGCCACCCACACCCTCACGGGGGCGCTGAAGCGCTACATCCGGGACAACCGCTGGGCACTGCACACACCCCGGCACCACGGCGAAGTCCTCGCCCGGGTGGCCGACGCCCGCGACCGGCTGACACAGCACCTGGGCCGCGATCCCACCGCCGCCGAGACGGCCACCGCGACGCGGTGCCGCGAATCCGACGTGACCAGCAGCCTGCGGGTGCTGTACGAGCAGCACATGCTGTCGCTCGACGGGCCCGCCGGCCCCGACGACGGCACCTCGCTCGCCGACACCCTCGCCGACGACACCGACGAGACCGCCACGATCGACGATCGCGAAGCGCTCCACACGCAACTGCGCCGCCTGCCCCGACGGGAGCTGCGGGTCGTCGTCCTGCGTTTCTACGGCAACCGCACGTATGCGGAGATCGGCGAAGAGGTCGGCCGCTCGGCCACCCAGGTGTCCCGGCTGCTGCGCACCGCGCTCGACCGGCTGCGTGCCGCGCTGGACGGCCCCGCCACACCGCCGCGCCAGGTGCCGCGCCGGAGGCACCGCCCCGCACCCGCGTCGGCTCCTCGCCCGGCTCCCATCCGGCCGGCCGGTACGGCGCGGCACGGTACGGCACGGCACGCCGCGCCACCGGCACGCAACGGCGGCCGGGTCTTCGGGGGCGGAGGTCGCCCTCCGGCCGCGAAGACCCGGAGGCGCCGATCGAGACCTCCGGCTCGGGGGCCACCGTCCGGCCCGGACGGCATTCGTGTTTCCGGCGGTTCTGTGTTTTCGACGGTTCGTGGGCACCGTCGTCGAGGGAGCACACCCCAGAATTGGGGTCAGCGCCGCACGTCAGTGGCGCCCACCCGCGGGCAGGCGCCACGGAATTCCGCCGCGCTCACCGCTGATGCGCCAATGTCTGCCTGCCGCCCGTCGGGCCGGTCGACAACAGCATCCCTACGGCGGCGAGGCCGAGCAGGACCGTCACGGCTCCGGTGACCGCATTGGTCCAGACGACGCCGGCGTGCACCTCCCGGGCCACGAACGGCACGATGATGACCCAGGCACCTACGGCCGCCATCGCCCAGCTCAGCCGGTACATCCGCGCCGGCGCCCAGGTGAGGCCGAGCGCGATCACGCCGATCATGATCCCCAGGATCAGGTTGTTGACCGTGACGCTCGGCGCCGTGCCGTTGAAGTGCACGACCCATGGGGAAATGGCCAGCCACGCGCCGGCCAGCAGGACGAGACCGTCGATGACTATCGCCTGGCCGCTGGCGGTCACCCGTTCGAGCCGCTGACGCATCTCGGCGACGTCCGGGTGTTCGGAAATCTCTCTGTAGTCGGATACGTCGGACATGACGCACCTCCTGAACCTCATATGCGTCGTCCCGTACACTGCTCAGCTACCCATCCGACCGCCGGAATGTTCATCGGCCCGCACTTCGGCCGGCTCGGTGCCATGGAGCGGGTGGTTCGGCAAGCCACCCAGGTGACCCTGCGCTGGCTCGACCGTCACCAGCTCAGGCACGCGGGCCGGCCCCGGACCCGCAGTTCGCGATAACGCCGCGCGAGCCGTGCCCGGAATGCGACCGTGAACGCTGTGATGACACGCGAGGTGCAGTTCGGCGACGGGACCGCCGGCGTCGTGTCGCTCGACGCGCCCGTCCTGCGGCACCCGGCCAACCCGATCCTGACCGCGCACCGGGTCAACGAGGTGTGGCGGGAGCCGCACCTGCGGGTGACGACGGTGCACAACGCCGGGGCAGTGGCGCTGGCGGATCGGACCGTGCTGCTGTTCCGGTCGCACCTGCGCTGCGGCATCAGCGTCCTCGGCCTGGCCACGAGCGAGGACGGCGTCTCCGGCTGGGCGGTCCGTCCGCGGCCGGTGCTGTCCCCGGCCACCAAGGGTGACCAGTACGCCGCCGGCCTGGACTGGCAGGACATCGCGGAGGTCGAGTCCGGCGGTGTCGAGGACGCCCGGATCAACCCCGTCGGGGACACGTTCGCCGTCACCTACAGCGCCTACCACGCCGGGATCCGCAACCGCGTGCGCGTGTCGCTCGCGCTGACCGACGACTTCACCACGTTCACCCGGCACGGGCCGATCCTCGACCGCGACATGCGCAACGTGGTGCTGTTCCCGGAGCCGATCGGCGGGCGGTACGTCGGCCTGTTCCGGCCCAACGACGTCGGCCCCGGCGACACGGGCGGCACGTACACCCAGATCCGCATCGGCTACGCGGAGGACTTCCGCACCGGGCCGTGGGAGATCGCCGACAAGCCGATCATGCGGACCGGCGCGGGCCCGAGCGCCTTCTCCGACAAGATCGGGCCGGGCGCACCGCCGGTGCGCACCCGGCACGGCTGGCTCAACGTGTTCCACGGCGTGCGCACGACGATGGACGGCAACCCGTACGTGCTCGGCGTGGCGCTGCACGACCTCGACGATCCCCGCCGGGTGCGCATGTCCAGCATCCCGGTGCTGTTCCCGTCGCGGGCCGACTGCCGCGTCGCCGACACCGACTACGTGCACGTGCCCAACGTCGTCTTCTCCTGCGGCCTGGTGCGCCGCGCCGACGGCACGATCGTCGTCTACTACGCCGGCAACGACACCGTCATGAACGTCGCCGTCACGCACGAGGACGTGCTCGCGGAGTTGTGCGACCGCTACGGCCAGGACCCGCTGACCGGCCGGCTGCTGTACGACCTGTAGCGGCGCCGGCCACCTGCGCCGTCACTCCCTTCCCGGTTTGCGGGCGTCGTCGCGGGTAGGCAACGGGGCCGGACCGGTGAGAGGAGCTGCGATGCCCGGTGCGGATCTCGTGCTCGAGGGTGGCGGCGTGAAGGGCATCGCCCTGGTCGGGGCGATCAGCGTCCTCGAGGAGCGCGGATACGAGTTCAAGCGCGTGGCGGGCACCTCGGCGGGCGCGATCGTCGGCTCGCTCGTCGCCGCCGGCATCCCCGCGACGACGCTGACCCAGATCATGCGGAAGGTGGACTACCGCGCCTTCCAGGACGCCGACTGGGCCGAGCGGTTCACGGTCGGCAAGGCCTTCGGCCTGGTGTTCGACCAGGGGATCTTCCACGGCAACTACCTGCGTGCGTGGCTGGCGGAGCAGCTCAACGCCGCCGGCGTGCGCACGTTCGGCGACCTGCGATATTCCGACCCCGATCGGCCGCTCCCGCCCGAACGCCGGTACCGGCTCGTGGTCATGGCCTCCGACATCAGCCAGGGCTGCCTGCGCCGGCTGCCCTGGGACCTCGGGCACTACCGCCGGGAACGGGCCCGGGACGACGAGTTCATCGTCGACGCGGTCCGCGCCTCCATGTCGATCCCGTTCTTCTACACGCCGGTGCACTGGGAATCCGCCGACGGGCAGGACTCGTGGCTCGTCGACGGCGGCATGCTGTCGAACTACCCCATCGACGTCTTCGACGCCGAACCCGGCCGGCGACCGCGCTGGCCGACGCTGGGGATCAAGCTGTCCGCCCGCCCGGATGCCGCCCAGGGCATCGTCAACCCGATCACCGGGATCGCGAGCATGAGCATCGCCATGCTCAAGACGCTCACCGGGTTCTACGACCGCATGCACATCGACAGCCAGGACGCGGTGGAGCGCACCATCTTCGTCGACACCGGCCACGTCCGGGCCACCGACTTCGAGCTCGACGCGGAGAGCCAGAACATGCTGTTCCAGAACGGGCGCAGGGCGGCCCAGGAGTTCCTCGACGGCACCGGCGACCGCCCGGCCTGGGACTTCGACGCCTACGTCGCCAGGCACCGGTCGGTGCCGAGCCGGGTACGGTAGCCGGGACGGTCAGCGGGGTGGCATGCGAAGGGCGCCGTCGAGGCGGATGACCTCGCCGTTGAGGTAGTCGTTGGCGATGATGGACAGCACGAGACCGGCGTACTCCTCCGGGTCGCCGAGGCGGCTCGGGAACGGCACGCCGGCGGCGAGGCCCCTGCGGTACTCCTCCGAAACCGTCTGCATCATCGGTGTCAGCATGATGCCGGGTGCGATCGTCATGACCCGGATGCCGTGCTGGGCCAGGTCGCGGGCGGCGGGCAGGGTGAGGCCGACGATGCCGCCCTTCGAGGAGGCGTACGCGGCCTGGCCGACCTGCCCCTCGTAGGCGGCGACGGAGGCGGTGTTCACGATCACGCCGCGCTGGCCGCGGGCGTCCGGGGACCCTTCCGCGATGCGTTCGGCGGCCAGCGCCATGACGTTGAAGGTGCCGATCAGGTTGACCTGGACGACCCTGGCGTACCGCTCGAGGTCGTGGACGCCCCGCTTGCCGAGGATGCGTTCCGAGGGCGCGATCCCGGCGCAGTTCACGACGACTCGCAGCGGGTCGGCGCCGCCCGCCGCGCGCGCGACCGCGTCGCGGACCGCGGCGGGGTCGGTCACGTCGACGCCGACGTACTCCACCCCGGCCTGCGTGCCGTGCACGGCGTCGATGGCGGGCTCGAGGTCGAAGCCGTACACGGTCGCTCCGCGGCCGGCCAGCGCGGCGGCCGTGGCCGCGCCGAGGCCGGAGGCGGCGCCGGTGACGATCGCGGCGGTCCGGGCGAGTTCCATCCCTACTTGCTCCTTCGCGCTCATGCCGCCCGCTCGTAGAGGACGACCGGGTTGCCGGCCGGGTCGGTGACCAGCGTCCGCCGCTCGTGCGGCCCCACCACCGGTTCTCCCGCGGTGGCGCCCGCCGCGGCCAGCCGCGCGACGCAGGCGTCCAGGTCGTCGACCTGGATGCTGAGCACGGTCCGGCCCGGGACGGGCTGCTGCGACTCGTCGGCGAGGCCGATGGTCACCGCGCCGTCGGTGAGGGCGGCGTACCGGTCGCCGTCGCGGAACTTCGTCGTCAGCCCGAGGGCGGCGTAGAAGCCGATCTGGGCGTCCAGGTCGCCGGCGGGGACGATCACGTGTCCGATCCTCATGCGCGGAACCTCGGCATGACCTCGCGCGCGAACCGCTCGACGATCTCGATCGACCGCTCGATCGGCAGCCCGAGCCACTGGGCGCGGAAGACGAAGTGGTTGTAGCCGGCGGCGGCGAAGTCGCGGATCTTCGCGGCGATGTCGTCGGGCGAGCCGAAGAACAGCGCCTTCTCCTTGATGCCGTCCCACTGCGACTCGAAGTAGTCCATGCCGTACTGGACGTACTCGCCGTAGGAGCGGCGCACCGGCTCGCCGGCCAGCGCGTAGGCAGCGTCGAACGAGTCCGCGACGCACAGGTCGCGGTGGATCGGGAAGACCGCGCCCTCCTCGCCGAACCCGGCCGCCCTGCGGTGGTCGCGGTAGTCGGCGAGGTTGCCGACGGCCCAGTTGCGGCGGACGTTCGACGGGGCCAGCCACGGCAGGCCCTGCCGGGCGATCCGGGCGATGCCGATCGGGCCGTTGGCGCCGACCCACACCGGCGGATGCGGCCGCTGGACGGGCAGCACGCTGCACCGCACGCCGTCGAGCTCGAAGTGCCTGCCCTTGTGGGTGACCGTCTCGCCGGTCCACAGCCGCCGCATCACCTCGAGGGCCTCGTTCATCCGGGACACCCGGGTCCGCCGGTCGATGCCGAACGACGCGAACTCGACGTCGCGGTAGCCCGAGCCGATCCCGAGGACGAACCGGCCGCCGGACATCTGGTCGATCGTCGCGATCTCCTCGGCCCAGTGCACCGGGTGACCCAGCGGCAGGATGAGGATGCCCGTGCCCAGCCGCATGGTGCCGGAGTGGTCGATGAGCCGGCTCAGCAGCGGCAGCGGCTGCGGCGTGCTCAGCGACGACAGGTAGTGGTGGATGCCGAACACCGAGTCGTAGCCGAGGTCGCGGATGTGCTGGACGTACTCGACGGTCTCGCCGGTCCGCCGCCGCAGGTCGTCGCCGGGCTCGTACTGGTGGTCGAGCAGGATGCCGAACTTCACCGGTACGCCTACTCCTCGCGCGAACGGGTGTCGCTGAGCCGGAAGTAGGGCGCGACCAGCCGGTCGCGGTCGGCCAGCGCCTGGCGGACGCCCTTCTCGCGGCGCTCCTTGAGGAAGTTCCAGTCTCCCTCGTCGAAGCTGACGTTGGTGGCCCAGCCGTGCCCGACCCAGCCGGTCATCGCCCCCAGGCCCTTGCCGCGGGCCTCCATGATGAACTGCATCATCGACTTGCCCATCATCAGCGAGTCCAGCGGCATGACCGCGATCGCGTCGGCGTAGTCGTCGACCCACCGCTGCAGCTCGTGGCGCTCGACGACCTTGGTGACCAGGCCCTTGCGCTCGCCCTCCTCGGCGCCGATGGCCCGCATGGTGAGCATGACGTCCTTCATCGTCGTCAGGCCCACCTTCTCGATCCAGTGGTACATGTCCTGCGGGGCGGGGCCGAGGTATCGGAACGCCGGGTGGGTGAACCTGGCGTCGGGGGTGGCGATGACGATGTCGGCGGACAGCGCGATCTGGAAGTGCCCGCCGTAGCAGTATCCCTGGACCTGGCAGATGGTCGCCTTGAGCGACTCGATGATCGGGCGGGTGAAGCCGGAGCTCAGCACGTTGCGGTCGGGCAGGATGCGCTGCCGCTGCGCGGGCCGGCGCCGCGACGCCTTGTCCGTGCCGGCCTTGTAGCCGATGTAGTGGCCGAGCTCCGAGGCGTCGGCGCCGGTGCCGAAGTGCTCGCCCTCCCCCTTGAACACGATGACCTTGACCCGGTCGTCGGCCTCGGCCTCACGGACCAGGTCGCCGACCCGTTCGAACGCGGCCACCGGGACGGCGTTGAGCCGCTCGGGCCGGTCGAAGGTGATGGTGGCGACGGCCCGCTGCTCGTCGACGTCGTACCGCACGTACTTCGCGAGGACCTCGGGGTCGACCTCCATGTTCTCGACGTCCCACTGGTTCTCCAGCAGCTCGGCTTCGGTCTTCTTCACGGCGATTCCTTAGGGTGTGACTTCTCGGAAGGCGGGGAACACTTCGGTGGCGAACAGCCGCAGCGAGGCACGGACCTTCTCGGTCGGCATGCCGAGCCAGCCGGGGCGGAAGATGAGGTGGTCGAACCCCATGTCGCGCAGGGCGGAGATCCGCTCGACGAGGAACTCCGGCGAGCCCAGCAGCAGCGTGTTGCGGACGAGTTCGTCGAACCGGTCCCGCTGCCACCGCAGCGCCGGGTACTCGGCGTAGGTCGAGTACTCCACCCGGGCGTGCGGCAGCGCCTCCTCGGCGGCCCGCTCGGTGCTCGGCGCGCAGTAGAGCTCGACGCCAACCGGCCGCCGCACCGACGCCGGGTCCCGGCCGTACTCGGCCAGCGCGTCGTTGTAGACGGCGAGGTGCTCGGGCAGGAACCGCCGGCTCGGGGAGTTGCCCGGCGCGTACCAGGCGTCGCCGAGCCGCGCGGCCCGGCGGACCGCCTTCTTGCCCCCGGCACCGATCCAGATCGGCGGCCCGCCCGGGGTCAGCGGCCGCACGCCGATCGTGGCGTCGGTCTGCGGGTAGAACTCGCCGCCGGAGGTGACCGGCTCCCCGGTCCACAGCGCGCGGATGAGCCGCAGGCTCTCGTCGAGGCGGCGGAACCGGGTGGCCGGGTCGATGCCGAAGGCGGCGAACTCGTTGTCGCGGTAGCCGGCGCCGACGCCGAGGATCACCCGCCCGCCGGACAGGTGGTCCAGCGTCGCGAACTCCTCGGCGATGTGCACCGGGTGGAACATCGGTAGCAGCAGGATGCCGGTCCCGAGCAGCATGTCGCCGGAGCGCGGGATCAGGCTCGCCATCATCGAGATCGGCTGCGGGGTGGCGAGGTTGGACTGGAAGTGGTTGATCGTCCACACCGAGTCGTAGCCCAGCTCCGCGGCGAGCTCGACGGTGCCGAACAGGTCGTCGAGGTGCTTGCCGAGGTCGTCGCCGTGCGGGTACTGGTGCGACGCCATGATGCCGAACTTCATCCGCTCACGCCTCCGTCCAGCACGGGCGTCGAGGCCCGGCTGATCTTGCCGGTCGTGCTGCGCTCCAGTGCGGGCACGAACTCGATCCGGCGGGGGGTCTTGAAGTGGGCGAGCCGGTCGCGGGCGAACGCGACGAGGCGCTCGGCGAGGTCCGCGTCGGAGATCGAGTCGTCGGCCTCCCGCACGACGAGCGCCACCGGGATCTCGCCCAGCCGGTCGTCGGGCAGGCCGAGGACGCGGACGTCGTGCACGAGCGGGTGCGCGCGCAGCTCGTCCTCGATCTCCTCGGGCCACACCTGGAACCCGCCACACTTGATCATGTCGCGCTTGCGGCCGACGAGGAACAGCACGCCGTCCTCGTCGACGTAGCCCATGTCGCCGGTGTGCACCCAGCCGTCGCGGACCAGCGCGCGGGACGCCTCGGCGTCGTCGACGTAGCCCCTGGTCAGCTCGGAGCGCACGACCACCTCGCCCTCCGAGCCGGTCGGCAGGGCGTTGCCGTCGTCGTCGCGGATCTCGAGCTCCACGCCCGGGTACACCCGGCCGGCAGATCCGGGCTTCCACAGGCCGGCCTTCATGTCCCGGCCGTTCCAGCCGGCGATGTGCCCGGCCTCCGTCGAGCCGTAGTTGACCAGGATGGGGACGTGGTAGCGCTCCTCGAACGCCCGCCGCACCGGCCACGAGATCGCCTGCCCGGCGACGAGGACGGACTTGACCCCGCCGAACGGGAGGTCCCGCTCGGCGTGGACGATGTCGAAGACCATCGTGGGCAGGAAGAAGAAGTTGTCGAACTCGAACCGGGCCATCAGGCCGGCGAGGCGGTCGACGCCGAAGCGCTCCCAGACCACCGCCGGCCGGCCGACGAAGAACGCGAACAGCAGCGAGTGCTGACCGCCGCTGTGGAACAGCGGCAGGGCGATGAGGTTCGGCTTGGCGTCGAGGGCGGCGGTGCCCTCGGCGTCGGTACCGGTGGAGACCCGGGCGAGGCGTTCGAGCGACCCGCGCGTCCCGCCGTGCGTGACGCTGACCGCCTTCGGCCGCCCGGTCGTGCCGCCGGTGAACAGGATGCAGGCCTCGGAGTCCGGGGCGACGCCGACGGCCGGCACCCGGACCTCCCGCTCCCAGCGCAGCGGCGGGACGCCGTCGACTTCCGGCGCGACGGAGCGGACCTGGACGGCGGCGCCGGCCCCGGCCTCGGCGCCGGCCTCAGCGCTGGCAAGGAACTCGGCGACCACGTCCGGGCGGCGCCCGTCGACGAGCAGCAGGCGCGGGCCGGTCTTCGCGACCGACTCGGCGAGCTCGGAGGCGTTGTACAGGCTGCTGACCGTGACCGGGACCGCGCCGATCTTCCAGGCGCCGAACAGGAAGAACACGATCTCGGGGCCGTTGGTCAGGTAGAACGCGACCCGGTCCCCCGGGCCGATGCCCTCGGCGCGCAGCGCGGTGGCGACGCCGCCGGCGAGCAGGTCGATCTGGTCGAAGGTCCAGCAGCGGCCGTCGTCGCCGTGCAGGCCCGGCACGTCGCGGCGGTCCGTGCGGCGCCCTTGCAGAATCCGGGCGAGGTTCACGCCGTTCATATCCGTCGTCATCCCGTCACCCGCGGGATGACCTCGGCGCCGAAGCGGGCGAGCTGCTCCATGGCCTCCTCCTGTCCGGCGCCGACGAACTGGTGGCGCAGCGAGATCTCCGTGATGCCGAGGTCGGTCTCCCAGCGGCGGAGCTTCTCGACGATCTCGTCCGCCGACCCGACCAGGCAGTCCTCGGCCAGGTAGCGGTCCAGGTCCAGCGACTGGGCGTCGTCCCACGACTTGTAGCCGGCGTACTGGCGCCGCAGGTGCGGGCGCACCCCCGCGACGGCGGCCGCGTAGCTGTCGCCGATGTAGGCCTCGCGGGTCATGGGGTACTCCCGGTCCAGGGCGAAGCCGTGCTCGGCCAGGTCGCCGCGGTAGATCCCGAGCAGCCGGGCGAGCTCCTCGTCGTTGCCCTTGGGGCCGATGAGCCACGGCGCGTCCAGCCGCGCGGCGCGGCGGATCGCGGGCTCGGCGAACGCACCGATCCACAGCGGCGGGCCGCCGGGCTGCACCGGGCGCAGGGCCAGGGACGCGCCGGGGACCTCACCCCAGCTGCCGGCGACGTCGATCGTCTCGCCGTTCCACAGCGACCGCAGGATCGGCACGTACTCGCGCAGGCGCCGCAACCGGTCGTCCCACGCGACACCGAAGGCGGCGGTCTCGCGCTTGCGGTAGCCGGCGCCGAGGCCGACGGTCAGCCGCCCGCGGGAGAGCACGTCGAGCGACGCGAGGTCCTCGGCGAGCGCGACCGGGTTCAGCAGGGGGGCCAGCAGGACCGCGAAGCCGATGCGAACGCGCGAGGTCGCGTGGGCGAGGTAGCCGGCCAGCGGTACCGGCTGCACGAACGCCGACCGGGCCAGGTAGTGGTGTCCGAGGTAGACGGCGTGGAATCCAGCCGCCTCCGCAGCGGCCGCCTGGGTCACCACGTCGTCGATGCCGTGGACGGCGGGCGCCGACGGATCGAACTGGGCGCTCAGGAAGCAGCTGATCTTCACCCGACGACCGCCTCGGTCACGTTGTCACTGCCACTGTGGTCCGCGGCCTTGTCGGCGGCGCGGAAGTGCGGGATGACCTTCGCGGCGAACTCCTCCATCGACTTGAGCGCGGCCTTGCGGTCCAGCGACGGGATCCGCAGCCAGCCGATGTAGTGGTTGATGCCGAGCTGCTCGCGCAGCAGCTCGATCGTCTCGATGACCCGCTGCGCCGAGCCGAAGTTCCCGCCGTGCGTGAGCGTCTGCTCGAGCGTCAGCAGCTCGATGTTCTTCGCGACCGCCGCGTAGTAGTTGCGCTCCTTCTCGATGGCCTCCTCGGAGCCCGGGATGACCTTCCCGACCGACTTGTAGTAGTTCATCGCGGCCTGGGCGGCCTGCTTGAGGCCCTCCTCGCCGTCGCCGCACCAGACCTGCTGCATGAACGGCAGGTCGTAGGTGGAGATGTCGAACCCGTTGTCCAGCATGCTCTGCCGGTACAGGCTGAAGTTCTTCTGCATGATGCCCAGCGGCGTGAAGTTCGGCGAGGTGATGATCGGCTCGCCCACCGCGCCGCGCTCGCGGAAGCTGTCCGGGGAGACGGTGCCCTGCAGGATCGGCGGGCCGCCGGGGGTGAAGGGCCGCGGGTAGGTCGTGATGTTGTCGTACTGGAAGTGCTGGCCGTGGTAGGAGAAGTTCTCCTGCGACAGCGCCAGCCGCAGGACGTCGAGGGTCTCCTGGTAGCGCTGCTTGGACTCCTCGAGCGGGATGCCGAAGCCGGCGAACTCGGAGGGCTGGTAGCCGCGGCCGACGCCGATCGAGACCCGGCCGCCGCTGAGCACGTCGAGGGCGGCGATGTCCTCGGCCAGGCGCAGCGGGTTGTGCAGCGGCAGCACGACGACGGCGGTGCCGATGGTGATCCGCTTGGTGCGCTCGGCGACGGCCATGCCGAAGTTCACCGGACCGCCGAGGATGCCGTACTTCGAGAAGTGGTGCTCGGCCAGCCAGACCGAGTCGAACCCGAGCTCGTCCGCCAGCTGGATCTCGTCGAGCGTTTCTCGAAGCACCTGGTGATCCGATGTGCCGTCGCTCGCCGGGAACAGGTTCATGATGCCGAACTTCACGGTCTCTCCTCGTGTATTCCGACCAGCCGGTATGTTACTGGTCTTGCGAATGGCCTGCAAGGGCGCCGCAGGCCAGGCCCTCTAGGGCCTAACCCGCCCGGCGGGCCCGGACGCGCAGCTCACCGGTGCGGCGGCGGTGCCAGGAGCCGCGCCCGAACGCGGCGTCGAGCACGAAGGCCCGGCGCAGGAAGAGGTGCGGGTCCGCCTCCATGGTGATGCCCATGCCGCCGTGGACCTGGATGCAGCGCTCGGCGGCGAAGACGGCCGCCCGGCCGGCGGCGGCCTTCGCCGCGTGCACCTGGATCTCGGCGTCGGGGCGGGCGTTGTCGACCGCCCACGCGGCGTACAGGGTCAGGTCCCACGCGGCCTTGCGCATGGTGGCGGCCTCGGCGAGCTGGAACGCGACCCCCTGGAACGAGCCGATCACCCGGCCGAACTGCCGGCGGGTGCGGGCCTGCTCGGCGGCCAGGTCGATCGCGCCCTGCGCGACGCCGCACAGCTCGGCGGCCACGACCAGCGTCGAGCGCCGCAGGCCATCGCCGGCCAGGGCGACGCCGCCGGGCTCGGGCGCGGCCAGGGTGACGTCCGAGAGCGGCACCGAGGGGTCGAGCGACCGCCGCGGGGCGATGCCGGCCGCCTCGGCGATCCAGACGCCGCCGTCGCCCAGGGCGGCGAAGCCGTCCGCCTGCGCCGCGTAGCGCACCAGCGTCCGGACCACGGTCCCGGGGGTCCCGGGGGTCTCAGGGGTCCCGGGGATCCCGGGCGCGCCCGGCACGCCGACCGCGGGGGTGAGGACACGGCGGCCGTCGAGGACGTCGCCGGACAAGGCGCCGGACAAGGCGCCGGCGCCGCACAACAGCTGGACGGCGGCCATGTGTGCCGGGAACCGGCTCGGGACGAGGCGCTCGCCGAGCGCCTCGACGGCGACGAGCAGGTCGATGAGGCTCGAACCGATGCCCCCGGCCGCCTCGGGCACCCCGAGGAGCCCGAAGTCACGCAGCAGCGGGCCGTCGCACGCCGGGGCGCGCCACGGACCGGACAGGGCGTCGCGGGCGGTGACGCCCTCCCCCTCCGCGAGGGACCCCACGGTCTTACCGATCTCCAGCTGTTCCTGGGTGAATGTCGCGCGCATGCGGCGGCTCCGCTCAGCGTGAGCGGGGCAGGTCGAGCACCCGCTCCGCGAGAATCGACTTCTGGACTTCCTCGGTGCCGCCCTCGATCGTGTGGGCGCGGGCGCGCAGGTACCGGCGCATCCTTGCGGCGGCGCCGTCGCCGTCGAGCAGGACCCCGCCGGCCTCGTCGAGCTGTACCGCGAGCCGGTTGGCGTTCTGCACCACCCCGGCCCACAGGCTCTTCAGCGCCGAGGTCTCCGGCCCAGGGACGCCGCCGGCCTGGCTCTCGCCGAGCATGCGCATCGACCCGATCCGGACCGCCTCGGCGTCGCACTGCAGCGCACCCACCGCGTCGAGGAACGCGCTGTCGCCGGCCACGCCGCGCTCGATCGCGACGTCGATGACCCGGTCCACCGCCTGGCGGGCCCACACCCACAGGTTCAGCGCCATGCTGCCGCGCTCGAACGCGAGCGTCGTGAGCGCGACTCTCCAGCCGTTGCCGACGCCGCCGAGCACGTCCTCGTCGGGGACGAACACGTCGTCGAGGAACATCTCGTTGAACTCGGTGTCGCCGTTGATCATCACCAGCGAGCGGACGGTGAACCCGTCCATCGGCGCGAGGAAGTAGGTGATGCCCTGGTGCTTCGGCGCGCCGGGGTCGGTGCGCGCCAGCAGCAGGCATTTCGACGCGTTGTGCGCGTTGGAGGTCCAGATCTTCGAGCCGTTGATACGCCAGCCGCCGTCGACCCGGGTCGCGGCCGTGCGCAGGCTCGCCAGGTCCGAACCGGAGCCGGGCTCGCTGAAGCCCTGGCACCAGTACTCCTCGCCGCGCAGGATCCCGGGCAGGTGACGCGCCTGCTGCCCGGCGGTGCCGTGCGCGATGATCGTCGGCCCGGCCAGCATCATGCCGACGCCGTTGAGCGGGTAGGGCGCGCCGCGCACGGCGGCCTCCTCGTTGAAGATGGCCTGCGCAAGCGAGTCCATCCCCCGCCCGCCGTGCTCGACCGGCCACGACAGCCCGGCCCAGTTGCCGGCGCACAGCCGGTCCTGCCACACCCGGGACCAGCGCTCGCGGTCGGACTGCGACAGCTCCTCCTGGTCGGGCACGTCCCGCAGCGCGTCGTCGAGCCAGCCGCCGGCCTCCCGCCGGAACGCCAGGTCGGCCTCGCTGTCATCGAAGTCCATGTCCACCTTCCACCAGGTCGTCGCGGCGGGCGAGCCGGGCCTTGTAGAGCTTGCCGTTCGGGTCCCTCGGCAGGGCCTCGTGCACGACGTAGAACTTCGGGCGCTTCGGCTTCGCGAGGCGGCTTTCGAGGTACACCCGCAGCGCCTCGACCACCGTGGCGGCCTCGGGCGCGTCGTCGCGCAGGACGACGTGAGCCTGCGCGACCTCGCCGAACTCCGGGTCGGGCACGCCGACGACGCCGGCGTCCGCGACCCAGTCATGGCCCATCAGCGCCGCCTCGATCTCGGCCGGGTAGACGTTGACCCCGCCGACCAGGATGAGCTCGGCCGCGCGGCCGGTGATGTACAGGAAGCCGTCCTCGTCGACGTGGCCGACGTCCCAGACGGTCATCAGGCCGTCGCGGCGCGCGCCGTCGGTCTTGCCCGGGTCGTTGTGGTACTCGACCTTGTCGTCGCCCTGCCGCATGTACACGATGCCGGTCTGCCCGGCGGGCACCTCGTTGCCCTGCTCGTCGAGGATCTTCAGGGTCGAGATCGAGGCCGGGCGCCCGACCGTGCCCGGGTGGGCGAGCCACTCGTGCGGGCGCGCGACGGTCGTGCCGACCTCGGTCGAGCCGTAGTACTCGTAGACCACGGGGCCGAACCAGTCGAGGATCCGCTGCTTCACGTCGCGCGGGCACGGGGCGGCGCCGTGCAGCACGTAGCGCAGCGAGGAGACGTCGTAGCCGTCGCGCACCTCCTGCGGCAGCTGCAGCAGCCGGTAGAAGTGCGTCGGCACCATGCTGGAGCCCGTGACGCGCAGCTCGTGGACCCGCCGCAGGAAGCCCTCGGGCGTCCAGCCGTCCATCAGGACCAGCGTGCCGCCGGCGTGCAGGGCGCCGATGGCCGGGGTGATGTTGGCGGAGTGGTACATCGGGGCGGAGACGAGCCAGGACGCGAACGCCTCGCGCCGCATCCCGAACTCCTTGAACAGCCACACGTAGGTGAGCGCCCCGGCGTCCGCGTCGATGCCGCTGAGCGGCCGCTTGACGCCCTTCGAGCGGCCGGTGGTCCCCGAGGTGTACATCATGAGCGAGCCCGCCGGCGTGTCCCGCGGGCTCGTCCCGGGCATGCCCGCGGTGAGCTCGGACAGCGGCTTGGCCCGGTCCGTGGCGGGCGAACCGTCGACGAAGACCTGGACGCCGGGCGCGGCCGCGGCGACGACGACGTCCTCGACGCGCTCGGAGCCGACGACCACCTTGGCCCCGCTGTCGCCGAGGATGTAGGCGACCTCTGGCTCGGTGAGGTGGTAGTTGAGCGTCACCAGGTACAGCCCCGACTGCATCGCCGCGAGGTACAGCGCGACCATGCCGGCGCTGTTGGTCATGACCGCCGCGACCGTGTCGCCGGCCTCGAGACCGGCTCGGGTGCGCAGGCCGTGCGAGATCCGGTTCACCTCGGCGAAGAGCTCCCCGTAGGAGATCCGCCGATCGTCGGCCGTCACGATCGCGCACAGGTCCGGCTCGGCGGCCGCCCAGAGCCGGAAGCCGGTCCGCTCGTCGCTCATCGGACTCCTTGAGTTAAATTCCGACCATCCGGTATGTTATGGCTCAACAGTAAGGGAGCCCTCAGACGATGTCCATACCCGCAAGCGAGGCACACGCGGCGAGCTACCGCGCCCGCGAGGTGCCGACCCCCGCCGAGGTCGTCGACGGCGTCTGGGCGATCCCCGTCCCCCTCAACGGCCATGCCCTGCGGTACGTCACGGTGTTCCTGATCGAGACCGCGGGCGGGCTCGTCCTCGTCGACGCCGGCTACCGGCACCCGAGCTGCTGGGCGTCGTTCCAGCGGTCGGTGACCTCGGTCGGCCACCGGGTCGAGGCGATCTCGACCGTCCTCATCACGCACAACCACCCCGACCACGTCGGCTTCGCCGGTCGCATCCGGGAGGTGTCCGGCGCGCGGGTCGTCATGGGGCAGGCCGACGACTTCGCGACCATGCACGCCGCGCGCGGGGACTTCCTCGGCCAGCTCGGCGCGTCGCTCGAGCTGACGGGCGCGCCGCGCGCCGTCATCGACGAGATGTACGCCGACGCCCTGACGGTCGCCGTGCACGACGAGAATCTGGAGCTCGACGTCGTCCTGACGCAGGACCGGGAGTTCGGCTTCGGCGACGTGACCATCCGCGCGGTGAGCACCCCGGGGCACACCTACGGGCACACGGTGTACTTCGACACCCGCGGGCTGGTGTTCACCGGCGACACCATGATGGCCGAGGGCCCCACCCAGCTCGCGATCGTGAGCCGGCCCGGCGACGACCCGGCCGGCGACCTGTTCCGGTCGCTGGACCGCATCCGCGACCTCGGCGCGGCGATCGCGTGCCCCGCACACCAGTACCCGTACGGCGACGTGGCCGCCCGCGCCGAGCAGCTCAAGGCGTTTCACCGGGCCGAGGTCGCCGCGGCGCACGAGCTGGCGCACGGCGACGCCACCGCGTGGGACGTCGCGCGGCGGATGACGTGGAAGAAGCCGTGGGCCGAGCTGGGCCGGGGCACCAGGCGCTTCTGCCTCGTCCACACGCTCGCCCTGCTGCGCGCTCAGCCGTAGGTCCAGTCCGGTGTCATGCCGGAGCGCAGGTCGCGCAGGGTGCGCTTGAGGACCTTGCCCGACGGGTTGGTCGGGAACTCGTCCACGATGTAGAGCTCCTTCGGCACCTTGAACTTGCCGAGGCGCTCCCGCGCGTGGGCGATGAGGTCGCCGGGCTCCAGGCCCGGACGGCCGATCACGAACGCGACCGGGACCTCCTGCCACTTCGGGTGCGGCGCCGCCACGACCGACGCGGCCAGCACGAGCGGGTGGTCGGCGAGCACGTTCTCGATCTCGGCGCTGGACATGTTCTCCCCGCCGCTGCGGATCATGTCCTTGAGGCGGTCGCGGATGTAGAGGTAGCCGTCCTCGTCGAAGCAGCCGACGTCGCCGGTGTGGAACCAGCCGTCGCGGAACGCGCCGCGGGTCGCCTCCGGGTCGTCGAGGTAGCCGGGGCTCACCTTCGGCCCGCGCGCGACCACCTCGCCGTTCTCGCCGACCGGCACGTCGTCGCCGTCCGCGTCGACGACCCGGACCTGGACCCACGGCACCGCGATGCCGACCGAGCCCTGCTTGGACTCCATGTGGGCCTCGTCGAGGTAGGTCAGCCCGCTGCAGGTCTCGGTGAGGCCGTAGCCCTCGATCAGCCGCGCGTTCGGGAACAGGCCACGGGCCACGGCGAACAGCGCGGAGGTCACCTGGGAGTAGATGATCCAGCGCACCGGCGACAGGTCGGCCGGCACGGCCTCCGCCGCGCGGCGGACCATGTCGAGCATCGTCGCCGCCATGACCATGCCGGTGATCCGCTCGGTCTCGATCGCGCGCAGGACGGCCGCCGGGTCGAACCGCCGCTGCAGCACCATGCAGCCGCCGACGTGCCAGATGCCGTAGCCGGGCAGGTCGGTGCCGCCGACGTGGTACAGCGGCGCGAAGTTGAGGATCCGGTCGGTCGGGCGCAGCCCGAGCTCGACGATCTGGGCGTGCATGTTCATGTTCACGTTGCCGTGGGTGAGCATGACGCCCTTGGGCAGGCTGGTCGTGCCGGAGGTGTAGACGATGCGCTGCAGTGCCGCGTCGTCGAGCTCGGCGTCGGCGACCCGGGCGCCGCGGTGGGACTCGACGAGCGCCCGCAGGTCGACCCAGCCGTCGTCGATCGGCTCCAGCGCGAACCGGCGCACCTGCGGCAGGCCGGCGATCGCGGCCGCGGTGAGCTCGGCGAACTCCGGTACGGTCGCCACCGCCCGGACCCCGGCGTGACCGAGCAGCTGCGCGAGCTCCCCCGCGGTGAGCCGGTAGTTCAGCGGCACGAAGACGGCGCCGAGCTTCGACAGCGCCAGCGACAGGATGAGGAACTCGGGCACGTTGTTCGCCACGATCGCCACCCGGTCGTCCCGGCCGACGCCCTCGGCCGTCAGGCCGGCGGCCAAGGCGTTGACGTCGTCGTCGAGCTGCCGGTGGGTCCACCGGCGCCCCTCGAAGACGAGCGCGTCCCGCTCGGCGAACCGCAGGGCGTTGCCGGCCAGCATCGCGGCGATGTTCGCGGTGCTCATGAGATCGCGGCCTCGGCCTCGCGCAGGCCCTTCTTGAGGACCTTGCCGGAGTCGTTGCGCGGCAGCGACGCCACGACCTGAACGTACTTCGGCACCTTGTACTTCGCCAGGGCGGCCCGGCAGTGCTCGCGGATGTCCTCGGCGGTCGTGGCCGCGCCGTCCCTGAGGATGACGAACGCCTTGGGGACCTCGTCCCACGTCGGGTCCGCGACGCCGATGACGGCGACCTCGCTGACGTCGGGGTGCTGCGCGATGACCCGCTCGATCTCGGCGCTGGCGACGTTCTCCCCGCCGGACTTGATCAGGTCGGCGCGCCGGTCGACGAACCACAGGTAGCCGTCCTCGTCGATCCGGCCGACGTCGCCGGTCAGGAACCAGCCGTCGCGCCGGGTGCGCCGGTTGGCCTCGTCGTCGTTCCAGTAGCCGGGCGAGATCTTCGCGCCGCGGACGATGATCTCCCCCTCGACGCCGGGCGCGACCGGGCGGAAGTGCTCGTCGACGATCCTGATGTGCACGCCGGGGAACGGGGCCCCGAGCGCGCCCATCTTGCTCTCCTCGTGGGCGGCGTCCATGTAGCAGACGCCGTTGCACAGCTCGGTCATGCCGAAGGTGTCGATGAGGCGGACGTGCGGCAGGCGCCCCTTGACCTTACGCCGCACGCTCGGGGCGACTCCGGCGAAGAGGAGGTACCGCAGCGAGCCGAGGTCCGGCGGGCTGTCCAGGTCGAGCAGGCCGAACAGGATCTGCGCCGCGAGGACCATGCCTGTGATGCGCTCCCGCGCGGCGACGCGGGCGATGTCCTCCGCCTTGAACGTGGGCGTGAGCACCATCGTCGCGCCCGCCACGAACGTCGCCAGGCCCGGTGCTTCCAGCCCGCTGACGTGGAACAGCGGCGCGGAGACGAGGATCCGGTCGTGCTGGGTGAGCTCGAGCTCGAGCACCTGCGCGAGGTGGTTCGCGGTGAGGTTCCCGCAGGTGTGGACGACCCCCTTGGGATGCGCCGTGGTGCCCGAGGTGTAGAGCAGGCGGTGGATGTCGCCGGGCCCCTTCTCCGCGTCCGCGACCCGGACGCCGGGCGGCTGCCCGTCGAGCAGGACGGCCAGCCGGTCGGCGCCGGCGACGACCCGTTCGCCGTTGGCGACGCCGCGCACGCCGGTCCCGGCCGCCAGGTGAGCGGCGTCGCCGGCGAAGTCGTCGTCGTAGAGCAGCCAGGTGATGCCGGCCTGGTCGATGACGTACGCCTGCTCGTTCGCGTGCAGCCGCCAGTTGAGCGGGACCGAGATCGCGCCGATCCGGCTGAGCGCGAGCAGCTCGATGACGTAGGTCGCGGTGTTGCGCCCGAGCACGCCGACCAGGTCACCGTCGGTGATGCCGGCGCTGAGCAGCGCGGCCGCGTGCCGATCGACGTCGGCGTCGAGCTCGGCGTAGGTCCAGCGGGCGTCCCCGTCGACCAGGGCCTCGCGGCCGGCGCGCCGCAGCGCCTGCAGGCGCAGGGTCTCGGCGAAGTTGCTGGTGGCCATCAGCTGCCGCTTCCACGTCGGTGGGCCAGGATCTCCTCCCGGGTCGGCAGCGACACGAACTCCAGCAGGTTGCCGTCGAGGTCGCGGGCCGCGAACGCGGTGATGTACCCGTAGTTCTCCAGCAGGACCCGGTTTGGCTCGGTCAGGCACTCGGCGCCCAGGTCGACCATGCGCCGGTGGAGCTCGTCCATCTCCTCCAGCGGCACCTCGAAGCTGAGCAGGAAGGTGCCCAGCTCGAGGTGGCCGGCGGTCGCGGTCCGGGTCTTGGTGCCGTTCCACTCGATGAGCTCGAGCTGGCCGATCCGGCTGGGCCCCTGCATGTACTGGACCCGGCCGGTGGTGCCGGCGGGCAGCCCCAGCGACACCTCGATCCCGGGCCCGCCGACGTCGGTCCGCAGCGTCTTGCGGTAGCCCAGCGCCTTCTCGTAGAAGTCCGCGGCGCGCTCGACGTCGGAGACGGTCATGGCCACGTGGTGCACTTCGCTGACCGGCATTGTCATTCGCTTTCTTCGGTGAGGGCCTGCTGGATCAGCGCGACCTCGTCAGCCCCGCTGTCGGGGACGATGAAGTCGTCCAGGGAGCAGATGTCGTCGATGGCCTCGAGGATGTCGTCGGGCGAGGCCGGCTCGGGCCCGCCGTACCAGCCGGGGGTGACGCCCAGGAAGATCCGCCCGACGCGCCCGCCCCCGACGGTGAGGATGTGCCGGCTGAGCGTGCACTGCTCCGAGGCAAGGAACGTCGCCACGGCGGCGACGTGCCGCGGGTCGAACCGGTCGGCCAGGTCGCCGAGCAGGCCGTCCGTCATGCGGGTCGCCGCGGTGGGCGCGATCGCGTTGACCAGGATGCCGCGGCGGGCGCCCTCCAGGGCCAGGACGTTCATCAGGCCGATGAGGCCGGTCTTGGCGGCCCCGTAGTTGGCCTGGCCGAAGTTGCCGAACAGCCCGGACGCCGAGCTGGTCAGCACGATGCGGCCGTACCCCCGCTCGACCATGTGCGGCCAGGCGGGGCGCAGCACATTGAACGCGCCGGTGAGGTGCACGTCGAGCACGGCGGTGACGTCCTCGTCGCCCATCTTGGCCAGCGTGCGGTCCCGCAGGATGCCGGCGTTGTGGATCACGGCGTCGACCCGGCCGAATTCGTCGACAGCACACCGGACGAGGCTGGCACCCCCGTCCGCGGTCGCGACGGAGTCGGTGGACGCGACGGCGGTACCGCCGGCCGCGTGGATCTCCGCCACGACCCGCTCGGCCGCTCCCGAGGAGCCCGACCCGTCCACGGCCCCGCCGAGGTCGTTGACGACCACCAGCGCCCCGCGCTCGGCGAGGGCGAGGGCGTGCGCCCGCCCGATCCCGTTGCCGGCGCCCGTCACGACGACGACCCGGCCGTCCAAGCTGACCCGCGCGCTCATCGCTCGTTGCCCAGGACGGCGACGAACGCGACGCACGAGCCCGGCTGCCCGCCGAGGTTCTGGGCGACCGCGAGCCGGGCGTTCGGTACCTGACGGTCGCCGGCCTCACCGCGCAGCTGCGTGAAGCACTCGAACATCATGCGCAGCCCGGTCGCGCCGATCGGGTGGCCGAACGACTTGAGGCCGCCGTCGGTGTTGACCGGCAGCGCCCCGTCGAGGTCGTAGCGGCCGTCGAGGATGTCGCGCCAGGCCTTGCCACGCTCGGAGAACCCGAGGTCCTCCATGAGGACCACCTCGGTCGGCGTGAAGCAGTCGTGCACCTCGGCCAGCGAGATCTGCGACGCCGGGTCGGTGACGCCCGCCTGTTCGTAGGCCTGCCGGGCCGCGGCGACCACCTCCGGGAAGGTCGTGAAGTCGTAGCCGTCGGTGGCGAGCCCCGCACCCGACCCGGCGACGAAGCTCATGCCGCGCAGGAACACCGGCTTGTCGGTGTACCGGTGGGCGTCCTCGGCGCGGACCAGGATGGCCGCGGCCGCGCCGTCGGAGACGCCCGAGCAGTCCATGACGCCGAGCGGCCCGGCGATGCGCGGGGCGTTCTCGACGGTCTCGGCGGTGACGGCCTTGCGGAACTGGGCGCGCTCGTTCAGCGCGCCGTTCGCGTGGTTCTTCATGGCGACCTTGGTCAGGGCGCTGCGCATGCCGCGGGCGTCCACACCGTACGCCTCCTGATAGGCCGGGGCGAGCAGCGAGAACCCGGCCGGGGCGGTCCAGTCCACTTCGGTGCCGTCGGCGGGCGGGTAAACCGCGGACAGGCCGGAGAACGAGGAGTCCTTGAGCTTCTCGACCCCGGTCGCCATGACCATGTCGTAGGCGCCGGACGCGACCGCGAACGCCGCGTTGCGCAACGCCTCCGAGCCGGTGGCACAGTAGTTCTCCACACGGGTGACGGGCTTGCCGACGAGGCGCAGCGGCCGGGCCAGGGTCTGCCCGGACATGCCCGAGCCCTGGGTGCCGACCCAGAACGCGTCGATGTCGTCGAGGGTCACGGCCGGGAGGGACCCGACGCACTCGTGCACGGCGTCGACGAGGAGGTCGTCGGCCGAGAGGTTCCAGTGGTCCCGGAACGGGGTGCAGCCCATCGCGACGATCGCGACGTCATGGGCCGTGCGCCTACTGGCCATCAGTCCTGCCCTTCCGCCTGGCCGTCATTGGTGTCCTTTCCTGGGCGCAGCTTCCAGAAGTAGTTGTGGATCGCGTCGGTGGTCCAGAGCCGCCGGAAGGTCGGCGTCATCCGCATGCCCACCGCCACGTCGCCGGGCGGGACGTCGGTCGCGTACGCGCTGAGCCGCCCGCCCCCGTCCACGTCGGCGACGACGATCACGACCTCCGGCTCCGGCATGGTCGTCAGGTGGTCCCGGGTCACGGAGACGACCCGGGCGGCCTTGTCGCGCAGCGAGACCTTCGCGGAAGCGTCACCCTCGCCGGGGATGCCGCAGGACGCGCACACACGGCCGGGCGGCGTGGTGACCTTGCCGCAGGCGCCGCACAGGCTGCCCTCCAGCCGGTACTTCCAGCCGGCTCGGCGGTGCATGGGCGGCGACGCCGGGGCCGGCGCCGCGGGCCGGGCCGGCCCCTGCACGTCCAGGAGCCCGCGCCAGCGCAGGTACCGGCCGTAGCCGACGGGCTGCCGCGCGGCGAGCTGGTCGCGCACGGACGGCCCGCGGCGCGCCGCCCGCACCCCGACGCCGGCGCGGAAGACGAACGCGTCGGCACCCTCGGTGGCCGACAGCAGCAGGATCGTCTGGCCGGGCCGCGCCTCGTCGAGCGCCGCGGCGAGCAGGAGCCCGGGGTGGGCGGCGCCGGTGAAGCCGGTGGCCCGCTCGATCTTCGCGTCCTCCCCCGAGCCGCCGAGCGCGCGGCGCAGCGCCGAAGCGGCGCGCGGGTTCGACGACGACACGACGACGTGATCGGCCGCGTCGAGGGAGGCCTCGGACAGGGCACGGCGGGCGGCGTCGAGGCCGGCCGCGACGAGGACCTCGGCGGTGAACCGCTCGTCCCAGACGCGGTCGTGCCGCTCGCCGGGCAGCCGCCAGCGTTCGAGGACCTCGGTGGTGTGAGCGGCGCGGGTGACGAGCACGGCGGCGTCCCGGCCGCCGGCGAACGCGGCCGCGGCGTCGCCCTGGGCCAGCTCGTCGGGTGCGCCGGGGCGGGTGGTACGCACGTCGGCCATGGCTGCCACGGCACCGGCCCGCACGACAAGATCGAGGGCGGCCGCGCCGGAACGGTGGCCGCGGAGGTCGACCGCGCCGACGCCCGGGTCGAGCCCCAGAGCCTCGTGCACCACGCCGGCCGAGGTCTTCGCCTCGTAGGGCGCGCTGGTGGTCGCGAGCAGCAGCTGCCGGCCCGCCGGGGTGGCCGTCGCGATGTGCCGCAGCGCCTCGACGGCCATCGTGATGGCGTCCTCGTCGAACGCGGCGACGCTGCGGGCCGGGCCGCCGGGTCGCGGCGGCTCGGTCGCGTCGAGTCTGTTGTCGTTGAGCGCGTACGCCGGGAGGTAGGCCGCGTAGGCGTCGATGCCGGGCTGCTCGGGCATGTGTTGCGGGTTCTCCTTCAGCTCCACGTGGGGATGGCGGCGAGCAGTCGCCGCGTGTACTCCTGCTGCGGTTCGTCCAGCACGTGCATGGCCTCGCCCTGTTCGACGACCCGCCCGCCGCTCATCACCGCGATGCGGTCGCACAGGTCGCTGGCCAGCATGAGGTCGTGGGTGACGAACAGCAGGCCGATGCCGAGCTCGTCGACCAGGGTGCGGAACAGGCCGACGACCTTGGTCTGCGTCGTGACGTCGAGGGCGGTGGTGCACTCGTCGGCGATCACGAGCGAGGGGCGGGTGACGACGGCGAGGCCGATCGCGACCCGCTGGCGCAGCCCGCCGGAGAGCTGGTGGGGGTAGCTGTCCAGGACGCGGGCGGTGTCGGTGATGCGCATCTGCTCCAGCACCTCCACCGAGCGCCGCTCGACGTCGGCCCGGCTGATGTCGCGGACGTGCCGGCGCAGCACCTCGGCGAGATGGGTGCGCACCTTCATCAGCGGGTTCAACGACCGCGAGGCGTCCTGGAAGACCATGCCGACGGCGCTGCCGCGGACCCGGTCGGTCCGGTCGACGCCGGGCGCCACCACCGGGTCGCCGGCGAGCTCGATGGAGCCGCGCTCGACCCGGACGTTGCGTTCGAGCAGCCCGACGACGGACCTGGCCAGGGTGGTCTTGCCGCTGCCGGACTCGCCGACGACGCCGACGATCTGGCCGCGGCGGACCTCGAGGTCGACGCCGTCCAGCAGGCGCAGGTCGTCGGCCGCCAGCCGGGCGGTGATGGAAAGGCCGGAGATCTTCAGCAGCCCGGTCTTCGGTCCGGTCATCGGCGCCTCTTCCGGGGGTCGTGGTGCGTGAGCAGCGCGTCACCGAGCAGGTTGACCAGCAGCACCAGCAGGGTGATGGCGAGCCCGGGGAAGAACGCGATCCACCAGGCCTGGCTCAGCTCGTCCTGGCCGGAGGCCAGCATCGAGCCCCAGCTGTGCATCGGCGGTACCACGCCCAGGCCGAGGAAGCTCAGCGCGCTCTCGACCAGGATCGCCGTGCCGACCTGCAGGGTGCCGAGCGCGACGATCGTCCCGGCCAGGTTGGGCAGGATGTGCCGGAACACGATCCGGGACTCCGAGGCGCCGGCCGCGCGCAGGCCGAACACGAACTGGCGTTCGCGGATCGCCAGGGTGGCCGAGCGGGTGACGCGGGCGCACACGGCCCAGCCGGTGAGCGCCAGCACCAGGAACAGCACCGGCAGCGAGCTGCCCCGGTTCGAGATGATCGCGAGGGCGATCAGGATGAACGGCAGGGCGAGCTGGGCGTCGATGAGCACCGAGATGACCCGGTCGACCCAGCCGCGGAAGTAGCCGGCCAGCAGGCCGAGCAGCGTGCCGGGTCCGATCGCGACGACCGCCCCGACCAGGCCGATCATGATCGTCAGGCGGCCGGCCGTGATGAACTGGGTGAGCACGTCCTGGCCGAGCTTGTCGGTGCCGAGGGGGTGCGCCCACGACCCGCCGCCGAGGAAGCCCGGCGGCCTGCGGGTCGCCGCCAGATCCTGGCCGGCCTCCGGCAGCAGCCCGGTCAGCGGCAGCACGAACACTGCGACGGCGGCGACCACGAGCGGCAGGGACAGCCAGAAGACCGAGGTGCGCCCGCGCCGGCCGGTGCGGCGCGGCGGCGGCACCTCGCCCTCGCCGGCGACCGGGTCGAGTTCGAGCCGGCTCACGGCACTCACCTCACCCTCGGGTCGACGATCGAGTGGATGATGTCGACGATCAGGTTCAGCACGACGAAGACCAGCGCACCGAAGACGACGATCGCCTGGACGAGCGGGAAGTCACGGAACTGGATGGCCTGCAGCGCGAGCTGCCCGAGGCCGGGCCAGGAGTAGACGTACTCCACCGCGACGGCGCCGGAGAGCAGGATGCCGGTCTGCAGTACGACGATCGTCAGGATCGGCATCATCGCGTTCTTGAACGCGTGGCGCCACACGACCCGTCGCTTCGCGATCCCCCGTGCGCGCGCGGAGTCGATGTAGGGCTCGGCCAGCGCCTCGCTCATCGACGCCCGGGTGAGCCGGGCGATGTGCGCCATCGGATAGACCGACATCGTCAGGGCCGGCAGGATCAGGTGCTTCGGCGTGCCCGACTGCCCGGCGGGCAGCCAGCCGAGCTTCACGGCGAACAGCACCACGAGCATCATGCCGAACCAGAACACGGGCACGGACTGCCCGAGCAGGGCGAGGGTGGAGGCGCCGCGGTCCCACCAGGTGCCCTCCCGGGTCGCGGCGAGCACGCCGAGGGGGACGCCGACGAGGATGGCGACGGCCATGCCGGCGGCGACCAGCTGGAGCGTGAACGGCAGCCGGTCGAGGATCATCGAGGTGTTCGGCTGGTAGAACTGCAGCGACTGGCCGAGGTCGCCGGTGAAGACGCCCTTGAGGTAGTCGAGGTACTGCACGATGAGCGGCCGGTCGAGGCCGAGCTCGTGGCGCAGCTGCTCGCGCTGCTCGGGGGGCGCCATCGGCCCGAGGATGGTCGCGGTCGGGTCGCCGGAGAGGCGCCCGAGCAGGAACGCCATGCTCAGCGCGATGAGCAGCGAGGCGAACAGCGCGGCGAGCCGGCCGCCGACGCGGCGAACGGTGCCGGGCTTCATCGGCGGGCCCTCCATTTCGCTCCGGGCATCGCGGCGAGCAGTTCGCGCGTGTAGTCGTTCTCGGGGTCGGCGAAAACCGTCTCGCAGGGCCCGGCCTCGACGACCTGGCCGCGGTACATGACGTGCACGACGTCGCACAGCGAGCGGACGACGGCCAGGTCGTGGCTGATCATCAGCAGCGCCGCGCCGGTGGTCGCCCGGATCCCCTTGAGCAGGGCCAGCACGTCGGCCTGGACGGAGACGTCGAGGCCGGAGGTCGGTTCGTCGGCGACGATGAGGCGCGGGCGCATGAGCAGCGCGCGGGCGATGCAGACCCGTTGCGCCTGGCCGCCGGAGAGCTGGTGCGGGTACCGGTCGAGAATCTCCGGCGCGAGCCGGACGCGGCCGAGCAGGCCGGCGTCGTCGGTCCAGGAGGTGCGCCCGGGTTGCAGCGAGCGCAGCTCGCGCAGCCCGGACCGCACGGACTGGCGGGGGTCGAGCGAGCCGTGCGGGTCCTGGAAGACCACCTGCACCTCGGGCCGCAGCCGGCGCAGCTGCTTGCGGCTGACCGAGGACAGCGAGTGCCCGAGCAGCCGGATGTCGCCCTCGCCCCGGGTCCCGAGCCCGGTCGCGGCCATCGCGAGCGTCGTCTTGCCGGAGCCCGACTCGCCGACGACGGCGACGCTCTCGCCGGCGTCGATGCGCAGCGACACGTGGTCCACGGCCCGGAAGACCTCGCCGGTGGTCCGGTTGCGGTGGTCGACGACGAGGTTGTCGACCACCAGCACGGGTGCGTCCGTCTCGGGGTTGCGGGGGTGCCGGGCGACGTCGCCCGGCACCCCCGTCTCCACTGCCTCGGGTGCCTCGGGCATCGTCAGCGGGTCGTCTTCGTGAAGTCGACGGTGTTCAGCGGGCCGAACACCAGACCCTTGATGCCGGGACCGGTCGCGTAGTTGAAGACCTGCCGGTAGAGCGGCACGTAGCAGTGCTTGTCCACCACGCCGATCGTGTTGAGCTGCTCGTAGATCGGGGCGGCCTGCTGGGCGCTGTCCTGCTCGAGCGCCTTCTGGATGAGCTCGTCGATCTGCGGGTCCGGGCAGTTGCCGGTGATCGACTTCGTCTTCATGAAGCCGCTGGCGAAGTAGTCCGGGGTGGCGACGTTCGGCACACCGGCGAAGATCGAGATGCCGGGAACCTGGCGGCCGACGACCCGCTTGACGAGCGTGCCGTAGTCGATCGGGACGTAGGTCACCTTGAAGCCGGCCTTCTCCAGCGCCCCGCCGACGGCCTGGGAGACCTCTTCGATGTTGGTGTACTGCGCGGCCGGGTAGGTGATCTGCACGGCCGGGGCCGAGGCGCCGACGAGCTCCTTGGCCTTGGCGGGGTCGGCGGTCACGCTCTGCGCCGGCTTCTGGCCGGGCTTGATGTTGAGCAGGCCGGTGTCGGCCACGGCCTGGCCGTCGAAGATGCCCTTGACGATCGCGTCGCGGTCGATGGCCAGGGCTGCCGCCTCGCGCAGCTTCGGGTCGTCGAACGGCGCCTTCGTCGAGTCGAGGAACGCGATGATCTTCATCGCGGTCTCGGTGCTCACCACGTTGAGGCCGGCCTTCTTGGCCTCGCTCGCCTGCGCCGGCGGAAGGTCGAAGGAGACGTCCACGCTCTTGCTCTGGATCAGCGCGAGCCGCTGCGCGGCCTCGTTGGCCCACGTGAACGTGATGCCGTCGTTCGCCGCCGGCGTGCCCCAGTAGCCGGGGTTCTTCTTGACCGACATGTCGCGGCCGGCGTGCGCGCCCGCCCACACGTACGGGCCGGTGCCGACGGGTTCGGCGGCGAAGCCCTCCGAGCCCTTGTCCTTGTAGTACTTCGGCGGCACCAGGTAGACGGTGGTGAGCAGGTCCGGGATGTTGTACTGCGGGGTCTTGGTCTTCACCACGACGGTGGTGTCGTCGGGCGACTCGACCGAGGTCACGTTCGTGAAGTAGGACTTCAGCTGCGACGTGGCGGTATCCCGGGTGAGCAGGAGGGTGTTCGCGACCGCGGCCGCGTCCGCCTTCTCGCCGTTGCTGAAGCTGACGCCGGAGCGGACCTTCAGCGTCCAGGTCGTCGAGTCGGTGCGGGTCCAGCTCGTCACCAGGCCCGTGTCGGTCAGCGCGAGGGCCTTGTCGGTGTTGATCAGGGGTTCGAGCATCGTCGCCCAGACGATCTGGGCGGAGCGCGCGCCGACGATCGGGTCGAGCGTCGCGGGCTGGGCCGCGAGCAGCGCCCGGACGGTCAGCGGACCGGACGACGCGGCACCTCCGGGCTCGGACCCGCCGCAGGCGGTGAGGCCGACGCTCGCGATGGCCAGGGCGGCGGCCAGCGCCAACGGCCGCCGAAGGCTCAAGGATTTCAGGATCATTATGGATGTCCTTCACAGCGATGGACCTGTCATGTCACCGCGAGTCGCGGCCGTGACGCTCGCCACAAAGTACCGACCAGCCGGTATCAAGTCAACAGGTCGTACCGGTATCGCGCCGGTGACAACCGCGTGACGCACCCCCGCCCGCCAGGGCCATTGTCTACATACCGACCGGTATGTATGATCACGGGCGTGACCATCACACTGACCCGGGAGCGCGACGGCCGTGTCGCTCGCGTGCGCTACGACAACGCGGCGCGCGGCAACTGCTTCGACGACGCCACGCTCCACGAGCTCGTCGAAACCCTGCAGACCGCCGCGGCGGACGGGGCATGCGTGGTCATCCGTCTCGACATGGCCGGCCGGCACTTCTGCGGCGGCTGGGACACCGCGTCGTTCGCGGAGCTGGCCGGCGCCACGCGGGAGGCGGTCGCGGCAGGCCTCCGGGACAGCGACGCGGCGCTGCACCGGATCCGGCGGCTTCCCGTCCCCGTCGTCGCCGCCGTCCGGGGCCAGGTCATCGGGTTCGGCGCCGGCCTGCTCAACGCCGTGCATCTCCCGGTGGCCGCCGCGGACGCCCGCCTGTCGCTCCCGGAGGCCCGGTACGGGTTCGCGCCCGCGGGCGTCGGCTGGACGATCGCCCGGTCGCTGCCCCGGCCGCACGCCTACGACCTGCTGACCGGCGCGGCGACCGCGACCGCTCCGCAGCTGCTCGCGTGGGGCCTGGTCGCCCGGGTGGTCCCCGGCGACGACGTCGACCGCGAGGTGGACGCCCTCGTCGACTCGCTCGCCGCCGTGCCGGAGCGGACGCTGCGGGCGGTGGTCGAGGTCGTCGAGTCGAGCCTGGCGGGCGAGAGCGCCGAGCGGGCGTACGAGATCTCGGCCCGCACGATCGTCGCGGGCGTGAGCGCGAGCGCGCAGGGGGTGTCCGGATGAGCCAGCGGTTCAGGGCCGGCGAGGCCGTCTGGGTGGAGCTGTGCACGCCGGATCCCGAGAAGGCCGAAGCCTTCTACGCGTCGCTGCTCGGCTGGACGGTCCGGCACGAACAGCTGGGCACCACGACGTACCGGATGTGCAGCGTCGGCGGCCGCGACGTCGCCGGCATCTCCGACGCCGCGGCCCTGCACGGTGGCCGGCCCCGGGGGTGGATCGCGTACTTCGCGGTGGACGACATCGAGCGCTCCGCACGCCAGGCGGTCACGCTCGGCGGCGAACTGGTCACGCCTCCGCGCTATCTGCCCGCGGCCGGCACCGGCGCGGCGGTCATCGACCCCTTCGGCGCCGCCTTCGGCCTCTACCAGGGCGAGTCACGCGCGGGCGTCCAGGTGCTCAACTCGGTCGGCGCGCTGTGCTGGAACGAGCTGGACACCGGGGAGCCCGCCCGGTCGGTGGCCTACTACCGGTCCCTGTTCGGCTACACCACCCAGCAGCACGGCGACTCACCGACGGCGCGCCCCTACACCGTGCTGATGCTCGGGGACGTCCCGGTCGCCGGCGTCCTCGAGCTGGACAACGAGTGGCCCAACCTCATCCCGTCGAAGTGGATCACCTACTTCAACGTCGCGTCCCTCGACGAGGCGCTGATCCAGGTGTCCGCCCTGGGCGGCATGCCGACCGTCGGCCCCGTCGAGAGCCCGCACGGGCGCCTCCACCTGGTGAAGGACCCCGGCGGGCACACGCTGTGCCTCATCCAGCTCGAAGGCGGGCTCCGCCCCGACAGCGACTCCTCTGACTCCTGCGACCCGGCGGTGGACCGATGATGGCCGAGCCCCTGTTCGACTCCGCCGAGTTTCGCCAGGTGTGCGGGCACTTCCCCACCGGCGTGACCGCCGTGACCGCCTCGAGCGCCGGCGGCGCCGTCGCCGCGCTGACCGTGAACTCGTTCACCTCGGTCTCGCTGGAGCCGGCGAAGGTGCTGTTCTGCGTCGCGACCTCCTCGTCGAGCTTCAAGGTCCTGATGGAGTCCGAGCGCATCGCGATCCACATCCTCAGCCAGGACCAGGAGGACGTGGCGCGGCGGTTCGCGACCTCGGGCCTGTCGGGCGCCGAGAAGCTCGGCGGCGTGTCCTGGGTCCCCGGCCCCGACGGTGTCCCGCTCCTGCTCGGTACGCCGGCGATCCTCGCCGGGCGGCGCGACGAGGTGATCACGAGCGGCGACCACGTGATCGTGCTGCTCGACATCGACCACGTACACCTGAAGCCGACGAACGTGCCGGCGCTGTCGTTCTACCGCGGCCGGTTCGTCGCCCCGTCCGGCGCCGGGGAGTGAGACGCGGCGCGCGCCGTCGTCCGTGCGGTCCGGCGCGCGCCGCCGTTTCGTGCGGCCGGCGCGCGCCGGCGTCGCGTCCGGTTCAGGCGTAGTACCGGAACAGGATCTCCGCCACGCAGCAGGGCTGTGACCCGTCCGCGAACTCCACCGCCACGGACGCCTTGGCCTGCACGCCGCCGGCCGAGTCAGCCGCGGCGGCGATCGGCTCCGCCGAGACCAGCGTCGCGGTGCCCTGGATCTCCACGCCCGGCGGCAGCGGCTTGATGAACCGGACCCGGTCCAGGCCGTAGTTGACCCCCATCGAGTACGACTCGACCTCGAGGATGTCCGCGAGCAGGCGCGGCACGAGCGCCAGGGTCAGAAACCCGTGCACGATCGTCGTGCCGAACGGCCCGGACCGCGCCCGCTCGACGTCGACGTGGATCCACTGGTGGTCCCCGGTGACGTCGGCGAACCGGTCGACCTGCTCCTGGGTCACCACCTGGGGCTCGCTGGCGCCGAGCTCCTGGCCGACCAGGTCCAGCAGGTCGCTCGGGGTGCGCACGGTCGTTCGCCTCGCGGCTCGCATGTTCGGCTTCACTCCGTTTCGGGGCGCGCCTGGGCCGCGACGTGTTCGTCGAGGGTTTCCCGTTCGCGGGCCCAGGCCGCGTCGGTGTCGACGGGCCGGGCGACCCGCAGCATGCGCCGGACCGCCGCCGGGTCGAGGGCGGCGATGCGGCCCGCCAGGGTGTCGACGTGCCCGGTGAGCTCGGCGTCGGCGACCACCTCGCTGACCAGTCCCCGGCGCGCGGCCTCCTGCGCCGTCCACGTCTCGCCGGTGATGAGCAGGCGCCGGGCGGCGGCGGGGCCGACGGCGAGCGGCAGCAGGACGCTGGAGCCCCAGCCGGGGACCTGGCCGGCGGCGATGTGCCGGTCACCGACGCGCGCGCTGCCGGCAGCGACCGCGATGTCGCAGGCGAGGAGCAGTTCGAGCCCGCCGCCGAAGGCCGCCCCGTTGACGGCGGCGATGGTGGGTACCGCGGCCGCCCTGATCTGCCGCACGAGACGGCGGCCGCGGTCGAGGAAAGCCCGCAGCGCGGGCGGGTCGCCGAGCAGACCCGTGGCCTCCGTGAGGTCGGCGCCGGCGCAGAAGCTCCGGCCGGTTCCGGTGAGCACGAGCACCCGCACGCCGGGATCGGCCGCCCCGGCGAGCCACTCCTCGAGGCCGGCCATCACATCGGAGCCGCAGGCATTGCCGCGCCCGGCGCGGTCGATGCGGGCCCAGAGGGCGGGGCCCTGCCTGGTGAGGACGACGGGGCTCATGTCAGGCTCACGCAGAGCTTGCCGAACGCGGTCCCGGCGAGCATCCGTTCCGCCTGGGCGTGGATGTCGGCGAGGTCGACGGTGCTGTCGACGGCGGGCCGCACGTCGTGGGTCTCCACGAACTCGACCAGGGCCCTGAGCTCGTCGAGGGTGCCCATGGTGGATCCGTGGACGGCGACCTCCCGGGCGAACAGGCGCGGCAGGTCCAGGCTTGCCGTGAAGCCGCTCGTGCCGCCGCAGACGACGATGGCGCCGCCGGCCCGGGTCGAGCGCATCGAATGCTCGAAGGTCGCGGGGCCGACGGTCTCGATGACGATGTCGGCGAGCTCCGGCGTGCGCTCGCCGCTGTCGAGGGCGACGGCGGCGCCGAGGGCGAGCGCCCGTTCACGCTTCTGCGGGGAGCGGGACGTGACGATGACGGTGGCGCCGGCCGCCGCGGCGAGGCCGATGGCGGCGGTCGCGACTCCCCCGCCCGCGCCCTGGACGAGCACAATCTGCCCGGGTGCGACCGCGGTCTTGGTGAACAGCATGCGGTACGCGGTCAGCCAGGCGGTGGGAAGGCTCGCCGCCTCGTCCCAGCCCAGGTTGGCCGGCTTGGGCACGAGGTGGTCCGCCGGGACGGCGATGCGTTCGGCGAGGACCCCGTGGCCGGCGTCGGGGAGCAGGATCGCGTGGGTGACGGTGCGGCCGTTCGGTTCGGTGGGCAGCACCGGGTAGACGATGACGTCGCGGCCGCCGGCGACGCCCGCGGCGTCGCTGCCGATGACATGGGGCCCGCCGGGCGGCCGGCGCCCGGCGCCCCGCAGCGTCCAGATGTCGTGCATGTTGAGCGCGCCGGCCCGCACGTCGACGCTCACCCAGCCGGGCGGCGGGGCCGGGGTGTCGAGGTCCGCGACGCGGATGGCGCCGACCGGGTCGTCGGCGTCGGGTTCGGTGACGTAGGCGGCCCTCATGCGGACGTCGACGCCGCCCGCTCGGTGGGCCCGTTCCAGAACGCCACATCCGCGAGGTCGGCGCGGGCGGCTGGGCGGAAGTCGAGGCCCTTGGTGTACGCGACCGGCAGCAGCGTGACGGGCCGCCAGTCGTCGGGCAGGCCGAGCACCGCCTGGACCTTCCTGGCCTTGTGCGCCATGGCGGTGGCCATCACGGAGCCGAGGCCCCGGGAACGCAGCGCGAGCTGGAACGACCACGCGAACGGGAAGATCGACCCGTAGTAGCCGGACGCGGTGCCGCCGACGGCGCGCTCCGGTATGGGCTTGGTGCTGCAGAGGATGACGAGGACGGGGACCTCCTCGAGGTGGTCGACGAGGTACTTCACCGCCTTGAGGATCCGGGCCTGGCGCGCCTGGGACCGCGCGTCGGGGCGGACGGCCGGCGACAGGCGGGTGGTGGTCGCCGCCTCGCCGCCGGCGAGCGGGCGCTCGACGGTCTCGTACCAGACCTCGGTGTACAGCTCGGACAGCTTCCGCTTGAGCGCGGGGTCGTCGACCGCGACGATGCGCCAGTCCTCGAGGTTGGAGCCCATCGGCGCCTGCTGCGCGAGGCGCAGGCACTCCTCGACGACGGCGCGGTCGACGGGCCGGTCGAAGTCCATGCGGTTGCGCACCGCGCGGGTGGTCGTCAGGACCTCGTCGATGTCGGTGATCACTCGATCGGTCATGCGAAGTCCTCTCCGGTGAGGCGGTCGACGGGCTTGTCGTCGTAGGGGAACGGCGCTCCCCACCGGTCGAGGTAGGTGACGCTGTTGACGGGCCGGCGGGGCGCGACCCGGAAGTCCGTGCCCTGGGTGTAGGCGATCGGGAGCATCGTGATCTGCAGCGCGTGATCGGGGATGCCGAGCAGTTCGGCGGCGGCCGCGGCGTGGTGCAGGTGCAGGGTCGTGATGACGGTCCCGAGCCCGCGGGCCCGCAGGGCGAGGTTGAACTGCCAGATCGCCGGATAGAGCGACCCGTAGACGGCGGAGTTCGTGCCGGGCCCGCCCTTGGCGGGGTTGGGGCGGGTCGCGCACGGGATGACGAGGTACGGCGCGCGGCCGATGTTGCCGGCGAGGTGCTCGGCGCCGCTGAGGATGCGCGCGGTCCGGGCGCTGACGGCGCCGTGCTCGTCCACCCCGCCGAGGCGGCCCTTGACGATGCGGCTCTCAGCCCCCGCCGCGCTGTGCAGGGGCTTGTGGACGTACTCCACGTACGCGGCGTGGTAGAGCCTCGCGAGCTCGCCCTTGAGCGCGGGGTCGCTCACGACGACCCAGCGCCAGTCCTCGGCCGCGCCGCCGGTGGGCGCCTGCAGCGCGAGCTGGAGGCACTCGCCGACGACGCCGAGCGGCACCGGGCGGTCGTAGTCGAGCCGGAGCCGGACGGACCGGGTCGTCGTCAGGACGTGGTTGAGGTCGGTGAAGGGAGGGCTGTGCCCGCTCATGCGTCCTCCGCTTCGAAGCCCATGATGTCGGCGATGTGCAGGGTGTCGCAGTACTCGCGGACACCGGCGATGCCGCCGGGGCGGACGTCCACGATCCAGAGGTAGCGGTTCTGGTACCGGGACCCGTCGCCGAGGGTGGCGTCGCCGCTGGCCTCGATGGCGACGAGGGTGTCGTCGGCGACCCAGCGGTGCGCGGTCACGTCGACGGCGGCGGACCGGTACGCGCCGGTGGCCAGGCGCGCCCGCATCGCGTGGAGCTTCTCGGCCATGGGGACGGTGCCGTGGAACGGGCCGTTGGCACCGATGTCGCCCCTGCCGTGCGGGCGCCCGCGGTCGCGGTCGCGGCCGGAGTCGGTCCACCAGGTGGCGTCGGCGGTGAAGAGCGCGGCGAACGCGTCGATGTCGCCGCGGGCGAGGGCCGGCCACATCGCCAGGGACGACACGACCGAAGGGGGCGCGCCGGCGAGATCGGGCGCGGCCCGATCGGCCCGGCCGGCCCGGCCGTCAAGGCTGCTGCGCGGGACGGTCGCGCCACCGCCCACGACCTGCTGGGCGTGGATGGTGTCGAGGTACTCGCGCACCGAGACGACGGCCCCGGCCGCGTCGACGTCGAACACGAACCCGTAGCGGTTGGCGTACTCCAGCCCGGAGGCGTGCACGCCGAAGCCCTCGACCTCGATGACGCACACGTCGTCGTCGGCGATGACGCGGCGCGGAATCTGGCGGCAGCCGGTCGGGAACGCGTCCGGGCCGAGCGCCCGCATCAGCGCGAGCTTCTCGTCCATGCGCATCACGCCGTGCAGCGGGAAGCGGCCGCTGCCGTTCGGCGCGAGGTCCGGGTCGCCGCCGCGGCGGTCCGGTCCGCTGTCGACCCACCAGGTCGCACCGGGGGCGCACAGGCGGGCGAGGCCGCCGAGGCTTCCTCGGTCGAGCGCGGAGATGAAGTCCATTCCAGCCCGAACAGCGCGTGTCACACGGCCCCCTACATACCGACTGGAAGGTATTTACCACACGGGGCATGGGCGGCTCAAGGGCCATAACATACCGACCAGATGGTATTGTGTCCGGGCAGGTTCCGGACGAGGAGGTTGTCGTGTTCGAGGCGTTCCAGCTGCCCGAGGAGCACGCCGCAATTCGTGAGGCCGTTCGCGCGGTGTGTGACGGCAAGGTCGCGCCCAACGCTGCGGCCGCCGACGAGACCGGCGAGTTCCCCCAGACCTCCTACGACGCGCTGCGCGCATCCGACTTCCACGCGCCGCACATCCCCGTCGAATACGGCGGGGCCGGCGCCGACGCGCTCGCCACCGCAATCGTCATCGAGGAGGTCGCCCGGGCCTGCGCCTCCTCCTCACTCATCCCCGCGGTCAACAAGCTCGGCACGATGCCGCTGCTGCTGGCCGCCTCCGAGGAACTCAAGCGCCGCTACCTGACCCCGGTCGCGCGCGGCGAGGCGATGTTCTCGTACTGCCTGTCCGAGCCCGAGGCCGGCAGCGACGCGGCCGGCATGAAGACCCGCGCCGAGCGCGACGGCGACGCCTGGGTACTCAACGGCGTCAAGCGCTGGATCACCAACGCCGGCATCAGCGAGTACTACACCGTCTTCGCCGTCACCGACCCGGCCGCGCGCTCCCGCGGCATCTCCGCGTTCGTGGTCGAGCAGTCCGACCCAGGCGTCAGCTTCGGCGCGCCGGAGAAGAAGCTCGGCATCAAAGGCAGCCCCACCCGCGAGGTGTACCTCGACAACGTGCGCATCCCCGCGGACCGCATCATCGGCGAGCCCGGCACCGGCTTCGCCACGGCGATGCGCACCCTGGACCACACCCGGGTGACGATCGCGGCCCAGGCCCTCGGGATCGCGCAGGGCGCGCTCGACTTCGCGCTGGGTTACGTGCAGGAGCGCAAGCAGTTCGGCAAGGCCATCGCCGACTTCCAGGGCATCCAGTTCATGCTGGCCGACATGGGCATGAAACTGGAGGCGGCCCGCCAGCTCACCTACGCCGCCGCCGCCAAGTCCGAGCGGGGCGACACCGACCTCACCTACTTCGGCGCCGCCGCGAAGTGCTTCGCCTCGGACGCCGCGATGTCGATCACGACCGACGCGGTGCAACTGCTGGGCGGCTACGGCTACACGAAGGACTTCCCCCTGGAGCGCATGATGCGCGACGCGAAGATCACCCAGATCTACGAGGGCACCAACCAGGTCCAGCGCATCGTCATGGCCCGCCAGCTCCTCAACGACTGAGATGCAGAGTTCTCCCAGCTCAAAGGCCCTCTGATCGGCGGCCGACCCGGGATGACCGGCACCCACCGCTCGAACATCGAAGCCTTACGCCGGCGCCCCGCCCCGACCGGGCCGGGCAAGTAGCATGGAGACATGAGCGCGGAGGCAGTCGGCAGGCACATGCCTGCCGTTATCACGCTCGGTGACCTGGCAGCCATGATCTCCGCCGACACACACGGACGTCGGTATGAGACCAGTCCCGAGGGAGTGCTCTCCGTCGTGCCACCCCCCGACAGCGAGCACGCCGTTATTGCCACACGTCTGATGCTGTGGCTCGGTCTCGCGGGTTGGCCCGCGGAGCAGCTGATGCAGGCCGCCGGCATCCGTATTCCTGGTCCGGATGGCGACGGTGGCCGCATTCCGGACCTCACGGTCTGGTCGCGGCCCCAGCAGCATGCCGTATGGCTGACCGTGGCCGACCTGCTGCTCGTGGTCGAGATCATGTCACGCGGCTCCGAGGCGACCGACCGAGTCATCAAGGTCGACGAGTGTGCAGCGGCCGGAATCCCGCGGTACTGGACCGTCGCCCGAGATGCGGCGCAGACAGTGACCCTGTATGGACTCGGCCCCGCAGGCACCTACGAGCGAGCGGCGCAGATGCCCCTCGCGTGGCTGCTCCAAACGTCACCCGGAGATCACCTGCCCGACGCGTGAGGCTGGCGTGACGGCCACGCCAGCCTCGGGTGCATCATCGGTGATCTTCTTCAAGGTGTCCAGGTCGCGCTGGTACGCGTCAGTGATCTCCCGGTCGACATCGTCCCGACGCTTGGCGACGCACAGATCGCAGATACGTTGGGAGCCGGCCATCGAGTGGTCCCCCGGAATCACTCCCTCCGCGGCCTGCGTCGGTACCGGGCGGGTGATCATGCTGCTGCATCGCGCGCGGCGGGTGAATCTGCATGCTCGCAGGCGGCCATACCCCCAGCAACGTCCTCGCGGACGGGGTTACCACGCCAACGAGGCTGAACCGGCCGCCTGCGGTAGGTAGCCGATCGGATCGTCGAAGACGACATACCGCAAGAGGCCGCCGGCTCACAGATGCTGCTCGGTCCAGTACCGGTTGCGGTCGTTCTCGACCGATCGGAGGCCGCGCTGGAAGAATTGGACGCGCCGGTCATCGAGACGATACTCGGCCGTGGTCGGAAACCCGAGACGCTCGATGAGGTCCTCGGGCTCGGGGGAATCACCCGGAACGGCCAAGGCGTCGTGCGCCTCGGTCCGGAATACTGTCCCGCCCTCGAAGCGCTGATAGACCCCGCCCGCCGCGTCGACCTCACCCGAGGTGGGGAAACCCAGCCAGCCGGCCGTACCGCCCTCGCGTTCGTGCACGACGCCGATGCCTCCGGACACGGCGTGGGTGCCGAAGTCACGGTTTCCCGGCCGGTAGACGGTCGCATCACCGGCCTCCGGCCACGGCTGCCCCTCCGCCCGACAGTCCCAGCGCCCCTCGAACCGCTGCATCGTCCCCGTCGTGCCCCGCGGGGACTGCGGCGCGTCGCGCTCGGGGCCGACCGGGAAGCCGAGGGCGCCCTCGACGCCGCCGCGCTCCTCGTGGTATGCGGCGAGCTCGGAAAACACGGCGACGCCGCCGGTCTTCCAGCTCCAGTAGACGAGGCCGCCCTCAAAGTGCTGCCGCCAGCCGGCCACGCCGTCATCGCCGCGGGACGAGTTGACCCAGTTCTCGTCGCCCGTCGGGAACCCCAACTTGCTGCGAGGACCGCCGAGCAACTCGAAATGCTCGCCGACGCCGCCCCAGGTTTCGTGGGCGCCGTGCTCTGGCGACCAGTAGACGGCCGCGCCGCATCGGACGCCGAGCCGCTCGATCAGCTCCTGGCCGTAGTCCTGCTCGTCCTGGAAGCGCTGCAGCACCCTCTCGCCGACGATGCTGATCTCCTTCGTCACCGGGTATCCGAGGCGTCCGCCGATGCCGTCCTGCGCGTCGAAGTAGGCCCGGATCCCGTGCCACACGGGCTGGGCCCCGGTTGCCCGGGTCCAGTAGACCGCGCCGTAGTGCTCGTACTCCCGGACGAAACCCCTGCCGTCGTCCCAGCGCGACCGGCTGGGCACGACCCGCAGCGGGGACGCCGGTTTCCCCAGTGATCTCGCCTCGCGCGTCCCACACCCGTAGATCGCCTCGTCCGCGACGAGCGCCTCGCGCAGCAGCCCGGCGCACTCCACATCGGTCATCGCGCTGAGAATCGCATCGGTTACCGACGGACGCAGACGCGGGAAGGCGGCCACCGCCTGTGCGGCATCCAGCAGCGGCAGCACCTCCGCCGCCTCGGCCGGCGGCATCTCGTCCAGCTGCCGCGCCAGCTCTTCCGGATCTTCGATCGTCCCCAGCCTCTCGGCGACGTACCGCGCCCGCAACGACCCGGCGGCGGCGCCCACACGGTTCGGCTGTGAACGCGGCACCGGGTCCACCAGGAGCGCACCGAACGCCACCGGCAACTCGTTCTGCTCCGGTACCTCGGGCCCGATCCCGAAGCGGGCCTGCAGCCTGGTCGCGACCAGCGGGAGCCGGCTCGAACCGCCGACCAGGAAGATGCCGGCGAATTGCGACCCGCCGACGTCGAGCCCGGCGAGCGCCGCGCGGGTCCGCTCAACCGCCTGGTCGACGAGCGGACCGGCGACCCACTCCAGCTCTTCTCGCGTCAGGTGCAGCGGCTCGGCCAGGCCCGGAACGCGCACCGACGCCGATGTCGTACGGGACAGCATCTCCTTCGTCTTCCTGACCTCGGCCAGGAACTCCAGCTGTTCGCTGCCCGCCCGGCACAGCCGACCCCACACCGCCGGCCATCGCTGCTCGATCAGCTTGCCGAGATGGCGGCGCAACGCCTCATCGATGTCGACCCCGCCGAGGTCGTCGCGACCGCCCAACCACACGGTGTCGAGGCCCTGGCCCGTGCGCCGCACGACGCTGACGTCGAGGGTGCCGCCGCCGAAGTCGAACACCGCCAACGCGCCGCTCTCGGGCAACGAGGTCACCTTGCAGCAGTACCGCGCCGCCGCCACCGGCTCGGGCACGAGTTCGACGGCGCCGAGACCGGCCTTGCTGGCCGCTTCGGCAAGGATCACACGGCGCTGAGGGCCCCAATTGGCCGGGTAAGTCAGCACGGTGACCCCGGCCGGGTCCACGCCGGCGAGCCGGGACTCCTCCGCGACTCGCCGCATCGGCGCGGCCAGCAGATCGACGACAGGCACCTCGTCCTCACCGAGCAGAACGGTTCCGTCGTCGATCCGGCGCTTGGGATGCGGCTCGAACCGCGCGAACCGCTTCGGGTCGCTCCGGGCCTCGTGCTGCGCGTCCCGCCCGACGAGCAGGCTGCCGTCGGTACGGGCGAACACGGACGACGGCAGCAGCGGCGTGCCGTCGAACAGCAGCGCCCGCGGCGCCTGATCACCGCGCTGGACCACGGCGACGGTGTTACTGGTACCGAAATCGACCGCGAGCTGCTTCACACCCCGGGATGCTACGGGCCGAGCCTCGTCGATGCCGGACAGCTCGGCCGTCGGGTCGACCCTCTACACGTCACGGGCCAGCCGCCGATACCTGCGGCGGTGCCTCCCTTCTGTAGGGTCGCATGCCAGGCGGCACCGGAGCCGACGTTCCGAGCGATGGGAGAGCAGGGCCATGTGGGCCGATCTGTGGCACATAGACATCCCGGTCCTTGAGAAAGTGCTGCGCACCGTGCTGGTCTACGGGGGTTTGGCGGTGCTCCTGCGCGTCGGCGGCAAGCGGGAGCTCGCCCAGCTCAACAGCTTCGACCTCGTGGTGATGCTGTTGCTGTCGAACGTTGTGCAGAACGCGATCATCGGCAACGACAACAGCCTGTCCGGCGGTCTGCTCGGCGCGGTCGTCCTCATCGCGATCAACGCCGCGATGGTGCGGTTGGTCAACCGGCGTCCCCGGCTGACCCGAATCTTCGAGGGAAGGCAGACCGTCCTCGTCACTGACGGCCGGGTCGATCACAAGGCACTACACCGAATCGGCATACGCCACTCCGACCTCGCGGCGGCCCTGCGCCGCCAAGGCGCCAGCGACGTGCACGAGGTCAAGAGAGCCACGCTCGCTCCCGGTGGCGCGATCGTGGTCACGCTCACCGAGGAGGCGCAGGACATCACCCGCCGAGATCTCCGCCGCGAACACGTGGCCCTCCTCAACAGCATCCGCGCGGAGATCCAGGACGCCGTCGCCGGACTCGAAGCACGCCTCACCGACCGTTCGGCACAGTTGACCGCTGCGGTCTCCGGCGCCGACCGCAGCGGCGACGACAGCGGCGACCGCGACGCCGGCCCTGTCGTGCGGTCCCCCTCAGCGTCGCCGCCCTCCGCCGACATGGCGTAGTGGCACACGGCAGGTGTGCCGCGAGCGCGGGCCCGGGGGCCTGGGCAGTGCAACGGCTGAGCCGCTCGCCCGGATCAGGTGTACAGGCCCTCGAGCACCATCGCGCTGAACTGGCGTGCCACCTCGTCGACGCTGAGCGGGCCGCCGACGTTGAACCACTGGTAGGCCCAGGCGCACATGCCGACGAGACCGAACGTGGCGATGCGGGGGTCGACGTCCGCGCGGAACGCCCCGCGGGCGACGCCGTCCTGGATCATCCCGGCGAAGGCCGCCTCCACCAGGTCGCGCTTGCGGGTCACCTCGGCGAACAGGTCTCCGGTGAGGTACCGCCGCTCCTGGTAGAAGATCGTCACGTGCGCCCGGTACTCGGCCACGCTGGTGAGGCTGAACCGGATGAGCTCGGCCACCCGGACCTTCGGATCGTCGCTGCCGGCCTCGATCTTCTGGATCGCGGCGAGCTGTGCCTCCAGGTACTCCTCCTGGATGTGGCGCAGCAGGTCGTCCTTGCTCTCGAAGTGGTGGTAGAAAGCGCCCTTGGTGAGGTGGGCCTGGTCGGCGATCTCCTGCACCGACGTGCGGTCGAAGCCGCGCCGCTCGAACAGCTCCAGCGCGCTCGTGATCAGCGACTTGCGCGTGTTCTCCGGGTCGTAGCCGTCGGGCCAGCGCTGCCGGCGCCGGGTCGACTCCGGCCGGGTGGACGTCGCACGAGCCATCTGTGGCCTCCCATCCCATTCATAGCCCCATTAGCCTACCGTCCGGTCGGAAGGATTGCTCCGGAACCCCGCCGGACAGCCCGCGCTCAAGGAGCTTCCCGGACAGATTACGGGGTCGGACCGCATCGCGACGACCCGCCGCGAACCGCTCGCCGGGGTTCACGGCGGTCGATCGGTCCATCGACGCGCGACGGTGGTGGCCTGCCCGGCCCGCGGGGGACCGGCCGCGTCAGGTCTCGACGACGATGTTCGCCGGACGCAGACCGGCCGAGAGGCGTTCGATCTGGGTGCGGATGACGCGGCGCATGCGCGGCGCCATGGCGTCGGTGTGCCCGCCGACGTGCGGCGTGATGAGCACGTTGGGCGCCGACCACAGCGGGTGATCCGACGGCAGCGGCTCGGGGTCGGTGACGTCGAGCGCCAGGTGCAGGCGGCCCTTCGCCGCGTGGGCGACCAGCGCGGCGGTGTCGGCGACCGGCCCCCGGGCGACGTTGACGAGCAGCGCGCCGTCCTTCATGGCGGCCAGGAAGTCGTGCGAGACGAGCCCGCGGGTCTGCGCCGTCAGCGGTACCGCCACCACGACCACGTCGGCGGTGGGCAGCAGCCCGGGCAGCTCGGCGGTCGCGTGGACCGGGCCGTGCGCATCCCGCCGGGCGGTCCGGGCCACGCGGACCAGGTCGACCTCGAAGGGCTCCAGCCGGATCCGCAGCTGCTCGCCGACGCCGCCGACGCCGAGCAGCAGCACGCGCGAGCCGGCGAGGCCGGGCTGGCGGCTGTGCGCCCAGCGGTGCTCCAGCTGGGCGCCGCCGAACCCCGGAAAGCCGCGGCGGACGGCGATGATCATCCCGACCGCCAGCTCGGCGGTCGACGCCTCGTGGACGTCGGGGGCGTTGCAGTACACGAAACCGGGCGGCAGCCGGTCGGCCACCCCGTCGTAGCCGAGGGTCTGGCTCTGCACCACCGGTGCGATGCCGGCGGGTAGCCGGCGCAGCTCGTCGGCCGGGATCATGTACGGCAGCACGAGCAGATCGAACGGGACGACCGGCGGCGGCCGCCCGATCGTCCAGACGCTGAGCCGGGCGCCGGTGTCGGCGAGCTGGGTGACGAGGCCCTCGTCGGGCACGGCGACATGAAGCACCGCCTCAGGCTACGCAGTGCGGGCCAAGACCCGGAAAGGCCCGGGAAGGCCCGGAAAGGCCCGGAAAAGTGATCACGATTACCAAACGCCAGGCGGTGGAAGAAGCGGACGGCGCGGGGGCTTGTCCATGGTCGTGGCCGAGACTGTGACGACCCCGCCCGACGACCGCCTCTCCCCCGGCGACCTGCTGCCCGCCGGCCGCCGGTTCCGGCTCGTGCTCCTGCTCGGCTTTCTCACCGCGCTGGGGCCGCTGACCATCGACATGTACCTGCCGTCGCTACCGACGATCACCAGTGATCTGCACGCCTCGGCCGCGGCCGTCCAGCTCACCCTGACCGGCACCCTGGCCGGTCTCGCGCTCGGGCAGCTGCTGGTCGGGCCGCTGTCGGACGCGCTCGGGCGGCGGCTGCCGCTCCTGGCCGGCATCGGCGTGCACGTGGTGGCGTCGGTACTCTGCGTGTTCGCCCCCAACCTGGCCGTGCTCGGCACGCTGCGGGTGCTGCAGGGCCTCGGCGCGGCGGCCGCCTCCGTGGTGGCGACGGCCGTCGTGCGGGACCTGTTCAGCGGGCTCGCCGCGGCCCGGCTCTTCTCCCGGCTGATGCTCGTGGTGGGCGTGGCCCCGATCCTGGCCCCGACCATCGGCGGGCTGGTGCTGCGCCTGACGCAGTGGCGCGGCGTGTTCGTGGTGCTCTCCGTCGCCGGCCTGGCGATCATGGCGGCGACCGCGCTGGCACTGCCCGAGACGCTGCCGCGACAGCGGCGCCGCGGCGGCGGTGTGGCCGGCACGGCGCGGGATTACGCGCGGCTGTTCACCGACCGCGTCTACGTGGGGCTGATCGTCGTCGCCGGCCTGGCGATGGTCGCGCTCATCGCGTACGTGAGCGGTTCGAGCTTCGTGTTCCAGGACGGCTACGGCATGAGCCAGCAGCAGTTCGCCCTGGTCTTCGCGGCCGGCGCGGTCGGGCTGATCGGGGCCAGCCAGCTCAATGTGCGGCTGCTGCGCCGGTGGACGCCGCAGCGGATCCTCTCGGGCGCGCTGCTGGCCGGGGTGGCGGCCGGCGGGGTACTGCTGCTGCTCGCGGCGACCGGGGTGGGCGGCCTGGCCGGTGTGCTGGTGCCGCTCTGGACGGTGCTCGCGACGGTCGGCCTCGCCATGCCGAACGCCCCGGCCATCGCCCTGTCCCGGCACGGCGAGGTGGCCGGCACGGCCGCCGCCCTGCTCGGGGCGGTCCAGTTCGGGTTGGGCGCGCTCGCCGCGCCGCTGGTGGGCGTGCTCGGCGTGGGCGCGGTCGCGATGGCGATCGTGGTCTTCGGCGGCATGGCCGCCGCGACGCTGACGCTGTGGCTGGTGGTCCGCCCGCGGCGCCTGCCGGCGGAGGTCGTCGAGACGGCGGTCGCCGTCGCACACTGACGCGGACCCTGCCGCCGCCCGGCTGCTGTTCTTCCCGCGACGATCATTCCTCGGCGAACGGGTGGAGGTATCCTCTGACTCATGCGTAACTGCGCATGAGTCAAACCACGTCGAGAGGGGTCGGCAGCATGCACGAGACGCATGACCACGACGGCCATGCGGGGCACGGCCACGGTGTCTCGGCGGACGCGGACCGGCGCTGGCTGAGCCTGGCCCTCGCGCTCGTCGCGGCGTTCATGGCCGGCGAGGTCGTCGTCGGGCTCGTCGCCCGCTCCCTGGCCCTGCTCTCGGACGCCGCGCACATGCTCACCGACGCCGGCGCGATCGTGCTGGCGCTGGTGGCGATGCGCCTCGCGGCGCGGCCGCCGAAGGGTGGGTACACCTTCGGGCTGAAGCGCGCCGAGATCCTCTCCGCCCAGGCCAACGGGCTCACGATGCTCATCCTCGCCGTCTGGCTCGGCATTGAGGCCGTGCGGCGGCTCATCCACCCGCCGGCCGTCGCCGGCGGGCTGGTGCTGGTCACCGCGCTGGCCGGGATCGCGGTCAACCTCGTCGCGGCGTGGGCGATGTCCCGGGCCAACCGGTCCAGCCTCAACGTGCAGGGCGCGTTCCAGCACATCCTCAACGACCTGTTCGCGTTCATCGCGACCGCGGTCGCCGGCGTGGTCATGGTGACGACCGGGTTCACCCGCGCCGACCCGATCGCCACCCTGGTCGTCGTCGCCCTCATGGTCAAGGCCGGGGTCGAGCTCGTGCGCGCCTCCGGCCGCATCTTCCTGGAGGCGGCCCCGGCCGGGGTCGACCCGCCCGCGCTGGGCTCGCGGCTGGCCGGGCTGCCCGGCGTCGTGGAGGTGCACGACCTGCACGTCTGGGAGATCACCTCCGGCCAGCCGGCGATGTCCGCCCACGTGCTGGTCGCCGAGGGGCGCGACTGCCACGCCGTCCGGGTCGTGATCGAGGAGCTGCTGCGCCGGGAGTACCGCATCACGCACAGCACCCTCCAGGTCGACCACGCCGGCGCCGAGACGATCACGCCTGACGGCGACGGGCCCGGCCGCGATGCCCGGGACGCCCACTGCGCCGACCCGCACGGCGCCTCCTACCGGCCGCCGACCCCCGCGTTCTGAGCGCATCCACCCCGAAATCCGCCCAGAATCCGCCCGGAATCCGCCCGGAATCTCCTGCGACGATCGCGCCGGGACGCGGGCGGTTCTTGGCAGACTGTGGCGGTGACGGCTCCGAGCTTTCAGGACCTGCTCTCCGCGTACGACCGGCGGACCGGCCGCCCCGCCGGGCGCCACGAGCAGCTCGCCGGCACCGACGGCCGGCTGGCGTACAACCCGTGCCTGATCGAGGAGCCCGGCGGGGCCCTGCTGGCCGTCCGCGTCGAGTCGCCGGGCAGCTACTGGCGGGACCGGACGTCGTGGGACCCGCAGGTCCGGTTCTTCACGCGGGCCGGCGAGCGGTGGGTGCCCGCCCCGGGCACGCCCGTGTTCGACGCCGCCGAGGATCCCTTCGCGGCCTGGATGCGCGACGCGCACGGTCGTCGCCGGCTCGTGTTCGGCGTGGTGACACTGGACCACTCCGGCACACCGCCGGTGCCGGTCACCCAATTCTTCGTCGCGCCGGACGTGCGGGGGCTGGACCCGCGGGCGCCGTTCCTGGCGGTACCGGGGATGAAGGACATCCGGCTGCTGCAGCGCGACGGCGGCGTGGTCGTGTGCGGCCGGCCCCAGGGCGGCCGGGCCGGGATCGGGCGGATCAGCATCGCGGTGACCGAGTCGTTCGAGACCGTGACCCGGGAGCTGATCGAGGGTGCGCACGTCTTCGCCGACCAGGTCGCACCCGGCACGAAGCTCGGCGTCAACGAGCTCTTCGACCTGGGTGGCACGGTCGGCGTCCTCGGGCACGTCGCGGTCGGCGAGGAGGGTTCGACGCAGCGGTACGCGGCGGCGTGGTGGACCATCGACCCGGCTGGGAGACCTCTGCCGGCCACCAGCGCCCCGGAGGTGATCGCGACGCGCGCGGACTTCCCGCCCGGGCCGGCCAAGTTCCCGGCCGTCGCCGACGTGGTCTTCCCCGGCTCGCTTGAGCGACTGCCCGACGGGCGGCGGCGCATGCTCTGCGGCCTCGGCGACGCCTCCGTCGGCTCGGCGATCCTGCCCGCCGGCCCCTTCTGAACATCGGCACGGTTCCGCCATCCGGCTGTGTGCAGGGCGCCGTCCGACGCCGGTATGAGCCCGCGGGCGGTCCGGTCCTGCCGCCCGCGCCTTAGGAATCGCTGTGGTCCAGGTTAAGAGATCTTGAGCGAGGCCCACTTCCTCCAGCTCGTCGGGTACCGTGCGCGGGGCACTCGGCCGGTAGGGTGCGGACGAGTTCCGGTGCGGGCGCCCGCGGCGAAGACGCCGGCCGGGCCGCGGAACCGCCATCGAGGAGGGGCAAGGACATGACGCAGAGCGGGATGCGACAGTACGACGAACGCATGGCAGGCGGCCCCCAGATCCTCAACGCGCCCGTCGAGGCGGCCAGCCCGATGGACCAGCACAAGGCGCTGCAGGTCCTGACGATGGCGCAGCGCACGGCCGAGGAGCACATCGAAGGGGCCCGGCGCGAGGCGGACCGCATTCACGCCGAGGCGCACGCCGCGGCGACGCAGATCGTCTCGCAGGCGCAGGCGCAGGCGGACTCGCTGCGCGACGAGGCCGAGCAGATCATCAACCGGGCGCGCGCGTCGGCGATGAAAGTCGCCCGCGAGGCCGAGGCGTTCGCCGCCGAGACCGAGCGCAACGCCAACGAGGTCCTGGCCGAGGCGCAGGGCCGCGCGGAGGACATCGTCCGGGAGGCGCAGGCCAACGCGTACGACATCAAGGAGCGCGCCGAGCAGATCTACGAGGACGTCGTCGGCGGGCTGACGTCCAAGCGGCAGGCGCTGCAGCAGCAGATCGAGTCGCTGGAGCGGTTCGACCACGAGTACCGGGCCAGCCTCACCACGTTCATGCAGCAGCAGATGCGTGCGCTCTGGGTGGGCCAGCCGCAGTTGGCGACGGAATTCCAGGACGCCGGCGCGGTGGCCGGCGAGCTGCTGCCCGCGGCGCGGCACGACCACCACCAGAACCACGACCAGAACCACGAACCGGAGGACGAGCCGGAGCCGCAGCCGGCCGGGTGAGCCCGGCCGGCTGCGGCTCGGCCGGTGTTCCGCGGCCACTGAGCGGCCACTGAGCGGCAACTGACCGGACGCGGGAACCGGGCGCTCGCGCGGGGACTCTCGACGGTGTGAGACTGCTGCCGATCCTGGGCCCGCCCGCCGCCGTCCTGATGCTCGCCGCGTGCACGGCGGGCGGCACGGCCACGCCGCCGCGATCCTCGCCGTCCGCCGCGCCGGCGGTGCTGGCTCAGCCGGCTCATTCGGCTCAGACGGCCTGCGGGTCGCCGGTCGAGACCGGGCCGCTGCCCGAGTGGGCGCGGGGCGGGTTCTCCGACGGCGGCCAGTGGCCGTACGTCATGGGCGACGGCGGCGCCGTCCTCGCCGTGCTGTTCGTCCGGCCGCTCGCCGTCACCCGGACGGACGGAGCCAACAACAAGATCCTCTGGGTGGCCCGGGACCCGTTCCCGCCGGGCGATCTCGTGATCGACGCCGCGCTCGGCGGCTCGGGCGAGACCGCGCGCCGCAGCGTTCCCGGCGGGCCCGGGCCGTCGATCGTCGACCTGCCGCGGCCCGGGTGCTGGCGGCTGACGCTCACCTGGCCGGGCCACACGGACACCCTGGACCTGACGTACGAGTGACGGCGGGTCTCAGCGCGGGTGCTCGTCCAGGACGCGCAGGTGTTCGTCGAGGCGGCCGGCGGCGGTGAGCATGGCCCGCGCCCGGGCGGCGTGCCGCTGCCGCCAGGCGTGCAGCGAGCCGGCAAGGGGCTCGGCGCCGCCGGCCGCGCGGACCTGCCGCACCACGGTGGCGATGTGGCCGAGCAGGTAGCCGCCGCGCCTGAGCAGATGGGCCAGCTCGGCGTCGCGGACGTCGTCGGCGCGGTACACCCGCTGGCGCGTGGCCGGGTCGCGCTGCGGCGCGAGGATGCCGGCCCGTTCCCACTTGCGCAGGGTCGCCGGCTGCACGCCGATGCGGTGGGCGAGGGCGCCGATCGGCAGTGCCTGCTGCGGCGGGCTCGGGGCCGGCGGCCCGGCGAGGACGTGGACGGCCGCCTCGACCGCGTCGAGCGTCTCCCGGTCGCGCAGCAGCTGGGCGTGGCCGTGGTCGATCGCGCGCAGGGCGGCGTCGAGGTCGCCGCCGGCGACGGCGCGCATGATCTCGGCGCCGGCCGCGTATCCGTGCGCCGGGACGAGCGCGAGGTAGGCCCGCAGCGCGGAGGCATGGACCGCCGTGTACCGCCGGTAGCCGCTCGGCGTGCGCTCGGCCGGTGGGATCACGCCGTCGCGCTCGTAGTTGCGCACCGTCTGCGGTGAGATGCCGTGCTCCCGCGCGAGGTCGACCGGGCGGTGTCCCGCGGTTTGAGGCTTCACGCCGGGCTCCAGGGTCTGATCGCCGCAAAAGCTTCACAAGCAGGTTCAACGATACGGTAAAGGTCATGACTGCTGCTGAGGTACGACTGCATGACGGGGACACCATCGCCGTGGAGGTGCGGGGCGAGGGGCCCGCGGTGCTGCTGCCGGTCAACCCCCGGCCGGTCGAGGGGCCGCAGGCCGACGAGATGCGCCGGTGGGGCGCCGACCCGGCCCTGGGCCGCACCCTCGTCGACGGGCTCAGCGACGCGTTCCGGGTCGTGGCGTTCGACTACGAGGGCCACCTCCTGCGGGCGCCGAAGCCGGGGACGCTGACGCCGGACAACGTCGCCGCCGACGTGCTGGCCGTGGCCGATGCGGCCGGGGCCGGCCGGTTCGCCTACTACGGGTACTCCTGGCTCGCGCTCGCCGGGCTGCAGCTCGCCGTGCGGACCGACCGGCTCACCGCCCTCGCGATGGGCGGCTACCCACCCCTCGGCGGGCCCTACGCCGAGATGCTCAAGGTCACGGCGGCGGCCCACGCGGCCGCGACGGCCAACGCCGCCGCGCCCCCGCGCCCTCGGGCCGAGCCGCCCGTGGAGGCGCCCGTGGCGCCCTCCGGCGAGCCGGACTGGTCGCAGGCCGAGATGACGCTGTCGGAGGCGCAGACGGGCCAGTTCGTCACGCTGTACGAGGCGCTGCGGGACTTCGACGAGCGGGCCGCCCTGGCGCGCATCGGCTGCCCCCGGCTGTGCTTCGCAGGCTCCGCGGACGAGATCGACTACGAGGAGCGCTGGGGCGGCGTCCGCGTCAACATGACCGGGCCACTCGTCGACCGGCGCGCCGAGCTCGAGGCGCTCGGCTGGCGGGTCCGCGTCCTGGACGGGCTGGACCACATGGGGGCCATGCAGGCCGCCGCCGTCCTGCCGATCCTGCGCCCCTGGCTGGCCGGCGAGCTTCGCTGACCGCGCGGCCGCTGCACCCGCGTTACTCGCGCCAGCCGGACAGCTCGATGCCCTTGCCGGTGTCGACGCGGTATCCGAACCGCAGCGCCTGCGTCTGCCCCTCCGCCAGCAGCAGCCGCCAGGTGAGCACGCCCAGGTCGGTGCGCTCGGCCGGCGCCGGCTCGACGACCGTCTCCCGGACGGTGATCGCCTCGTGGCGGGCGACCGGCAGCTGGTCGAGCACCGTGATGCGCACCGGCCGGCCCGTGTAGTTGCCGATCCTGGTGTGGTACTCGACCTCGCGGCGGCGGCTCGAACCCAGCGTCGCCTTGGTGGCGGTGCGGCGGGCCAGCTCGCGCTCGACGCGGATCCGGTCGTCCAGGCCCAGCGCCAGCTCCAGCTCCTCGCCCGGCGCCCACGTCTGCAGCCCGGTGCGGCTGACGAAGTCGGCCTCGTGGAACACCGCCGCCGTCCCGGGCGGCAGCGTGTGCTGCGACGTGTTCGTCACCACGGCGCGCACGTGGACGTCGGTCGAGCGGGCCGGCGCGGTGACGTGGTCCAGCCGGGCGGCGAGGTCGAACACCGCGATCGTGGCCCGGGCCGTGGTGCCGTCGGCGGGCACCGCGACCGCGCGCGCCGGGCGGTACGTCGCCGCGACGGGCCCCTCCTCGACCCGCGCCTGGGCCAGCTCGATCGGGGCGCCCTCGTCGAGCATCGCCGTCGCCGCGACCGGCGCCGCCATCCCGGGGGCCGCGGGCGGCGGGCCGCCGTAGCCGCCGAAGGACCGCGGCGGGGCCGGCGGCGGCAGCGCTTCCAGATACCACGGCTGCAGCTCGGGGATCGCGACCACGCCCGACGGGCGGGCGGTCGACAGCGCCAGCTCGCACTCCGGCCAGTCCTCGCCGGTGCGCTGCTCCACCAGGCCGAACCAGGTCACCTCCAGAGTCTCACCGGTCAGCCGGACGTCGTAGGTGGACCGCCAGCCGGCCTCCGGGACCTGGTAGGAGACGTCGAGCTCGACCGGGCCCGGCGCCGACACGGCGAGCGTGACGACGGCGTAGCGCGCGTCGGGTTCGCGCTTGCCGGACAGGTCGCGCAGCTGCCGGTCCAGCGCGGCGATGCGGTCGGTCACCTCGGTGCGGCGCCGCTGCAGCTCCCGGATGCCGGCCAGCACGGAGGTCAGCTCGCCGCCCATCGTGGCGGTGAACGCCGCGACCGCGTCGGGAGCCGCCTCGCCGGAGGCCAGCGCCCGCGCGTAGGCGCCGCTGGCCCGCTCGCCCAGCGTGGTCAGGAACGCCTGGCGCTGCCGCAGTACCGTCTCCGCGTCGTCGATCTCGGCCGACTCGGCGGCGAGGCCGCGCCGCTCCTGCCGCACCGCCGTCACCGCGGCGTCGGACGGCTCGGCGCGGCGGCGCAGCGCGACGTCCACGCCGAGGACCGTGGCCGGGCCGCGCCCGCTGACCCGGATCGAGTCGCCGTCCAGGCTCAGCGGCAGCGGCCCCACCTCGACGACCTGGTCGCCGGCGTCGAGGGTGGCCCGGCCGCGGCGGGTGACCCGCGCCTGCGTGGGGTAGACGGTGACCGCGACGATCCCGGCGTCGATCGAGTTCTGCACAATCCGCACCGTAGCAGCCCGCGCACAGTCTCCGGGCGGACCTGATCGGCCGTGATCAGCCGAGGTGCGGCACACTGGCCCCGACACATGCGGGTGCTTACGGCGATCTATCCTTGCCAGCCCGCGAGGGCCTCCCTGGGCTGACCGCCGTGGTCCCGACGAGCCGCAACGTTCGAGGTGCCCACCAGCTCCGTCGCCGACACGTGGGGCCGCCGCGTGTCCTACCCTGCTCGGGGGCTGCACCCTCACGGTCACGACCCTGCTGTACTGGCTGGACTGGCGCATGCACGCGGGCGTCCTGGCGTGGGCGGGCGTGTCGTTCCTGCTCGCCGCCGGCTTCACGTTCTTCTCGGGCGCGACCGACGCCTGGCTCGTCGACGCGCTGCACTTCCTGCGCTATGCGGGCCGGCTGGAGGACGTGTTCGCGCGGGCGCAGGTGTTCGCCGGGATCGGCACCATGACACCGGGGCCGGTCGGCGGGATCTCGCCGCGGGCCAGCGGCTCGACCGTGATGCCGTAGTCGGCGCGCAGCGCCCGGGTCGCGGGCCGGATGATCTCGCGGCGCGCCCACTCGCCGTGCGGCGACGCCGGGTTGATGACGTAGTAGCACCGCACGTCGGTCACTCCGGGCTTGTGGCGGTAGTCGTGCGCCCGCGATCACTCCACGAGAATGCCCATTGTGACCACGCGGTCACTCTACCGCATCGACGCGCCGCCGCTGTCCGGCGATCCAAGGCGATCCAAGGTGATCGACCGTTGACGAATTGACGAAATATCTGCAACCTTAGATTTCACGTCCGCAAGAAGTTGGCAACCTTTTGCAACTTCGCGGCAGGCGCACCGCCGACCGCCTGCCATCGACCGGCGACCCGCGCTGTCGTCCGAACGGAGCAACGACACCCCATGAGATCAAAGCTGCTCGCCGGCGCCCTGACGGTCATCCTGGCCGTCGCCGGCGCCGCCGCCTCGTCCGCACCCGCCCACGCCGCCGGTGGGCCCAACCTCGCCCTGGGCAAGACCGTCACCGCCAGCGGCGCCAACGGCCAGTACGTGGCCGCCAACGTCAACGACGGCAACCAGGGCACCTACTGGGAGAGCCCGAACAACGCCTTCCCGCAGTGGATCCAGCTCGACCTGGGCAGCGCCACCAGCATTGACCAGGTGGTGCTCAAGCTGCCCGCCGGCTGGGGCGCCCGCACCCAGAACCTGAGCGTCCGCGGCGGCACCGACGGCACTAACTGGACGGACCTGTCGGCACCGTACGGCGCCGTCTTCGATCCCGCCAACGGCAACACCGTGGTCGTGAACTTCACCGCGACGACGGTGCGGTACGTGCGGGTCAACATCACCGCGAACACCGCCTGGCCCGCCGCGCAGCTGTCCGAGCTGGAGGTGTACGGGGCCGGCGGGACGAACACCGGGCCGAACCTGGCCGCCGGGCGCCCGGCGAGCGCCAGCAGCAGCGTCGGCGGCTACCCCGCCGGCAACACGGTCGACAGCAACCAGGGCACCTACTGGGAGAGCAACGGCGGCGCGTTCCCGCAGTGGCTGCAGGTCGACCTCGGCGCGTCGCGGCAGGTGAACCGGGTCGTGGTCAAGCTGCCGACCGGCTGGGGCGCGCGCAACCAGACCTTCGCCGTGCGCGGCAGCACCGACGGCACGAACTTCACCGACCTCGTCGCGTCGGCGCAGTACGCGTTCAACCCGGCCGCCGCGAACACGGTCACCATCGGGGTCACCCCGGCGACCGCGCGGTACGTCCGGCTGAACTTCACCGCCAACAGCGTGCAGAACGCCGGGCAGGTCGCCGAGCTGGAGGTGTACGGCACCAACGTCGACCCGCCGCAGCCGCCGACCGCGCCGGGCAACCTGGCCTTCACCGAGCCCACGCCGGGGCAGATCACGCTGACCTGGACCGCGTCCACGTCGAGCCAGGGCATCGCCGGCTACACCGTCTACGCCGACGGCACCGCCCGCACAACCGTCGCCGGCACGGTGCTGACCTGGACCGACACCCAGCCGACCACCGCCACGGTCACCTACTGGGTGCGCGCCCGCGACAACGCCGGCAACGAGTCCGCCGACAGCAACCACGTGACCCGCACCGGCACCACCCCGCCGAGCGGCACGAACCTGGCGCCGGGCAAGGCGATCGAGGCGTCGTCGTCGGTGTTCACGTTCGCGGCGGCCAACGCCAACGACGGCAACGTGGGCACGTACTGGGAGTCCAACGGCTTCACCTCGACGCTGACGCTGCACCTCGGCGCCAACGCCGACCTCACCTCGCTGGCGGTGAAGCTCAACCCGGACACGGCCTGGGGCCCGCGCACACAGAACTTCGCCGTGCTCGGCCGCGAGCAATCCGCCACCGGGTTCACCACGCTCACGGCGCGCGCGGACTACGCGTTCAGCCCGTCGGGCAACCAGAACACCGTCACGATCCCGGTCAGCGGCCGGGTCGCCGACGTACAGCTGCAGTTCTTCTCGAACACCGGCGCGCCCGGCGGGCAGGTGGCCGAGCTGCAGGTGTTCGGCACCATGGCGCCCAACCCCGACCTCGTGGTCACCGGGCTCAGCTGGACGCCGACGTCGGTGAACGAGAGCACCCCGATCACCCTGTCCGCGACGGTGCGCAACAGCGGTACCGCCGCATCCCCGGCGACCAGCGTGAACTTCGCCCTGGGCGGCGCGGTCGCGGGCAGCGCCGCGGTCGGGGCGCTGCAGCCAGGCGCGTCCACCACCGTCACGTTCGACGCCGGCACGCGCCCGATCGGCTCGTACCCGGTCACCGCCACCGTCAACCCGGCAAAGACCGTCATCGAGCAGAACTACGACAACAACACGTTCACCGCCGCGAGCCCGCTCGTGGTGGCCCAGGCGCCCGGCCCGGACCTGCAGGTGCTGTCCATCACCACCAACCCGGCCAGCCCGGCCGTCGGCGCGGCGGTCTCCTTCACCGTGGCCGTGAACAACCGCGGCACCACCGCGGTCACCGTCACCACGGTCACCCGGGTGACCGTCGGCGGCACCACGCTCAACGCGAACACCGGGCCGATCGGCGCCGGGCAGACGGTCAACGTCGCGATCCCCGGCACCTGGACCGCGGTCGCGGGCGGGGCCACCATCGTGGCCACCGCCGACGCCACCAACGTGGTCGCGGAGACCAACGAGAACAACAACTCCCTGTCACAGTCCATCGTGGTCGGTCGCGGCGCCGCGGTGCCGTACACCGAGTACGAGGCCGAGAACGGCACCTACAACGGCACGCTGCTGACCGCCGATCCGCTGCGCACGTTCGGGCACACCAACTTCGCCACCGAGTCGTCGGGGCGTAAGTCGGTGCGGCTGGACACCGCCGGGCAGTACGTCGAGTTCACCTCGACCAACCAGGCCAACTCCATCGTGGTGCGCAACTCGGTGCCCGACTCGCCCTCCGGCGGCGGGCAGGACTACACGATCAGCCTGTACGCCGACAACGTCTTCGTGCAGAAGCTGACCCTCTCCTCGCACTTCAGCTGGCTGTACGGCAACAGCGACGACACCGAGTCGCTGTCCAACACCCCGGGCGGGGACGCGCGCCGGCTCTTCGACGAGTCGCACGCGCTGCTCTCGCGCAGCTACCCGGTCGGCACGAAGTTCAAGCTGCAGCGCGACGCCGGGGACAGTGCCGCGTTCTACGTCATCGACCTCATCGACCTGGAGCAGGTCGCTCCGCCGCTGACCCAGCCGGCCGGCTGCACCTCGATCACGCAGTACGGCGCGATCCCGGACGACGGCAAGGACGACACGGCGGCGATCCAGCAGGCGGTGATGGACAACCAGAACGGCGTCATCTCCTGCGTGTGGATCCCGGCCGGGCAGTGGCGGCAGGAGCAGAAGATCCTGACCCCGGACCCGGCCCGCGGCCAGTACAACCAGAAGGGCATCCGCAACGTCGTCATCAAGGGCGCCGGCATGTGGTACTCCCAGCTGTACACGACCACCGAGCCGCAGAAGGTGGTCGGCAACATCAACCACCCGCACGAGGGCAACGTCGGCTTCGACATCGACGACAACGTCCAGATCTCCGACATCGCCATCTTCGGCGGCACCACCAACCGCAAGGACCGCGGCCACGGGCTCAACGGCCGGTTCGGCAAGAACACGAAGATCAGCAACGTGTGGATCGAGCACACCAACGTCGGCGCCTGGGTCGGCCGCGACTACAGCGACACGCCCGCCTACTGGAACCCCGCCGACGGCCTGCAGTTCACCGGGATGCGCATCCGCGACACCTACGCCGACGGCATCAACTTCGCCAACGGCTCGCGCAACTCGACGGTGTTCAACTCCTCGTTCCGCACCACCGGCGACGACTCCCTCGCGGTGTGGTCGAGCACGTACGTCAAGGACCAGTCCGTGGACGTCGGCCACGACAACCACTTCACGAACAACACGGTGCAGCTGCCCTGGCGGGCCAACGGCATCGCGGTCTACGGCGGCTACGGCAACGTCATCGAGAACAACCTGATCTCCGACACGATGAACTACCCCGGCATCATGCTCGCCACCGACCACTCCCCCATCGCGTTCTCCGGCACGACGACGATCGCCAACAACGGCCTGTACCGCTGCGGCGGCGTGTTCTGGGGCGAGCAGCAAAAGTTCGGCGCGATCACCCTGTTCGCGCCGTCGAGCGACATTGTCGGGGTCACCATCCGCGACACCGACATCTCCGACTCCACCTACGACGGCATCCAGTTCAAGGCGGGCAGCGGCCAGTACCCGAACGTCGCCATCACCAACGTCCGCATCGACAAGTCGAACAACGGCGCCGGCATCCTGGCCATGGGCAGCGCCCGGGGCAGCGCCACGCTGACCAACGTCACCATCACCAACTCGGCAACCGGCAGCGTCGTCAAGGAACCGGGCTCCCAGTTCGTGTTCAACGGGACCCCGAACTGACCTCACGAACAGCGGCGGGGGTCCCGATCGACTCGGGGCCCCCGCTCCGCGTCGAGCCGCGCGCCGAAAGCATTTCGACGGCCGCAATGCCTGATTCCTGGAACATAGTGTCACAACATTGACGTCCATCGCATCGACTGGGCACCATCTCCGAAATGGTTTTCGGCCGGAAGACCCGATCCGAGGACGTGAGAAATGAACCGTCATGCCCGCCCGCCACGGGCCGCCGCCGCCCTGCTCGCGGCCGTGCTCCTGCCACTGGCGTTCGTGGCGTCGCCGGCGGCCGCCGCGCCGGTGACGTTCAGCAGCAGCGCCGCCCTGCAGGCCGGGACGACCTGCATCGACGTGCCAAACAGCGGCTCCACCAACGCCCTGCGGCTGGTCGCGTACACCTGCCACAACGCGGCCAATGAAACGTTCACGTTCACCCCGGTCACCGGGGTGGCGAACACGTACACCATCGGCACCCTGACCGCCGGCTCGTGCATCGACGTGACCGGGCAGTCCACGGCCGACAACGCGGCCGTCATCCAGTACACCTGCAACGGCCAGAACAACCAGCGCTTCCGGCTGCAGGCCGTCACGGTCGCCGGCGCGAGCAACACCTTCAACCTCGTGGCCGTGCACTCCGGCAAGTGCGTCGCGCCCGCCGGGGACAGCACCGCGGCCAACGCCAACCTGGTGCAGCTGCCGTGCACGAGCGCGCTGACCCGCGTGTGGCGGCTCCCCGCGTACAACCCGGGCAGCGGCGGCGGATCGGGCGGCACCTTCACCAACCCGCTGGACCCGCAGGGCCCGGACCCGTGGCTGACGTACTACAACGGCTACTACTACCTCGCCGCCACCACGTGGAACCGCACGATCACGATGCGGAAGTCGGCGACGCTGGGCGGCCTGGCCACCGCGCCGGAGACCGTCATCTTCAACCTGACCCGCCCCAACGGGGCCGGCACCATGTGGGCGCCCGAGTTCCACCTGCTGGACGGCCCCAACGGCAAGCGGTGGTACCTGTACTACGTCGCCGGCGCCGAGCCGTACAACCTGGGCACCCAGCGGATCCACGTGCTGGAGAGCGCCGGGCTCGACCCGATGGGCCCCTACGCGTTCAAGGCCGACATGCTCGATCCGACCCAGGACAACACCTGGGAGCTGGACCCGACGATCCTGCAGCTCAACGGGCAACTGTACCTGCTCGGCACGTACTACAACGGCTCGCAGCCGATGTTCATCCGGCCGCTGTCCAACCCGTGGACGGCGAGCGGCACCCGGCGGCTGCTGTCCACCCCGACGTACAGCTGGGAGACGGTGGGCGGCGCGGTCAACGAGGCGCCCGAGGTGATCACGCACGGCGGCAAGACGTTCATCGTGTTCTCCGCCAGCCACTGCTCCACGCCCGACTACAAGCTCGGCATGCTCACCTACAACGGCGGCGACCCGCTCAGCTCGTCGTCGTGGGTGAAGTCCTCGACGCCGGTGTTCCAGCGCTCCAACGCCAACGGCGTCTACGGCCCGGGCCACAACGGGTTTTTCAAGTCGCCGGACGGCACCGAGGACTGGATGGTTTACCACGCCAACAGCTCGGCGAGCGGCGGCTGCGACATGAACCGCAGCACCCGCGCGCAGAAGATCACTTGGAACGCCGACGGTACCCCGAACCTCGGCGTGCCGGCCGCGCTCGGCACGCCGCTGGCGGTGCCGTCCGGCGAGCCGGCCTGACGGCGACCGCTGCCCCGTCGCCGCGGCGGGCCGGTTCCCCACCGGCCCGCCGCGGCGCTCGTTTTCAGGTGCCGTCCGACGTCGTGGTCCGGACGCTCAGCTCGGGTCGTCGAGGTCGGCGGCGAGCTCGTCCGGGGCGCGCATCCGCCACGCGTCGGTGACGAGCTCCGCCAGGCGGTCGGCGTCCACCGTCTCCAGCCGCAGCATGACCAGCGGCAGGCCGTCGTACGCGGGCGTGGTGAAGAAGCGCTCGGGCTCGCCGAGCAGCAGCGCCTGCTTCTCGGCCTCGTCGCCGACGTACAGCACCGCGACGTCGGTGCGGATGACCCGCGGCCGGCCCGGCAGCCGCTCGGGATACGACCAGACGAATCCCTTGTTCCCGACCCGGAAGTCGAACCCGTCGCTGTCGATCTCGACCACGTGCGGCAGCGCGAGCGCCAGCCGGCGCACGTCGTGCGCGTCAGCCATGCCGGCGCCTCCCGGGTGTCGCCATCCGCATGCGCACAGGCTATCCGGTCCGCGTGGCGGCGGCCGCCGGAGACGGGGCCGGCCGCGGTACCCCTCAAATTGGGTTCGGCGCGGGTTACCTTTGGGGGAAGCGTCAACGGGACCGTGCGGGTGAAGGTCCTACCATGACCGTACTGGACAATCCCATTGGCTCGGTGCCGGGCTGCGCCTGCGGCGTGTTTCGCCGTGGCACGGGGCGGTTGCCATGAGCCGAACGTCAAAGGTTGTGACGGGCGTTGCCCTGGTCGGCCTCGCGGGCGCGACGGGTCTGGTGGTGGCCGAGCAGCTGCCGCATCACGACGGCCCGCCGGTGCCGGCCTCGGTGAGCACGTCCACCGCCGAAGTGACCCGGAGGACCATCTCGGAGCGGCAGTTCGTCACGGGCGCGCTCGGATATTCGGGCTCGTACGTCGTCCCGGGGTCGGGGCCGGGCACCCTCACCTGGTTGCCGCCGATCGGCACGGTCGTCAACCGCGGCGACGCTCTCTACGAGGTGGACGGCCGGCGGGTGACGCTGTTCTACGGCGCACGCCCCGTCTGGCGGGACTTCACGCCGGGCATGAGCGACGGGGCCGACGTCGAGCAGCTGGAGCGCAACCTGCGGGACCTCGGCTTCGGCCAGGGGCTGACCGTGGACCAGAAGTTCACCAGCGCCACCTCCAACGCCATCCGCCGGTGGCAGCAGGCCGTCCACGTCACGGTGACCGGCTCCATACCGATGGGGATGATCGCGTTCATGCCCGGCGCGGTCCGGGTGAGCGGCCACGAGCTCGAGCCGGGCACGCGTGTCGAGCCGGGCGGGCCCGTGGAGTACGGCACGAGCAATGAGCCCGCGGTCAACCTCAACGCGTCGACGCGGCAGCTGGGCTGGATCACGGTGAACGACGCGGTGGTCGTGACCCTGCCCGACGGGAAGACCCGCAACGGCAAGGTGAGCGCCATCGGCGCCACCGCGACGTCGACCGGCAATACCAATGGCAATGGCAATGGCAATGGCAATGGCAATGGCAATGGCAATGGCAATGGCAATGGCAATGGCAATGGCAATGGTGGTAGCGGCAACGCCGGCAACGGCCAGAACCAGACCACGGTCGCGGTGACGGTCCGCATCGAGGGCGAGGCGACCGGCTTCGTCGACCAGGCGGCCGTTCAGGTCTGGCTCATCCGCGCCACGCATCCCAACGTCCTGACGGTGCCGATCGCGGCGCTCAACTGCGTCTCCGACGGCGAGTACGAGCTGATGCTGGTCGACGGCACGACCAGGCGGCGCGTCGCGGTGCGGACCGGGCTGTTCGACGAGCTCGCCGGCACGGCCGAGGTGAGCGGCGACGGCCTCGCCGAAGGGCAGAAGGTGCAGGTCCCACGTGAAGACGCATGAGATGCCGCGCAGCACGCTGCGCACCCGAGACCTGCTGCCGACGGGCTCACTCGGGCTTCGCTCGCGGAAGGTCCGGGCGCTGCTGTCGGGGCTCGGCATCGCGATCGGCATCGCCTCGATCGTTTCGGTGCTCGGCGTGACCAGCTCCAGCCAGTCGGCGCTCCTGGCGCAGATCGACCAGCTCGGCACGAACCTGCTCACGGTCGCCAACGGCACCCCGCAGGCGGGTGTGGAGCAGATCCTGCCGACGACCGCCACGCCGATGATCCGCCAGCTGCCGCACGTGCGGTCGGTGGCGCCTACCGCGAAGCTCGCCGGGGTGACCGTGTTCCGCAACGACCACGTCGCCACCGGCCGGACCGGTGGGCGGTCGGTGCGCGCCGCGGACGCGTCACTGCTCACCACGCTCGACGGGTCGCTGCTCGCCGGGCGGTTCATCAGCGACGACGACTCCCCCGTCACGGTGCTGGGTTACTCGGCCGCCTCAACCCTCGGCATCTCGGACGTCAGCGGCAACGACCGGGTATGGCTCGGCGGCCACTGGTACAACGTGGTCGGCATCCTCAAGCCGTTCGTCCTCGCCCCGGAGATCGACCAGGCCGCCATCGTGTCGTTCGACTCGGCCGGGCACCTGCTCGGCTACAACGGCCACCCCAGCCGGATCTACCTGCGCGCGGAGACCGAGTACGTCACCGCCGTCTCCCAACTGCTCGCGGGCACGGCGAACCCGGAGGACCCCTCGCGGGTCGACGTGAGCCGCCCCTCGGACGCCCTCACCGCCCAGCTGAGCGTCATGCGGTCCGGTGCCGGCCTCATCCTCGGGCTGGGCGCGATCGCCTTGCTCGTCGGCGCGATCGGCATCGCCAACGTGATGGTGATCGCCGTGCTGGAGCGGCGGACCGAGATCGGCCTGCGCCGGGCGCTCGGCGCGACCCGCGGCCACGTCGCGGCGCAGTTCCTCACCGAGTCGCTCATCCTGGCCACGCTCGGCGGGATCGCCGGCATCGCCATCGGCGCGGGGGTCACGGTGGGCATGGCCGTGTACCGCGGCTGGGCGACGCTGATCCCGCCCGAGGCGTTGTACGGCGGCATCCTGGTGTCGGTCGCCGCCGGCGCCGTCGCGGGCCTCTACCCCGCGCTGCGGGCCGCGCACCTGCCGCCGACCGACGCGCTGCGAACCGCCTGACCCGCGCACACCAGCACGCACAACGGGCCGCCGGAAGCAGATCCGGCGGCCCGTTCAGCGTTCGCGCCGCCGCGCCGTGCCCGTCAGGAAGCGTCGCCGGGGACGGCGACCCGCTGGCCGGCGGCCAGCCCGTCGCCGGTGACCTCGACAACGCCCAGGACCTGGTCGAAGATGCCGACCTTGACCGGCACGTGGCGGGTCTGCGTCCGGTCGGCGACCAGCACCTCATACTCGTTGGTGGCCAGCGCCCGCAGTGCCGGAACGGGCACGGCCAGCACCCCGCGGTGCGCCTCGACGGTGATGCCGACCTGCACCTGCGCGTCCTCGATGACCCCGCCGATCTCGCCCGTCATCGTGACGATGACCGAGGCCGACGGCTCCGTGGTGCCTTGCTGCCGGCCGTCGGCAGCGCCGGTGCTTTGTTGCTGTGTCACCGCTGCGACGGTCGTGACGGTGCCGGTCTTGCGGCTGCCATCGGGCAGGTCCACCACGACCGGGTCGCCGGCGTGCACGGCGGCGAGCACGTTGGTCGACACCTGCACGGTGATCGCCCGCTGCTCGCCGGTGCCCCGCTCGACCGTCGTCCCCGGGCCGACGGACGCGCCGGCGCGCAGGTCGCTGCCGGCGATGCGCACCGCGCCGGGGACGAACACGATCTGGCCGAGGGGGACGGCGCCGGTGACCGGCAGGCCCGAATCCTCCTGCCAGCGGCGGATTGCCCGGGAGGTGGCCGGCGAGAAGTGCTGGTCGACCGTGAGTCCGGCACCGTAGCCGAGGGCCTTGAGGTTGTCCTCCAGCTGCTGGACGTCGACCCCGTCGGTCATCCCGGACTGGAACGCGCGCCACGGCGGGCGTTCGCCGAACAGGAGCATGACCGGCTTGCCGTCGACCTCGTAGGCCGGCTTGCCACGGCCCACCACCGAGCCGACGGCCGGCAGCCAGGTCAGCGTCCCCTGGCCCGGCGCAACCACCGTGAACGACCCGGAACGCCCGAGCGTGCCGGTGACCTGTTGGCGGCGCGAGACGTCGGTGCTGACGATCGGGGCCGTCGCGGCCGGTGTGTCGGTCGCGGCTTGCCGCCCGTCGACGGACGAGCGGTTATCGATCAACGCGACGGCGCCGGCACCCGCCACTCCGGCCAGGGCGACCCCGGCCACCACGGCGCCGCGTTTGCGATTCACGTCGTCCGCCCCTGCGCTTCGATGGGACGAGATCCCGAGACTGGCTCCATGCATACAGCCTCGCCGGACGTCGTATGCTGCCGCTTCCCCAAATAGTGGCAGGTCCGGCCCCCCAATTCGGGTCTTCGGCGCCTCGAAGCGCATCCCTGGTCCCCCACACTCCCCCAAAGTCCAGCGGTGGGCGGCTACCTTTGGGGGAAGCGACCTCGCAGCGGCGTCAGCGAGCGTCGAAGCATGAAGCTACGAACGCTCGCCGTGGCAGGAACGGTAGTACTGATCTCGCTCACCGGGTGCGGCCGCGGCGACAGTCCGACTGCCACGTCCAGTGGTGGGCCCGCGCCCTCGACGCTCCTCGAGGCGACCAGATGCATGCGCGAGAACGGGTATCCCGACTGGCCCGACCCGGTCAGGTTCGAGGACGGCCATTGGGGGTTTCCGGACTCCGCGCCCAACGTACAGCCGCCATCCGCCTGCGCGAGGCTGTTCATCGCCGGAAAGAACGAACAGGGACCGAAACCGCCGACGAGCGCGGAGTACTTGGCCCAGGCGCGCAGATGGGCCGGGTGCATGCGTGCACACGGCCTGCCCGACTGGCCCGACCCGGACAGTGAGGGCTACTTCGATCCGCCGGAGCATCTGAGGGCCAAGGACAATGTGGAGCAGCACAACGCGACCAATGCCTGCACATCGCAAGAGCCGCCCCAGGGCACGTTCATGAAGCCGAACACCCACGGGTAGCACCCCCGAAAGGAGGCAGGTCGCGATTGACCTTTGGGGGATGCGCGGGCGTCCCGGCCCCGGCATCGTGGCGCCATGGCCGTCCTCCAGCTGCGCGAAGTCCGCAAGACCTACCCCGGCGAGCCGCCCGTCGAGTCCGTTCGTGGCGTCGACCTGAGCGTCGAGGCCGGCGACATGCTGGCCATCACCGGGGCGTCCGGCTCCGGCAAGTCCACGCTGCTGAACCTCATGGCGACGCTGGACCGGCCGACGGCCGGCTCGGTGGTCGTCGACGGCATGGCCGTGGATGGCCTGTCCGACCGGCAGCTAGCCGGGGTGCGCGCGCACCGGGTCGGCGTGGTGTTCCAGCAGTTCTTCCTGCTCGAATCGCTCAACGCGCTGGACAACGTCGCCAACGGACTGCTGTACCGCGGCGTGCCGGCGCGGCAGCGGCGCGCGGCGGCGCAGGAGGCGCTGGAGCGGGTGGGGCTCGGGCACCGCGTCCGGCACCCGGTCACCAAGCTCTCCGGCGGCGAGCGCCAGCGGGTGGCGATCGCCCGTGCGGTGGTCGGGCGGCCGGCGATCGTCTTCGCCGACGAGCCCACCGGCAACCTGGACTCCAACAACAGCGGCGAAATCATGGCGCTGCTGGCGGAGCTCAACAGCGCCGGCACCACGATGGTGATCATCACGCACGAGCAGGCCGTCGCCGACGCGTGCCAGCGCCAGGTCGCCATGCGCGACGGCCTGCTGGCCGGCTGACCGCCGGGCTCAGTCGCCGCTGCGCAGGGCCTCGCCGAGCGGCACCAGTCCGTGCTGCAGCCCGAAGATCGCCGCCTGAGTGCGGTCCTGCAGATCGAGCTTGGTGAGGATGCTCGACACGTGGGACTTCACCGTCTGCTCGCCCAGCGACAGCGACCGGGCGATCTCCCGGTTGGAGCGGCCCCGGGACAACTCGACGAGCACGTCCCGCTCACGCGCCGAGAGCCGCTCCAGCGGTCCTTCCCGCTCGTGCTCGCGCCACCGCCGCACCAGCGCCGCGGCGACGCCCGGCTCGAACACGCTGCCGCCCGTCGCCGCGGCCCGCACCGCCTCGCTCACCCGGTCGGCGGTGGTGGTCTTGGGCAGGTAGGACAGGGCGCCGGCACGCACCGCCTCCATCGCCTTGGCCTCGTCGGCGTAGGAGGTCAGCACGATGATCGCCGGGCGGCGCTGCTCGCCACGCAGTGCGTGCAGCACGCCGAGGCCGTCCAGGACCGGCATCATCAGGTCGAGCAGCACCACGTCCGGCTCGCAGCGGCGGATCTCGGCGAGGGCCGTCACGCCGTCGACGGCCTCGCCCACGATCTCGAAGTCCGGCTCCTGCGCCAGCATGAATCGCAGCCCGTGCCTGACGACCTCATGGTCGTCGACGATCAGAACCTTGACCATGCCGAACCGCACCGCCCCCGCCGGTCGATGTCGTCACCGGCCTCCAGGATATCGAGCGGTGCGTCTTCCCCGGGCACACGGTCGGTTACCCGAGGCGGAGCCGGGCCACCCCCCGAATGCGGGGAGCGGCAGGCTACCGCCGGGGGAAGCGTGGTGCGGCGATGTCGGCGAGCGTGTCAGGCATGAGAATCCGCGTGCTTGCCGCGACCGGCGCGGCGATGATCGCACTGGCCGGGTGCAGCGGCGGCACCGGCAGCCGGCCGACGGCCGCCCCGGCCCCGGACAATCGGGAGAAGCTCGCCGACGCCGCGAGATGCATGCGGGCCAACGGGTTCCCGGACTACCCCGACCCGGTGGAGACCGGCGGCCGCTGGACGTTCCCGCCGGGCGCCACCGCCATGGCCCCGAAACCGGCCCCGGAGTGCACGGACCTCTTCCGGCAGGCCGGGACGCTGCCGCGCGAGTCGCACCGGGCGGTGACCGCCCAGGAAATCACCAAGCTGCGCCGGTGGGCCGGCTGCATCCGTGCGAACGGCCTGCCCGACTGGCCCGACCCGGACGACGAGGGCATCTTCCACCCGAAGCCGGCCATGCCGGCCGAGGACGACCCGAGATGGCAGCGGGCGGACACCGCCTGCCGGAGCCTGGAGCCGGGCCCGATCAGCGTCGACGCCGGCCCGGGAGCCACCAAGGGACGCTGACCGGCCGCCCGGGACGAGGGTGCCCCCGGTGGGATTCGAACCCACACTGTCGGAGGTTTGAGCTCCGTTCCTCTGCCGTTGGGATACGGGGACGCGCGGCCGTGCACCCAAGATACGCGACGGTGCCGGCCGCACATCACGTCGGCCGGCTGAGGCGGTGGGTCAGCGCGGTGTGTCGCCGGCCGGTGCCGGCGGTGCGCACCGCGATGGCCAGGGCCTTGCGGCTGCCGGCCAGCACGACGAGCCGCTTGGCACGGGTGACCGCGGTGTACAGCAGGTTGCGCTGCAGCAGCGTGTACGCGCTCATCGCCACCGGGATCACGACGGCGGGATACTCGCTGCCCTGCGAGCGGTGCACGGTGATGGCGTAGGCGTGCTGCAGCTCGTCGAGCTCGTCGAAGTCGTAGTCGATGTCCTCGTCCTCGTCGGTGCGCACGGTCAGCTGCCGGTCGGTCGGGGACAGCTCGGTGACGACGCCGACGGTGCCGTTGAACACGCCGGCGGCGCCCTTCTCGTAGTTGTTGCGGATCTGGATGACCTTGTCGCCGGGGCGGAACACCCGGGCGCCGTGGCGGCGCTCCGGGGCGCCCTCCCGGTGCGGCGCGAGGGCCTGCTGCAGCAGCGTGTTGAGACTGCCGGCGCCGGCCGGGCCGCGGTGCATCGGGGTGAGCACCTGGATGTCGCGGGGCTTGATGCCGAAGCGCCGCGGCACCCGCCGGGCCACGATGTCGACCACCGTCTCCGCGGTGGCCTCGGCCTCCTCGACGGGGAACAGGAAGAAGTCGGGGTGCTCGCCGAACACGGGCGCCTGCCCGGCGTTGATGCGGTGGGCGTTGACGACGACGCCGGACTTGGCGGCCTGCCGGAACACCTTCGTGAGCCGTACCCGGGGCACACTGCCGGCGCCGAGGATGTCGCGCAGCACTTCGCCGGCGCCCACCGACGGCAGCTGGTCGACGTCGCCGACGAGGAGCAGGTGCGCGCCGTCCGGGATCGCCTTGACGAGCTTGTTGGCCAGGATCAGGTCGAGCATGCTCGACTCGTCGACCACCACGAGGTCGGCGTCGAGCGGGTTGTCGCGGTCGTAGGAGGGGTCGCCGCCGGGGCGCAGCTGCAGCAGCCGGTGGACGGTCGTGGCCGGGTGGCCGGACAGCTCGGTGAGCCGCTTGGCGGCGCGCCCGGTCGGGGCGGCCAGCACGATCTTCGCCTTCTTCGCCGCGGCCAGGGTGATGACGGACTTGACGGTGAACGACTTGCCGCAGCCGGGGCCGCCGGTGAGCACCGCCACCTTCGCGGTCAGCGCCAGGCGTACCGCCTGCTCCTGCTCCTCGGCGAGGTCGGTGCCGGTGCGGGTGCGCAGCCAGGCGAGCGCCTTGTCCCACTCGACGGTGCCGAAGGCGGGCATCCGGTCGGCGCGCGTGGACAGCAGCCGCAGCAGGCTCGTGGCGAGGGACGACTCGGCGCGGTGGAACGGCACCAGGTAGACCGCCGGGATGGTGCCGCCGTCGTTGCTCGGGTTGGGCACCGCCTCGCGGACCACGCCGTCGGCGGCGGCGAGGTCGTCCAGGCAGGTCCGCACCAGGTCGGGCGGGACGGCGAGGATCTGCGCGGCGTCGGCGACGAGGTTGGGCTCCGGCAGGTAGCAGTGGCCGTTGTCGGCGGCCTCGGACAGCGTGTACTGGATGCCGGCCTGCACTCGCTGCGGGCTGTCGCTCGGGATGCCCACGGCCTGCGCGATCGTGTCGGCGGTGCGGAAGCCGATGCCCCACACGTCGGAGGCCAGCCGGTAGGGCTCGTTGCGCACCACCGAGATCGACGAGTCGCCGTACTGCTTGTAGATGCGCACGGCGAGCGACGTGGACACGCCGACGCCCTGCAGGAAGACCATCACCTCCTTGATGGCCTTCTGCTCCTCCCACGCCGCGCCGATCATCCCGGTGCGTTTCGGGCCGAGGCCGGGCACCTCGACCAGCCGGCCGGGCTCCTCCTCGATGACGCGGAGCGTATCGGCGCCGAAGTGCCCGACGATGCGGGCCGCCATCCGCGGGCCGATGCCCTTGATCAGGCCGGAGCCGAGGTACCGTTCGATGCCCTGCACCGTGGCGGGCAGGACCGTCGTGAACGAGTGCACCTCGAACTGCTTGCCGTACTTCGGGTGCGACCCCCACCGCCCGACCAGCCGCAGGCTCTCCCCCGGCTGCACCCCCAGCAGCGACCCGACCACGGTGAGCAGGTCCTGGCCGGAGCGATCGGTCGCCACCCGGGCGATCGTGTATCCGGTGTCCTCGCTGACGTAGGTGATGCGCTCCAGCACCGCGTCCAGCACGACCCCGGCGGACCGACCGGCGTCGGCGACCGGCGGCGACGTGGACACGCCCGACATCGTACATACGTCGCAGGCCGGCGCCGGTCAGCCGCGCGCCGGTCTCCGCCGCCCGGGTCGTTCAGGCCGCGCCGCCGATGGTCCACACGTGCGGCGACGGCGGGGCTCCGCGCAGGTGGTCCGGGCGCGGCCCGAGGATGCGCCGGTCGGCCTCGTCGATCGGCACGTCGTTGATGCTCGCCTCGCGTCGCGACATGAGCCCGTCCGGGGTGAAATGCCACAGCTCGTTGCCGTAGCTGCGCCACCAGCGGCCGCCGGCGTCGTGGCACTCGTACTGGAACCGCACCGCGATGCGGTCGTCGTGGTACGTCCACAGCTCCTTGCGCAGCGCGTAGTCGAGCTCCCGCGCCCACTTCGCGCGCAGGAACGCGACGATCTCGGCGCGGCCGGTGATGAACTGGTCTCGGTTGCGCCACACCGAGTCCTCGGTGTAGGCGAGCGCGACCCGCTCGGGGTCGCGGGTGTTCCAGGCGTCCTCGGCGCCCTGCACCTTGGCGAGGGCGGTCTCGAGCGTGAACGGCGGCAGCGGCGGGTGCTGGGTCATGGTTCCTCCGGGCTTCCTGCGAGTGCGAGTCGACCGTTGACGACTACCCCTCACACAGGCCGGGCGGGCGACGCGGCGGGGTGAAACCCGGCCGGGGCCGGCGGTTCCGGTTGGCGGCGGCCCGGCCCGGCCGGAGAATCGGCGCTCGTGCGCGCCGCATACCTCGAGCAGCTCGGACCGCCCGGCGTCATCCGGTACGGCGAGGTCGACGACCCCGTCCCCGGCCCCACCGACGTGCTGGTCGACGTGCTCGCCACCACCGTGAACCCGGTCGACACGTTCGTGCGCTCGGGGCTGTTCCGCACCCCGCTGCCGATGCCGTTCGTCGTCGGCCGGGACCTGGTCGGCACGGTGGCCGCGGCCGGGCCGGGAGTCGCGGGGGTCGCCGGCCTCGCCCCGGGCGACCCGGTGTGGTGCAACAGCCTCGGCCACGCGGGGCGGCAGGGCGCGGCGGCGCAGCGGGCCGTGGTCCCGGTCGAGCGGCTCTACCGGCTGCCCGCCGGGGTGCCGGCGGCGACCGCGGTCACGATGGTCAACCCGGCGGCCACCGCGTATCTGGCGCTGTTCACGCACGGCCGGCTGCGCGCCGGCGAGACGGTCGTCGTCGAAGGGGCCGGCGGGAACGTCGGCGCGGCGCTGGTCGTGCTGGCCGCAGAGGCCGGGGCGCGGGTCGTCGCGACCGCCTCGGCGGCCGACGCGGAGTACTGCGCCGGCCTCGGCGCGGCCGAGGTGCTCGACTACCGCGCCCCGGACCTGGCCGCCCGGCTGGCCCTGGCCTGCCCCGGCGGCGCCAGGCCTCTACCTGGACACCTCCGGCCGCAACGACCTGGAAAAGGCGCTGGAGCTGCTGGCGTTGCGGGGCCGCGTGGTGGTGCTCGCCGGTGCCGGGTCGCGGCCCGTGCTGCCGGTCGGCGCGCTGTACCTGCACGACCGGACGGTGACCGGCTTCGTCATCTCGCACGCCACCGCCGCGGAGCTCGCGGAGGCGGCGGTGAGCGTCAACCGGCTGCTCGCCGCGGGCCGGCTGCGCCCCCGCGCGACCGTGGAGCTGCCGCTGGACGAGACCGCGGAGGCGCACCGCATGGTGGAGCGCGGGGAGCTGCACGGCCGGCGCGTGGTGCTGCGCCCCTGACCGGCGCACACATCCGCGGCTGGCCGGCTGCGGCGGTGGGCGGCATGCAGAAGCCGGCCGGGACCGTTCGGGTCCCGGCCGGCTTCCCGGCGTGATGTCAGCCGATCAGCTTCCAGGGGCCGCCGGGGTCACCGGGCACCTGGTTGCGGCTGTACCACTTGGACTCGTACACGTGGTTCTGGTACGTCACCCGGTCGCCGGCGTTGTACACCGTCGTGGGCGTCCAGGCCGCGGGGCCGCCGCCGGGTGACGGCGGCGCGATCTCCTCCCAGGGTCCGTTCGGGTCGCCGGGGGCCTGGTTGCGGGTCCACCAGCGGGCCTTGAACTTCTTGTCCCTGTACATCGCGACGTCGCCGCTGTTGAAGATCCGCGACGCCGTCCACAGTGCGGCGCCGTCCTCGATCATGGCGAGCTCCTGCCACGGACCGTTCGGGTCGCCGGGCTTCTCGTTCTTGGTCGTCCACGCCGCGACGTAGGGCCGGCCGTCGTAGCTGACCTTCTCGTTGGCCTTGTACTGCTTCGACGAGCTCCACGCCGGCGGCAGGTTCACCGTCACGGTGACGGTGGCCTGGGCCGGGCCGAACGTGTCGCTGCCGGTGTACGAGGCGGTCAGCGCGTGGCTGCCGCCCGCCAGGCCCGGAGGCAGCTTGAACGTGGCCGTGTTGGCGTCCAGGGCGACCGAGCCGCGCATCTTGTCACCCTCGCGCAGCTCCACGGTGCCGGTGACCGGCGCGCCGTCCGCGTTCACCTTGACCGTGACGGTCGCCGCCGTGCCCCAGTCGACGGGCGCGGTGCTCGCCGTGAGCGTCGGGGCGCCCTTGGCGGTGCGGAACACGGCCGGCTGGGCCACCGCCACGCCGCCGTCGGCGCTCTTCGCCGAGACGATCCAGGCGTACGACGTGGCCGGGGCGAGCCCGCTCCAGGTCACCTTGGCCGTGCCGTTGGCCTGCACCTGGTCGGTGCCGATGGTGCCCGACGGCACGTAGACGGCCAGCGAGTCGGTGGCGAAGGACGTCTTGCGGCTGGTCAGGTCGACCGGCAGCGTCAGGTTGTCCTCGGCGCCGTTGTACCGCGGCTTGGTCTGGCTGCCGTCCTGGCGGATGTCGTACTTGGTCGCCCCGAAGTTGTTCAGGAACGGCGAGTACGTGTCGATGTGCATCTCGGCGCGCTTGACGTCGAACTGCAGCAGGCGCAGGAAGCTCGCGCCGAACTGGAGCCGGTCGGTCGCCTTGTGGTCGGGCGTGCCGTCGCCGTTGACGTCGATGTTGCCGTTGGCGTCGACCAGCTTCGGCCACAGCTCGCCGGCCGGCACCGTGTAGAACTGGTAGTCCGCCAGCAGCTCGACCACGTCGTGCGCCACCGTCACGCCGACCTTCGTCTTCAGGTTGGTGCCCACGCCGTGCTCGTGGCCGGCGAGGACCAGGAAGACGTTCGGGTTGGCCTCGACGACCTGCTTGTACAGCGGCGAGCCGTCCGGCGCGGAGAAGGCCGCGCCGCGGCCGTCGGGGCTCGTCGACGGCTTGAGGTAGTCGTGCGAGAGCAGGATGCCGTTGCGGTCCTTGTACCGCTTGAAGATCGAGTCGGCCCACTTGGCCTCCTGCGGCGTGACGCCGTAGGACAGGCCGACCGCGACGAAGTCCAGGCCGCCGGCGGAGAACAGCACGTAGTTGTTCTGGTTGTCCTTGCCGGGCTTCACCGTGCCGTCGGCGTTGACCTGCTCGTCCCAGGCGTGATACTCGGTCCCGGCCGGCCACCCCTTCGCCACCCGGTAATACCGGTCGGCGCTGAAGGTCCGGCTGAACCGGGAGTCCGGCCCGGTCTCGGCGCCCAACTGGTCGTCGTGGTTGCCCGCGATGACCTGGTTGACCACGCCGTTGTCGTCGAGGATCTTCTGGTAGCCCGAGGCGAGCGCGAGCTCCTTCTCGACCTCCTCGTTGAGGCCCGGCCGCTGCAGCGAGCCGTCCGGGTTCTTCGCCAGCGGGTCGTAGTAGTCGTTCTCGATGACGTCGCCGGTGTGCGCCGTGTAGGCGATCTTGCGGCTCGCCGCGTTGTCGGCGATCCACTGGGTGGTGTCCTTGTACGCCGCCGCCCAGATCGCCTGCTCCTCGGCGGTCTCCACGTCGGAGGGCTCCTGCTTGCCGTTCCAGTTGTCGTACGTGCCGCCGGCCGCGCCCTCGGAGAGGTACTGCGTGTCGGTGAAGTGCGCGAGCGCGAAGTCGTACGTGCTCGGGTCCTCGAAGTGGTCCTTGTCCAGCTGCGCCGTGGCGTCGTGCGGCGACAGGTCGTCGGCGAACGGGTCCTCGCCGGTGACCAGCACGTGCACGGTGCCGCCGTCGCGGTAGCCGTCGCCGAGCTGCGCGGCCAGCACGGTGCTGTGCTCGGCCTGGCCGCGGGAGCTGGTCAGCACGACCCACTGCTTCGCGGCCGGGTCCCACACGCGCAGCGCCACGACCCGCTCGGGGTCGATGGTGCCCTCCCAGCGCAGGGTCGGCGACGCGGCGGTGCCGACGTTCAGGTCGTACCGCTGAAACACCACGTCACGCCCGGACGGCGTGTCGACGGTGCGCCCGTCCAGCGGCCGTAGGGAACCGAGGTCGACGCTGCCGTCGTGCGCGACGTCGAGCGTGGTCGGCACCGCGCTCGCCGTGCCCTGGTACCCGCCGGTGGGCAGGACGACGTCGGCCTTGGTGAACGTGGCCGTGAGCGGCACCCCGGCGGCGCCGGGCACCTTCGCCGACAGGTTGGCCGAGGGCAGGTTGGTGCCGGTCAGGGCCGCGGCGAGGTCGGTCGGCACGTCCGGGATGTTGGCGCTGGTGAAGTGGATCTGCCGGGTGGCCGTGTTGCCGAGGATGTCGGTCACGCTCACGGCGATGGTGTGCGCGCCGGCCGGCAGGCCGCGGCCGATCTGGTCGCCCTGGGCGACGGCCTTGCCGTCCAGGGTGATCGCCGGCGTGCCGGCCACGCCCGACGCGTCTTTGATCTTGATGACGAGCGCCACCGTCGAGGTCAGGTTCTGCCCCTCGGCCGGGACACTGTTCTCGATCTCGGGCGCGGTGTTGTCGACGGTGAACCGCCGGGTCGAGGCCTTGTCGCCCACGACGGCCTTGATGGTGTGCGCCCCGTCGGCGAGCGCGGTGGTGTCGACGTCGGCGCGCCGGCCGAGCGCCGCCGCCGGGGCGCCGTCGTCGGCGGTGACGTCGAACAGGATCGTCTTGTCCAGCGTGCCGTTGAAGCTGCTGCCGCAGGTGCCGTCGCCGATGTAGACGGTGACCGGCTGGCCGGTGGGGTAGCTCGCCGAGCCGATCGTCACCGTGCTCTCGGCGATGTGCCTGGTCAGCTGGGTCGCCTTGCCGCCCACCGGGGCGAGCTCGAAGTCGCGCAGCGTGTAGTCGTCGTAGTTGTCGCAGCCGCCGGGCTTGGCGCTGCCGTGGTCGCTGCCGGCGATGAACTCGACGGTGTTGACGCCCGGCACGAGCCACTCGTTGGGGAAGGCGAGGTCGGCGACCTCCTTCTCCCAGATGCCGAGGTCCATCGGGATGCCGTTGATCAGCACCACGTTGTCGAAGCCGGCGTCGGAGCCGTTGCCGCCGACGAACACCCGCAGGTGCGCGTCGACGGCGGCGCCGAGGGTCTCGATCGTCCGCGTGGTCGGCGCCCCGGCGATGTCGAAGTGGAACTCGGCATCCTTGTTGGCGCCGCAGGTGCCGTCGCCCAGGGCGAGGGAGGCGGCGGTGGTCGCCGCCTTGGTCACGGTGGTGCCGTTGGTGGTCAGGATGTACGTCGTGCCCGCGGTCACCGTGCCGGCCGTGCCGATCGCGAGCAGCGTCGCTTCGCGGGTCAGCCGGAAGTCGTCGTGGTTCGCGCAGGTCACGCCGTTGAGGGTGCCGTTGTAGTCGCCGGTCTTGACCTGGATGACGTTGTCGCCGAGGTGCAGGAACCGGTTGGGGAACTTGATCGCCACGGTCTCCTGGCCGGCGACGCCGTAGTCGCCGCCGAGGTCCACGCGGTTGCCGTTGACGAGCAGGTAGTTGTGGTACCTCGCCTCGAGCGAGTTGCCCGCCTCGATCGTGAGGCCCAGCGTCGCGGTGCCCGGGGCGAGCGTCTCGGCGTTCTCGGCCGGCCGGTCGTCGATCGCGAGGGACTCGACGGTGCCGGCGCCGCCGGCGGGCAGGGCGGCGATGACCGGGCGGCTGCCGCGGATCAGGGCGCCGTCGGCCGGGGTGATCTTCGGCGCGCCGGCGGGGGCGTTGTTGACCCCGACGGTGACCCGGGTGGTGGCGCCCGACTTCGTGGTCGCGGCGACCGTGTGCGTGCCGTTGGCCAGCGTCGTGGTGTCCAGGTCGGCGCCGAGGCCGGCGGTGCTGCTGCCGGGCGTGCCGGAGACGACGAAGGTCAGGTCCTGCTTCAGCAGGTGCGGCGAGCTGCCGCAGGTGCCGTCGCCGAAGCTGTAGCTGAAGTTGTTCTGCTCACCGTCGGCGACGACGCCGAGCAGGCTCAGGCTGATGCTGCTGAGCGCGAAGTCGTCGTAGTTGGGGCAGCGCAGGCCCTCGCCGAACGGCAGCTTCTCCACGCCGACCGCGGCGGCGTTGGTGGTGTCGACCCAGTTCCAGCCGGCGCGCACGGTGACCGTGTTGACGCCGGCGTGCAGCCACTCGCCGGGGAAGTCCAGCGAGCCGGCGCGGCTGCCGGGGATGTCGGGGAAGTAGACGCGGTCGGCCTCGGCCGTGTGGTCGTTGACCGTGATGGAGTTGTGGTAGCGGGCCTCGGTACCGTTGCCGCCCATGTCGAAGGCGAACCGCGCCGTGCCCGCGGTCGGCTTGGCGTTCACCGGGACGCCGTCGACGGTGAGCGAGACGACCGAGTCGTTCTCGACCGCCGCCTCGGCGTCGACCCGGACCGTGCCCTCCAGCGTCTGGCCGTCGGTGAGATTGATGACCGGCGCGCCGGTGGACCCGGGCGGGACGTCCTGCGCGCCGGCCGTGTCCGGGCCGATCGCGGCGCTGGTCCCGCCGACCAGTGCGACGGCGAGCGCGGAGGCGAGCGCCCGCCGTAGTCGTTGCCTCATGCTGCGGTGTCTCCTTAGCTGACGGTGACGAGGTGGATCGCGGAAACCGCGACGACGCCGGGCAGCGTGATACCGGCGGCGGCGAGCATGGGCGCGACGCGGGCGGCGAGGCGCGGGGCGGAGCGCGCGCGGGCGCCGCGCAGGCGGTCCGCGGCCGTCATGCGATGGCCCCGAGGGCCAGGGCGACCGCCGGAAGGCGCCGCCGCCGACATGCAGACTGAGCCAAGGACGACACTCCGGTTGTGCGGAAACGATTGTGCGACCGGAAGTCTGCCGGGCGTTCGGAAAACGCACAGGCTGCGCTCAGCCAGCGACAGGCGTCGTGAACGTGAACACTTAGATGATCAAAACAATCGACACTGCGTGACGGGCAAGGGCCGGGCGCGGCTCAGCGGCGCGGGTCGACCAGGAGTTTCGGCCCCGGCCCGGAGCCGTCGGGGCGACGCCCGGCGAGCGCGGCGGCCACCTCGTCGAGGCCGATCGTCGCGGCGACCAGGGGCCGCGGGTCGACCGAGCCGTCGGCGTAGGCGTCGATCGCCCCCGCCAGCCCGGCCGAGGCGCCGAGGATGCCGACCGCGGTGACGTCCTTGAGGGCGATCTCGCGGGTGTCGACGGCGCTCGGGGCGCCCGACAGCCCGATGAACACGATCCGCCGGCCCGGCTCGACCAGGCTCAGCGCCAGGGCGGGCAGCTGCGGGTCGTTGGTGGCGTCGACGACCGCGTCCCAGGGCCGCCGCGGCAGCGAGTCGCGGGTCCACGCGTCGGTGAGGCCGAGCGAGCGGGCGAGCCGCAGCTGGCCCTCCTCGCGGCCCAGCAAGTGCACCTCGGCGCCCCGGGCGCGGGCGAACAGCTCGACGAGCAGGCCGATCGTGCCGGTGCCGAGCACCAGCAGCCGCTCGCCGGGGCCGAGCCCGGCGCCCTCGACGCAGCGCAGCGCGTTGCCGCCGGGCTCGACCAGCGCGCCGGCCTCGGCGTCCACGGCCGGCGGCAGGGCGTGCAGCGCGTGCGCGGGCACGGCGACGCGCTCGGCGAGGGCGCCGGGCAGGCCGAGGATGCCGAGCTCGCGCCGGTCGGCGCAGACGTGGTGGCGGCCGCGCCGGCACCGCTCGCAGCGACCGCAGCCGATCATCGTGTCGCCGGTGACCCGGCGGCCCAGCCAGCCCCGGTCGACGTCCGGCCCGACGGCGGCGACGACGCCGGACCACTCATGGCCGGGCCGCAGCGGGTAGGCCGTGACGCCGGTCTGCAGGTAGCTCAGCTCCCCGGTGAACAGCTCGACGTCGGTGCCGCAGACGCCGGCCCGCTCGACGTCGACGACGACCTGCCCGGCGGCGGCGACCGGCTCGGGCACCTCGCGGACGTCGGCGCGCCGCGGCCCGCTCAGGACGAGGGCGCGCACGCCGGGTCCCAGGAGGCTGCGGGCAGCCCGCGGGCCCCGACGCGGGCGGTGAACAGGCGGCCGGAGTCCGGGTGCCGCGCCAGGTCCCGCGGCGACAGCTCGGCGGTGGCGGTGGTGACGACGAGGACGTCGAGGTCCGGGCCGGCGAACGCGACGCTCGAGGTGTGCGGGGCGTCGACGGCGACGACGGCGAGGAGGTCGCCGCCGGGGTCGCGGCACTCGACCCGGGCGCCGCCCCACACCGCGATCCACAGGTTGCCGTCGGCGTCCACGCACATGCCGTCGGGGTAGCCGTCGGCGATGCTGAACAGGTCCCGCCGCGGCCCGACCGCGCCGGTGCCCGGGTCGTAGTCGCGGACCCGGACCAGGCCGGGGACGGTGTCGACACTGTAGAAGCGGTCCCCCGCGGGGCTCCAGGCCAGGCCGTTGGACAGGTCGAGGTCGGCGTCGAGCACAGTGACGCCGGCCGCGTCGAGGCGGACCAGGATCTCCTCACCGCGCCGCCGGTCCTGGGCGAGGCTGCCGACGAGGAAGCGCCCCGCCGGGTCGACGGCACCGTCGTTGAGCCGGCTCGCCCGCCCGTCGGGCAGGACCCGGGCCACCGGGGCGCGGGCGCCGTCGGCGCCGACCCGGGTGAGGGTGTGCCGCTCGGCGACGAGCAGCTCGCCGCCGGCGGTGACCGCGACCGCGCCGACGGTGCCGCCGAACGACCACGAGCCGGTCGGGGTCACGGCGCCCGCGGCCGGGTCGAGGCGCCCCTCGTGCACGGTGCCGCCGACAATGTCGACCCAGAGCAGGCGCGAACGGTCCGCGTCCCAGACCGGCCCCTCGCCGAGGGCATAGGCGCCGGCGGTCGCCGGGCGGGCGGTGTACCGGGCCGGCTCGCTCATATCCGGATGGTAGATCGACGTCCGGGCCCGGCGGTACGGTTGCGGCACCGACAGGGGGTTGGCGATGCCCGCGAGACGCAGCGCGCAGTGGTACTCCGGCGACGACCGCAACAGCTACATCCACCGGGCCTGGATGCGCCGCGGCCTGCCCGGCGACGCGTTCGACGGCCGCCCGCACATCGCCATCGCCAACACCGCCTCCGACCTGACCCCGTGCAACGCCCACCTCGACGAGGTCGCCCGCAGCGTCGCCAACGGCGTCTACGAGGCCGGCGGCATCCCGCTCGGCCTGCCCGTCGTCTCCCTCGGCGAGACGCAGGTCCGCCCCACCGCCATGCTGTGGCGCAACATGGCCGCGATGGCCACCGAGGAGATGCTGCGGGCCAACCCGATCGACGGGGTGGTGCTGCTCGGCGGCTGCGACAAGACCATCCCGGCGCTGCTCATGGCCGCCTGCTCGGTCGACCTGCCCGCCGTCGTCGTCCCCGGCGGGCCGATGCTCACCGGCACCTTCCGCGGCGTCCCGCTGGGCTGCGGTACCGACGTGTGGAAGCTGTCCGAGGAGGTCCGCGCCGGCACGCTCAGCGCCGCGGAGTTCACCCGCTCCGAGTCCTCGATGATCCGCAGCCGCGGCCACTGCAACACCATGGGCACCGCCTCGACCATGGGCCTGCTCGCCGAGGTCCTCGGCATGACCCGGCCCGGCATCGCCGGCATTCCGGCCGCCGACAGCCGCCTGCTGGAGGCCGCGCACGCCACCGGCGCCCTCGCCGTCGGTCTCGTCGACGCCGAGCGCCGGCCCAGCACGGTGCTCAGCCGTGGCTCGTTCCGCAACGCGATCGTCGCCCTCGCCGCGCTCGGCGGCTCCACCAACGCCGTCGTGCACCTGCTCGCCATCGCCGGCCGGGCGGGCATCGAGCTGACCCTCGACGACTTCGACCGCTTCGGCGCCGGCGTGCCCCTCCTCGTCGACCTGCTGCCCGCCGGCCGGTTCCTGATGGAGGACCTGCACCGCGCCGGCGGCCTGCACGCCGTCCTCGCCGAGGTGAGCGACCTGCTCGACCCGGCCGCGCTGACCGTCACCGGCCGGCCCCTGGTCGAGCACCTCGCCGACGCCCGCGTCCACGACCGCGAGGTGATCCGCCCCCGCGCGGAGCCGCTGCGGCCGCACGCCGGCATCGCGGTGCTGCGCGGCAACCTCGCGCCGGACGGCGCCGTCATCAAGCCCGCCGCCGCCTCGCCGCACCTGCTGCGCCACCGCGGCCCCGCGGTCGTGTTCGACTCCGTCGAGGACCTGCACGCCCGCCTCGACGACCCCGATCTGGACGTCACCGCCGACTCGGTCATCGTCCTGCGCGGCTGCGGCCCGCGCGGCTACCCCGGCATGCCCGAGGTGGCCAACACCCCCATCCCGGCCAAGCTCCTCGCGCGGGGCGTACGCGACATGGTCCGCATCTGCGACGGCCGGATGAGCGGCACCGCCTACGGCACGGTGGTCCTGCACGTCAGCCCGGAGGCCGCCGCCGGCGGCCCCCTCGCGCGGGTCCGCACCGGCGACATGATCACCCTCGACGTCGAGGCTCGCACCCTGCACGCCGACGCCGACCTCGACGCCCGCGAGCCCACCCCGGCCTTCCTCGACGCCCTGGCCGGCCCGAGCCGCGGCTGGGAGCGCCTCTACGTCGACACCGTCGGCCAGGCGAACACCGGCGCCGACTGCGACTTCCTCCTCGGCGCCAGCGGCGACCGGGTCGCCCGCGAGTCCCACTGACCGAGTCTGACCGGGCCTGACCTAGCCTGACCGGCCTGGGCCGGACGCCGGGACGCCGACCTGTCGGGCGGGCACCCTGGACCCGGCGGTCTCAGCCGAGGCCGCCGGTGTCCGGGCCCAGCAGGGGGAAGAACCGGGCGACGACCGCGACCGGTCCGGCCCCGGCCGGGCCGGTGCCGCGCCGCTCCTCGCGGTGGCGGTACCCGGCGATCAGCGCGCGCACGGCATTGGCCAGCTCGGCCATCTCGCGCGGCGTGAGGTACACGACCTGGCTGAACGCGTCGTCGCGCCGCCACCGCGCCGGCGCCTCGTCCCGCATCGCGAGCCAGCGCCGGTAGCTCTCGTCCTCCAGCCCCCGGGCCAGGGCGCCGAGGTCCGGAGCCGCGTCCGCGTCCGGCGCCGGGCCGGCCGGGTTCGCCGGGTCGGCTGCATCCGCCGCGCCCGCCAGCCGCCACGGCTTCGAGCGGCCGCTCCCAGGGGCCTCCTCGACGAGGCCGTACCGCGCCAGCTGCCGCAGGTGGAAGGAGTGCAGGCCGGACGAGCCGCCAAGCTCGCGCGCGGCCTCCGTCGACGTCACGGTGCCCCGGGCGCGTAGCAGCTCCATGAGGGCGACCCGGACCGGGTGGCCGAGCGCCGCGCCGGCGGCCTTCTGGTCGATCACTTTGCAAAGTATTGTGCTTTGCAAAGCGCGACGCAAGGAGTTGAGGACGCCATGGCTGTGCTGCCCGTCCGGGTGTTCGGGGATCCGGTGCTGACCACGCCCGCCGAGGAGGTGACGACGTTCGACGCGCAGCTGCGCCGGCTGGTCCGCGACCTGACCGACACGCTGCGCTCGGAGCGGGGCGCGGGTCTGGCCGCGCCGCAGCTGGGCATCGGCCTGCGGGCCTTCGTCTTCCACGTCGACGGGGTCGAGGGGCACCTGGTCAACCCGGTGCTGAGCTTCCCCGACGAGCGGGAGCAGGACGGCCCGGAGGGCTGCCTGTCGATGCCCGGGCTGTACTTCGACACCAAGCGCCGCCAGCACGTCGTCGCGAAGGGCTACACCGACCACGGCGACCCGGTCCAGGTGGTCGGCGCGGGCGAGCTGGCCCGGTGCCTGCAGCACGAGGCCGACCACCTCGACGGCGTGCTGTTCATCGACCGGATGGACGCGCAGCGCCGCCGGGCCGCGATGCGCGCCATCCGGGAGGCGCCGTGGTTCGGCGACCCGGCACCGCGGGTGCGGGTGAGCCCACATCCGCTGTTCGGCCGCAACCGCTGAACAAAGACCGCTACAGCAGCAGGCGCACAGGGCTGCGGCGCAGCCACAGGTCGAGGCTCAGCGCGTGCTCGATCGCGCGGCGGTCGGCGGCGAAGCCGTCGTACTCGTACGGGGCGGCGGCCAGTTCGGCGACCCGCTGCCGGTCCAGCAGCGGCGCGACGGGCGAGTCGTCCTCGAGCACCCGCGCGAGGGCCTCGCGCAGCGCCCGCTCGTAGCGCGGGTCCTGGGTGGACGGGTACGGGCTCTTGGTGCGCCCGGCCACCGAGGCTGGCACGGCATCGGCGGCGGCCGCGCGCAGCAGGCTCTTTTCCCGTCCGTCGAACGTCTTCATCGCCCACGGGGTGTTGTAGACGTACTCGACGAGCCGGTGGTCGCAGTACGGCACCCGCACCTCCAGGCCGTGCGCCATGCTCATCCGGTCCTTGCGGTCCAGCAGGATCCGCACGAAGCGGGTCAGGTGCAGGTAGGAGATCTCGCGCATGCGCCGGTTGAACGGGTCGGCGTCCTCGCCGTGGTCGACCTCGGCGATCGCGTCGTGGTAGGCGCCGGCCCGGTAGCCCTCCACGTCCAGCGACGCCACGAGGTCCTTGTCCAGCGCGCCGCCCTTGAGATCGCCGATCACCAGCCAGGGGAAGGTCTCGGTCCACACGATCTCCGGCTGGTGGAACCAGGCGTAGCCGCCGAAGACCTCGTCGGCCGCCTCGCCGGACAGCGCCACCGTCGAGTGCTCGCGCACGGCCCGGAAGAGCAGGTACAGCGACGTGTAGATGTCGCCGCCCACGGTGGGCAGGTCCGCGGCGTTGACCACGGCGGCGCGGCCGAGCGGGTCCATCAGCGTCGCGGCGTCCAGCACGATGTCCTCGTGGTCGGTCGACACGTGCTTGACCACGTCGTGGACGTACGGCGTGTCCGGGGTGGCGCGCATCGCGTCCGGGCGGAAGTGCTCGGTCTGCCCGGCGAAGTCGACGGCGAACGAGCGCAGCGGCCCCTCACCCCGCCCGGTCAGCGCCGCGTGGGCCAGCGCGGTGATCGCCGAGGAGTCCAGGCCGCCGGACAGCAGCGCGCACATCGGCACGTCGGCGACGGTCTGCCGGGCCACGATGTCGTCGAGCAGCTCGCGAACGGTGCGCACGGTGGTGTCGAGGTCGTCGCGGTGCTCCGCGTAGCCGGGCCGCCAGTACAGCCGGCGGTGCAGCCCGGCGCGGTCCACGCGCACGAGCTCGCCGGGGACGACCTCATGGAGGTTGCGGTACACGCCGTGACCGGGCGTCTTGACGAAGGCGAGCAGCTCGCGCAGGCCGTCGGCGTCGACGACCGCCTCCGCGCCCGGGTGGGCGAAGATGGCCTTGGGCTCGGAGGCGAACAGCAGCTGCCCGCCGTCGCCGGTGTGGTAGTACAGCGGCTTGACACCCATCCGGTCGCGCACCAGCACCAGCCGGTCCTGGCGCACGTCCCAGATGCCGAAGGCGTACATCCCGTTGAGCCGGTCCACGAAGTCCTCGCCCCACTGGACGTACGCCCGCAGGACGACCTCCGTGTCGCTCTCGGTGCGGAAGTGGTGCCCGAGCGCGCGCAGCTCCTGCCGCAACTCGCGGTAGTTGTACAGCTCGCCGCTGTAGGTGATGGCGGCGAGCTCCGCGCCGTCGTGCTCGACGGTCATCGGCTGCCCGCCGGTGACGAGGTCGATGACGGCGAGCCGGCGGTGGCCGAACGCGACGTGCTCGCGCACCCAAAGGCCCTCGGCGTCCGGCCCGCGCAGGGCCATCGTGCCGGCCATGGCCCGCGCGCCGGCGCGCTCAAGACGCAGGTCGCGGTGGAAGTCGACCCAGCCGACGATGCCACACATGATCACGTACCTCCTCGGTCCGCGGCCAGTCCCGCCCGAATCACGTCCGAATCCCGTCCGAGTCCCGTCCGCAATGGCCGGAATGACCACGTTCCCCCGATGGTCGGCCGGTAACCAGACTGCGACCGATGCAACACGGGCAGCTCCCCGGCGTCGCCGGCACCGGGGCATGCCGCAGTACTACGAGCTGATCTGGAACACGCCGGCCGGCGCGACGCTCTGCATGGAGCCTCCTACCGGGCCCAGCGGCCGCAGCTCGCCGACCGCGCCCTGCTCGTGCAGCGTCAGGAAGGCGTCGACCGCGTCGGGGTCGAACTGGCCGCCCCGGCCGCGCAGCAGCTCGTCGCGGGCCCGGTCCTCGCCGAGGGCGGCCTGGTAGGGCCGGTCGCAGCGCATCGCCGCCCACGAGTCGCACACGGCGAGCAGCCGCGCCTCCGGCCGGATGCCGAGCCCGCGCAGGCCGTCCGGGTAGCCGCCGCCGTCGAAGCGCTCGTGGTGCTGGCGGATGACGTCGGCGACCACGTCCAGCTCCGGCACGACCCGGCACATGCGGGCGCCGAACTGCGGGTGCCGGCGCAGCAGCGCCCACTCCTCGTCGGTGAGCGGCTCGGCCTTGACCAGGATCTCCCGCGGGATCACCACCTTGCCGACGTCGTGGAGCCGGCCGGCCAGCCCGGCGCGCATGGTCACCGCCTCGGAGTAGTTCATGAACACGGCCGTCGCGGTGGCCCAGCGGGCGATCGCGGCGCTGTGTTCGACGCCGGACAGCCAGGCGTCGACCTCGTCGGCGACGCGCTGGAGGTAGTCGAGGTGCGCGGCCGGCACGGCATCCGATCGTTCGGGTGGATCAGCCGGGGCCGCCCGTTGCGGGCTCGGCTCCGGGCAGGGCTCGGCGCACGCGTCGCCGCCGACGACGACCCGGTCGCGACCGAGGACCTTGGCCGTGTAGAGGGCCCGGTCGGCGACCGCCACCAGGTCGGTGTGCGAGGCGCTGTGGGCCGGGAAGGCCGCGGTACCGATGGAGACGGTGATCGTGACGCGAGTGTCGTCGTCGAGCGCGATCGGCTCGTCGCCGACGCTGCGCCGCAGCCGCTGCGAGACCGCCTCGAGCTCCTCCGGGTGCAGGCCGGGCATGAGCAGCGCGAACTCCTCGCCGCCGTAGCGCGCCAGCACGTCGCCGGGGCGCACAGCCCGCCGCAGCCGCCGGGCGATCTCGACGAGCGCGCGGTCACCGGCCGGGTGGCCGAAGCGGTCGTTGACCGACTTGAAGTGGTCGACGTCGACGATGAACAGCGCCACCGGACCGTGGCGCCGGCCGGCCCGCGCCACCTCGGCGGGCAGCCGGCCCTCGATGCAGCGGCGGGTGGACAGGCCGGTGAGCTGGTCGGTGACCGCCAGGCGGCGCTGCTCGACCGCCACGCCCGCCATCCGGCCGAGGGTGAGCAGGAACAGCACCGCGCAGGCGACGGCGGCGGCCGGCACGTCGTCGCCGATCCCGCGCGCCGACTGGACCAGCAGTGCGGCCGGGGCGAGCAGGGCGGCGCCGGCCAGCAGTACGAAACGGACCGGCCTCGACTCGTCGCGCCCGGGCGGCGCCGGGTCGGTGAGCCCGGCCATGCCGCGGTGCAGCGCGGCGGCGCCCAGGGTGAGGTTGGCGGTGAGCCACATCGCGTCGAGGAAGTTGCCGGCCTCGTAGACGCCGTGCAGTTGCTGGTAGCTGTAGACGGTGTCGGCGGCGGCGATGCCGAGCAGGTTGGCCAGCAGCAACCCGAACGAGACGGACCGGGCGGCGACCCCGATCACCAGCCGCGCGGTGAGCGCCACCAGCGCCAGGTCCATGACCGGGTAGCCGAGCTCCGCATAGCGGGCGAGGAGGCGGTCGCCGCGCGACGCCGCCGTGGGGCCGATGAGGAACATCCAGGACAGCAGCGCGGCCGCGACGGCGACAACGAGCCCGTCGATCAGCCCGGCCGCGCCGCGCGGCTCGCGGCGGCGGATCAGCAGCAGCAGCGCGGCCAGCAGGGGCGGGTAGTGGCCCAGGTACAGCAGGTCGGCGAAGGACGGGAACCGCTCGGAGTGCAGCACGTAGTGCGAGACGTAGAAGACCGCGTCGGCGCTCGCGTAGACCAGCTGGCTCAGGCCCAGCAGCAGCCAGGGCAGGCGCACCGCGGGGCGGTTGCGGGCGATGCCCCACCAGACGGCCGCGGCGCCGGACGAGCTGATCGCGAGGTACACCGCGACCCGGGCGTAGACCCAGGCGTCGCGCTCGGGCACCAGGAAGTATCCGAGCATCGCGAGGGCGCCGGCGAGCAGATACCCGAACCACACCCGGTTTTCCCGGACGACCGCTCTCGCGCTTGACATAGGCGCTCCCCGATGGCGCTGTCGATGTGAGCCCGGGATCGAAGCCGCCCAATACCGTAGTGCACGGGCTCCCGGAATGCAGTCGGCTACTCGCGCCACACCCGCCGTTCTTCGATCCGCACCCGGTCGACGCGCAGCAGCCGATCGGTGAGCAGCGCGCGGGCTTCGGCCGGCAGGTGTACCGGCGAGCCGGCGGACAGCGGCAGCACGTGCAGGGTCACCGCGGAGCCCGGCCCGCAGCCGGCGTCGCGGAGGCTCACCACCCATGGCGAGCCGTCCCAGAACCGGTCGGTGGCGGCGCGCCCGTCGACGCGCAGCTCGGCCACGTCGCCGGCCCAGTCGATGCGCAGCAGCGCGTCCCGCCCCCGTTCCAGGGCCCACGCCGGCAGCTCGAGCTCGTAGACGGCGGCGAGCTCGTCGAAGACGGCCGGCGGCGGCGCGGACTGCCGGCTGTCGCGCAGCCCGTAGACCGCGGGCACGGCGGCGCCCGCCGGGCGGAGCGGCCGCGCGGGGACGTCCTGGGCCACCGCGTCGGGCGCGTCGGGCGCGTCGGGCGCGTCGGGCGCGTCGGGCGCGTCGGGCGCGTCAAAAGCATCGGGGCGCAGCGGCACCGGCCGGAACGTGCGCGTCCCGGGGTCGTAGGCGAGCACCTCGGGCGAAGGCGCGGCGGTCCGCGCAACGATCCGCCCGTCGGCGCCCCACCCGAGGTCCTCCGCGGACAGCAGCAGCCGGCGATCGGCCTCGCACACCCACGCCAGGGCGGCGTCCCCGGGCGTCAGCACCAGCACGTCGAGCTCGACCGGGTGCTCGGTCGGGTGCTCGACCGGGTGTTCGGCCAGGTGCTCGGTCGAGTGTGTGAGGCCGGCCCGCAGCCGCAGCGGCTCCCGGCCGGGCTCCACCGCGACGACCTCCCCGGCGGTCGCGAGCTCCACCGGGATGCCCGGCTCGGCGCACAGCACCAGCGTCGGCACTGGTCCGGGCAGGACGGTGAGCGCGGAGGCGGTGGCCCAGTCGATGCGCACGCCGTGCAGGTCCAGCCCTACCGGCCAGCGGGCGAGGGTGCCGGGCGGGACGTCCACCGGCCGGGACGGCAGCAGCAGGTCGCCGACGCGGAACCGGGCGTCGCGGTAGACGTCCAGCGGTACGTGCGGCTGGTGCCAGGCGATGAAGAGGAACTCGCCGCGCAGCGCCCAGCGCAGGGTGGTGGTGTCGTCGATGCCGCCCGGCCTGACGTCGGGCAGGCTCGAGGGCGCCCCCGCCAGGCGCGCCCCGAACGCGGCGAGGAACGCGTGCTGGCGGCGCAGCTCGGCGTGCGCGGGCGACAGCGTGCCGGCCTCGCCGATCGGGGCATGGAAGTCGTACCCCAGCCGGGGCATGTCGTTGGGGTAGCCGGTGGCGTGGGACTCCTGCAGGCCGCCGGCGCCGGGCGGGTTCGTGCCCCCGGCGTACATGTAGAACCCCTGCCACACCGAGCCGTTGCCGATCTTGCAGTGGGCCACCGCCGCGATGTCGCGCGCCGAGGGCCGGGGCCGGCGGTGGTACGCCGTGGCCATGCCGCCGCCGAGCTCTGAGGTCACGGGCGGGAACGGGCCCGGCCCGCGCGGCGGGCGGGGCTCGTCCCAGGCGTGGGAGAAGAAGAACTGCGCCCGGAACACGGGCTGCCACGGCGCGCCGGCGTCGGTCCAGAAACCGTCGGCGTATCCGCTGTACACCGGCAGGACCTCCGCCGGCGGCAGCCGCGCGCCGTCCCACGCGGTGGCCGTCCACAGTGGCGCCGACAGCCCCGCCTCGCGGGCGAGGCGCTTGAGGGTCACCAGGTGCCCGGGCCGGTCGCAGAGCTCGTTCTCGAGCTGGATCGCGAGCACGTTCTCCGGCGCGCAGCGCCCGTCCAGCGCCGCGCCGATCCGCCCGAACCACTCCGCGACGAGGGCCAGGTATCCCGGGTCGTCGCTGCGGTGCTCGACCGGCTCGGCCAGCACCCAGTCGGGGAGGCCGCCGTTGCGGATCTCGCCGTGCACCCACGGGCCGATGCGCAGCACGACCTCGAGGCCGGCGGCGCGGCACAGGTCGACGAACGCCGCCAGGTCGAGCCCGCCGTCGAAGCGCGCCGCGCCGCGCCGCTCCTCGTGGTGGATCCAGGGGATGTACGCCGAGACGACGTCGACGCCGCCGGAGCGCATCAGCTCCAGCCGCTCCGCCCAGCGGGCGCGGGGCACCCGGCTGTAGTGCAGCTCCCCGGAGACGGGGATCCAGGGCCGCCCGTCGCGCAGGAGGTGGCGGTCGGTGAGGGCGAGCCCGGCCCGGACGTCCTCGGCGTTGGCCATCCGCGGCGCGACGGGCGGCCCCGGCCAGGCGCGGCGGCGAACGGCGAGCGCGACGGCAGCGGCCGGTCCCGCGGGCAGCACGAGGTGCTCCACGTCAGCGCTTCGCGCAGGCGGTGCGGCGCTTCGTCATCCCTCGCATGGTGGCACATTCGATCGACGCGCGTTGCCCCGAACTGCGGCCGGATCCGCGATCACTCCTGAGATCACTCGTGGATCACTTCTGAGATCACTCCTGGGGAACGGGCGCCGGGGCGGTGCGGGCGACCATGAGCCGCCACACGCCCAGCTGCAGCAGCGACAGGGCCAGCGCGAAGGGCATCAGCGTCCAGATCCCGACGTGCTGGGCGAGCCGGCCGGCCAGCCACGGCAGCCCGGCGCCGCCGAGGACCGACACCCCGTTCATGAGGCCGATCGCGGTGGCCACCAGCCGGGGCTCGACCAGGTCCGGCACCACCGCCATCGCCGTCGGGAACGTGATGCCGATCGTCGCCTCGTCGACGCCGTAGTCCGCCATCTGCGCCGGGATCAGGATGCCGCCGATCCCGGCGCCCAGACCGACGAGCACGAACGCGGCGTACGACAGGAAAACCGGCGCCCACCCGGGGCCGCGCGTCTCGGTCACCCGGAGATGGTACGGGCCGCCGGCGCGGCCGCCATTCCCACTTCCCACGCCCCGGGGCCGGCCTCGAACACGCTCGACGGCCTGCTCGATGGCCTGCTCGACGGCCTACTCGATGGCCTGCTCGACGGCCTACTCGATGGCCTACTCGAAGCCGGCGAGGATCAGCACGCCGATGCCGATCAGCACGACGGGCAGCGCGACGTTGCCCCAGCGGCTGAGCATCCGCGCGACCGCCGGGCGGGTGGCGATGTGCCGGCCGGCCGCGCACCAGACGGCCACCAGCACCAGGAAGACGACGGCGTACACCGCGAGCCGCCCGGCGCCGGCGGTGGCGAGCACGGGCACGTACACGCCGATGTTGTCCCCGCCGTTGGCGAGGGTGACCGCGGCGACCTCGGTCGCGGCGGGCCCTCCCCGGCCCGCCCGCGGGCCGCGGCCGTCGCCGCGGCACCGCCACGCCCGCCAGGCCGCCCGCAGCCCGAGGGTGAGCGGGATCAGCCCCAGGTAGGGCAGGGCCTGCTCGGGCAGGAACGACACGCCGAACGCGCCGGCCGCGGACACCGCGAGGATCGCGGCGAAGCCGAGGTACTGCCCGAGGACGACCCGCCGGGTGGCCCCGGGGTGGTCGGCGCCGCGCGCGAAGTACAGCGAGAGGATGAGAAGATCGTCGACGTTGGTGACCGCGAACAGGCCGATCGCCTGCCCCACCGCGCCCAGCACCACCGAAGATCCTCCCGCCGATGCGGGGAACCCTATCGCAGCTCCCGGCCTGGTCAGGGCCATCTCGCCGTCCCGGGTCGGCCCGGCGGCCGAGCGGGATACGTGGGTCAGGGGGCGGCCGGGCCCGCGTCGCGGCGGACCGCAGGACTTGTGGAATTAATCCTATGGGTGAAGTAGGAAATCTGATAGCCTCCGGAGCATGAGCAACCGGCGATTCCTCGTGCAGCGGGCCGTCACGCGGCTCGTCAACCGCGCGGTCGGCCTGGCGCACCGCCTGATCGGCTTCGGCGCCGCGGCGGCCGACGGCCCGGCGGACGCGGACGCGGAGCCGTTCTGCCGGACCGGCGTGCAGGACGCCCCGATGTGGGCCGAGCTCGCGACGGAGCTGCAACTGCGCCGCATCGCCGGGCGCGCGGCGCGCTGAGTGGACCGCTCGCACCGGCTGATCCTGGCCGTCTGTCTCGGCGCCGGCTGGACCACCCTGCTGGACCAGTCCATCCTCAACGTCGACGTGCCGGCCATGCGCGCCTCGCTGCACGCGGGCGATGCCGCCCTGCAGTGGATCATGGCAGGCTACTCGCTCACGTTCGGCCTCGCGTCGTCCCGGCCGGGCGGCTCGGCGACATGTACGGCCGGCGCGCGCTCTTCGCCGGCGGCCTCGCGGTCTTCGGCGCCGGCGGGGTCGTCGCCGCCTGCGCCGACCGCGACTGGCTGGTGGCGGCGGCGCGGCTGGCCCAGGGCCTCGGCGCCGGGACCGTCAACCCGCAGATCATCGGGCTGTTCCAGGACGTCTTCCAGGGCCGGGACCGGGTGCGGGCGCTCGGCGCCTACGCCGTGGTCGGCGGCCTGTCCGGCTCGGTCGGCCCACCGCTCGGCGGGCTGATCCTGCACCTGGCCGGCCCCGACCCCGGCTGGCGGCTGGTGCTGCTGGCCAACCTGCCGTTCGTGCTGCTCACCGTCCCGCTCGCGCTGCGCCTGCTGCCCGCCGGCCGGCCGCGCGGGCACCGCACCGACCTCGACCTTCCCGGACTGCTGCTGCTCGGCGCCGCAACGCTGGGCCTGATCCTGCCGCTGGTGGGCACCCCGGGCGGCTGGCGCTGGGCGGCGCTCGCCGCCCTCGCCGCCGCCGGGTTCGTGGCCTGGGAGCGGCGCTACAGCGCGACGGGCCGCACCGCGCTGCTGCTGCCGGCGCTGACCCGCAGCCGGGGGTACGTCCTGGGGACCCTCGTGGCCATGTGCTTCTTCGGCGCCACCCTCGCCCTGAACCTCGTGCTCTCGCTGTTCCTGCAGGACGGCCTCGGCTTCTCCGCGCCGGCCGCGGCCGCGATGGCGCTGCCCGGCGCCGTCGGCTTCGCCGCCGCCTCAACGGCCAGCGCGGGCGTGGTCGCGCGCTACGGCCGGCGGGGCATCTGCGTCGCCCTCGCCGTCGCCGCGGCGTGCATCGCGGCCGACGCCGCCGCGGTCGCGCTGCTCGGCGACCGCGGGCTGGTCGCCGCGCTCGCCGCCGGGCAGCTCGTCACCGGCGTGGCCGGCGGCCTGGTCAACGCCCCGAACCAGGCGCTGACCCTCGCCCACGCCCCGGCCGGCGCGAACGGGCTCAGCGCCGCGATCCTGCAGCTGTCGCAGCGGCTCTCGGCGAGCGTGAGCATCGCCGCGGTGACCGGGATCTTCCTCGGCGCAGCCGTAGCCGGGGGCGCCGGGTACCGCGCCGCGTTGCTGCACGGCGTCCTGCTCTGCCTGGCGTTGGTGGTGCTGGCGCTGCTCTTCGCCGTCGCCGACGGCGCCCGCCCGGGCCGGCACGGTGCCCGGGAACCGCACGCACTGGAGGTAGCACGCTCATGACCCTGCACGTCGCGCTCGAGCTCGACGGGGCGCCGGACCCCGCCGACATCGAGGCCCTTACCCGCACGGCGCGGGCCGCCGAACGGGCCGGCGTCGCGCTCGTCACGCTCGCCGACACGCCGCTGCCCGAGGGGCGGGCACGCGTCGAGGCCGGTGTCCGGGCGGCGTTCCTGTCCCGGCGTACCGAACGGATCGGGCTCGGGCCCGAACTGCACGCCACCGCGACCGAGCCGTTCCACCTGGCCACCCAGCTGGCCAGCCTCGACCATGCCTCCCTCGGCCGCGCGGCCTGGGTCGTCGGCGCGGCGAACACCGTCGAGGCCCTCGCCACCATCGGCCGGGCACCGCTGGAGCCCGCGGCGCTGCGCCGGGAGACCGCCGACGTCGTCGAGGCCGCCCGCCGGCTGTGGGACTCGTGGGAGGACGACGCGGTGATCCGCGACGTGGCCACCGGCCGGTTCCTCGACCGGCGGCGAGTGCACCACGTCGACTTCGAGGGCCCCACGTTCTCGATCGTCGGGCCACTCATCACGCCCCGGCCGCCGCAGGGCCAGGTCGTCGTCCTCGGCGCCGACACCCTCGGCGTGACGGACCGCCTCGACGTGGCACTGGTCGGCGGCGACGGGCCGGACGCGGTGCGGCGGCGGGCCGAGCGGGCCCGCGCCGAGGGTGCCCCGCTCGTCTTCGCCGAGGTCGAGTCCGCGCTGACCGGCGCGCCGGACACCCGGCCGGCCACCGACCGGATCCGGTACGCCGGCCCGCCCGACGGCCTCGTCGCGCTGCTCACCGAGCTGTCCGGCGCCGTGGACGGGGTGCGGCTGCACCCCGCGCGGCTCGACGAGGAGCTGCCGATCCTCGCCGAACGGGTGCTGCCCGCCGTCGCCCCGCGCGCCGCCGGCCCGACCCTGCGCGACACGCTCGGCCTGCCCCGCCCCGCCAACCGCTTCGCGGCCGTCTGAGCCCGTCGTCTGAGAAGGAGCCCCTCGTGAGCGACCCCAAGCCCCGGCTGCACCTCGGCGTCTTCTTCACCGGCGTCGGCCCCAACCTGCTGTGGACCCGGCCCGACTTCGCCTCGCACACCCACATCGACACGTTCGTCCACGTGGCGCGGACCCTCGAGCGCGGCCTCTTCGACGCGTTCTTCCTCGGCGATGGGCTGCGCGTGCGGGAGAACCGCGGCGAGATCCACGACCTCGACGTGGCCGGGCGGCCGGACGCGATCACCCAGCTCACCGCCCTCGCCGCGGTCACGGAGCGGATCGGGCTGGTGGCCACGCAGAACACGACGTACAACTTCCCGGCCGACCTCGCCCGCCGCCTGGCGAGCCTCGACCTCGTCTCCGGCGGCCGCGCCGGGTGGAATGTCGTCACCACCGACAACGCGTGGACGGGCGCCAATTTCCGGCACGGCGGCTGGCTGCCGCACGAGCGGCGCTACGAGCGCGCCGGGCAGTTCGTCGAGGCCGCGAAGGCGCTGTGGGCGGCCGCCCCCGGCGAGGTCGTCGCGCGGCGGACCGACCTGGTCGACCTGCGCGCGGCGGCGACGGTGCCGGCGAGCCCGCAGGGCCGGCCGGTGCTGTTCCAGGCCGGCGACTCCCCCGGCGGACGCGACCTGGCCGCACGGCACGCCGACGTCGTGTTCTCCGCGAACACCGAGTACGACAAGGCCCTCGCCTATGCCGAGGACCTGCGCCGCCGGCTGGCCGCCTACGGCCGCTCCCCCGACGCGGTGCGCATCCTGCCCGGGGCGTCGGTCGTGCTCGGCGACACCCGGGCCGAGGCCGAGGAGCGGGCCGCGTGGATCCGCCGCGAGCAGACCACGGGCCCGCGGGCCATCGCCTACCTGGAGCAGTTCTGGGGCAAGGACCTGTCCGGCTACGACCCGGACGGCCCGCTGCCCGACATCGACCCGACCGACGAGGAGCTGGACCCGTCGCGCGGCACGATCTCGATCGAGCTGCGCACCGGCAAGCTCGAGCGGATCCGGCAGTGGCGCGCGCTGGCCGCCGAGCGCAACCTGTCGATCCGGGAGCTGGTCATCGAGGTCACGCCCGGGCACGGCGCCTTCGTCGGCACGCCGGGTCAGGTCGCCGACGAGTGGGCCCGCTACGTGCGCACGCGCGCCGTCGACGGGTTCAACCTGCTGCCTCAGCTGCTGCCCGGCACCGTGGAGGACGTCGTGGACCGGCTGGTGCCGCAACTGCAGGAGCGCGGGGTGTACCGAACGCGGTACGAGGGCACCACCCTGCGCGAGCACCTCGACCTGCCCCCGCTCGACCGCCGAGGGTCATGACGCCGGGGGCCGGCGCGAGGCAGGCTGGAGGGGTGGTACACGTCAAGCGCGTATACGACCCGCCGGGGCCCGACGACGGGCGGCGGGTGCTGGTCGACCGGCTGTGGCCGCGCGGGCTGCGCAAGGAGGGCGCCGCCGTCGACGAGTGGCTGCGCGATGTGGCCCCGTCCGCCGACCTGCGCAAGTGGTACGGCCACGACCCGGACCGCTTCGCGGAGTTCGCCGAGCGGTACCGGGCCGAGCTGGACGGCGGCGAGCAGGCCGCGGCGCTGGGGCGGCTGCGCGAGCTCGCCGGGGACGCCCCGCTCACCCTGCTGACCGCCACCCGCGACGTCGGCCACTCCCAGACCGCCGTGCTCGCCGAGCTGCTGAGCTAGAGCCTTCCGGCCTCGATGATGCGGCTCAGGAACTGCCGGGTCCGCGGCTCCCGCGGCTCGCCGAGGACCTGCTCCGGCGGCCCCTGCTCGACCAGCACCCCGCCGTCGAGGAAGCAGACCCGGTCGGCCACCTGCCGCGCGAAGCCCATCTCGTGCGTCGCCAGCAGCATGGTGACGCCGTCGGACTTGACGTCGCGGATCAGCTCCAGCACCTCGCCGACGAGCTCCGGGTCGAGCGCCGAGGTGACCTCGTCGAGCAGCAGCAGCCGCGGCGCGTTCACCAGCGCCCGCACGATGGCGACCCGCTGCTGCTGGCCGCCGGAGAGCCGGTCCGGGTAGGAGCCGGCGAGGTCGGCGAGGCCGATGCGGGCGAGCAGGACCATCGCCCGCTCGCGGGCCTCGGCGGCCGACCGGCCGTGCACCCGCCGCGGGGCGAGCGTCACGTTGTCCAGCACCGACATGTGCGGGAACAGGTTGAACGCCTGGAACACCATCCCGATGCGGCGGCGGACCCGGTCGGGGTTCACCCTCGGATCGGTGATGTCCTCGCCGTCGAGACGGATCGTGCCGTCGTCGACCGGCTCCAGGAGGTTGATGCAGCGCAGCAGCGTCGACTTGCCCGAGCCGCTGGCGCCGATGAGCGCCACCACCTCGTGTTCGGCCACGTCGAGGGAGACGCCGCGCAGCACGGGGCGGGCACCGAACACCTTGTGCACGCCCTCGACGGACAGGACGGTGGTCATAGGCCGTTGTCTCCGGACTGGCGGCGGGCCGCCCTGACGGTGACCCAGTCGGTCACGGCGATGAGGGGGATCGCCAGAAGCACGAACAGGACCCCGGCAACGACGTACGGCGTGTAGTTGTACGAGACCGACGTCTCGATCTGCGCGGCGCGGACAGCGTCGACCGGGCCGGCCAGCGAGATGAGGCCGACGTCCTTCTGCATCGCCACGAGGTCGTTGAGCAGCGGCGGGGCGACGCGGCGCACCGCCTGCGGCAGCACGACGTGACGCATGGTCTGGCGGTACGTGAGCCCGAGCGAGCGCGCCGCGGCCCGCTGCGACGGGTGCACCGACTCGATGCCGGCCCGGAACACCTCGGCGATGTAGGCGCCGTACGTCAGCACCAGCGCGGCCCCGCCGAGCACCAGCACCGAGGGGGTCCCGGACAGGCGCAGCCCGGGCACGCCGAACGCGAAGAGGTAGATGGTGATGACGAGCGGCAGCCCGCGGAAGGTGTACGTGTACCAGACCGCGAGCGCGCGCAACGGGAAGAACACCGCCGGCCGCAGCGTGCGCAGCATCGCGATGCCGAGCCCGAGCAGCAGCGCGCCGGCGGCGCAGAACACCAGCATCTCGAGGTTGAGCAGCAGGCCGCGGGCCACCGCGGGCAGTGCCCGGCGCGCGGTATCCGGATCGAAGAAGCTGTGGCGCACCCGCGGCCAGCCCGGCGCGCCGGTGACGGCGACGAACAGCAGGCCGCCGACCACGGCCGTGGAGACGGCGGCGACCACCACCGACAGCATCGTCTGCCGGCGGCGGTACGCCTCGCGCCCCAGCTGTACCGGGGACTTGATCAGGACGGGGTGCTCCATCAGGACAGCGTCGGGGCGCCCTGAGTCGCGGACAGCCACTGCTGCTGCAGGTTCTTCAGCGTGCCGTCGGCGCGCAGCGCGTCGACGGCGCCGCTCACGCAGCCGGTGAGCGCCGAGCCCTTGTCGAGCACCAGGCCGAACTGCTCCGGCGTGCCCGATGCCGGCGGCAGCTGCCCGACGATCACGGCGTCGGTGATCTCGGCCCCGGTGATGTAGAAGGCGGTCGGCAGGTCGACCACGAGCCCGTCGATCTGCCCGTTCTGCAGCGCCTGCTTCGCGTCGTCGTTGTTGTTGTACACCGAGGGCTGCGCGTCCGGCTTCACGATCTCGGTGATCGACCGGTAGCTCGTGGTGCCGACCTGCGCGCCGAGCTTGGCGCCCTTGAGGTCGGCGAGGCTCTTCGCCCCGGCGAGCTTCGAGCTCTTCAGCGCGATGACGGTCTGGGTGACGTCGTAGTACGGCGAGGAGAAGTCGACGGCCTTCCTGCGCTCGTCGGTGATGGAGAACTCGTTGATGTCGAAGTCGAACGTCTTCGGCCCGGGCGCGATGGCGTTGTTGAACGTGACGCGGGTCCAGACCACCTGGTCCTTGGCGTAGCCGAGCTTCTCGGCCACCGCGTAGGCGACGGCGGACTCGAAGCCCTGCCCGCTCTCGGGCTTGTTGTCGTTGAACCACGGCGGGTACACCGGGTCGTCGGTGCCGACGGTGAGCTTGCCCGCGGCCACGGTCTTGAGCTGGGCGGGCGCGCAGGAGCCGGCGCCGGCGCTGCCACCGGATGCGGCGGGCGCCGCGGTGTTGTCGTCGGCGGGCGCGCAGCCGGCCGCGGCCGCCAGGACGGAGGCCAGCCCGGCAGCGAGGAGGAGGGTCGCGGGACGCATGGCCGGGATCATAACCATGCTTCCGAGTAGGAATACCGGAAAGGTGGGGCCGATCACGTGCCCCGACGCCACCCCTTCGCGACTATCCCTTCGCGACCCGGAACATCGCCGCCCCGTGCGCGGGCACCGTCGCGGCGATCGGGCCGGTCGTGGTCGCGGTGGTCCCGGCCCACAGGTCGTGCAGCGTGTACCGGGCCGCGGCGGGCGCGCCGGCCCGGGCCGCGCCGGTGGTGATCGTGGCGGCGGTGCCCGTCTCGTTGAACAGCACCACGGCGACGTCCCCGTTGGCGAGCGGCCGGGCCAGCACGTCGAGGCCGCCGGCGGCGGAGATCAGGCGGGCCGGGCGGCCGAGCGGGTCCTGGTCGACCGCGATCACGCCGGGGTTGGCGAGGTCGGCCAGGGTCGCGGCGCCGGCGGTGGCCAGGTCGGCGCCGGCGATGAGCGGCGCGGCCATCGCGGCCCACAGGCTGAGCTCGGCGCGGTCCTCGGTCGCCGTCATGCCGTTGCCGACCTCGAGCATGTCGGGGTCGTTCCAGCCGCCGGGGCCGGCGTAGCCGCCGAGGCCCACGGTGGCATGGAAGACGGCGAGCAGGCTCGCGTACGTCGGGGCGAGATCGGCCGTAGTGCGCCACAGGTTGCCGTAGCCGGGGCCCCACGCCCAAACCCGCTCGGCGCCCCAGTTGCACAGGCTGAACACGATCGGGCGCCCGGCGTCCGCCAGCGCGTCGCGCATGGCCGCGTAGCGCTCCCGGGCCGCCACCTCGTCGCCGTGGTCGCACGACGTCTGGTCGCATCCGGGGCCCGCATAGCAGTTGTCGTACTTCAGGTAGTCCACGCCCCAGGCCGCGAACTGCCGCGCGTCCTGCCGCTCGTGCCCGAGGCTGCCGGGGAGGCCGCCGCAGGTGCGCACGCCCGCGTCGGCGTAGACGCCGAGCCTCAGGCCGCGGGCGTGCACGTAGTCGGCGAGCGCCCGGATGCCGTGCGGGAACCGGGCCGGGTCGGCCCGCAGGTTCCCGCCGGCGTCCCGGCTGCCCGCCATCCAGCCGTCGTCGACGTTGACGTAGACGTACCCGGCGTCGCGCAGCCCGGACGTGACGAGGAGGTCGGCGCTGTGCCGGATGACGTCCTCGGTGACGTCGAGCCCGTGGGCGTTGTAGTCGTTCCAGCCCATCGGCGGGGTCCGGGCGAGGCCGTTGTCGTAGACCGGCCGCGGGTTCCCGGACGCCCCGAGCAGGGCCAGCGCGGCGAGGACCGTCAGCACGGCCACCCACGCCGTCCGGGGAACCCGCATGATCCGAACCGTAGCGGCGCGGCCTGGGAGTTGCCTGCCGATCGGCTCCGTTCACGCCGCGAGAGCGACCGGCTCCGGCTCGCGCCTCACTGCGTGAGGTACGCCCGGATGTCACCGCTCATGATCGCGGTCTGGCCGCGGCGGGTCAGGCTGATCTCCTCCGACACGCGCTCGGAGCCGCGGTAGCGCCACAGCACCAGACGGTTGTGCTCCAGCACCTGCACGGCCTCGTACAGGATGTTCCGCACCGGCTGGGCGTGCGGGGAGGCCTGCAGGATCGAGGCGCGCTGCAGTTCCGGGACGCCCTGGCGGATCGTCCTGAACACCTCGTCGATGGACAGCACCAGCGCGGGCTGCGGCGGCCTGCTCGTGCAGCCCAGCCACAGCACGGCCGCGGCCAGGTCGCGCAGGTCGGACTCGTACAACGCGGGCAGACTGGCGACGCAGGCCAGGCTCGGCTGCCGGGGAGCGGTCATGCCGACAGGGTAGAAACCCGCGCCAAGGCCGGCCGCCCGCCGCGGGCAGCGTGGCGCGGCATTCGAACGACGCGACGGCCGAAGGCTCAATCATCGTCGTGCGTCCATGGATTCTTGACGCGCCCGGCGGCGAACAGCTATCCGTCCCCGCGTGACGCCGGCCGTCAGCCGGGCAGCGGCTGGTGGCGGGTCACCGTCGCGAGGTCGGCGTCGAGAGCGCGGGCGGTCGCGGCGAGCTCCGGCAGCAGGCGGGCGCGGACCGCACGGCCGCAGGTTGCTGGAGGGCGCCCCGCCCGCCTGACCGCAGGGAAACCACGTGAACCGTCGAGGCCGTGCTGGCTGGCGCCTGCACGGCCTCCGCCGCGCGTGAGGGCCGCCACAGAGCGTTGGAGCCTGACGAACGCGTTCGTTACGATCGCGTTCATGAGTCCTCGACGCGTTCCCGTGAGCCGCCGCGACCGGCCGGCGAAGGCCCTTCTGAGCCGGGAGGGCCTCGTCGCGACGGCGCTGCGGATCATGCACGACGAGGGCCTCGAGCGGGTCACCATGCGGCGGCTGGCGAGCGAGCTGGACACCGGGCCGGCGTCGCTGTACGTGTACGTGCGCAACACCGCGGAGCTGCACGGCGCCCTGCTCGACGAGCTGCTCCTCGGGCTCGAGCTGCCGGCCGAGGCCGTGGCGGCGGGGCGGCCGAAGGGGTCGGTCGAGCGCTGGCGGGAGGGGCTGGTCGAGCTGCTCTGCGGGTACACGGCGCTGCTGCTCGGCCACCCGAGCCTCGCACGCTCGGTGCTGACCCTGCGCCCGTCGGGGCCGAACTACCTCCGGCTCATCGAGGCGCTGCTGGGCCTGCTGCGCGCCGGCGGGGTGCCCGAGCGGCAGGCCGCCTGGGGCGTCGACCTGCTGCTGCAGCACGCGACCGCGACGGCGGCCGAGCAGGGCACCCGGGACGAGTCGGTGGACGCCGACGGCGAGATCCACACCCAGGCCATGGCGATCCGCGAGGCCACCGGCGACGAATACCCGAACATCGGCCTCGTCCGGGACGAACTGTTCTCGGGCACCGGTGAACAGCGCCTCCGATGGATGTTCGCCGCCCTCATCGAGGGCGTGGCAACCACCGCGACACCCGCCTGACCCAGCACCACCCGCCTGACCCGGCACCACCGACCGAACCGGCGCGGCGGACGCGCCATGCACCTGAAAAACGCGTTCGTGACGAACACGTTCGTCACGAACGGAGCCGGGATTCCTGCACAGAACTTCATGCACAGAACGACGACAAAGGAGACCGCACCATGAACGCCGCAGCTACGCCGAACATCGCCATCGTCGGGGGCGGGCTCGGGGGGCTCACGCTCGCCCGCGTCCTGCACGTGCACGGTATCGCCGCCACCGTCTACGAGCTCGACGAATCGCCCACCGCCCGGACCCAGGGCGGCATGCTCGACATCCACGACTACAACGGGCAGGCCGCGCTGCGCGAGGCCGGGCTGCACGAGCAGTTCCGCGACATCATCCACCCCGGCGGCCAGGCCATGCGCATCCTCGACCGGCACGGCGCCGTCCTCGTCGACGAGCGCGACGACGGCGAGGGCGGCCGCCCCGAGGTCGACCGCGGGCACCTGCGCCGCCTGCTGCTGGACTCGCTGCCCGAGGGCACGATCCGGTGGGGCAGCAAGGTCACCGCGGTACACCCGATCGGGGCAGGGCGGCACGAACTCACCCTGGCCGGCGGCGCTACGGTGACCACCGACCTGCTCGTCGGCGCCGACGGCGCCTGGTCGCGCATCCGGCCGCTGGTCAGCGACGCCCGCCCGGCGTACGCGGGGATCACCTTCTTCGAGGTCGACCTGCACGACGCCGACCGCCGCCACCCGCGGGCCGCGGCCGTGGTCGGCGAGGGCATGCTCTTCGCGCTCGGGCCGGGCAAGGGGTTTCTGGCGCACCGGGAGACCGACGGCAGCCTCCACGTGTACGTCGCGCTGAGGGCGGCCGAGGACTGGGCCGCAACGACCGGCATCGACGGTACCGATGAGGGCAGAACGCTGCTCGCCGAGCGGTTCGCCGGCTGGGCGCCCGAGCTGCGGTCCCTGATCACCGAGGCCGACGGGCCGCTCGTCCCGCGCGCCGTCAACGTCCTGCCGGTCGGGCTGCGCTGGGACCGGGTGCCGGGCGTCACGCTGCTCGGCGACGCGGCGCACCTGATGTCGCCGTTCGCCGGCGAGGGGGCCAACCTCGCCCTGTTCGACGGCGCCGAGCTGGGCCGGGCGATCGCCGCGCACCCGGGCGACGTGGAGGCGGCGCTCGCCGAGTACGAGGAGGCGCTGTTCCCGCGCGGCGCGCAGGCCGCCGCGGAGGCCGCCGCCAACCTCGAGCTGTGCTTCCGCGACGACGCGCCGCACGGCCTGGTCGACCAGTTCGCCACCTACGCCCGAGCGCAGTAGGCGGTACAGCGAAATGGGACGACGGGTGTGGTGAGCCCCTGCACCACACCCGTCGCGCTTGTGCCCGCGTCAGTCGTCGGGCGCGACGGCCCGGCCGGTGACCGGCGAGATCATGCCGGCGCCCAGGTTGCGGGCGCGCAGGTCGGCCACGATCCGCGGGATGGCCGCGATGGTGGCGGCGTACCGGTCGTGCATGAGGATGACCTGGCCGTCGGTCAGCCGGGCGGCCGCCTGCACGATCTCGTCCGCGGTCGCGCCGTTCCAGTCCTGGGAGTCGACGTCCCAGAGCACCTCGGTGAGCCCGGCCTGCCGCTCGACCGCGCGCACGGTGGGGCCGGTCCGGCCGTACGGCGGGCGGAACAGCCGCGGCGCGGCACCGGTGAGATGCCGCAGCACCCGCTGCGTCCGCCGCAGCTCCGAGCGGACCCGCGCCGGCGACGCGCCGGTCAGGTCGGGGTGGGCCCAGCTGTGGTTGCCGATCCACATGCCGGCGTTCTGCTGGGCCCGCACGAGCGACGGGTGGTCGCGCGCGTTGCGGCCGACGTTGAACATCGTGGCGCGCACGCCGCCGGCCCGCAGGGCGTCCAGCAGCGCGCCGGTGCTCGACGGGTCCGGGCCGTCGTCGAACGTCAGCCCGACATAGCCAGCCGTGTAGCCGGCCGTGCAGCCTGCGGCGCGGCCGCCCGGTGACGGCGGCCGGGTGCGGGGTCCGGGCCTCACGGCGCCGAGTCCCGCTCGGCGGGGGCGCCGTCGTCCGGCCGGGCCAGCGCGGCGCAGGCGTCCGCGTCGAGGTCGCCGTCGGCGACGATCACGGCGTACCGCAGCCGCAGCTCGGCGCCGGCGTCGAGGCGCAGCACGCCCTCGGCGAACGGCGCCGGGCACACCACGGCGTAGACCTCGCTGCGCACGAACCAGGCGGTGGGGTGGGTCGGGTTGCCGGGGTCGTCGACGAACAGCAGCGTCGAGGCGCTGCCGTCGCCGTCGTGCCGGCCGGTGAACGCGAGCCACGGCGCCCGCGCGCCGTTGAGCTCGTCGCCGCCCTGCGCGTCCGGGGTGCGCACGGTGCCGCCGCTGAAGCTGCGCGGGCCGCGCCAGAACAGGCCGCTGTAGGCGGCGCCGTCGCGGCCCTCGGTCTGCGGGCTGCTGATCTCGATGTCCTCGCCGCCGACGTTATGCAGGGCGGTGCTGAAGTCCAGCCGCCAGGCCGAGCGGAAGGGCAGCACCGTGACCGCCAGCCCGCGCCGCTCGGCGAGCACGTCCCGGCCGTCCCGGGTGGTCCAGCGCAGCCGCTGCACGCAGCGCAGCGTCCGGTCGCCGGCGTTGAGCACCTCGAAGCGCTCGTGGCGCTGGCTGCCGTTGTTGGGCAGCTGGGTGTACCCGCCGAGGGAGCGCAGATAGGTCGGGCCGCCCCAGAAGTTGTCCGGGCCGGCGTTGCTCAGCGCCAGTGACAGGCCCTTGTGCCACACGTGGTCGTGCGGCCGGTAGATGGTCACCAGCCGGCCGCCGAGCGTCCGGATCGGGTGCAGGTACGGCCGGGGCGACTCGACCTGCGACTCGCGCGGCCGGTACACGTACCGGAACAGCTCGCGGCCGCGCCACGTCACGCGCAGCGACGAGTCCTGCAGCAGCGCGAAGTCGAGGCCGGCGGGCGCGGTCACGGTGCCGGGCGCGTTGGTCATGCCACCTCCCAGGGCGGGCCGGAGCCCTGCCTGCGGTCGTAGAACATGGGCGCTCCTTGTCGGTCCGGCGGTGGCCTTCGGGCGTGCGGCATCGGCCGGGCCGGGCGCCCGGCGGACGGGGGTCGAGTTCCGAAAGGATCGGCGAGATTCCGGAAATGTTTCCTCACGCTACGATCGTCACCGAGCTTCGTCAATGCCCGTACGGAAGCCCGGCCCGAGCCGTTCGAGGGTCCTGGACGCATCGACGATCTGCTTAGAATGCGCTCGTGACCGATGCAGAACCCGAGGAAAAGGCCGGTCGGCGCCCTCGCGGGGCGGTGACTGTGGCGACGATCGCGCGACTCGCCGGCGTCTCGGCGCCGACGGTCTCGAAAGTTCTGAACGGTCGGTCCGGCATCGCGATCGACACGCGCGAGCGGGTCGAGGCGCTGCTGCGCGAGCACGGGTACCGCCGCACCGACGCGACCAGCGCCATGCCGATCGTCGAGGTCGCCTTCTCCGGCCTGGAGGGCCACCTGGCGATCGAGATCATGCGCGGGGTCGAGGAGGTCGTGCGCGACCGCGGCCTGACGGTCGGCTTCACCGACCTGCAGGGGCGCGCGCCGCGGGCCGGGCGGCGCACCGCCGACCTGCTGCTCAGCCGCCGCCCGACCGGCGTGATCGCGGTCCACTCCGCCTACCGGGGCACCTACTACCAGCAGCTCACGGCCAGCGGGGTACCGCTGGTGGTGCTGGACCCGACCGGCGAGCCGGTGCACGACACCCCGTCGGTGGGCACCACCAACTGGAGCGGCGGCATCGCCGCCGCCCGGCACCTGCTGGACCTCGGCCACCGCCGGATCGGGGTGATCACCGGGCCGACCGGTTACATGTGCGCCCGGGCCCGGCTCGAAGCGGTCCGCGCCGCGCTGGAGACCGCCGGGCTGGCCCTCGACCCGGCGCTGGTGCACAGCGGTGCGTTCGCCTTCGAGGACGGCCTGGAGCTGGGCGGCCGGCTGCTCGCGCGGCCCGACCGGCCCACCGCCGTGCTGTGCGGCGACGACCTGCAGGCTTTCGGCGTCTACGAGGCCGCCCGCCGCGCCGGCCTGCGCATTCCCGACGATCTCAGCGTCGTCGGCTTCGACGACATCGAGCTCGCCCGCTGGTGCGGGCCGCCGCTGACCACCGTGCGGCAGCCGTTCGCGGGCATGGGCGGCGCCGCGGCCGAGATGGTGCTGCGCCTCGCCGCCGGCCAGCCGGTCGAGCCAGCCCGGGTGGAGCTGGCCACCTCGCTGGTCGTCCGGGAAAGCACCGCCCCGCCACCGTCTTCGTGAAACTTTCACGCCCCGCCCGCGGCGTTTAAATGTTTCGGTGCGCTATCGGAAAGATTCCGCCTCGCGGCCGGCCGCATCGACCAGTCGCCGGTCGCTTCCGGCCGTCGGCCGGCGCGGTCGCCGAGGTAGCCGACAATCGTGGCGCCGAGTCCCCAGGCGAAGCCCGTACTCGTCACGGCGAGAAGGAATGTTCCCACCGGGTCCGGCAGTACGTCGCCGGCGTATGCGAGAACGCCCAGGCCGCAAGGTTGCGCACCTACCGACGGGCCGGCGCGCCCGCGAACTGCTCGACGATCGCGGCGCAGAAGGCGGGCAGGTCTGCCGGGGATCGGCTGGTGGTGAACCGGCCGTCGACGCAGACCTGCTCGTCGACCGGCTCGGCGCCCGCGTTGCGCAGGTCCGTGCGCAGGCTCGGCCACGACGTCATCCGGTGGCCGCGGACCGCGTCCGCCTCGATGAGCGTCCACGGGCCGTGGCAGATCGCGGCGATCGGGCGGCCGGTGGCGCAGAACTCGCGCACGAACCGCATCGCGTCGGCGTTGGTGCGCAGCGTGTCCGGGTTGACGGTACCCCCGGGCAGCAGCAGGGCGTCGTAGTCCTCGGGCTTCGCGTCGGCGACCAGGCGATCGACCGGCAGGGTGCCGGCCGGCACGATGTCGAACTGCCGGGCCTGGATCTCGCCCGGGTGGATCGACAGCAGCTCGGTGGTGGCGCCGGCGCCGAACAGGGCGCCCCGCGGCACCTCGAGCTCCACGCGCTCCACGCCGTCGGTGGCCAGGATCGCGACCTTCCGGCCGCGCAGGTCGTGTGCCACGGTTCCCTCCCGGGTTCGCGAGCGGGGTACGAACCGGGCCACTACCCACCGGCCCGGCGGCGAACCACGGCGCACCCGTGCGGCGGCCCGGGGTCACCCCCTCCCCCGGCGCATCATCCGGTGGCCGCCGGGGCGGCGGGCATCATGGAGGCATGCCGGCACCCCGGACCGTCGGCGCGCTCTACCTCGTCACGCTGGCCATCGTGGCGGCGGTGCTGTCGTGGCACCGCGGCGACGGCGCCGACCACGGCCGCCGCTGCACCGCCAAAGGGGCGGCCGATCTCAACGGGCGGACGGTCACCGCGCTGGACCTCGACGGGCGGCCGATGCGCTGCACCAACCTCGAACGGTCCATAGTGGACGGACCGGTGGGCGCGGCCAACCTCAGCGGGTCCAACCTGCACCGCGCGACGCTGCGCGACGCGGCCATGACCGACGTCGACCTGACCGGCGCCGACCTCACCCTGGTGGTGGCCCGCTCGGCGGAGTTCACCGGCGTGAAGCTGGTCCGCGCGGACCTCGGCGGCGCCGACCTGCGCGAGAGCAACCTGACGGACGTCGGCCTGGAGAACGCCCGGCTGCGAGACGCCAACCTGCACGGGGTCTCGTTCGTACGGACCGACCTCAAGGACGCCGACGTCCGCGGCGCCGACCTGACCAACGCCACGCTCACTGACTCCAACCTGCGCGGCGCGCGGCTCGACGGCGCCGAGCTGTCCGGCGTCTCGTGGGTCAACGTTGTGTGCCCGGACGGCGTGAAGTCGACCGACGGCTCGTGCGACGGGCATCTCAAGCCGCGCTGAGCACCGCCGAGCGCAGCGTCGCCGACAGCCAGTCGCGGAAGGCGTCCTCGGGCCAGCCGCGGTCGGCGACCAGGGCGGCGTAGTGGGCCGGGTCGTTGTACAGCCACAGGACGTCGATCGCCCGTTCCACGGCGGCGGGGCCGCCGAGACCACCCGGGCCGCCCAGCTCGTCCACGCGGCGCACGACCATCGCGGCGCCGGCCCGCCGGTTGGCCAGCAGCGTCTCCCACAGCGTGGCCACCTCCGGCGCGTCGTCGGCGGCCCGGCGGACCGTCTCGAACAGCGCGGCCGCGCGGCGGGCGATGACGACGCAGACGTCCGCGTAGGCGTCCAGCACGGCCGCGCCGTCCCGCGCGTCCCACACCGGCCGGAACCAGGGGCGCTCGCCCACCGGCACCGGCTCGTCGTCGCCGGCGAGGGCCTCGTCGAGGACCTGGCGCAGCAGCGCCGGCTTCGAGCCGAAGGACGCGAACACGGTCGGGCGGGCCACGCCGGCCGCCACCGCCACGTCCGCCAGGGACGTGGCCGCGTAGCCGTGCGCGGCGAACAGCTCGGCGGCGGCCGCCACGATCGCCCGCCGGGTGCGGCGGGCGCCCTCCTCCCGCAGGGCGGAGCGGTAGGACCTGGGCTTCTTGACTTCGCTCATCGCTTCGTCATACTAGCGGAGTATTCACTAGACAGCGGTATGTTGAATTAGGGGGATGCGATGCACGTGCGACGCGCGAACGAGGGCGAGGCGTTCTGGTTCCTCGGCGGCCTCGCCACGGTCAAGGCGGGCGGCGCGCAGACGCGGGGCCGGCTCACCGTCGTGGAGTTCGTCAACCCGCCCGGCTTCGCGCCGCCGCTGCACCGGCACGTCGAGGAGGACGAGATGTTCTACGTGCTGTCCGGCACGGCGCGGTTTCGCTGCGGCGACGACGTCTTCGAGGCCGGCCCCGGCGACTTCGTGCTGCTGCCGGTCGGCGTGCCGCACACGTTCCTGGTCGGCGAGGACGAGCCGCTGCGCACCCTGCAGCTGACCGCGCCGTCGGGCTTCGAGGGCTTCACGGCCGAGGTCGGCGTGCCCGCGCCCGAGCGCCGCCTGCCCGACCCGGCACCGTTCGACCCCGCGGTCCTGCCCGCGCTGGCGGCCGCCGCCGGCCGGCACGGCATCGAGCTGCTGGGCCCGCCGCCGAACCGGGACGCGTAGCCACGATTCGTCACTTGTGGACGGTCCGGGAGGACGGCGACCGCCGCGCGGTGTGCTCCGCTACGCCTGCGCCGGCCACCCGCCGCCGCTACTTGTCGAGCCGGGCGGGACGCCGAGCTTTCTGTGGGAGGCGCGCTCCGGCCCGCTCGGCGCCACCGCGGCCGGTCGGGCGCGCACCGAGGCGTCGATGCAGGTGCCGCACGGGTCCCGCCTGGTGCTGTACACCGACGGGCTCGTCGAGCGCCGCGGCGAGCGGTTCCACCACGGCCTCGATCGGCTGGCGGCGCTCGCGGCCGAGCACTGGCAGACGCCGCTGCCGGCCCTGGCCGGGCGGCTCAGCGACGCGATGCTGCCCAGCGGCGGCGGCCACGACGACATGTGCCTGCTCGCGCTGGACTACACCGACGCCGCGCCCGACGTCCCGGCGCGGATGTCGGCGCTGGCCGGGCTGCGCGCCGCGCTGGACGCGTGGCTGGGCGGGCGGGGCGTCGGCGACTACGACCGGTACGGCGTCGTGCTGGCCACCGCCGAGGCCGTGGCCAACGCCATCGAGCACGGCTACGAGTTCGTCGAGGGCCGCACGGTGGGCGTGCTGGCGCAGGTCGACGGCGGCACCGTCGCGGTGCGGGTCACCGACGACGGGCGGTGGCGCCCGCCGCGGGCGGCGCTGCACCGCGGCCGGGGACTGGCGCTGATCGGGCGCCTCATGGACGAGCTCGTGATCGACCGCGGTACGGGCACCACGGTCCTGATGCGCCGGCGCACCGGCGTCGAGAGGCGTTGACATGGACGGGGAGCGTCAGGTCCGGGTGTTCGCCGCGAAGGGCTGCGAGGTGGTGCAGCTCTACGGCGAGATCCACCACGCCAGCGCGCCGCTGGTCGAGCGCGACGTCCTCGTCAGCGTGCGCGCGAGCACCGGCGTCGTCGTCGACCTCACCGAGACGACGTTCCTGGACAGCGCGGGCCTGCTGTGCCTGGACCGGGTGGTGACCGCGTTCAGCGACCGCGGCGCGCCGGTGCGGGTCGCCGCGCCGGCCGACGGCATGGTGCGGTTCACGCTGGAGCTCGTCGGCTTCCTGCCGGACCTGCTCACCGAGGACGTCGAGACGGCGCTGGCGGAGATGGCCTAGGTACTTCAGGTCCCCCTCGGGCGGCTCAGCCGCCCGCCATCGCGCCGATGATCAACAGCGGCTCCGCGCCGGCGGCGACCGGCCCCGGCAGCGGCGCGTCCGGGGAGTCGTTGGAGAGGTCCTCCTCGCAGGCGTAGAAGCGCACGAACGCCCGCCGCTGCCCGCTGGCCCGGTCGCGGATCGTGCCGCGCAGCATCGGGTACCGCTCCTCGAGCGCGTCGAGGACCAGCCGCTGGGTGACCTCGCCGCCGACGTCCAGCCGGACCTCGCCGGTGACGCGGGCCAGGTTCCTCAGGTGCGCGGGGAGCACGACGCGGATCACGGCAGCGCCTGCACCTCGACCGAGAGCACGGCCGGCAGGTCGCGCACGATCGGCGCCCAGGTGTCGCCGTTGTCGGCCGAGCGGTACACCTGCCCGCCGGTGGTACCGAAGTAGATCCCGCACGGGTCGAGCGTGTCGACGGCCATCGCGTCGCGCAGCACGTTGACGTAGCAGTTCTCCTGCGGCAGGCCCGCGGTCAGCGGCTCCCATTCGTCGCCGCCGCTGCGGCTGCGGAAGACGCGCAGCCGGCCGTCCGGGACGTAGTGCTCGGAGTCGCTCTTGATCGGCACGACGTAGACGGTCTCCGGCTCGTGCGCGTGCACCGCGATCGGAAACCCGAAGTCGGTCGGCAGGTCGCCGCTGATCTCGCGCCAGGACCCGCCGCCGTCGTCGGAGCGCATGACGTCCCAGTGCTTCTGCATGAACAGCACGTCGGGCCGCGACGGATGCATCGCCAGGCGGTGCACGCAGTGCCCGACCTCAGCGTCGGGGTCGGGAATCTGGCCGGAGACGAGCCCGCGGTTGATCGGCCGCCAGGTGCCGCCGGCGTCGTCGGAGCGGAACGCGCCGGCCGCCGAGATGGCGACGTAGATCCGGTCGCGGTGCACCGGGTCGAGGATGATCGTGTGCAGGCACATGCCGCCGGCGCCGGGCTGCCAGCGCGGCCCGGACTCATGGGTGCGCAGCGCGGTCAGCTCCTGCCACTCGCGACCGCCGTCGGTGGAGCGATACAGCGCGGCGTCCTCGGCCCCGGCGTAGACGGTGTCGGGGTCGTCGCGCGACGGCTCCAGGTGCCAGATCCGCTTGAACTCCCACGGCCGAGGCGTGCCGTCGTACCACAGGTGCTCGCCGACGTCGCCCGCGTAGGTGAAGTCGTTGCCGACCGGCTCCCACGTGCGGCCGCCGTCGTCGGAGCGCTGGATCAGCTGCCCGAACCAGCCGCCGGACTGCGACGCGTAGAGCCGGTCGGGATCGGCCGGCGAGCCGTTGACGTGATAGACCTCCCAGCCGCCGAAGTGCGGCCCGTCTACCCGCCAGTCCTGCCGCGCGCCGTCCGCGGTCAGGACGAAGGCGCCCTTGCGCGTGCCGACCAGTACCCGTACGCTGCTCATCCGCGTCACCCCCGTCTCGCATCCTCGCACGGGTACCGCCGGCCCTCCACCGCTGCGGCGAAACCGATCGCTCGATCGAGGGGAAGCCGCCGCGCCCGGCCACGGTCAGCGTTACCGGCATGAGCGTTCTGCACCGGGTACGCGCCACGATCGCGCGGTCCTCGCCCCTGACCGGCCGCTCGGCGCGGCGCGCATGGATGGGCCGCAACCGCGCCGACATCGAGGTTCGCGGCCTGCACACCGCGTCCGCCGAGCCGTTCGCCCGGCGACTGGAGGCGGCGCTGCGCCAGGTGGAGGGCGTCCACTGGGCCGAGGTGAACTTCGTCCTCGGCCGGGTGGTGGTCGCCTTCGCCGACGGCGGCGTCGGGCTGGACGACCTCGTCGACGTGGTGTCCGCGGTGGAGACGGCCGACGGCATGCACGAGGAGCGGCTGCCCACCGACCGGCCGGACCACCCCGCCGACACCGCGCCGCTGCACCGCCAGCGGGCGTCGCTCGCCGCCGACCTGATCGGCGCGGGCGCCGGCGCGATCGCGCCGTGGCTGCGCGGCCGTGTCGTGCCCTCCTACGTCTCCGCCGGCCTGGCCCTGCTCGATGCCACCCCCGGCCTGCGCCGCCTGCTCGACGCACGGCTCGGCCCGGCCACCACCGACCTGCTGCTGGTCGGCGGCAACGCGATCACCCAGGGGCTCGCCGTGGGACCGGTCGGCCTCCTGCTCGACGCGGTACACCGGGGCTCGCGCCTGGCCGAGATCTCCGCCCGGCGGGCGGTGTGGGAGCGGCGCGCCCCGGAACTGCACGCGCACGGCGCCGCGGCGGACCAGCCGGTCGAGCACCCGCCGCGGCCGGGCGCGCTGCCGGACGGGCCGATCGAGCGGTACGCCAACCGCATGGCGCTGGCCACGCTCGTCGGCGCCGCGGCCGTCCTGGCCGGCGCGCGCAGCCACCAGCGGGCGCAGCTGGTGCTCTCGGCCGGCAACCCGAAGGCGGCGCGCCTGGGGCGGGAGGCGTTCGCGTCCTGGCTCGGGCGCGGCCTCGCAGCCGGCGGGGTGGTCCCGCTCGACCCGGCGGTCCTGCGCCGCCTGGACCGCCTCGACACCGTCGTGGTCGACGCCGCGATCCTCGCCCCCGGCAACGGCCACGGCGCACCGCCGGCCCGCTCCGGCTCCCGTGCCGCGTCCGACACGGGGCAGGCGGGACCGGACGGCGTCGTGCCCGCCGACGGCCTCGACCCGCACGCCGAGGCACTCGTCGCCGCGGCGCGCTCGATCGGCCGGCTGGTGATCGCCGGCGCCGGCAGCGGCCTCGGCGAGCGACTCGGCGCGGACGCGGTCGTGCCGCGTGGCAGCCGTCTGGCCGGCGCAGTCCGCGCGCTGCAGGAGCAGGGGGCGACCGTCGCCCTCGTCGCGGCGGAGAACGCGACCGCGCTGCGCGCCGCGGACTGCGGCATCGGCCTGCTCGGCGGCCCCGGCGCCGCACCGTGGTCGGCGCACCTGGTCTGCGGGCCGGGCCTGGACGAGGCGTACCGCGTCCTCGCGGCCGCGGCGGTGGCCCGCACCGCGTCGAGGGTGGCCGCCGGCATCGGCCTCGGCGGCGCGGTGGCCGCCGGCGTCGCGGCGCTGGCCGGCCCGAGCGCGACGGCGGCCGCGCGGGCCCGGCTGGTGGTCAACGCGGCGACGGCGGCCAGCCTGGCGGCCGGCGGCGTCACGGGCTGGTGGTCGGCTCGCCGGATCCCGTCGCCCGGCGAAACGCTCACGGCCGACCGGGCGGCGTCGCCTGGCAAAGCACCCACGCCCGACCGGACCGCGTCGCCCGGCGAAATGCTCACGGTCGACCGGGCGGCGTCGCCCGACGAGATACCCACGCCCGACCGGGCGGCGTCGCCCGGCGAAACACCCGCAGCCGATCGGGCGCCCTCGGCCGGACGGAAACGCGCGCCGGCGCGGACGCCACCGCCTGGCGGGGCACCCTCTGACGGCCGGAGCGCTGTACCCGGCCGGAAGCGCTCGCCCAGCCGAACACCCTCGGACGATCGGGAGCCCGTGGTTGACCGGGTCGAGGCGGGGTAGGCGCCCGGTTTGCGCCGGGCGAAGCGCTGGCGCATGGTCAGGAGCGGAGGTGGTCACGATGGCCGAGGCCAGATCCAGGACGAAGCCAGCACCCGGCGCAGGCTCGCGGTCCCGCGGCGGAGGAACCAAGGACGCCCAGGCGGCTGCCGGCGGGCGGCGGACCACGACCCCCACCGCCAAGCCCGAGACCGGCCCCGGAGGCGCGCGGCGAGCCGCGGCCCCCGCCGGCCGCGCGGCCCGCCCGGAGGAGGAGCGGCACGACGGCCGCGGCCTGGTCCGCTGGGAGGAGCTGCCGCTCGCGCACGTACGGGTGCCGGTCGTCCACGTACCCATGCCGTCGGCGCGCCCGCTCATCGCGGAGGCGCGCTGGGTGCTCAAGGCGGCCGCGGCGGCGTTGCCACCGCCATCGCGGCTGCTGTACTACGGCGGCGTCGGCGCCCTTGCGGCGCTGGGCGTCCTGGAGTGGCCGGTCGCCGGCGCCCTTGCCGTGGGCCTTTGGATCGCCGGCCGCGGGCGCACCGGCGGAGCGCCGGCCGCGAGCGCCGCGTGAGCGCCGGAAGCGGCCGCCGGGACCTCGGCGCCGCAACCGCCGGGCGCCAACACAGCACGAGCACCGGGCGCGAGCGCGGCGCAACCGCCGTTGGCGGACACAACGCGACCGCCGGCCGCGAACACCAGGCCACCGGCGGTCGTGAACGCCGCATGACCGCCACCGCCGCTCGATGACGGGAGCGATCCCGGACGACCGCGCGGACCGGTCCGGCGCCGGTCGGCGACCTGATCGGCGACCTCGTCGCGCTGGCCCTCGACATGGCCGGCGCCGCGAGTGCGACGGCGGGCCGGGCGCTGCGCCTGCCCGCGGTGCCGCGGGAGCTCGCCGCCGTACTCGCCACCATCGACCACGTGCCGCCGCTGCGCCGGGCGCTGAACCACGTCGCCGGCTCGGGCGCCACGAACGCCGGCCTCACCCTGGCCTCGACGTCGCTGGGGGCGGCGGCCCAGTCCCGCACCGCGCACCTCGCCGACGCCGTCCTGCGCGTGATCCTGCTGCTCGAGACCTCCGCCGAGCGCGAGGCCTGGCGGCGCCGCCCGCCCGAGCTGCGCTGGGAGGCCGGCCCGGGCGAGCAGCCCGACGACGAGGACCTCGGCGAAGACGACGAGGTAGAAGAAGACGACGAGGTAGAAGAGGTCGCCGAGGCGGTCGACGGCACGATCGAGCGGTACACGCGGCGAATGAGCACCATGACGCTGGTCGCCGCTGCCATCGCCGCGCTGCCGTCCGGCATCCGGCGCGCGGCCAGGCTGCTGATGGCCGGCTCACCGCCCATGGCCTCGATCGGCCGTGAGGCCTACGCCGCCCGCCTCGGCCGCCTGCTCGCCCGCCGCGGCGTGCTGGTGCGCGACCAGGACGCGCTGCGCCGGCTGGACCGCATCGACACCGTCGTCCTCGACGCCCGGGCCTTGTCGCCGCACGACGCGCTCGGCGGGGTCGCTGACCGGCGCCTCGATCCGCTCGCGGCCGCCCTCGCCCAGGCCGCGAGCCGGGCCGGGCGGCTGCTCGTCGCCGGGGCGGCGACGAGCTGCGCCTTCGGCTGCGGGCCGCCGGTACGGTGGCGGGCGGTTCGCGGCTGGCGGGCTCGGTCCGGGCGCTGCGGGCCGAGGGCCACGCGGTACTGCTCATCGCCGACCGCAACGACCCCGCGCTGCGGGCGGCCGACTGCGGCGTCGGCGTGCTGCGCACGCAGCGCCGCACGCCCCAGGGCGCGCACCTGCTGCCCGGCCCGGGGCTGGAGACGGCCTGGCTGGTGCTGGAGGCGGCCGTGCTGGCCCGCGAGGTGAGCGCCCGCGCCGTGCGCACGGCCCTGCTCGGTTCGGCCACCGGAGGGCTGCTGGGCGTCGCCGAACCCGGCCCGCAGGGTGTTCATCGGACGGTACTGGCCACGAAGCTCGCCCGGCTGGCGAACATGGCCGGGGCGGTGTGGTCGGTGCGCGGCCTTGCGCGGCGCTCTCCGCCGCCGAGGCCGGCGTGGAGGGGCACGCGCTTGCGGAGAGCGAGGTGCTGCGGATCCTCGGTACCGGCGCCGCCGGCCTCGACGGGGCGGAGGCTCGGCGGCGACTGCACGCCGCGCCCGCGGCCCAGGAGCAGGAGCCGGGGCTGCTGACCACCACCGTCTCCGAACTCGACACGCCGCTGACCGTGCCGCTGGCGGGCGGCGCGGGCGTCTCCGCGGTCAACGGGTCGGGCGCGGACGCGGTACTGGTGCTGTCGGTGTGGCCAACGCGCTGCTGGCCGGCGTGCAGGATCTCGCCGTGCGGCGCACCCTGCGCGGGCTGGAGTCCGCCGCCGGGCCGCGGATCCGGCTGCGGCGCGCGGAGGGCGAGCGGGCCGGCACGATGGACGAACTGGTGCCCGGCGACGTGCTGCTGCTGGAGGCCGGCGACGCGGTACCGGCCGACTGCCGGCTCATCCAGGCGTCCGGGCTGAAGATCGCCGAGGCGGCGGTGACCGGGGAGTCCGCACCGGTCGTGAAGCGCACCGGCACGACCGGGGCCGTGGCGGTGGCGGAGCGCACGAACATGCTGTACGCGGGCACGGCCGTGGCGGCGGGCTCGGCCACGGCGGTGGTCGTGGCGACCGGCGCTGACACCGAAGCCGGCCGCGCCGCCCGGGCCGCTCAACGGGAGCAGCCGCCCGGCGGGGTGCAGGAGCGGCTGGGCCGGCTCACCCGCGCGTCGCTGCCGGTGGCGGGCTCCGCGGCGGCGGCGCTGCTGGGCGCGGGGCTGCTGCGCGGCCGCCTGGCCGAGTCGATCGGCTCGTCGGTCGCGGCGATCCCGGAGGGGCTGCCGTTCATCGCCACCGCCGCGGAGCTCAGCGCCAGCCGGCGGCTGTCGCGCCGCAACATCCTGGTCCGCGACCCGCACTCGCTGGAGGCGCTGGGCCGGGTCGGCGTCGTGTGCTTCGACAAGACCGGCACGCTGACGGAGGGGCGCATCGCCCTGCGTACCGTGTCGGACGGCCGCACCCAGGTACCACTCGGCGAGGTCGCGCGGCACCACCGGCTGGTCCTGGCGGCGGCGCTGCGGGCCAGCCCGCCCAACGGCGCGCAGGCCCTGACCCACCCGACCGACCAGGCCGTGGTGGCCGGCGGCGAGGCGGCCGGCGTGGGCCCGACGAGGCGATGACCGGCTGGCGAGTGGTCCGCGAACTGCCGTTCGAGCCGGGCCGCGGCTTCCACGCCGTGCTCGGTATCGCGCGGGGCCGGCGGGTGATCAGCGTCAAGGGCGCTGTCGGACCAGGCGCCGCTGAACGCCCGGCAGATGCTGTTCGTCAACCTCATGACCGACCTGCTGCCGGCGATCACGGTGGCCGCCCGGCCGCCCCGGGCGGGTCACGCTCAAGCAGGTGGTCCGCGAGGGGCCGGAGGTCGTCGCTCGGCGGCGCGCTGACCCGCGACGTGGTGCGGGCGCGCCGTCGCGACCACGACGGCCACCGCGGCCGCGTGGGTGGCCGCCCGGGCCACCGGCACGGCGGGCCGGGCGAGCACGGTCGCGCTCGCCTCGCTCGTCGGCACCCAACTGGCGCAGACCGCGCTGGCCACCAGGGGCGACCCGGTCGTGCTCGCCGCGACCGGCGCGTCGGCGGCGGCCCTCGTCGGGGTCGTGCAGACGCCCGGGCTGAGCGGGCTGTTCGGCAGCCGCCCGCTCGGGCCCGTGGCGTGGGGCATCGCGCTGGGCGCGACCGTCCTCGGCACGGTGCTGGCCGCGCTGCCGCTGCCCGAGGCGGCGGTTCGCCGCATCGCCGCGGCGGCGGCCGAGGAGTGACGGGGCTATAACATCTCGAGCGGCCGGGGCCCGGTCGGGGGCGGGAACGCGTGGTCGAGCTCGGCGAAGTCCTCTAGCGTCAGCCGCAGGCCGAGCGCGGCCCGGTTCTCCCGGGTGTGCCGGGGGTCGGCGGCCTTCGGCAGGGCGCAGACGCCGTCCAGGCGCAGCACCCACGCCAGGGCCACCTGCGCCGGCGTGGCGTCGTGGCGACGGGCGACCGCCTCCACGACCGGGTGGCGCAGCACCGCGCCGTCGTGGTCAAACGGGGAATACGCCATGATCGGGATGCCGTAGCGCTCGCACGCCGGCAGCAGGTCCCACTCGATGCCGCGGCGGGCGACGTTGTACAACACCTGGTCGGCCTGCACCCCGCCGCCGCCCGGCACGCCGGTGAACTCGGCCAGGTCGACGGGGTCGAAGTTGCTCAGCCCCCAGTGGCGGATCTTCCCCGCCCCCTGCAGCTTCTGGAACCCGTCCACGGTCGCCTCCGCCGGCACCGGGCTCGGCCAGTGCAGCAGGTACAGGTCGATGTGGTCGGTGCACAGCCGGCGCAGGCTGTCCTCGCACGCGCGCAGCATCCCGGCCTGGTCGGCGTGGTTCGGCAGCACCTTCGTGACGAGGAAGACCTCGTCGCGGCGGCCGTGGATCGCGTCGCCGACGAGTTGCTCGGCGCCGCCGTCGGCGTACATCTCGGCCGTGTCGATCAGCGTCATCTCCAGGTCGAGGCCCTCCCGCAGCGCCGCGACCTCCAGGTCGCGGCGCTGCGGGTCCTCCCCCATGCCCCAGGTGCCCTGCCCGAGCGCCGGGATCTGCTCGCCGGACGGCAGCTCGACCGTCCGCATCGTCATGGTCGTCACGGGCATGCGACTACCACCGGCACCGCCCGGTAAACGGCGCCGGTCGCGGGTACTCGCGGCCGAACAACCCGGGCAGGCCGGCCCGTGTCACCCAACCGGGCGGCTCGGGGCCGGCCACACCGCAGGCGTGGCCGTAGGATCGGCGGGGCGACCGCACGTGAGGAAAACGCATGAATCGCACCGCCCGCCTGCATGCCGCCGGGGACGTCCGTCTCGCCGACGAGCCGATGCCCGTGCCCGCCAGCGGCGAGAGTCTCGTCGAGGTGACCGCCGTCGGGCTGTGCGGCTCCGATCTGCACTGGTTCGCCGAGGGTGGCATCGGCGACGCCCGCATCGAGCGGCCGATCGTCGGCGGGCACGAGATGGCCGGGGTGGTGCGCGGCGGGCCGCTGGACGGCGCCCGGGTCGCGATCGACCCGGCCGTGCCGTGCCACCGCTGCGACATGTGCCGGGCCGGGCATCCCAACCTGTGCCGGTACATCGTGTTCGCCGGGCACGGGGTCAGGGACGGGGGGCTGCAGCGGTACCTCACCTGGCCCACCGACCGCCTGTTCCCGCTGCCCGAGCACCTGACCGACGCCGACGGCGCGATGCTGGAGCCGCTCGGCGTGGCCGTGCACGCCGTCGACCTCGGCCACGTGCGGCTCGGCGCCGACGTCGCGGTCCTCGGCTGCGGCCCGATCGGCCTGCTGCTCATCCAGGTCGCCCGCGCCGCCGGCGCCGCCCGCGTGATGGCCGCCGACCCGCTGCCGCATCGCCGCGCCGCGGCCGGCCGCTACAGCGCCGACCTGGTCCTGGACCCCGGCGCCGACGGCTATGCCGCCGAGCTGACCGCGTTCACCGCGGGCCGTGGCGTCGACGTCGCGTTCGAGATCGCCGGCACCGACGAGGCGATTGAGGCCGCGGTCGTCGCCGCACGCCCGGGCGGCCGGGTGGTCCTCGGCGGCATCCCGAGCACCGACACGTCGGCCTTCCCGGCCGCCACGGCCCGCCGCAAGGGCCTCACCATGGTCATGGTGCGCCGGATGAAGGAGGTGTACCCCCGGGCCGCCGCGCTCGTCGCCGCCGGCCTCGCCGACGTGCGGAGCCTGGTCAGCCACCGCTACCCGCTGGCCGAGGTGCGCGAGGCCTTCGAGACCGCCAACGCCCGCGCCGGGCTGAAGGTCGTCGTGGAGCCGGCACCGCGCTGACCGCCCGCGCTCAGAGCAGCCCGGCGAGCCGGTACAGCACCAGCGACCCGGCGACGGCGACGTTGAGGCTCGTCCCGGTGCCGATCATCGGGATCTCGACCGCGCCGTCGAGCAGGTCGAGGGCCTCCGGCGGGATGCCGGTGGCCTCGTGCCCGAGGACCATGACGGTCCGGCGCCGGGCGGCCGGCAGGTCGGCGAGCCGTACCGCCTCGTCGGCCAGCTCCACGCCGAGGACGCGCGCCCCGCCGGCCCGCTCGGCGGCGAGCCAGCGCAGCGGGTCGCCGACCCGATGCACGCACGAGGACCGCCGCAGCGTGTTGCCCCGCGCGACGGCCTCGTCCACCCAGCCGAACGGCGGCACCGCGAGGCACGCCCCGACGGCGTCGCACGTGCGCAGCAGCGTGCCGAGGTTGGCGCCGTGCATCGGCCACAGCGGCGCCGCGACGAGGTGCCCCCAGCACCGGTGCTAGCGGGGACGGCGTGACGAACGGAGCTCGTGCCGGGTCCGGACCCGGATCGCGGGACTCACCGCACGGGAGCGCTCACGCTCCAGCAGTTGACGCTCATGCGACACGTGCTTCTCGGCGCACGCGGGCCATCGACGACAACGGGGTCGCGACCAGGATAGCGGCGCGGGCCGTGCGACGCCATGCCGGACCGCCGCGACGCGTGATCCCGCTGCGCGGTCACGACCGGGCCGGGGCCGGCGCGCTCCCCGGCGACGAGGACGCGCCCGGCCCCGGGCGCCGATTCGGCGCTACTTCGAGGCCGCGGCGCCCGCTCCGACGTATTCGGCGAGGTGCTGGCCGGTGAGTGTCCCGCGGGTCTCGACCAGGTCCGCGGGCGTGCCTTCGAACACGATCGTCCCGCCGTCGTGGCCGGCGCCCGGGCCGATGTCGATGATCCAGTCGGCGGCCGCCATGACCGCCAGGTGGTGCTCGATCACGATCACCGACTTGCCGGCGTCGACCAGCCGGTCGAGCAGCCCGAGCAGCTGCTCGACGTCGGCCAGGTGCAGGCCGGTGGTCGGCTCATCGAGCACGTAGACGCCGCCCTTCTCCGCCATGTGGATGGCCAGCTTCAGCCGCTGCCGCTCGCCGCCGGACAGGGTGGTGAGCGGCTGGCCGAGGCTCAGGTAGCCCAGCCCGACGTCGGCCAGCCGGGCCAGGATCGCGTGCGCGGCCGTGTTCTTCGCCTTCCCGGCGCCGAAGAACTCCTTGGCCTCGGTGACCGGCATGGCGAGCACCTCGCTGATGTCGCGGCCGCCGAGCTTGTACTCGAGCACCGTGGCCTGGAACCGCTTGCCCTCGCACTCCTCGCAGACCGTCGCGACGCCGGCCATCATCGCCAGGTCGGTGTAGATGACGCCGTTGCCGTTGCAGTTGGGGCACGCGCCGGCCGAGTTGGCGCTGAACAGCGCCGGCTTGACGCCGTTGGCCTTCGCGAAGGCCGTCCGGATCGGGTCGAGCAGGCCGGTGTAGGTGGCAGGGTTGCTGCGCCGCGAACCCCGGATGGCCCCCTGGTCCACCGAGACGACGCCCGCGCCCTTCGGGATCGAGCCGTGGATGAGCGAGCTCTTCCCCGACCCGGCGACGCCGGTGACGACGCACAGCACGCCGAGCGGGACGTCGACGCTCACGTCGCGAAGGTTGTGCCGGGTGGCGTTGCGGATCGCGAGCGCGCCCGTGGGGGTCCGGGTCTGCGGCTTGAGCCGGGCTCGGTAGTCGAGGTGGCGACCGGTCAGGGTGCCGCTCCCGCGCAGTCCGTCGACCGTACCCTCGAAACACACGGTTCCGCCCGCGCCGCCGGCGCCCGGTCCGAGGTCGACCACGTGGTCGGCGATGGCGATCGTCTCCGGCTTGTGCTCGACCACCAGCACGGTGTTGCCCTTGTCGCGCAGCCGCAGCAGCAGGCCGTTCATCCGCTGGATGTCGTGCGGGTGCAGCCCCACGGTCGGCTCGTCGAAGATGTACGACACGTCGGTCAGGCTCGACCCGAGGTGCCGGATCATCTTGGTGCGCTGCGCCTCGCCGCCGGACAGCGTGCCCGACGGGCGGTCGAGGCTGAGGTAACCGAGTCCGATCTCGACGAACGAGTCGAGGGTCCGCTGGAGGGTCGCCAGCAGCGGCGAGACCGAGCGGTCGTCGATGCCGCGCACCCATGCGGCGAGGTCGCTGATCTGCATCGCGCAGGCATCCGCGATGTTGACGCCGTTGATGCGCGAGGCGAGCGCGGCCTGGTTGAGGCGGGTACCGCCGCACTCCGGGCACGCGGCGAACGTGACGGCGCGCTCGACGAAGGCCCGGATGTGCGGCTGGAGCGCATCCTTGTCCTTCTGCAGAAACGCCTTCTGCACCCGAGGGACGAGCCCCTCGTACGTCATGTTGATGTTTTCAATCTTGACCTTGACCGGTTCCTTGTGCAGGAAGTCGTGCAGCTCCCGCTCGTCGTAGTCGCGGATCGGCTTGTTCGGGTCGAAGAACCCGGACGCGGCGAAGATGCGGACCTGCCATCCGTCGACGTTGTAGCCGGGGATGGTGATGGCGCCCTCCGCGAGGGACCGATCGCGATCGAACAGCTCGTCGAGGTCGATGTCGGTCGTGGTGCCCATGCCCTCGCAGCGGAGACACGCGCCGGCCGGAACGTTGAAGCTGTAGTGGAACGCCGGCCCCGCGCTCGGCTCACCCAACCGGCTGAACACGATCCGCAACATCGCGTTGGCGTCGGTGGCGGTGCCCACGGTGGACCGGGAGTTGGCGCCCATCCGCTCCTGGTCCACGATGATCGCCGTGGTCAAGCCCTCGAGCAGGTCGACGTCAGGGCGGGCCAGGCTTGGCATGAAGCCCTGCACGAACGCGCTGTAGGTCTCGTTGATGAGCCGCTGCGACTCGGCGGCGATCGTACCGAACACGAGGGAGCTCTTGCCGGACCCCGACACCCCGGTGAACACGGTCAACCGGCGCTTCGGGATCTCAACGCTCACGTTCTTCAGGTTGTTCTCACGGGCCCCATGGACCTGGATCAGGTCGTGACTGTCGGCGACATGCACCGAGCCACCCTAACCGGGCAGCGACCTGCGCGTCATGCCGACAGCCGGGACGGTCGGTGACACCCGGCCGGCCGCCGATGCCGCCCGGCCACCTAGCCCTCGGCGATGAACCGGCGCTCGTGGTAGATCAGGCGGCCCGCGGGCGGCCCGAGCACGACGCCGACCACCTCGGCGACGACGACGGTCGACGCGCCGACCGGCAGCCGGTGCAGCGGCACGCAGCGCAGCGCAGCCTGCGCGCCGCGCAGGACCGGCTCGCCGGTGGGCAGGCCGGCCCACCCCTGCTCGCCGGTGAAGCGCGGGCCGCCGGGGCGCGCGAAGTCGTGCGCGAGGCCGGCGTGGGCCGGCCCGAGCAGGTTCACGACCAGGCGGTCGGCGGCGGCGATCACCGTGGCCGACGGCGAGTCCATGACGGAGAACGACAGGGCCGGCGGCGCGAGCGACACCGACGCGACGCTGGAGGCGGTCAGCCCGGCCGGGCCGTCGGGGCCCATGACGGAGATGACGGCCACCCCGGTCGGGTATCCGCGGAAGGCGGCCTTGAACAGTTCCACCACGCTGGTGTCGATGCCGGCACTCACCGCTCCGACGGTAGAACCTCAACCCTGGTCGAGGTCAACCCGGCAAAAGATTGTGAAAGATTGCGCGGGTGCCGGCGGCGGTGTGCGGTACGCGCCGGTCGCGGCCGCTGCTGGGTTCAGTTTTCCCGTGGCTGCCCGGCTGTGCGTGGTGGAGCGGGTGGCTGGGACGGCGACCACGGAGTTCGGCGCGCCCGACGGGCGACCCGCCGCGGACGGGGCGCCGGTCACGGCCGCTGTGGCCGGGCGGCACACCAGGCTGTTACGAGCCGCGTGGGCGGCGTTCGACACCTACGCCGCGACCGCGCCCGAATCGCTGCGGAAGGGGCCGCGGGGCGGCGGCCGGGACCGCGACACGATGATCGACCACGTCGTCGGGGCCGAGACCGCGTACGCCAGGAAGATCGGCGTCAAGCACCGCCAGCCCCCGATCAACGACCGCACCGCGATCGGCGCGCTGCGTGACGACATCATCGCCACGCTCGACCAGACCGGCGACGGCGGGCCGCTCACCGGCAACGGATGGACCGCACGGTACGCGGCCCGGCGGTTCGTCTGGCACGTGCTCGACCACTTGTGGGAGATGCAGGATCGCTCACCGTGACATAGGAGATCGGGAATGCGCGGGTTGGGGGTGGGGGTGGCTACGGTCGGGGCATGGATGCGACGGGGGTGGTACAGCCCCTCACCGAGGCGCTCACCGCACTCACCGCACTCGACCCCGACACACTCCACGACACGGCGGTGCGGGACTCGCTGCTGGCACTGCTGCGCTGCCAGCATCGCCTCGACGCGGTCAT
>NZ_JBICTV010000026.1:0-122170 GCF_043197855.1 Dactylosporangium sp. NPDC048998
TCCTCGGCCGCGTCGCGCTGCCACCGCCGCGACGACTCACGCTCCTGGAAATCCGCGGTCGACACCCGCCCGTAGAACGCGAACCGCAGGCCGCCTACGCCGTCCGGAGGCCGCCGACGCATCCGCCCAGCGGGACGCGCCTCGCTCATCCATCGCGTCAGCAGATCATCGCCGTCTACATCGGAGTCGACCGACACCCGCACGCTCCGAACCACGTCAACACCACCAAGAAACGGGGCACACTGAGGGCCGGCGCGCCGCTCGCAGTCGGGCGAGCCCGGATCGCGTCGCGAAGCCGGCCGGGAGCACGCCGATCGTGACTTGCACGAGTGGCACCGCGGCACCCACCACGTACCGCCTCATACGGCATGAGCATGCCGACACCGAACCCGCCCGGACAGGGCCGAACGTCCGCGTCCGGCCGGGACCGCGACGTGGCCACGGCTGATGGTCGTGGTTGAGACAGGTGGCCCGCGCCGATCAGCTGAGGATCTTGGCCTTTCTTCTCTTCGCTCGAACTCTTCCTGACTGAGCGAGTGAGCCTCGACCTCGGCCAGTGGCTTGTGTGCGTCGTCGCCGCGGCGTCGGTGATCGTGCTCACCGAGGCGCGCAAGGCCGTCCTGCGCCGCGCTCGACGCTGACGACGCGACCGGTCCGCCACTGCCCGGCGATCTCGTACCGTTGCTCCACGCGGATGTGGGCGGCATCGACGCGGATGACGTTCCACGAGCGGGGCACCCCCCGCAGCCGTGTGCTCGTCGCGGTCCCGGCCACCACCTCGGCCAGCCGGTGCCCTGACGGCAGGTCGATCGCGCGCATGGCCGGTACGTGCGTGTGCCCGGCCAGGACGACGTCGACGCGCGCGGCGGCGGCCGCACGCATCAGCGCCGCGCGGCCGAGCATCCGGGCCAGGCCGGCGGCCGACGGCGGGTGATGGAGCGCCAGCAGGCGGAGCGCGCCGGCCGGCGCCGACCCGAGGAAAGCCTCGACCAGTGCGGACTGCTCGCCGCTCACCCGCCCGCTCTTCCAGCGCCAGCGGGGCATCGTCTGCAGCCCGAGCGCCCTCACGCCGGGCAGGTCGAGCCGTGGGTCGAGCTCGGCATCGATCCACGTGCGGTAGCGGGCATACGGTGCGACGAGGCGGCCGAGCGCGAGTAGCGGGATGTCGTGATTCCCGGTCACCACGAGGCGGGGCGCCGGAAGCCGCTCGAGGACGGCGCGGGCTTGCGAGAACTGGCTGGTCCGCGCGCGCATCGTGCAGTCGCCGGTGACGACCAGCAGCGCGGGAGCGGTGGCCGAGACGTCGTCCACCAGCGTCTGCACAACTTGGGGCGGGTGTGCCCCGATGTGCAGATCCGACACGTGCGCGATGACCAGCGGCGGCCGGGCCGGGCTGGCGTTCACGGCCGGCCCCGGCTGGCGGGGAAGGCGAGCCGGCCGAGCCGGCGCCAGTCCAGCGGGGGCCGCGGCCGGCGGCCCGGCCGGTTGCGTGGCACTCGGACCCGCAGCGCGCCGGGCCGGATGCGGCATCGGACCGGCGTGGAAAGCCGGGCCGGCTCACCATCGACACCGGCCGGGATCCACGGCGTGTCCGCGTCGACGACGGCCTCGTCGGTCGTGCAACGGGTGAGCCCCTTCGAGCGGTCGCCGCGCATGAGCCGGACCGCGTCGGAGGCGCTGTTCGCGCTGACGGCGAGCACGCCGAGCACACCATCGGTGAGGCGTTCGCGCCGGCCCGTGCCGATGACGTCGTTGACCGCGTACGGGTTGTTGCTCACCAGGATCGCCTGCGGCCCGGACACGAGCGTCTGCCCGGCGCGCAGCCGCAGGGGCGGGTCGTGTCCGGCGGTCAGCAGGTCGGGCAGCAGCTCCAGCGCGGTGCCCGCCTTGTCGTCGCGGTAGGCCGGGCTCTGCACGAGCGCGGCGTAGACGCCGAACGAGGCGTTGTTGACGAACATCCGGTCATTGACCAGCCCGACGTCGGTGCGGATCTCGACGCCGTTGGTGAGTGCGTCCAGGCAGCTCGCCGGGTCGGCGCGGTCCAGCCCGAGGTCCATCGCGAAGTGGTTGCGCGTGCCGGCGGGGATCACCAGGAACGGCAGGTCGTTGTCCACGGCGACCGCGGCGACCGCGGCCTGGGTGCCGTCGCCTCCTGCCACACCGAGCAGGTCGGCGCCGGCGCGCACGGCCCGGCGGGCGAGCGCGGCGACGTCGGCGGTGCCCGCCTCGTCCAGCAGCACGACCTCGGCGCCGAGCGCGCGGGCCTTCCGCGCCAGGTCGCATCGCTGCACCTTCCCGCCTCCCGATCGGGGGTTCATGATGAGGAACGGGTGCCGCGGCGGCGAGACCCCCGACCCACGGGCGTCCTCGGCCCGGCCGGTCCGCCACAGCGCGGCCCCGCCCGCCGCCGCCGCCGCGATGCTCAGCGCACCGCAGGTCAGCACCAGCCACAGCAGCCCGGCCTGCACGTACAGCGTCACCACCGTCACCGGCGCGGCGATCGTGACGGCGGCCGCGGCGAGGCGCCGCAGGCCGCGGCGGGCGAGGAACCACCACAGACCCGCGACTCCGGTCGCCGCGCCGGCGGCTCCGACCGCGAGCAGCCCGATCCCTCGCAGGCCCGCGACGCCGACGAGCAGTCCGATGGCCGCTGCGGCAGCGGCGAACGCCGCTCGTGCCAGCCACGTCGTGGCACGGCCGCCGGTCGTCGAACGACCCTGGTCCATTCGCGTACCGCCTTCCCCAGCCAGTGTCTCTCGCCCTCGCGGCCGGGCCGGTTGGCGTAGCGCGGATGAGGCCCACGGGCGGCGCCGGCCGCGGCTGGCACCGCCGCCGGCTCGCCGCCGTTCACCCGCGGCGGGGGATGAGCCGTGGCCAGTGGTAGCTGATCCTGAGCCTGGAGTGAAGTGTCCACAATCGAAGGGTGTGGCCGATGACCGGCAAAACGGCATGGGCGGGACTGGTGCTCTTCGCCGGTGCGATGCTCATCGTGGTCGGTGCCGTAAACGTCATCGAGGGCATCGTGGCCCTCGCCAACGCCAGGCACGTCGTGGTCACCGAGGACACGCTGTACTTCTTCAACATCTCCGGCTGGGGCTGGACCGTACTCGTGCTCGGCGTGCTGCTGCTCGCCGTCGGCATCGGCGTGCTCACCGCCCAGACGTGGGCCCGGGTTGCGGCCATCGTGGTCGTGGCCGTGCACGCGGTGGTACAGGTGCTGTGGATCGCCGCCTACCCGGTCTGGTCGATCCTCATGCTGGCACTGGACACCGTGATCCTGTACGCCCTCACCGCCCGCTGGGAAGAGGTGCGGCGCATCACCGGCGCCGAGCGGCCCCAGCACTGACAGGGACGGTTCGACCCGACTGTCTCCAGCACCGTCGCCGCCGCCGACGATTTCGACGAGCTGCGCCGCTACTGGTGCGCCGCGAACTACCTCACCGTCGCGCAGATCGACCTGCAGGACAATCCGCTGTCGCGCGAGCCGCCGCGCCCGGAGCGAGGTCAGCCGGAGGCCGCGTACCGCGCCCGGAACGCGAGGAACGTCTCCGCCGCGCCGATCACCAGCGCACTGATGCCGGTCAGCAGCACCAGCGCGTGCGGCGACAAGGCCGGCCGGGCCAGGAACAGCGCACCGACGGCGATCGACGCGACGCCGACCACGAGCAGTCACACCCGGGTCGAGCCGCCGGCGAACACCCCCAGCAACATCTCCTCCATGCCGCTGAGCACCCACGCCAGGCCGACGAGCACCGACACCGCCAGCATGCCGACCGCCACCTCCCGCAGACACACCACGCCCACGACCACCAGCAGCAGCCCGAAGACGCCGTCCACGACCCGGCGGCTCAACACGCCGTGCCCTTCGCCCCGGCCCCGAAACGCGCCGGCGACGCGCATCAGCCCGATCGCCAGCAGCCACACCCCGGCAAGCACACCCAGCAGCCGCAGCGTGGCCTGCGGCCAGGCCAGCACGGCGATCCCGAACGCCACGGTCAGTCACCATGTCGACCGCCAGCAACCGCCAGAACGGCGCCGTCACCGGCCCACGAACGCCAGGTGCGGTCGCCGGACGCCCGGCGCTTCCCGGGACGGTGGTCATCGCCGCGCCCCGGGATCAGGCCCGCTGGCGCATGCCACCGCTCAACCCGAGCTGCGCCGACTTCGCCCGCTGGTACTCCGACTCGCTCAGCACGCCACGCTGCCGCAGATCGGCGAGCTTGGCCATCTCGTCCGCCGCGCTCGGGGCGCCGGCCACCTCGCGCACATACTGCCGCAGCTGCGCCTCCTGCTGCCGGGCCCGCGCGGCGGCCCGCTCGTTCATCGACCGGCCCCGCACGATCATGTACGTCAACGCCCCGATCCACGGCAGGACGATCAGGAACACTGTCCAGGCGGCCTTGCCCCAGCCGGACACCGAGTGATCCCGGAACAGGTCCGTAAGGATCATCACCATCAACCAGATCCAGGCGAACACCAACATGAACCACACGGTTGCCAGCAGGGCTTCGCCGAACGACATGGTTATCGCTACCTTCCCCCTCCAGGCTCGTACATCCCATGCACGTGCCCATCCCCCGCCATGGGTGAGACGCTAACGAATGACGTCGATGTCACGGCAGGGTATGACGAGTCCGAGTGCGGCGGGATATCCGACGAAGCTGCTGGATCTGGATCGCGGTGCCCACACCCCATCAGCGCCGCCGCACGACCACCGTCGCGTAGCCCTGCCGGCCGACCGTGGACACCTCGGCGGCCGGAGCATGTCGCCGGCGGCGGGCAATGCTTGGCGCAGGCGGCGCTCGTCTTTCTACTTGGCCGGCCGCCGCAATCCGACCGGCTGGGCGGCGACAATCTGCCGGTCGCGCCGACGCCTATCGTTGCGACGGCCGGCCGAAGTCGACCCGCACCGTCTCGAAGCCCTTGAATCGCTGCGCGGCCGCGAACGTCGCGTAGATCCGCTGGTCGGCCTCGGTCAGCTCGACGTCGTCGGTGAACGGGGTGAGCAGCGCCCGGGGCCACAGGCGGTGGTTCGCGATCATGTTGATCTCGGCGCAGAGCATCAGCACGAGTGCTTGCAGATAGATCCAGGCAAGCGCGGCGAGCACGAGTCCGAACGTGCCGTAGAGCGCGCTCGCGTGGCTGAGCCGGGCGCCGACGTATCGAGCGCCGACGGTCTGCAACACCATCCAGGCGGTCGCGGCGATGATCCCGCCAGCGAGGACCTGGCGCACACGCAGCGTCCGGGCGGTCAGCAGCTGCATCGCCGCGGTGCACAGGCCGACATTGATCATGAACGTCAACAGGTAGCCGAGGAGCTGCATTCCGGGCCCGGACCGGCCGGTGAGCTCGTTGGCGAAAGCCACGAAGGTCGCCGCCGCCGCCGACAGCAGCACCGCGCCGCCGAGCATCACCAGCAGCCCGAGGCTGCGCAGCCTGGAGCGGATCGGATTGGGCTGTTCGTTGCGCGGGACACCGTAGATGTGGTTGAACCCGGCCTGCGCGGCCTGCATCGCCCCCAGTCCGCCGTACAGTGCACCGAGGATGCTGAGTACCAGACGCGTGCCGCTGCCGCGCAACCCGCTGACGTTGCGCTGCAACTCCGGCCCGATGACCGGCAGATCCCCCAACGCCGTCTGCACCAGTTGCTGGTGCAGGGCAGGGTTGGCCTCCAGGAAGAAGCCCAGCGCAGTGAGGAACAGCAGGGTCAGCGGGAACAGCGAGATGAACCCGTAATAGGTCACCATCGCGGCAAGATATGGACCACGGTCGTCGACGAACTTGTAGACCACCGCCAGCGGGAATCCCAGCCAGGCGTGCCGACGCTGGTAACGATCCAACCACGCGACCACGGGCGACCGACTACCCCGTCGCCCCAGCGTCACGCCCGGCTGTCCGCTCATCGCCGCTCCGTTAGGTACCCATCGGTGCGGGTAGCGGTCCGATCGATGCCGCTCAGACGGTTGGAAGCACTCTTTGGCGGGCCGGCGCGGACCCGGGTCATCCTGTTGTTCGCCGGCGTGTTCGCGATGGGCTCCGCCGATCTCGGCATGCTTGGCGCGCTGGCCCGGGAGCTGGAGGGCGCCTTCCGAATCGGCCACGCGCAGCTCGGCCTGCTGGCGACCATGTCGTCCGGGGTCGGCGCGCTCGCCGCGATCCCGATGGGGGCGCTGGCCGACCAGGTCGTCCGGGTACGGCTGCTGATCTACACGATCGTCCTGTGGAGCGTGGCCCTCCTCGTCGGCGGGGCGGCCCAGTCGTACCTGTGGCTGCTGCTCTCCCGGCTCGCGTTGGGCGGGGCGGTCGCGGCGGGCGGGCCGCTGCTCGCCTCCCTGACCGGTGATCTCATTCCGGCCGACGAACGGGCGAAGGTGTACGGCTGGATCCTGAGCGGCGAGATGATCGGCGCGGGCATCGGGCTGATCATCGGGGCCAACATCGGCGCCGCGGTGTCCTGGCGGTACGGATTCTGGCTGCTCGGCCTCCTCGGTCTCGGGCTGGCCGTCGCCGTGTACCGGTGGCTGCCCGAACCCGCCCGCGGCGGGGCGAGCCGGCTGCCTCCCGGCGCGCGCGAGATCCCGCTGACTGCCCCCGTCCGGATGCGCGGCAACCCCCTGGCAGTACCACATGACACCGGGGGCGCCGACGTCCTGCGGCAGGCCTGGCGGTCGCTCGGCCGGGCAATCGCCTACATCCTGCACATCCCGACGATCCGGATCCTCATCGTCGCGTCGTCGGCCGGGTACTTCTTCTTCGCCGGCCTGCGCACCTTCAGCGTGGTCTTTGTGCAGAGCTGGTCCGGCGTCAGCATGCGCGAGTTGACCGGTCTCGTCGTGGCGGTGGGTGCGGGCGCACTCGCCGGCACGGTGCTCGGCGGGCGGCTGGCCGACCGGCTGCTGCACAGCGGCCACCCGAACGCCAGGATCATGGTTCCGGCCGTGGCGTACACGGCGACGGCGCTGCTGTTCGCGCCCGGCCTGGCGAGCGCGTCGGCGGCATTAGCCCTGCCATTGCTCATCCTGGGCGCGGCGATGCTGGGCGCGGCGAACCCGCCGTTGGACGCGGCCCGGCTCGACATCGTCACGCCCTGGCTGTGGGGCCGCGCGGAGAGCGCACGGACGGTCCTGAGCCTCACCGCGCAGGCGCTCGGTCCCGTGTGCTTCGGCCTCGTCGCGGACGCGCTGGCGGGCCGGGGCGCGACGAGCCGGACGACCAGCCTGCGCGACACCTTCTTGATCATGCTCGTTCCGCTGCTGGCCAACGGGCTGATCATGCTCTCGGCGCGGCACACCTACCTGACGGACAAGGAGGCGGCACACCGAGCCGGCGCCACCGAGTGCGCCCCGGCCGCCGACTGACGACGGCTTCCGACCACTGACTGCGCGGTCCCGTCCAACCTGGATGGAGGTCGTTCCCGAAGGGCAGTCCAGAAGGATTGGACGCGCTCTACGGGGGTATGCCCGGTCCCATCCTTCCCGGGTGGCGTCCCGCATCCGGCGTTGTGGACGCTGACCAGTGCTACGCGCGACGTGACCTGTTGAACGGCGCCCGCTGAGTGGAGGGGGTGCCGAGCATGGCTGAGCAAAGGGCACAGCAGGAGACGGGGGCCGGCCGGGGGGACTCCTCCCCCAGGTGGGCCAGCGGCTTCACCGTCTTCGCAGGTATAATGATGATCATCGTTGGCGTGTTCCACATGGCCGCGGGCCTGGCCGCGATCGTCGAGAACAAATTCTTCGTGGTCACGGCGGACTACTTGTACGCGTTCGACGTGACCGGCTGGGGATGGATTCACCTCATCGTGGGCCTCGTGGTACTTCTGGCCGGCTTCGCGGTGTTCTCCGGACGGCTGTGGGCCCTGGCCCTGGGCATCGTCCTAGCCGGACTGAGCGCCATCGCGAACTTCCTGTTCCTTCCCTACTACCCGCTGTGGTCGCTGCTGATCATCGCGCTGGACGTATTCGTGATCTGGGCACTGGCCGTGCACGGCTGGAAGGTCAAAGCGTGATGGCCGGCCCTGCCGGCATCGGCGCCGACGATGTTGATCCGCCCCGGTCGGGCACCGTAAGGGCGTCGCCGCGTCGAGCGCTACCGCGTAACCGGTCCACCGGTTCACGCGGTGTCGAACGGCGCAGGGCCGGGCGCGGCGTCATGGGTGTGGTAGTCACCCGCGAAGGACACCGGCGACCCGCCGACGGCGGTGAACTCCTTGCCGTAATGTTGCGCGGTCACCGGATCTCCCCTTCTCACGGAGTACGTGACGCGATGCTCTTCGATGTCGACATCGAGCACCGACCCGTGGATGAGGAGCGGGAAGCGTAGGCGACGGGCCCGGGTGGGCAGCATCGGGGAGAACTCCGGGCCGTGCGGCGAGCGCCAGCGGTATCCCGCGAAGCCGTACACGACCGCCATCCAGGTGCCACCGGCCGACGCGACGTGGACGCCGTCGCGGAGATTGCCGGCAGTGTCGGCCGTGTCGACCGCGGCGGCGTCGACGAGATACTCCTCGGCGCTGCGGTACTTGCCCACGTCCGCCGCGGCGATCGCCTGGATGCACTCGGACAGTGAGGAGTCCCCCGTGGTGAGTGGATCGTAGTAGTCGAAGATCCGTCGCCGCTGGTGCGCGGTGAAGCGGTCGGGCAGCAGCACCGTGGCGAGCACGACGTCGGTCTGCTTGATCACCTGGTGCCGGTAGATGACCAGTGGATGGTAGTGCAGCAGCAGCGGATAGCGCTCCAGCGGCGTTGCGGCGAAGTCCCACGGCGCCTGGTCGAGGAAGCTGTCATCCTGCAGGTGAACGCCGGCGGCCTCGTCGTGCGGAAGGTACATCCGCTCGGCCGCACGTCGCCAGGTGGCCAACTCCTCGTTGCGCAGGCCGGTGCGTTCGACCAGTCTGCGGAAGTCAGGTGGGGGACTGCACTCGTACGCGATCCACGGCGTCGGCTGCCAGGGTCAGGTTCTCGGCCGCCATGAGGTTGGTGAACAGGTTGTTGTCGACGACCGTGGTGTACTCGTCGGGCCCGGTCACCTTGTGGATGACGAACCTGCCGCCGTGGCGCTGGGAGAAGAAGCCGAGGCCGGCCCACATACGGGCCGTCTCGACCAGCAGTTCGACGCCGTGTCTGAACAGCAGGTCGGCATCGCCGGTGACCTTGACGTACTGGTCGAGGGCATAGGCGATGTCGGCGTCGATGTGGTACTGGGCCGTCCCCGCGGCGTAGTACGCCGACGCCTCTTCGCCGTTGATGGTGCGCCACGGGAACAACGCCCCTGCGCAGCCGACCTCGCTGGCCCGGCGGCGGGCCGCGGGCAGCATGCGGATGCGATGCATGAGCAGACTGCGTGCCACGTTCGGTGACGTATGTGTCAGGAACGGCAGCACGTACGCCTCGGTGTCCCAGAAGTAGTGCCCTTCATAGCCGGTGCCGGTCAAACCCTTCGCAGGCACCCCGTGCCCCTCGCTGCGCAGCGACGCCTGCAGGATGCTGAACAGGCTGAAATGCAGCGCCTGCTGGGCGGCGGGCGCTCCCTCCCAGACCACCTCGCTGCGCTGCCAGAACTGTGTGACCGCACGCTCGTGGTCGGCGAGCGCGGTCGCGTAGCCGATGTCGCGGGCTCGGTACAACGTCACCCCGGCGCGGTCGGCCAGGTCCGCCGCATCCTCGGCGCCGTAGTGGTAGGCCAGCCACTTGGTGAGCGTGACGGTCTGCCCGGGCCGCCGTGCATCGGCCTCGAAGGCGACGTCGGCGCGGTGGCCGTCGAGCTTGGTACGGACGTGTGTGACGGTCCGCTCGTCGAACTCGTGACCGGGCCTGCGGCGCACGACGGCCGGCTTCAACTGGTTGGTCCGCGGGCGGTCATGCCGCGTCGTAGCGAAACACTCCATCGGCGTCGGTGACCTTCAGCCGACCCTGGGCCACAAGCATGTCGAGGTGGGCGGCCGTTTCGGCGACGGCGAGCATCTGGTTGAAAGGGTCGAGGTCGGTGAAGGAACGCTGGCGCCTGGTCCAGGTCAGCCGTCGCGCCGCCTCGTAAGCCGTCGCTCCGTCCTGCACGACCTTGCAAGCATGGTCCAGTCGCTCGGCGTGATGGTGCAGGAGTTCGTCGACGCGCGTGTGGACGCTCGGGCCGACCGGGCCGTGCGCCGGCAGCAGCCGCTGGTCGGGCAGCGACCGGACCAGCCGCAACGAGTCCAGATAGTCCCCCAGCGGGAGCGCCGTGTCCACCGCCTCGAAGCCGATGGACGGCGTGATGTGGGGAAGAACGTGGTCGCCAGCGAACATCAGCTGCGCGTCGCGATCGATGAAGACGACATGCCCACGGGTATGCCCAGGGGTTGCCACCACCCGAAGTGTCCTGGTCGGCAATACGACGTCCGTTCCCCCAGCCAGCCAGTCGTCCGGCGCCGCCCAGTCCGCCGGATCATGCGGCGCCAGATCGGCCCGGGCGCGGAGCGCTTCGACGATCTTGCCTGCGCCGCATCGAACCAGCGCCTGCCAGTATCCGGACATCGGTCGGCTACCGGGAGTGGACAGTACACCGATAGCGGGTTCCTCCCCCTCGCCGAGGCTCACTGCCGTGCCGAACTCACGCCGTACGGCCACCGCCATCGTGTAATGGTCCCGGTGCACGTGGGTCACGAGAAACCGCCGTACGTCACCAAGGCCCGCGCCCAGGGCGGCGAGGGCCGCATCCAGCGCCTGTCTGGCCTCCGTGATGGCCCAGCCGGAATCGATCAGCACGAGGCCGTCGTCGCCGGTCAGGGCGTACACGTTCACCGATCGCAGGCCGTCGTGCGGTAACGGCAGCGGGATGCGATACGCCCCCGCGGCCACCTCGAACACCCCTGGACGCGTCCAGTCTGAGGCCACATCGTCGGGCTCGACCCGCATTGCTGCTGCGCCCGTCATCTACCGTTCTCCGCCCATCACTCGTGACATTCCTCCGAAAGCATGATCAACCGTATCGAGCCTGGATACCCCACCGACCGTGCGCCACCGGTACCGCTCAGACGCCAAGGCCGTCGTTCTCCTCGCTTCGGCGGTCCCGACCTGTTCGGTGGTCGGTTGGAGCATCGCCAGGAGCTACCCGGCCGCACGGGAGTCAGCACCAATCGGCGAGGACGGCACCGACGTCTTCCGCCTCCTCGGGCAGTGGCCGGAGGCGCGGGGCGGTACGCGAGAACCTGGGCGCCGGCGCTGCCTGCCAAACACCGCCGGGTGCGACGATCGTCGAGCGCGCGGTGAGATGCGGGTGCGCGGCGGCCTCCGTGAACGACAGCACGGGGGTCACGCAGGCATCGGTCGCATCGAACGCCTCGGTCCACTCGTTCCGGGTCCTCGTCGCGAACACCTCGGCGAACCGGGCCCGCAGCTGCGGCCAGCGGTCCCGGTCGTGCTGCGCCGGCAACTCCGCGGAATCCAGACCCAGCCCTTCGAGCAGCGCGGCGTAGAACTGCGGCTCCAGTGCGCCCACCGCGACGTACCTGCCGTCGCGGCAGGTGTAGGTGTCGTAGAAGGGCGCGTGGCCGTCGAGCAGGTTCGTGCCGCGTTCGTCGGTCCAGGCTCCCTGGCCGAGCATGCTCCAGATCATCTGGACGAGCAGGGACGCACCATCGACCATCGCGGCGTCCACGACCTGGCCCCGGCCCGAGCTCTGCGCCTCCCACAGGGCTGCCAGCACGCCGACGACCAGGAGCATCGACCCGCCGCCGAAGTCTCCGACGAGGTTCAGCGGGGGAATCGGGCGCTCCCCTGCCCGGCCAATGGCATGCAACGCGCCGGTCACCGAGATGTAGTTGATGTCATGACCGGCCCGCTGGGCCATCGGACCGTCTTGGCCCCAGCCAGTCATGCGCGCGTACACCAGGCGGGGATTGCGCGCGTGGCAGTCAGCCGGCCCCACGCCCAGCCGCTCGGTGACTCCCGGCCGATACCCTTCGACCAACACGTCCGCGTGTTCGACCAGGCGGAGTACTTTCTCCCGCCCGGCGGGGTCCTTGAGATCGGCGGACACCCGCCGGCGACCGCGCAGGAGGGGATCAGGTGCGTCGGGGTCGCCGATCTGCAGTCCGCCGGACGGCCGGTCGATCCGCACCACGTCCGCACCCAGGTCGGCGAGCAGCATCGCCGCATGCGGACCCGGGCCGATGCCGGCCAGTTCCACGACCCGTAGCCCGGCGAGCGGTCCGTGGTGTGCTGTTGTCAACTCCCCTCCCCGAGGGCGAAGGTGTGGTGGGCACTCGGGAACCGGGGCGGCCGCTTCGCTAGGAACGCCGCAACGCCCTCGCGACCGTCGGGATCGGCCGCACGCTTTCTGATCGACAGGGTCTCCCGGCGCAACGCTGCCTCCGCCCCCGGAGTGGCGGCCTCCCGCATCAGCCGCTTCGCGGCCACCTGCGCCGTCCGCGACCCCGACCGCAGGTCGTCGACCACGCGCTCGACCGCGGCCTCGAGCTCGTCGTCCGGATGGACCTGGGCGACGAGCCCCATCGCGTGCGCCTCGTCGGCGGTGACCCGCGGGTTGAGCAGCGCTAGGTGCAGCCCGCGGTGCAGGCCGACGGACGCGGTCAGCAAGGAGCTCCCGCCGTCCGGCGAGAAACCGATCCCGGTGTACGCCAGCGTGAACCGAGCGGACGCACTGGCGATGACCAGGTCGGCGGCCGCGGCAAGCGCCACGCCTGCGCCGGCGGCCACCCCGTGGACGACCGAGACGATGATCGCGTCCATCCGATGCAGGTCACTGACGACGCGGTGCAGAGTCTCAGCCAAGTCGTCGACCGTCTGCTCGATGTCCTCGGCGGCGGCGAAGGCGGAGATGTTGCCGCCGACGCTGAAGGCCCGGCCCTCGGCGGACAGTACGACGACGTGGACGTCGTCAGCGCGAGCGCGGCGCACGGCCCGGGCGAGCGCGTCCGCCAGGGACTGGTCAAGCGGATTGCCTCGCCCCCCATCGCTGAGCCGGATCCGGGCGACGCCGTCCCGCTCCTCGTAGGCCACCAGGCTCACCAGCACTCCTCCCTCGGTGGTCGGCACCGAATGCTCACAGACCCAGGTCCCGGCCGATGATCTCCTTCATGATCTCGGTGGTCCCGCCGTAGATGGTCTGGATCCGGGCGTCGACGAAGGCACGAGCGACCGGGTACTCCCGCATGTACCCGTAGCCCCCGTGCAACTGGAGGCAGCGATCGGCCACCTTCACCTGCAGCTCGGAGGCCCACCACTTCGCCTCGGCGGCCTGCACCGGGGTGAGCTTGCCGCGGGCGTGCAGCTCGACGCACCGGTCGACGAAGACCCGCGTGACATCAACCTGGGTGAACAGCTCGGCAAGCAGGAATCGGCTGTTCTGGAAGCTGCCGATCGACTGCCCGAAGGCCGTGCGCTCGGTGACGTACTCCAGGGTCCGAGCGAGGACCCCTTCGGCGGCGGAGACGGCAGTGACCGCCAGCGACAGCCGCTCCTGCGGCAGATTGCGGATCAGCTGGAAGAACCCCTGGCCGTCTTCGGTGCCCAGACGGTTCGCCACCGGGACGCGGACGTCGGAGAAGTGCAGTTCGCTGGTGTCCTGCCCGTGCAGGCCGAGCTTGTCGAGGTTGCGCCCGCGCTCGAAGCCGGGCATGCCCCGCTCGACCACGAACAGGGTCAGCCCTCGATGGCGGTCCGGGGAAGTCCGCGCCGCGACGACGACCAGGTCGGCGTTCTGCCCGTTGGAGATGAACGTCTTCGCACCGTTGAGCACGTAGTGATCACCGTCGCGCACGGCCGTGGTCGCGATGCCCGACAGATCACTGCCCGTCCCGGGTTCGGTCATGGCGATCGCTCCGACCAGCTCACCGGATGTGAGTTCGGGCAGCCAGCGGGCCTTCTGCTCATCGTCGGTCAGGTCGAGAAAGTACGGGCCGACGACGTCGTTCTGCAAGGCCAGGCTCAGCCCAGCCGACGCGTAGCCCGCGCGGCCGAACTCCTCGTCGACGATGGCGTTGAACCGCCAGTCGTCGATGCCGGCCCCGTCGTACCGCTCCGGGGTGGAGAACATGAGCAGGCCGGCATCGCCGGCGGCGCGGAAGAGCGAACGGTCGACGATCCCACGCGTCTCCCACTCCTCGTCGTGCGGCGCCACCTCGGCCGCGATAAACGAGCGGACCGTCTCGCGGAACAGCTCGTGGTCGTCGTCGTAGACGGTGCGCGGGATGCGGTCAGCCATGCTGCCCTCCGGGAAGGAAGAGGTCGATCTTGAGGTCGGCTTCCCTGGCGGTGCCGTAGCGGTACGGCGCGAAGTCGGTGACGCCTACCGCGCGCAGCACGTCCTCGTCGATGAAGCACTGGCCGGTGACTTCAGCCGCGGGCCGCACGAGCAGCGCATGTGCGGCGTCGGCCATGATCTCCGGGCGGCGGGAGATCGCCATTGCAGCGTCTCCACCGACGATGTTCTGCACGGCGGCCGTGGCGATCGTGGTGCGCGGCCACAGACAGTTCGCGGCAACCGGACGCGGATGGCGCTGACCGGCCAGCCCGACGGTGAGCATCGTCATGGCGTACTTGCTCACCGTGTAGGGGGCGTGGGCCGCGAACCACCCGGGGTCGAGGTTCAGCGGCGGGGACAGCGTCAGGACGTGCGGGTTCTCCGATTCGTAGAGGTGCGGCAATGCCGCACTCGTCAGCAGGAACGTGCCGCGTGCGTTGATGTCGAGCATCAGGTCGTAGCGCTTGGGCGACACCTTGCCGATCGGTGACAGGTCGATCGCCGAGGCGTTGTTGACCACGATGTCGATCCCGCCGAACTCGGTGACGGCGCGATCGACCGCCGCGGTGACCGACTCCTCCTTGCGGACGTCCCCGACGACTGCCACTGCCCGACCGCCGGCGGCCTCGATCTCCGCGACGGCAGTGTGGACCGTGCCCGGCAGCCGTGGGTCGGGCTGGTCTGTCTTGGCCAGCAGGACGACGTTCGCGCCGTCGCGCGCGGCCCGCAGCGCGATCTCCAGGCCGATGCCGCGGCTTCCGCCGGACATGAGGATTGTGCGCCCCTTGAGTGAACCCGTCGCGACGCTCACCGGTACTCCTCCCCACGGTCGGCCTTGCGCACGAGCGACTCCGGTGGTGCGAACCGGTCGCCGTAGCGTTCCGCGAGCTGGCGGGCTCGTGCGACGAAGCCAGGCAGGCCGTCGTCGTACTGGTTGACGTACTGCAGGACGCCGCCGGTCCATGCGGGGAAGCCGATGCCGAGGATGGAGCCGACGTTGGCGTCCGCCACAGAGCGCAGGACTCCCTCGTCGAGGCAGCGGATGGTGTCGAGGGCCTCGGCGAAGAGCATCCGCTCCTGCATGTCCTCGAAGGGAACGTCGGTGTTCGTGCCACCGAACGCCGCGGCCAGCCCCGGCCAGAGGCCGGCCTTGCGGCCGTCGGCGTAGTCGTAGAAGCCGGCGCCTGCCGCCCGGCCGCGGCGGCCGAACTCGTCGATCATCCGGTCGATGACCGTGGCCGCCGGGTGCACGGGCTTCTCGATCCCGGCGGCACGATAGCCCGCGATGGTTTCCTCGCGGATCTTGCGCAGCAGGGTGAGGGAGAGCTCGTCGAGCAGCGCGAGCGCACCGACCGGGTAGCCGGCCTGGGTGGCGGCCTGCTCCACCGACGCGGCAGGCACGCCCTCGCCGATCAGGGCGACCGCCTCATGGACGAACTCGATGATGACCCGGCTGGTAAAGAAGCCCCGGCTGTCGTTGACCACGATCGGTGTCTTGCCGATCTGGTGGGCGATGTCGACGGCCTTGGCGAGGGTCGCGTCGCTGGTCTTCTGTCCGACGACGATCTCCAGCAGCGCCATCTTGTCCACCGGGGAGAAGAAGTGCAGCCCGATGAAGTTCTCGGGATCCGGCACGCCCTCTGCCAGCTCGGTGATGGGCAGCGTCGAGGTGTTCGAGGCGATCACCGCGCCGGTCGCGAGATGCGGGATGGTCTCCGCAATGACCTTCTTCTTCAGCTGCGGGTCCTCGAAGACCGCCTCGATCAGCAGATCGGCGCCAGCGGCGTCGGCCGGGTCGACGGTCGGTCGGATCCGGGCGAGCACCGCGTCGCGTTGCTCGGGCGTAGTCTGCCCGCGCTCGACCGCCTTGTCCAGCAGCCGTGCGCTGTAGCCCTTGCCCCGATCGGCCGCCTCCAGTGACACGTCCTTGAGGACGACGTCCAGCCCGGCGAGCGCGCTGACGTAGGCGATGCCGGCCCCCATCATCCCGGCGCCCAGCACGACCAGCTTCTGCGCGCGGTGGGGCGGATAGCCGTCGGGCCGGCTGGCGCCGCGGTTAATCGCCTGCAGGTCGAAGAACATCGCCTTGATGATGTTCGCCGAGATCTGCCCGCAGATGAGCTCCGCGCAGCAGCGAGACTCGATGGTCAACGCGTTGTCGAAGTCGACCTGGGCGCCTTCGACCGCAGCGGCCAGCAGGTTGCGCGGAGCCGGAGCGGGCGCACCCTGTGACCGCTTACGGAGCAGCGCCGGCAGGCTGGGCAGCATCGCGGCCAGCGCGGGGCTGGCCGGCGTACCGCCAGGAACCTTGTACCCGGGGCGGTCCCAGGGCTGGCTCGCCTCGGGGTTGGCCGCGATCCAGCGGCGGGCCGCCGCGGCCAGCTGCTCAGCGTCGGCGACCACCTCGTCGACCAGGCCCTTGTCCAGCGCTGCGCCGGGGCGGAACTTCTTTCCGGTCAGGAGGATGTCCTGCAGCGCGGTCTGCAGCCCGAACATACGAACCGTGCGGGTGGTGCCGCCGCCGCCGGGCAGCAGGCCGAGCGTCACCTCCGGCAGACCGACGGTGACGTTGGGGGCGTCGACGGCGATGCGGTGGTGGCAGGCCAACGCGATCTCGTAGCCACCGCCGAGAGCGGCGCCGTTGATGGCGGCGACGACCGGCCGGCCGAGGGTCTCCAGCCGGCGCAGCGCCGCCTTGACCCCCTCGAGCAACGCGACCACGTCGGGGGCGTCCTCGGGGCGGGCGCGCATCATCATGCCGAGGTCGCCGCCGGCGAAGAACGTCTTCTTGGCCGAGGCGATGATGACGCCGCTGATCCGGTCGCGCTCGGCCCAGAGGCGGTCTACGACGACGGGCAGCTCGCGACGGAACCGCTCGTTCATCGTGTTGGCCGACTGGTCGGGGTCGTCCATGGTGAGGGTCACGACGCCGTCGGCGTCGAGGTCCCACCGGAACATGGGGTGCTCGAACTCGCTCACTGCTGGAACTCCTGTAGGTGTGGCGGGGGTCAGAGGCGTTCGATCAGGGTGGCGACGCCCATGCCGCCGCCGATGCAGAGCGTGACGATTGCGCGGCGCGCCTGCCGGCGCTCCAGCTCGTCCAGAGCCGTGCCGATGAGCATCGCCCCGGTGGCGCCGAGCGGGTGGCCCATCGCGATGGCGCCGCCGTTGACGTTGACCTTCTCCGCGGGGAGGTTCAGGTCCTTGGCATACTTCAGCGGGACAGCGGCGAACGCCTCGTTGATCTCGAACAGGTCGATGTCGCTGACCGTGAGGCCCGTGGTGGCCAGCAGCTTGCGAGTGGCCGGGATCGGGCCGGTGAGCATGATCGTCGAGTCGGCGCCAGACGTGGCGGTGGCGACGATCCGCCCCCGTGGGGTGAGCCCGTGCGCCTCCCCGATCCGCTCGTCGCCGACGAGGACCAGCGCGGCGCCGTCCACGATGCCCGACGAGTTGCCCGCGTGGTGGACGTGGCGGATCCGCTCGACCCAGTGGTAGCGCTGCAGGGCGACGGCGTCGAACCCGCCCTGCTGGCCCATCGCGGCGAACGACGGCTTCAGCGAACCGAGCGACTCGAGGGTGGAGTCCGGTCGCATGTGCTCGTCGCGGTCCAGGACGACGATGCCGTTGCGGTCTCGGACCGCGACGACTGACTTCTCGAAGTATCCGCCGGACCATGCGGCGGCCGCCCGCTGCTGCGACTGCAGAGCGTAGCGGTCCACGGTCTCACGGTCGAAGCCTTCGATGGTTGCGATCAGGTCGGCGCTGACGCCCTGTGGGATGAAGGACGTGGAGAAGTTGGTCTCGGGGTCGTTCATCCACGCCCCACCGTCGGAGCCGAGCGGGAGCCGGGACATGGATTCGACGCCGCCGGCGATGACGAGCCGGTCCCAGCCGGACCGCACCTTCTGGGCAGCCACGTTGACCGCCTCCAGCCCAGAGCCGCAGAAGCGGTTGATCTGCAGCCCGGAGACGGTGTCGGGCAGTCCGGCGGCGAGAGCTGCGATGCGTGGGAGCACCGAGCCCTGGTCCCCGACCGGCGACACGATCCCGAGCACCATGTCGTCGATGGCACGGGGGTCGAGGTCGGGATGCCGGGCACGCAACTCGTCGATCAGGCCGACCACCAGAGAGATCGGCTTGACGGTGTGCAGCGACCCGGTGCTCTTCCCTCGCCCGCGAGGTGTGCGGATGGCCTCGTAGATGAGGGCTTGAGGAGTCGATTCGGGCACGGCTACTCCGTTCCTGCTGGAAGGTCTCATCAATCAGGGGTCGGTGACTGCCGGTCACGCTATCTAGTGAACATTCACAAGGCAAGCCCGGAGCCCTTCCGCGCGCCACTCGGATGGCGTCTGCACGAGCGCGGCGAGGAGAGCCGCGCTACTCCGCGAGCAGGAGGCCCATCCCTGCTACACCATGCACCTGCACCTGCGGCGACGGCTGTCTGCCGCCGCCCACCGCGCCGGGTAGCGAAACGCGCAGTCGGTGGATGGAACCTCCGGCCGTCACCCCGCGGTGACCTCCAGCAATCGCCCCATCGAGCGTCTAGTCATCGTTCACTTTATGGTCTACGCTCACATTCCGTCACGCCAGATGGGAGTTGTGGATGTCTCAGCACGCGATCACGGCGACGCAGTCGGACGGCGTCGGAACGATTCGGTTCAACAGGCCCGAGCGCCGAAACGCGCTGAGCCTCGAGCTCTTCGGGGCCCTCGGTGACCACCTCGACCGATGGCGGCGGGACGACAGCGTCACGGCCGTGGTGCTCACCGGTGGAGAGGAGATGTTCTGCGCCGGCTTGGACCTCGACCTCCAGTCCGGATTCACGCCCGAGTCCCGTGCGGCCTATGCCGAGGCGTGTCTGCGCGTGTACGGAACCCTTCTCGACTACCCCAAGCCGACGATCGCGGCGGTCGCCGGACCGACCCTCGGTGGTGGGTGCGACATCGCGGTCTTCTGCGACATCCGCATCGGGGCCGAGAACGGCATCTTCGGGTTCCCGCAGGTCAAATTCGGGCTCACGCCCTACTTCTCACCCCTCTGGAAGATCGTCGGGCTCAGCCAGGCGAAGCTGCTGACGCTCAGTGGCGAGCTGATCGACGCCGCCGAAGCCCTGCGCATCGGCCTCATCGACCGGCTCGTCCCCGCGGGCCAGGTGGTGGAGCAGGCGACCCGGCTGGCCCGCAGCATCGCCGAGACGACGACGAAGTCGGCGATGTTCAACAAGGAGATGATGCTGCGCTCGCCGGCCATGGACCCGATCTCGGCACTCTCCTTCGAGACCATGGCCTACCGCGAGATCGTCTGGCACCCCGACGTGGTGGAACGGATCTCCGGCGCCTACGACCGCATCCGGAGCCGGTCATGAACGCGGTCGACGCGGCCTTCCTGCGCGACTTCGCCGACCGCTGGCACGCCGCCTGGAACAGCCGCGAGACCGACGCCGTCCTCGAACTGCTCCACCCCGACGTCCTGTGGGACGAACGGATCTTCTGGCCGCACCAGATCGAGGGCCGGGAAGCCGTGCGCAGCTACGTCGACGCGATCTGGCGTTCAATGCCCGAGTACGAGCTCTCCGAGATCCAGCTGTTCACCGCGGTCGACGACGGCCGGGCGTTGTTCATGTTCCGGCAGCGTGGGGCGGCACCGGCCGGCCTCCGCACGGACCGGCGCTTCGACACGCATGGCTGCGACATCTTCCTCGCATTCCGGGACGGGCTCCTGTCCCACTACACCGCCGCCTTCGAGATCACCGACATGCTCCGCCAACTCGGCGCCCTTCCCCCACGCGGGGATCTCAAGGGCGGCGCCTACCTGCTTTCCCTCACGGGCCCCGACGACTCGAATCGACCACGCCTTCCGGCAACAACGAGAGGATGACGGCATGACCACCGCCGCAGCGGCCGAACGGGCCGAGCGCTACCGTGAGCTGGGCCTCTGGGACAACCGAAGGGTCGGCGACCTGCTCAAGGACCAGGCGGCCCGAACCCCGGACCGGGAGCTGTTCGCCTTCGAAGGGCGCCGGGTCACCTACGGCGAGTTCGACGCCTGGGTACGCACGGTCGCTTCCGACCTCGTCCGCCGCGGGGTCCGCCGAGGTGATCGGGTCATGGTGCAGCTGCCCAACTGCCTCGAGGCCCTCGTCCTCCAGGTCGCGGCGTTCCGGATCGGCGCCGTGGACATGCCGATCATCCCGATCTACCGGGAGCACGAGGTTCGGCAGATCGTGGCCGACGCCCGCCCCTCGGTGGTCGCGGTCGCGGCCGAGCTGTCAACGCGCCGGCCGGCTGAGGAGCTGGAGGCGATCCTCACCGAGCTCGGACACGAGCCTGCCGTGCGCTACGTCGTCGGCGGGGAGCGCCCCGGATGGTCCACGGTGCCTGGTCCGGGTGAGATCGCGGAGGTCGATCTTCCCGAGCCTCTTTCGGCTCAGGAACCGACCTTGTTGCTGTACACGTCGGGGACGACATCGGCCCCGAAGGGGGCGCTGCTGACGAGCGCAGCGCTGATCGCGCACCTGCGCAACTTCCAGACCGCCCTCGGCGTGGACGAGGACTGTGTCATCCTGTGCGCCACACCGCTGTCCCACCTGGGCGGTTTCGTCGCCGGGGTGATCTTTCCGGCCTTCCTGGGCGCCCGATCGGTGATCATGCCGGCCTGGCGTCCCGACGAGGCGGTCGACGTGATCGAGCGTGAGCGGGCCACCCTTGCGATGGGCGCGACCGTGTTCATCTCCGACCTGGTGCAGCGCTACGAGGCCGGAGCCGGCCGGGAGCACCGGTTGACCTTGTACGCCTGTGCCGGCGCGACCATCCCACCGGACGTGGTTCTGCGCGCGGAGGCAGTCGGGGTCCGCGCGATGCGCTGCTACGGCATGACCGAGACAGCCGGGGTCTGCGCCGCCGCGCCCGGGGACACGCCTGTCGAACGGCGTTCGCAGTGGGATGGCAAGATCCTTCCGGGCCTGGAGATCGAAACCGTGGGACCCGATCGCACGCCGCTCCCGGCGGGTGAGGAGGGCGAGCTGCGTATCCGCGGACCGCAGCTGCTCACGGCCTACACCGACCCCGAGTGCACCCGCGAGCAGATCGACGACGACGGCTGGTTCTACCCCGGTGACGTCGGAGTGGTAGACGAGGAGGGGTGGGTGCGAATGTCCGGCCGGCTCAAGGACATCATCAACCGAGGCGGCGAGAAGCTCTCGACGCTCGACATCGAGTCGGCGATCGCGTCCCATCCCGACGTGACGGCGGCCGCGGTCACGGCCATCCCCGACGAGCGGCTGGGTGAGGGCGTCGGTGCCTGGGTGGTCCTCGCGCCGGGCGTCGAGTGGACCGGCCCGGAACGACTCGTCCAGCACCTCGAGGACGCCAAGCTCGCCCGGCAGAAGATCCCCACCCGGTGGACGGTGGTGCCTGCACTGCCGACCACGGCGAGCGGGAAGATCCAGAAGCACGCCTTGGTCAAATGGGGCCTGCGGAGCTGACGGTCCGCGCCACGTCCCAGCGCCTAACGAGAGATAGGGCCAGTTCATGGTTTCCAGTGGCTCCGACGCCGCCAGGCCCCCCCGGGGCCGGCGGCGCACGGAGGAACGTCGTGCCCAGCTCGGCGAGATCGCGGCGCAGCAGTTTCACCGACTCGGGTTCCACCAGGTCTCGATGGCGGGCGTCGCTGCGGCGATCGGGCTCACGGCGCCGGCGATCTACCGACACTTCCGGAACAAGGAAGAGCTGCTCGCTGCGGCGATCGGCACCGCACTCGACGCGGTTGATGAGGCTCTCGCTGAAGCGAAGGACGCGGCACTGCCCGAGTTCTTGCAGGTCGCAGCCGCCGTTGCGGTGACCCGGCGCGAGGTGTGGATTCTCCTGCAGCGGGAGATGCGTCATCTCGGTGTCGAGCAGCGCGGGCCGCTCGAGGACCGCTTCGCGTCGATCGTCCGCCGCTTCACGACGGTCATTCAGGCGGAGCGGACAGACCTAGGTGCGCCGGAGGTCCAGCTCCTCACGACGGCAACCCTCGCCGTCCTGGCGAGCCCGTCGGTCTATCGGCGCCGGCTGCCCGAGGATGAGCAGCGAGCGATCCTCGCGGCCGCCAGCGAGGCGGCCTGCCGCGCCAGATGGGTGAGCCCGACCGGAGCTGCGCCGCCCGACCGGCCATCTGAGGGGCAGCAAATCCTCGAGCCCACGCCCAGTCGCAGCGAGGAAGTTCTGGGGACGGCGATTCGGCTTTTCTCGGAGAAGGGCTACCAGGCAGTGAGCCTGGACGAGATCGCAGCCGAGCTCGGCATGGCCGGACCTAGCCTCTACTACTACTACGCCACGAAGTCAGACCTGCTGGTCGCCGCCTTCGTGCGGGCCACCGAATGGCTGGCCGCGCAGCGAACCCGAGGATCTCGCCCCCCCTCGCTGGACGAACTCATCAACACATACATCGACCTGGGCATAAGGGAGCGGCTCCTCTTCGGCGTCTATGTCTGGGAGGCAGTGAACCTCCCGCCGGAGGCGGGACGACGAATCCGAGCCGGGCTCGACGCCGACATCGACGCCTGGTGCGTTGCGCTCGGGCGCACCCGGTCCGGACTGACCGCCCCACAGTGCCTTGTCCTCGTGCACGCCGCCCGAGCCGTCGTACACGACGTTGTCCGCCTCGGGCACTGGCACGACCGTCCCGACATCGCCGAGGTGCTCCGCACCCTGGTCCACGGCGCCCTGGCGGCCCCACTCGAGAGGTAGACCACCGTGTCCGACTACAAGTACCTACTCACGTCCGTCGAAGATGGCGTCGGCGTCATGCAGCTCAACCACCCCGAGAAGCGCAACGCGCTGGGTTGGGAGCTGCACGACGAGATCATCGCCGCGCTCGACGCCTGGGCCTACGACGACGATGTCGCGGCTGTCCTGATCATCGGCAACGAGCAGTACTTCTGCGCCGGGTGGGCCCTCGACGTGCTGCAGGGCACCAGTGGTAACGACCGCACCCGGTTCACCGACCTCGCCCTCAAGCTCATGGTGGCGATCTACGACTTCCGCAAGCCCACGATCGCGGCCGTTGCGGGAGTCGCTCCCGGCTACGGCATGGACGTGGCCAACATGTGCGACATCACCATCGCGTCGGAGAACGCCGCCTTCGGCTCCACCCAGGTCAAGTACGCGATGAACGGCTTCTACCACGGCATGCTCCGCAAGATGAACACCCAGCGGGCGCGACGGATGTTCTTTACCGGCGACCCGATCGATGCCCAGGAGGCCCTCCGCGTCGGCCTGGTCGACGAGGTCGTCCCGGAAGGCCGACTGCGGGAGAGCGCGCTCCGACTGGCCAAGCAGATCGCCGAGCACGGAGCCGAGCTGACGACGGTGCTCAAGGAGGTCGCGCTGCGGGCCACCAACATGGACCACATCGGCGCCACCGCCTACGAGCTGCGGGTCACGCACGACCTCGTCCAGCGCGGCCTGTTCACCCGTCGGATCGCCGAGGGCCTCGACCGTCTGCGGGCCGGCCGGAGTAAGGCGACCGAGCGGCTCGCCGCCCGGTCCTGAAACCGGCCCATCGCTCTTCCCAACTCTCAACGGAGGCACGAGCGCGTGCGGATCGGCATGCAGATGTCCTACAGCGGCGGTTTCGCAGCGACCGCCGACCGGATCGCGGATTTCGAGGCCGCAGGACTGGACGCGGTCTTCGTCGGGGAGGCGTACTCCTTCGACGCGGTCAGCCAGCTCGGGTACCTGGCCGCACGGACGACAGCCGTCGAGTTGGTCTCCGGCATCCTCAACGTATATTCGCGCACCCCGGCGTTGCTCGCGATGACCGCAGCAGGTCTGGACTACGTGTCCGGCGGCCGGTTCACCCTGGGTGTTGGTGCCTCGGGCCCACAGGTGGTGGAGGGTTTCCATGGCGTGCCCTACACCGCTCCCCTGGCAACCACGCGAGAGGTCGTGGAGATCTGCCGTACCGTGTGGCGGCGCGAATCGCTCCAGTTCGACGGGGAGCGCTTCCACGTACCGCTCGACCGTGAACACGGCGGCACCGGTCTGGGCAAACCACTCAAGTTGATCAACCATCCCGTCCGGGACCGGGTGCCGATGGTCCTCGCCGCCATGGGCCCGAAGAATGTGGCGCTCGCCGCTGAGCTGTTCGAGGCCTGGGAGCCGCTGTTCTTCTTCCCCGAGGGCAGCAGCGCCGCGTTCGCCGAGGCGCTCGCCGCCGGCACCGCCAAACGCGACCCTTCGCTCGGCGCCTTGCAGGTGGTGGCTGACACCCAGTTGCTGATCACCGAGGACCCCGAGACCGAGGCTCAGGCACTGCAGCAGGTGCGTAGCCACCTGGCGCTGTATGTCGGCGGAATGGGCGCCCCGGGCCGCAACTTCTACAACGACCTCGTCGGCCGCTACGGCTTCGAGGCGGCGGCGGCCCAGGTCCAGGACCTGTACCTGCAAGGGCGGAAGCGGGAAGCCGAAGCCGCGCTACCCGAGGAACTCGTCCGCGGCGTGTGCCTGGTCGGTTCCCGGGCTCGCGTCGCCGAACGTGTGCAGGCCTTCGCCGAGGCAGGCGTCTCCATGGTCAACGCCCAGATGCTCGGCGGGGACCACGCTGGGCAGGTGCGGTCCGTGGCCGTCTTCAAGGAGCTGGTCTCGTGAGCGGGTCCACAGAGGACGTCGTCCCGCAGGTCCGCGTCGAAGGACTGGGCTCGGTCCGGCGCATCGTGCTGGACCGCCCGGACCGGCACAACGCCCAGACACCACGCATGTGGGCCGAACTCGCCGCCGCAGGACGGATGCTCTCCGCGGACCCGGCGGTCTGCTGCGTGGTACTGGTCGGAAACGGAGAATCCTTCAGCTCCGGGATCGACCTGGAAGAGATCCGTCGCCCCGACGGCTTCATCCGCCGGCTGGCCGCCCACCCGCCCGGCGACCCTGACCCGATGCTCGCCGACATCGCCGTCGCGCAAGAGTCCGTCCGCTGGATCCCCCGGGCACCGTTCCTGGTCGTCGCCGCGATCACCGGCGCCGCCCTCGGGGCGGGGTGTCAGCTGGCGCTAGCCTGCGACGTGCGCATCGTCGCCGACGACGCACGCTTCGCACTGGCCGAGGTGCGCCACGGACTGCTACCCGACCTCGGCGCCACGGCTTGGCTGCCGCGGCTCGTCGGACGGGAGCGTGCCCTGGACCTCATGCTCACCGGCCGAGAGTTCAGCGGCGCCGAGGCCGTCACCCTCGGCCTGGCCCTGCGCGCGGTGCCCGCCTCGGATGTGCTGAGCACCGCCGAGGAGTACGCCTCGGTAATCGGGAGTCTGCCGCGGGCGGTGCCGGCACACCTCAAGGCCGCGGTCGACGCGGCCGGCGTCGAACAAAGCCTGGCGATCGCCGCCTCTGGACAGGCGGCGGCCATTCGCGCGAACCCTGCGTTGCGTGATGGTTGACGACCTGGCCGGGCTGCCCGCCGTCGTCACGGGCTCCTCACGCGGGCTCGGCCGAGCCTTCGCGGACGCGCTCGCCCAAGCCGGAGCGCGCGTCGTGGTCAACGGGACCAATCCCGAAACGACTCGGGCCGCCGTTGCCGCCATCACCGACCGGGGCGGCACCGCAGTCGCTTGCGTCGGATCGGTCGCCGACGTCACCTTCTGCGCACGCCTGATCGAGACGTGCGTCGAGGAGTTCGGCGGGATCGGACTGCTCGTCAACAACGCTGGCCTGACCCACGACCGGTCGCTGACCCGCATGACCGTCGAGGAGTTCGACGAGGTCATCGCCGTCCACCTGCGCGGTACCTGGGCGTGCAGCGCGTCCGCGGCACGGGCCATGCGGGCAACGGGCGGCAGCATCGTCAACATCACGTCCGGGGCGGGGCTCTTCGGCACCTTCGGACAGTCCAACTACGCGGCGGCGAAGGCGGGGATCGTCGGACTGTCTCGTGTAATGGATCTCGAGCTGACACGGCAGGGCATTCGAGTCAACGCCCTCGCGCCCATCGCACGCACCGACATGACTGCCGTCTTCGATACCGGGCAGGTCGCGCACCGGTTGGCCTTCCCACCTCCGGAAACGGTCGCACCGGTAGTCACCTACCTCGCATCCGACGCGAGTCGGCACCTGCACGGCCAAGTGCTGTCCTTCGACGGCACGGAGCTATCAATCTGGTCCCACCCCACGGCCACCTCCACCTGGAGGCGGACGGGACTCTGGACAACCCAGGAGTTCGCATCAGTACTCACCCTGGACGTGATGCAACATCCAAATCCCGATCGCTGGGGAAGCGGGATCGTGACCGATTGACATCTATCAGCACCCAGCTGCCACTCCCTATCCGTCCTTGCCGACGCGCAGGGCATGTTTGGGTCACCCGCCAGGGCTACCACCGTCGTCGACCCGTACTGCGACCACCTGCGCCGACGCCTGGCCGTCGCTCGCCGCACACCATTGCGAGCAACCACAAGGCGGAGCGGGATGCATCCATGGGCAGAGCGGTACAATTTCAAGCCGCTTGAGCTTGCGAAGAACGTTGCATACGCTCGACGCATGCATCCCTGTTTCAGGCAGGGATGCTATGGGTGGGGGTTCACATCCCCCCCACCGACACGACCTCGTCGACGCGATCCAGCACGTCGGTGCGGTGGGTGATCAGCAGGACGGTGCGGCCCTTGGCGGCGTCCAGCAGGTCGTCGAGCAACTCGTTGGCGGTCTGTTCGTCGAGGTGCTCGGTCGGCTCGTCCAGGATCAGCACCGGGAAGCCGGCCAGCAGCGCCCGGGCCAGGGCGAGACGGCGCCGCTGCCCGCCGGAGACGGCCGCGCCGTGCTCTCCGACAAGCGTGCCGAGCCCGTCGGGAAGGGACCGGACCCACCCGGCGAGCCGCGCGGCGGTCAGGGCCGCCTCCAACTCCTCGCGGGTTGCCTCGGGCCGCGCGATGCGCAGGTTTTCCTCGATGGTGGTGTCGAACAGGTAGGCGTCGTCGCCGAGATAGCCGATCACCCTTCGCACGTCGTCGCCGCGCAGGTCGCGCAGGTCGACTCCACCGAGCGTGACCCGGCCCGCGGTGGGGTCCAGCCAGCGCAGCAGCAGCGCCGCGACGGTGCTCTTCCCAGCGCCGCTCGGCCCGACCAGCGCGATGCAGCGGCCGGGCCGCAGCGTGAACGACAGATCGTGCAGCACCGGCCGATCGGCCACCCACGCAGCGGCGACATGCTCAACGCACACCGTCGGCGGCTGTCCGGCGCTCCCGACCGAAGCCGCGATGGGCACAGCGACGGGCGACGCCACCGCTGACGCGACGGGCACAGCGACGGGCGACGCCACCGCTGACGCGACGGGCAAAGCGGCCGGCGACGCGACGAGCAAAGCGGCCGAAGACGCGACGGGCAGCGCTACTGGCAACGCCACCGGTGACGCGACGGGCAAAGCGATCGACGCTAGCGGCGCCGCAACCGGCAAAGCGACCCGCGACCCAACCGGCAAAGCGGCTCGCGACCCAACCGGCAGAGCGACCGGCGACGCCGGGTCGGGTGCGGGGTCCGGGACCGCCTCGATCTCGGCGAGGCGGCGCAGGGCGGCCCGCGCGGCGGCGAGGCCCTGCGCGGCGACCGGCACGGCGGCGACGGTCTCGAACACCGCCAGCGGCGTGAGGACGACGACGGCGAGCAGCTCGCCCGGCAGCGCCCCGGAGCGCACCGCGACCGCGCCCGCGGCGAGGCCGGCCAGCACGCTGAGGCCCGAGCAGGCCGCGGTAACCGCGGCCGAGACGCCGGCCAGGGCGCTGGAGCGGCGGGTCGCGGCGAGCAGCTCCCGGTCGGTGCGCTCCAGGGCGGCCAGGGCCGTGCCGGTGGCGCCGGCCGCGACCAGGTCGGGCAGGCCGTGCACCAGGTCGGTCGCGCCGGCGGCGAGGGTGCCGCGCAGCGGGGCGAGCCGGGCGTCGGCGCGGCGGACGAGCGCGGACTGCAGCAACGGTACCCCGACGCCGGCCACGAGCAGGCCGGCGGCGAGCGCGGCGCCGGCGACGGGCAGCAGGGCGCCGACGAGCAGCACCGAGGCCAGGCCCGTCACCGCGGCCACGACGATCGGCAGGCACACCCGCACGACGAGGTCGACGACCGCGTCGACGTCGGCGGCGAGGCGCGCCGCGAGATCGCCGCGGCGGAAGCCGGCCAGCCCGGCCGGCGCGAGCGGCACCAGCCGCCGGTAGGCGCGCACCCGCAGGTCCCCGAGCATTCGCAGGGCGGCGTCGTGCCCGGCCAGCCGCTCGGCATAGCGCAGCACGCCCCGGCCGATGCCGAAGGCGCGCACGGCGACGATGGCGACCATGAGGTGCAGCACCGGCGGGTGCTGGGCGGCGCGGGAGATCAGCCAGGCCGAGGTGGCCATGAGCCCGACCGCCGCGCCGGCGGCGCCGAGGCCGGCCAGCACGGCCAGGGTCAACCGCCCCGCCGCCGCCCGAGCCGGGCCCATCACCACGCGCAGAACGCCCATCAGGACACCGCCGCCCGGGCCGGGCCCGCCACCACGGGCAGGACGGCCATCAGGACACCGCCGCCGGGGTCAGCGGGATCTCGCGGTCGGCGGCGGCGAGCAGGGCGGGGCGGTGCGCCACCAGGATCACGGTCCGGCCGGCGGCGTGGGCGCGGATCGCGGCCAGGATGCCGGCCTCGGTCGCGGCGTCCAGGCCCGCGGTCGGCTCGTCGAGCAGCACCAGCGGCGCGTCGCGCAGGAAGACCCGGGCGAGGGCGATGCGCTGCCGCTGCCCGGCGGACAGGCCCGCGCCGTCGTCGCCGATGCGGGCGCCGAGGCCGTCGGGCAGCGCCTCGACGAAGTCCAGCGCGCCGGCGCGGGCGGCCGCGCTCCGGACCGCCGCGTCGTCGGCCTCCGGCGCGCCGAGGCGAATGTTGTCCGCGATCGTGCCGGCGAACAGCCAGGGCCGCTGCGGCAGCCACGCCACCCCCCGGCGCCAGCCATCCGGATCCACTGTGGACAGATCGGTGCCGCCGACCGCCACGGTGCCGCTCTGCGGTGTGGCGAAGCCCATCAGCACCGACAGTGCGGTCGACTTGCCGCAGCCGCTCGGGCCGGTCAGCGCCACCAGCTCGCCGGGGCGCACCTCGGCGCTGAACGGCGGCAGCGGGGGGCGGCCGGCGTGGCGTACCACCATCCGGTCGAACCGGATCACGCCCGTCGGCGGCGGGGCCGCGCCCCGCTCGGGCAGCGGGGTCTCCAGCACCGCGAAGACGTCGGCCGCGGCGGCGAGGCCCTCGGCGCTGGCGTGGTAGTTGGCGCCGACCTGGCGCAGCGGCAGGTACACCTCCGGGGCCAGGATCAGCACCAGCAGCGCGGTGGCCAGGCCGAGCCGCCCGTCGACCAGGCGCAGCCCGATGCCGACCGCGACGAGCGCCACGGACAGGGTGGCCAGCAGCTCGAGCACGAGGGAGGACAGGAACGCCAGCCGCAGCGTGCGCATCGTGACCCGGCGCTGCTCGGCGCTGATCCGGGCGATCACCTGGGCCTGCCGCCCGGCCCGGCCGAAGACGCGCAGCGTCGGCAGGCCGGCCACGACGTCGAGGAAGTGATGCGACAGCCGGCTCAGCAGCCGGAACTGCCGCTTGTTGGCGGCCTCGGTATGCAGCCCGACCAGGGCCATGAAGACCGGGATGAGCGGCAGCGTGACGGCCATCGTGCCGGCCGCGACGAGGTCGGCCGGCGCGACGCGCACAAGCAGGATGACGGGCACGAGCGCGGCGAGGACCAGCTGCGGCAGGTACCGCGCGAAGTAGGCGTCGAGCGCGTCGAGCCCCCGGGTGGCCAGCGTGGCGACCGTCCCGCTCGGCGGCGCCGCGGCCGGGCCGAGCGCCGCCACGTGGGCCAGCAGCCGGGCCCGCAGCTGGTGCTTGACCGCGGCCGCGGACCGGGCCGCGGCGGCCTCCTGCGCCCAGGCGACGGCCGCCCGCGCGGCGACGACCGCGGCCAGCCAGCCCAGCGCCGGTGCGATCCGGCGCAGGTCGGCGCCGTGCAGGTAGACGTCGGTGATGGCGTCCGCGAGCAGGGTCGCCTGCGCGACGAGCAGGGCGGCCAGCGCCGCGCCGAGCGCCACGGACAGCGCGAGATAGGTCCGCGCGGCCCGGGCGTGGCGCAGCAGCCGGGGGTCCAGCGGCTTCACGGGTGGGCCGCCGGGATGTGCTCCACCCGCAGCCGGCGGCGGAACACCCAGTAGGTCCAGGACTGGTAGCCCAGCACGATCGGCGTGAAGCACACCGCGACCCAGGTCATCACCTTCAACGTATACGGCGAGGAGGCCGCGTTGGTCACCGTGAGGCTCTGGCCGCCGTCGAGGGTGGTGGGCATGACGTCGGGGAAGAGCGTGACGAACAGCGCCGCGACGGCCAGCACCAGGGTGACGGCGGTGGCCAGGAACGCCCAGCCCTCGCGCCGGGCACGGATGGCCGGGAGCGCCGCGACCAGCGCCACCGCGGCGGCCGCGGACAGCGCCCAGCCCCAGGCGTCGTCGTGGGTCAGCTGGGTCCACAGCAGGAACGCGCCAGCCAGCACCACCGCCGGCAGGCTGAGCCGCCACGCGAGCCGGCCGGCCCGCTGCCGCACGTCGCCGTCGGTCTTCAGGGCCAGGAACACCGCGCCGTGCAGCGCGAACAGCGACAGTGTGGTCAGGCCGCCGAGCAGCGCGTACGGGTTGAGCAGGGTGAGCCGCGAGCCGGTGTACTCGTGCCGGGCGTCCAGCGGCACGCCGCGCACGATGTTGCCGAACGCGACGCCCCACAGCAGGGCGGGCACCAGGCTGCCACCGATGATCGCGAGGTCCCAGCGGCGCCTCCACTGTGGACTGTCCACCTTGCCGCGGTACTCGAACGCCAGGCCACGCAGGATCAGCGCCACGAGGATGATCAGCAGCGGCAGGTAGAAGCCGGAGAACAGGGTGGCGTACCACTCGGGGAAGGCGGCGAACGTGGCGCCGCCCGCGACGAGCAGCCAGACCTCGTTGCCGTCCCAGACCGGGCCGATGGTGTTGATGAGCAGGCGCCGCTCGCGCTCGTCGCGGCCGAGGACCGGCAGCAGCATGCCGACGCCGAAGTCGAAGCCCTCCAGGAGGAAGTAGCCGGCCCAGAGCACGGCGATCAGGATGAACCAGACGGTGGTGAGTGCCATGTCGGCGCCTGCCTTCAGTACGCGAACGCGAGCGGACGGTCCGGCTCATCTTCGCCGGGGGGTACGACAGTTTCCGGTGCGCCGGCCCGGGCGTAGCGCAGCATGAGCATGAGCTCGACGATCGCCAGCGCGCCGTACAGCACCGTGAAAACGATGAGCGAGGTCGCCACGGTCGCGGTGGACACCGCCGGCGAGACGCTCTGCGAGGTCTTGAACAGCCCGAAGACGGTCCACGGCTGGCGGCCCACCTCGGTGAAGATCCAGCCGAACGAGTTGGCCAGCAGCGGCATCGCGACCGTGGCGATCGCGGCCAGCCACAGCAAGCGCCCGGCCGGGCGGCGCCCCTTGCGGGTGCTCCACAGCGCGAGCGCGGCCACCGCCATGGCGAGCCCGCCGAAGCCGATCATCAGGCGGAACGACCAGTACGTGACCGGGACGTAGGGCACGTAGTCGCCTTCGCCGTACTTCTGGGCGTACTGCCGCTGCAGGTCGTTGATCCCCTCAACCTCGCCGGACGGGCTGCCGGTGGCCATGAACGACAGCAGCGACGGGATGCGCACGCTGGCCACCTCCTCGCGGCCGTCCAGCGACCCGATCGTGAACACCGAGAAGGACGCCGGCTTGCTGGTGTCGTAGAGGGCCTCGGCGGCGGCCATCTTCATCGGCTGCTGCTCGGTCATGATGCGGGCCTGCAGGTCGCCGGTGATGAGCACGCCGACGCCGGCGATCAGCACCACCCAGCCGCCCAGCCGCAGGCCGGGCCGGAACACCTCGACCTGGTTGCCACGGCGCAGGTGCCAGGCGCTGACCGCGAGCAGCAGCGCGCCGGCGGTCAAGAAGCAGGCGGTGATCGTGTGCGGGAAGGTGACCAGCGCGGTGCTGTTGGTGAGCACGGCGCCGATGTCGGTGAGCTCGGCCCGGCCCCGCTCGGCGTTGACGGTGTAACCGACCGGGTGCTGCATCCAGGAGTTCGCGGCGAGGATGAAGTACGCCGACAGCATCGTGCCGATCGCGGCCAGCCAGATCGTGGCCAGGTGCACCCGCTTCGGCAGCCGGTCCCAGCCGAAGATCCACAGGCCGAGGAACGTCGACTCCAGGAAGAACGCGAGCAGCCCCTCGATGGCCAGCGGCGCGCCGAAGATGTCGCCGACGAACCGCGAGTACGCGCTCCAGTTCATGCCGAACTGGAACTCCTGCACGATGCCGGTCACGACCCCCATCGCGAAGTTGATCAGGAAGAGCTTGCCCCAGAACTTCGTGGCCCGCAGGTACTCCTCCCGCCCGGTGCGCACCCACGCGGTCTGCAGCCCCGCCACGAGCGCGGAGAGGCCGATCGTGATCGGTACGAAGATGTAGTGGTACACGGTGGTGATCGCGAACTGCCACCGGGCAAGATCGAGGGCGTCCATGACGCAGATTCTGCGCACCGCCGCCGCGGCGGATCAGGGCCGAAAGTCCCATCAGCACCGGGCCGCAAGGGGCACCTCCGGGCGGGTTTCGCGGGCCCGCGCCTACTGCGCCGCAGGCCGGCCGCGCAGCCAGCGGTACTCGACCTCGGGCCGGCCCGCGCCGCGGTAGCGCAGGTGCCGGGCGACCGCGCCGGCCTCGGCGAGGTACTCCAGGTATCGGCGCGCGGTCACCCGGGATGCCTGCAGCGCCCGGGCCACCTCGGCGGCCGACATGCCGGCGGCGGCCCCGCGCACCAGCCCGGCCACCGCGGTGAGCGACTCCGGGCTCATCGGATTCCTTCCGTGGAGACCCCCGCCTTCAGTCGGGGGAGGCCCGCTGCGACGATGTGCTCGCCGGCCACGCCCCCTTCGACGAGCGCACCATGCTCGAGCACGACACCCCACGTCCCGAGCAATCGAGCGCGCCGGTGCCGCAGCCGGCCGCCGCCACCGGCTGAACACCGCGGCAGGTGCGTGTCCCGGTCCCAGCACGCCGGGGCACGCACCAAGCCATTTCGGCAGTTTCGCCCTATTTCTACGAATTATCCGGTAGAAGCCCGCGACGGCCGGCGACTGACCCCTGGTAGTCGCCGCGGAACCGCGCCCGGTTCCCGGCGGTTGGCCATCTCACTCGCCGGCCACCGAGCGCCGGATGGCGCCGGATCGTGGTTCAGGATGGAGCGCATGCGACTGCCCGCGACCACTCGCGCGGCCCTGGCCGCGACCGCCGCCGCCCTGCTCGTCATGCTGCCGCCGGCGCGGCCGGCCTTTGCCCACGACCGGCTGCTGTCCACGGACCCGGCCGACGGTGCGAGCGTGACCACGCCGGTCACCGCGGTGACGCTGACCTTCAACGAGCCGGTCAAGTCGAAGTTCAGCACCATCGTGGTCACCGGCGCCGACGGCGCGAGCCACGCGCAGGGCGCGCCGCGGGGTGTGGACGCCACGCTGATCCAGGCGGTCAGCGCGCTGCCGCCGGGACCGGTGCGGGTGGCGTGGCGGGCGGTCTCCGCCGACGGCCACCCGATCCAGGGCCAGTTCACGTTCACCAACGCGGCGCCGGCGCCCACGAGCGCCGCCGCGTCACCGAGCCCGACCACGGCGGGGGCGATCGCGACGGCGTCAAGCCCGGTGGCCGCCCGGCCGGCCGCGGGCGGGCGGGACTCCTCGACGGCCGTGTGGTGGATCGTCGCCGCGGTCGTGCTCGTGCCGGCGGCGGGCGGTGGCTGGCTGTGGTCCCGGCGGCGACGCGCGGCAGGCGGCTGACCGGCGGTCAGCGGCGTTCGGCCTCCGCCGCGGCCGCGCGCAGGAAGGCGTTGTACCGCGCCAATTCGTCCTCCTCGCCGGTGGCCTCGGCCCGGTCCGCGGCCCGGTCCAGGCGGCGCTGCTCGCGCTCGTCGGCGCGGATCCACCGGACCACGAGCAGCAGCAGGATCGCCGCGGCGGGGATCTCGCCGAAGCTCCACGCCAGCCCGGCGCCCAGGTGCTGGTCGGCCATGAGGCTGTCGGCCCAGGCCGGGTGGACGGCGGTGTACCAGCCCGGCGCGATCACGGTGCGGGACTGCATGAGGGCGAGGCCGAGGAAGGCGTGGAAGGCCATGCCGGCGAAGTGCAGCAGCACCAGCAGCGGCGGCGGTACCGCGCGCCGGCCGGGGTCGACGCCGATGAGCACCCAGTAGAACAGGAACCCGGCCGCCACGAAGTGCGTCAGCATCGCCAGGTGCCCGAGGTGGTAGCGCATCAGAACCTCGAGCAGGTCGCTGAAGTAGAGCGCGTACAGGCCCACCACGTACAGCGCGAGCGCCACGAGGGGATGCGACACCAGCCGCGCCGGCCGGCTGTGCAGGGCCAGCATCAGCCAGTCCCGGGCGCCCCGGACCGCCGGGTCGGCCGGCGGGCGCAGGGTGCGCAGGGCCAGGGTGATCGGGGCGCCGCCGACGAGCAGGATCGGCACCACCATGCCGAGCACCATGTGCTGGGCCATGTGCGCGGAGAACAGCACGTAGGCGTAGCGGGCGAACCCGCCCACCGTGAACAGGCCGAGCAGCAGCATCCCGCCCAGCCAGCTCGCGGTCCGGGCGGCCGGCCACCGGTGCCCGCCCCGCCACAGCCGCCACACCCCGATCGCGTATCCGCCGATCCCGGCCGCGACCACGGCCAGGAAGAAGGCGTCGACCAGCGGCGGCCAGAACACCCGCACGGCGCTCATCGGCGCGGGCGCGGCGAAGCCGAGCAGGTCGGTCACCGGATCGGTCTGGACCGGGTCGGTGGGTACCGGCGTCGGGGCGCGCGACAGGGCCACGGCCAGGCCGAACGTGACGGCGAACAACAGCAGCTCGCCGGCGGCGAGCCGGCGGAACGCGCCCGGCCGCCCGGCCCGCAGGGCGGGCAGGGCGCGGGCGCGGTGCACGGCGCCGAGGATCCCGGCCGAGACGAGCGCGGCGGTCTTGCCCAGCACGAGGAGGCCGTACCGGGAGTGCCACAGCTCCTCGACCGCGCCGAGCCGGACAACTGCGTTGGCCAGGCCGCTGAGCGCGACCGCCACCCAGCACCCGAGGGCCAGGCGGCTGTAGCCGGCCGCGGCGACGCCCAGTACCCGGTCGGAGCGCAGTACGAGCAGCGCGGCCAGGCCGCCGGCCCACAGCGCGGCGGCGACGATGTGCACGGCGAGGCTGGTCACCGCCAGCTGATGGTCCCCGGCCCCGGCGGCGTGCCCGGTCAGCGCCGGCGGCACCAGCCCGGCACACGCCAGCGCGGCCACCACGCCCGCGGCCGTGCGGGTCAGCACCACCCGGCACCCCAGCGCCACCGCCGCGGCGAGCACCGCCTGGGTCAGCGCGGACTGGCCCTGCGCCACCGACCAGGCCAGGCTGCGCACCCCCGCCCACGACACCTGGCCGACCGGCACACCGAGGAGGTCCGACAGTGTCAGCGGCAGCATCACCGCGCTCGCCAGGGCCCAGCCGCCGGCCCACCACGAGGCGCGGCGCAGCAGCCGGTACGCGGCCGGCCCGACCAGCTGCCCGCGGCCGTGACGCTCGGCGCCGCCGCTGCCCTCACCGGCCTCGCCGGCCGTGCCGGGTGGGGCGGCGCTGCCGGGCAGCAGGAACGCCGCCGTCACGCACCAGCCCACCGTCAGGGTGCCGAACACGTCCACCGCCGCCCGGGTCACCGGCAGGCCCCACCGCGTCCACGCGCCCGGATCCGGCAGGCCGGGGATGCGGCCGCCGGCGACCGCGCCGCCGAAGCGCAGAGCCACGATCAGCGTCAGCAGCAGCCCGGCGACCGCGACGACGGCCAGGAGCAGCCGCCGCGCCGGGGAAACGGACACATACCGGTGCAGTAGCGTGAACATCGTCCGGGTGGTCGTCGCCGGGGCCGATCCGGTTCCCGCGACCCGCGAAAGGTCAGGAAGCTCACGGCCCGGGGGCCGTCACCGCGGGTGCTGTTCCAGGTACTCGGTCCAGACCTTCTTCGGCACGGTCATGATCCAGGAGTTGATGACGAGCTCGTTCAGCTCGTCGACGTCGAGGGCTGCCAGTCGCGCGCACACCCACTGGTAGCGCATGTCGGACGGCGGCGGCAGCAGGAACTTGTCGGGCTCGTTCTCCACCAGCGCGGCGCGGGCCTCCTTCGGGTAGCCGAAGCCCATGACGGTCTCGTCACGGGACAGCGACAGGAAGACGATCCGCCCGACCCGCCACTTCAACCGGTCCCGCACCACCACCTCGTAGGCGCGCGGCAGCGTCGAAGTGATCGTGCGGATGTCGTCGACGTCGACCATGCGTCCGCCTCCCGGGGCCTTCCGGATGCTGTACCGTCCGCGAGTATGCCATCGACACACCGTGCGCGTCAGGCGGGGGCGCGGGCTCCCGCCCGGCTAGGATCGAGCGATGAACACCGATTCGCCGACGACCGAACGGCATCGGGTCGACCCCGGCTACACGCACCGGCCCAAGCGGCTCACGCCCGGGCCGCTGCTCGAGGCCGCGGGTGCCCGCCTGAAGTGGTACGACCTGGCCGAGGCCGGCCAGGAGCTACGGGCCGACGAGCGCGCGGCCGCACGCGACTTCGTGGTGTCCGAGGCCCGCGCCGGCGCTCTGGACCTGACCGACGAGCTCGGATTCGTGGTGCTGCACCGTGCCGGCCTGGGCCAGCTGATGTCGGTGTGCTCGTGGCGCGGCAACAACGAGCTGTGGCTGTCCATCTACGGCCGCGCCGAGGGGCTGTTCACGGCGCTGCCCGGCGGGGCGCACCGCCCGACGTACTGCGTCTGGGAGATGGGCGCGGTCTGGCACGAGTCGCAGGCGTGGAGCCGCTACCTGTACTCGGCCCGCGACGCCGCCGCCCGCGACGCCTACCTCGGCGACCTGGCCGCGGGAGCCGTCGCGGATCACCCGCACTGACGACGACCTGGGAGGTCAAGCAATGCCGCAAGACGCACGTCACGACTTCGACTTCCTGCGCGGCACCTGGCAGGCGACGAACCGCTCCCTGCGCAAGCGCCTCGTCGGCTCCGACGAGTGGAACGAGTTCCCGTCCACGCTGCGCTCCACGCCGCTGCTGGACGGCGTGATGAACGTTGACGAGCTGACGATCCCCGGCCGGGACGGCGGCGTGACCCTGCGGGTCTTCCATCCGGACACCGACGAGTGGTCGGTGTACTGGGCGGCCGCCGGCGCCCGCACCGTCGACACCCCGGTCGTCGGGAAGTTCCGCGACGGGGTCGGCGAGTTCTACAGCGACGACACCTGGGAGGGCACGCCGGTGCGGGTGCTCTACAAGTGGGACGCCCGCGACCCCGAGAACCCCCGCTGGGAGCAGGCGTTCTCGGTGGACGGCGGGGAGACGTGGGAGACCAACTGGATCGCGTCGTTCACCCGCGTCAGTCCGTGACGGGATCGACGTCCGCGCTTGTCAGGGCTACGGCCTCGGCGAGCGCGGCGTCGCACGCCTCGGGGGTGGCGGCGCGGCAGATCACGTAGGCGTAGCGGCTGAGGAAGCCGCGCGGTGGCAGCCGTACCACCGCGCCGGGCGCGACGAGCGCCTTCGCCTCCACCAGGCCCGGCACGGCGCCCGGCTCGGGCAGGCGTACGCCGGTGATCCGGCCGTCGCGGTCCGGGTTGGCGAACCTGATGCCGACCGTGCCGCCGTCGTGGCGCTCCAGCGCCGGGGCCGCCCCGACGGCCAGTTCGACCGCGACCCGCCCGGGATCCACGCCGGTGGCGAGCATGCCGACGTAGGGGATGAGGTCGCCGCCGAGGCGCGCGTTGATCTCGATGACGCACGGGCCGCGGCCGGTCAGCCGGATCTCGGTGTGGGTGATGCCGTCGCGGACGCCGACCGCCCGGTGTGCTGCTTCCAGGACGCCCCGCACCTCGGGATCGTCCAGCAGCGGGTCCACGGCGGTGACGGTGTGCCCGGTCTCCTCGAAGTACGGCGGGAAGCCGATCCGCTTGCGGGCCACCACGAACGGCTCGTACCGGCCACCGTGCACGGCCCCGTCGATGCTGAACTCGGGGCCCTCGAGGTACTCCTCGACCAGGACGCCGCCCTCGTACGCGGGTGCGCCGCCGTGGGTCGCCGTCTCCGCGATCATGAAGGCGGCGGCGAGGTCGCCGGGCCCGTCGGCCTTCACCACCCCGATGCTGGCCCCCGCCCCGCGCGGCTTGACCACGACGGGGTAGCCGAACGCCTCGGCCGCCTCGGCGGCGGCCTCGGGCGTCAGGACATAGGCGAAGCGCGGCTGCGGCAGGCCGGCGGCGGTCAGCGCGGTCCGGGTGCGGTGCTTGTTGCGGCACGCGTCGGCGCCGTCGGCGGTGAAGCCGGGCAGGCCCAGCGATTCGGCGATGTGGGCGGTGGCGGTGACGAGCGTCTCGTCGTAGGTGAACACGCCGGCGACGCCGTGCTCCGCGTGGATCTCGTGGGCGGCCTTGACCAGCAGGTCGCGGTCCGGCACCAGCCGGTCCTCGTCGAGCAGCGGCACCACGGTCGCGCCCCGCACGTAGGCCGCCTGCCAGGTCGGCGGGGCGCTGTCCAGCAGCCACAGCGGCCGCCGCCGCGCCGCCGAGGCGAGCAGATACTCCCGGTACTGCCGGCCGCCGCTGCCGACGACGAGCACGGTGCGCTGGTCTTCCACGGTTCCTCCCATCATGTCGCGCGGCCGGCCAGGGCCAGTTCGCGTTCCCGTTCGGCGGGGCTGGTCTCGATGCGGCCGAGCGCCAGCCGCAGCAGCGGCGGCGCCATGACCGAGGTGACGATCGCGACGAGGACCACGACCGTGTAGCCGTCGGTGCTCAGCACGCCCGCGTGCAGCCCGACCGAGGCGACCACGATCTGCACGACGCCGCGGGCGTTGAGACCGGCGCCGAGCGCGAAGGCGCTCCAGCGGTCCATCCGGATGAGCGTCGCGCCGAGGAACGCACCGGCGAACTTGCCGGCGACGGCGACGGCGATGACGGCGACCGCGGTGGCGGCGACCGCCGGACGGGCCAGCGCGGTGAGGTCGATGCGCAGCCCGGCGGTGGCGAAGAAGACCGGGGCGAGGACGTTGAGCACGACCGTGCGCAGCGGGGCGAGGCGGGCCGGGTCGACCAGGCCGGTCGAGGCGACGACGACGCCGCACAGGAACGCGCCGAGCAGCGCCTCCATCCGCAGCGCCTGGGTCCCGGCCGCGCACAGCAGCACGAGTACCGCGACGACGGCCACCGTGACGCCCGGCTCGGCCGATCGCGCCGTGGCGCGCAGGACGACCTTCACCGCCGGGCGCAGCACGACGACCGCGAACAGCACGATGCCGGCGAGCAGCGCCACGCTCGTGGCGACGGTGCCGGCGTGCACGCCGGTGGTGGCCATCGCGGTGACGACCGACAGCAGCAGCCAGCCGGCCACGTCGTCGACGCTGGCCGAGATGATGGTGAGCTGGCCGAGGTCGCGGTGCAGGAAGCCGAGCTCGGTGAGGATCTTCGCGATCACCGGCAGCGCGCTCACGCACAGCGCCACGCCGAGGAACATCGCGAACAGCGTGCGGTCGCCGGACGGCGGCAGGATCGCGGCCGGCAGCACGAACCCGAGCGCGACGCCGAGCCCCAGCGGGAGGATGAGGCTCGGCACGCTGACCGCGGCCGCCCGCACGCCCTGCCGGCGCAGCAGGCCGATGTCGAGGTACATGCCGGTGACCCCGACGAGCAGGAGCATGCCGAGCTGGCCGACGCCGTCGAGCATGTCGAAGTGCTTGGCCGGGAACAGCCATCCCGACAGGTCCGGCGCGACGTGGCCGAGCAGCGACGGGCCGAGCAGCACGCCGGCGCACAGCTCGCCGACGATCTGTGGCATGCCCAGCCGGGCGGCGAGCCGCCCGAGCAGGACGGCGAGGGCCAGCAGGGTCCCGATCTGGAGCAGGAACAGCAGCAGCGCGGGCGCGGCCAGGGGCGGCGCAGGGCTCATGCCGTCACCTCCGCTTCGCTCCGGCAGCGGCACGAGCTGCACCTGCGTTTCCGATGAGCGGCCACTCCGCTTCGCTCCGGACCGCTCATGCCGTCACCTCCTCCAGGGCCTCGACGCCGCTCGCGGCGTGCGGCGGGAAGCGTTCCCACTCTTCGTGCAGCACCACGCGGCCGTCGTCGAGCAGCTCCGGGGTGCTGCGGCAGCGCCCGGCGACGACCCGGCCGTCGCCGAGGACCATGGTGTAGGCGAACTCGAGCGAGCCGTCGTCGGCGCAGCGGCCGGCGAGCGAACCGCGGCGCACGCCGGAGCCGGACAGCTCCGCCCACAGCAGGTCGCCGTCCTGGCGGTACGTGGTGATCGCGCCGTCCGGGCCGTGCCCGCGGGCCCGGAACCGGCGCCCGTCATAGTTGATCATCTCAGCTCCAGGGTGCAGCACTTCACGGCGCCGCCCGCCTTGAGCAGCTCGCTGACGTCGACGCCGATCGGCTCGAAGCCGCGCGCGGCCAGGGCGGCGGCGAGGGCGGTGGCCGGCTCCGGCAGCACCACGTGCCGCCCGTCGCTGACCGCGTTGAGCCCGAAGACGAGCGCGTCCTCCTCGCCGGCGACGATCGCGCCGGGGTAGAGCCGCTCCAGCAGTGCGCGGCTGCTGGCGGAGAACGCCTCCGGGAAGTACATGATCTCCTCGTCGGACAGCACCGCGAGCGCGGTGTCGAGGTGGTAGAAACGCGGGTCGACCAGGGTGAGCCCGACGACCTCGATGCCGAGGTGCTCGCGCGCCTCGTCGTGGGCGCCCGGGTCGGAGCGGAACCCCGTGCCGGCGAGGATCCGCCGGCCGATCGTCAGGAAGTCGCCCTCCCCCTCGTTGACCAGCGCCGGCCGGTGCACGGCCCGGTAGCCGTTGGCGGCGAACCAGGCGTCGTAGGCCTCGGCCTCGCCGGCCCGCTGGACGTGGCGGAACTTCGCCAGGAGCACCCGGCCGTCGACGACGGTGGCGCCGTTGGCGGCGAACACCATGTCGGGGTAGCCCGGCAGCGGGTCGATGTAGGCGATCTCATGGCCGAGCCCCGTGTACACGTCGCGGATGCGTTCCCACTGGGCGATCGCGAGCGCCGGATCGACGGGCTTGTCCGGGTGCATCCAGGGGTTGATCGAGTAGGTCACGTCGAAGTGGGTGGGGCGGCACATGAGGTACCGGCGGGGCCGGGGGGTGCGGTTCGGCACGGACGCTCCTGTCGGTCACGGGATGGCGGGTCAGTGCACGCGGCGGTCGGCCGTGGTGCCGCGGTGGCGGATGTTCCACAGGCTGCGCCGCAGGTAGGTGCGCTGCAGCCAGCGGTCGGTGCCGTCGTGCTTGGCGGCGAAGACCGACCGGGCATGCAGTCCCTTGCGGTTGTTGATGAGCAGCGCCGTGCCCGGCTCCAGGTGCACCCGGTGGGCGACCTCGATGCAGGTGCGCTGCAGCTCGGCGAGCGCCGCCTCGGCGTCGGCGGTGAGCCCGCGCACGCCGTTGGCGGACACCGCGATCTCGGGGCAGTGCGCCGGCCCGGACACGATCGGGACCGGTTCGGAAAGGACCTCGACGCCGCCGGCGATGTCGCGGACGTAGCTGCCCGGCGCGTTGAGCCGGAACAACGGGGCCCGCAGCGTCGCGAGGACCCGCTGGTCGAGGGCGCGGGACACGTCGCGGGCGTCGGCGTAGTAGGTGACCGCCTCCCTGCCGGCGTCCTGCCGCAGGCAGTGCAGCACCAGGAAGTCCGGGTTGGACACGTCGTAACGGCCGGCGTCGTCGTGGACGATGTCGTTGTGGAAGTTGAGGAAGACCACCGAGCTCTGGTTGGTCTGCGTGGTCGCGCCGGTGGCCACCGGCACCACGTCGTGCACCAGCCGGCCCGCCTTCTCCGTGGTGAAGCCGACCGGCTCGCCGAGGAGCTGGCTCAGGCCGAGCAGCACGCCCTCGGCGACGAATGTGCGCTTCTCGCGGCTCGGCCCGCCGTCGGTCGGCGTCGGCGGCACCTGCGGGTCGACGGGCAGGTTGCGCACCAGCGCCACGCCCGGGGTGTCGACGTGCCGGCCGAAGTCGAGGATCTCCTGCAGCTGCTCGACGGGCAGCGCGGCGAACGCGACGTAGAAGCGGGCCAGCGACCGGTCGATGTCCTCCATCGGGTTGGGCAGCGGCAGCAGCGCCGCGCCAATGCGGTCGCGGACGTCATCGGTCAACACGATCTCGCCGAAGGTCCGCGCCGGGCTCGGCCGCGCGGTAATCGGGTCGCTGATCGGAGTGGTCGTCATTTCCTGTTCTCCTCTCGGTGCCGAGCGGCGGCTCGGGCAGCCACAGGTCCTCCCGGTCGAGCTGGGACACGTCGTACTTGCCCAGCGCGCTGATCAGGAGGCGCAGTTCGAGTTCCAGGCACCGCACGAGGCGGACCAGGCCGTCGGCCGGGTCCTCGTCGACCGCGAGCAGCGCGGCCCGGCCCAGCCCGACGGCGGAGGCGCCCAGCGCGAGGCATTTCAGGGCCCGGCCGCCCTCCCAGATGCGGCCCGAGACGTTGAGGCCCCCGGGCCGGGCGCTGGGCAGGGCGCTGGGCAGGGCGCCGTCGCGCGGCCCGGCCAGGCGGCGCAGGCACTCGGCCAGCGGCAGGCCGACCTGGTCGAGGAAGACGGTCGGCGCCCAGCCGGTGCCACCCTCGGCGCCGTCGACGGTGACCGCGTCGGCGCCCGCCCGCCAGGCCACCTCGGCGGCCGCGGCGACGTCGCGGCCGGGGTGCAGCTTCACCCACACCCGGGCGCGCGGATAGTTGTTGCGCATCAGGCGCACCTGGTGGCGCAGGATCTCCGCGGTGAAGGTGCCCGGGCTGCTGGAGCGCAGCACCGTCCCGGCGCCGAAGGCGTCGTCGACGACGTAGCGGCGGCGCACCGCGGCGGCGGCCTCGGGCGTCATCATCGTCATGCCGCCCAGCCCCGGCTTGGCGCCCTGGCCGACCTTGAGCTCGAAGGCGAGCCGGCCGGTGTCGAGCAGGCCGGTGGCGTAGGGGTCGCTGTAGACGAGATTCCACACCTCGGCGTCGGCGTCCTCGGTGCTCTGCTGCACGACCACGCCGCCATGGGTGCCGTGGCCGCCGCCGGCCGCCTCGGTGTAGGCGCGGATGCGGTCCAGCAGCATCCGGCCGTCGGATGCGTCGCCCGCCGAGCGGCCGTAGCCGCGCATGGGCACCACGTTCTCGCCGATGACCATCGGCAGGCCGAGCCGGCCGGCCTGGGTGCTCGCGGCGACGCCGAGGTCGCCGCCGGCCACGCGAGTGGAGCCGAACGCGCAGACGAACACCGGCAGCGGCGCGGTGAACCCGCCGACGCTCGACGTCAGGTCGACGTCGCCGTACATCGGCTCGCGGCCGAGGTCGAACAGCTTCTCCAGCCGCCCGGGGACGAACACGGGCGGCACGATCCGCATCCGGTCGAGCTCGTCGCCGTCCCCGGCGGGTCCAGCGCCGAACAGCGTGCGGCCGTAGCCGTCGAAGCCCGGGAAGACCGCGGCGGTGCCCTCCCGGGCGCGGGCCCGGATCGCGGCTTCCGGCAGATGCGGCGCATGAATTCCGGTCACGCGCCCTCCGCTTCGCTCCGGCCGCGCGACCTCCGGGCTGTGCCCATGGTGACCGGCCTCTCCGCTTCGCTCCGAACCGGTCACGGTGACGCGATCCCGGGCAGCTTCGGATAGGCGTTGGCCTGCCACACCGCGTCCAGGCCTGCGAGGTAGCGGGTCACCCGTTCCAGGCCGAGGCCGAATCCCGCGCTGGAGGGCAGGCCGTCTCGGGCGATGTCGAGGTACCAGGCGTACTTCGCCGGGTTCTCCCCCGTCTCCCGCATCCGCTCGATGAGCCTGCGGTACTCGTACGTGCGCTCGCCGCCGCTGGCCAGTTCGCCGAAGCCGTCGGCGGCGATGAGGTCGAAGTTGCGCAGGACGCCGGGCTCGGTGTACGACTCGCCGTCGGTGAAGCCGCGGGAGCCCTTCGGGTAGTCGACGATGAAGAACGGCCGGTCGGTCTGCTCGGAGATGAGCCGCTCGCCGACCCAGTCGATCTCCGCGTCGGTGCTCTGCAGGTGCCCCAGGTCCCGCAACGTCTGTACCGCCTGGGCGTGGGTCATGCGCAGGAAGTCCTCGCGCAGCAGCGCGGCGAACGCCTCCGGGTCGCGGCCGAGGGCGGCCAGGTCGGCCTTCGACTCGCGCAGCGTGTAGGTGACGATGTGGCGCAGCAGGCCCTGCACGACATCGAGAACGTCGTCGCGGGTGGCGTCGCGGACCTCGACGTCGATCTGGGTGAACTCGACGAGGTGCCGGCCGGTCGTCGCGGTCTCCAGCGGCTCGAGCCGCACGTTCGGCGCGATATAGAAGATCTTGTCGAACGCGAGCAGCGAGGCCTGCTTGTAGAGGATGACGCTCGTCATGATCTTGTAGTGGTGCCCGTAGAAGTCCACGTCGAGCTGCTTGGCGCCGCGCACGCCCGGGTCGGTGACCGGCCCGATGACCGGCGGCATCATCTCCGTGAACCCGTTGGTGAACAGGTACTCCCGGGTCGCCGCGGTGATCGAGTTCTGGATCCGCAAGGCGGCCTGGGTGACCGGCGAGGTCAGGTGCTCCCGGGGCGACGGCGGCAGCTGCCCGGGCGAAAGCTTCACATTCAACGGCGTCTGCGTCATGGCGCACTTCCCTCGTGCTGCGGTAGCGGGCGGTGGCCGGGCGCCTCGTCGAGGACGCTTCCGGCCGCGGAACAGTCGAACTTGTGCTGCATGAACCGCAGCGACGCCAGCAGGTCGGCGGAGGACACCCGGCCGGCACCCGAGGGCCGCACGAGGTCGCCGAGCGGCAGGTCGCCGATGCGCTGCCACTGCAGCCGGCCGTCACCGTCGACGTAGCCGCGCGCCTGGCCCGGGTTGTCCGGGTGCAGGCAGAACGGCACGTCGAGCTGGCCGCCGGCAAACGCCTTGAGCAGCGCCCGGCCGATGTCGTCGTCGAGCGACAGGACGTTGCCGACCAGCGCCCGGGCCTGGGCGAGGATGCCGGTGTCGGGCGCCTTGACGGCCCCGAGCTCGGTACGGGCGACCGTGGCCGCGTGTTCCAGCGCGGTGACGTTCTCCGCGATGGTCGGCAGCCGGTGCGCCTCGGCGGTCGTCTTCACGATGAGCCGGCTGGCCCCGGACCGCACGGCGAGCCGGGCCGACTCGGCGAGCAGCCGCAGCGCCCCGGCCGGCGTCCTGGGATAGACGCCCATGTACGTGTAGATGACCAGGTGGGTGCGCGGCAGTGGCAGGTACTCCCCGACGAGCGTCCGCAGCGCGGCGACGGCCTCCTCGTCCTGCTCGGGATGGGTCTGCTGCGCGTAGCTGAAGGAGATGCACCGCACCCCGTGCTGGGCGAAGAACATCCCCTCCAGCAGGCTCAGCGCGACCAGCATCGCGGGCGGGCACAGCTGGCCCATCATGCAGCCGCCGAACGTCTCCAGGTGCGGCTCCCGGGTGGGCCGGCGCGCCTCGGCGAGGATTTCGCAGCAGCGCCGCCAGTTGTCCACCGCCTCGCGCAGCGGCATCCGGCTGTACGGCAGGCAGTACGACACCGGGCCGCCCTCGGTCGCGTGCAGCCCGTGGTCGAGCAGCGCGCGGATGATGTGCCGGGCGTCCGCGGAGCCGTGGCGCACCTGCACCGGGAAGAGTGGGTTGACCGCGTCGTCGAGGATCGCCGCGGTGACCGCCGCGTCCTGGTCGACGAGCGGGTACCCGTTCAGCTCGGCCCCGGTGGCGATGGCCTCGCGGGCCGCCCGGTGGTCGCCGAGCCGGGTGTAGCTGTCCAGGGTGATCGTGCCGACCGTGGCCGCGCGCGCCTTGCGGGTGGCGATGAGCCCTTGCCGCATGCGCGCCGGGTCGCTGAACCCCATCCGGGGCTGGACGACGAGCCGGCCGCGGTCGTGGTGCTGCGCGACGATGTCGCCGAACGACGCGGCGCGCAGCGGGAGCACGGCGGTCATCGCGCCCCGATCGGCTCGCCGGAACCCGAGCCGGAGCGGTCCAGTTGGGCGCCGCCGTCGGGTACGGCGGCGTCGGCGGCGATGCGGTGCACCATCGAGCGGAACGTGGTGATGCCGCCGGCGTCCTCGAACACCGAGTCGAAGCCGGCGTCGATGAGCCGCTCGGCGGTGCTCCGGTCGGCCCCGCCGGTGGCGTCGAGCCGGCCGCCGATCACGGCCGGCAGCGCGGCCAGGCCGGGCACGGCGCGCAGCGCCCGGATCAGCCGCAGCCCGTCGTGCACGCCGTGGCCGTTGATGCTGCTGATCACCAGCAGGTCCGGCGCCTGCGTCACGCACGCGGCCAGGATCGTCTCGTCGGGGGTGCAGGCGCCGAGGTTGATGACCCGGCACCGCATCTCCTCGAGCACGAGCTGCAGGTAGACGAGGTTCCAGGTGTGCGCGTCGGAGGACAGGCTGGTGAGCACGACGGTCAGCGGGCGGGCCCGAACGGTCTCGAGGGCCATGGCTAGCCGACCGCCACCTCGGCGGCCTCGCCCACCGGCCGCACGTCGATCTCCACCAGGGCGGCGGCCGCGTCGGCGAGGCGCAGCGCCTCGGCCGGGGTGTCCGCGACGACCATCACGTCGCCGGCGCGGTCCCAGGAGCTGCGCAGCCCGTCGAACCGGGCGCCCGGCGCGGCGCTGATGTCGCACTCCACGACGCCGGCGGTGGCCGCGGCGGCCGCCACCCCGCGTACCTCGGTGACCACGCCGGGCGGGGTGGTCAGGAACCGGATCGCCGCGGCACCGGCGGCGCGCTGCGGCAGTTCCGGCAGCGGCCGGCCCTTGAGCAGGGCGTAGTAGGCGTGCAGCAGCTTGATCGGGTAGGCCCGCGCGATGAGCATGACGAGCCCGTCGCCGGGCAGCCGACCGGCGCATTCGACGAGGTACGGCGTGTCGCCGGAGACGATCCATTCGCAGTGCACGATGCCGTCGCGGAAGTCCACCGCCTCGACGACGAGCCGGGTCTGCGCGACGATCCGCTCGGTGAGCGCGGCCGGGAGGTCGGCGGGAACGACGTGGCCCGACTCGACCGGCCGGTCGCCGGGGAACAGCCGCTTGCCGGTGACGTTGGCCCACACGCCGGCGCCGTCGCGGACGAGCATCTCGCAGCTGTACTCGCTGCCGTGCACGTAGCGCTCGGCGAGCATGCGCAGCGGCATCGGCCGGTCGGGCACGCGCACGCCCTCGTCCTGCACGATGCACTCGGCCCACGCGGCCTCGACGTCGGCGGGGTCGTGGATGATGCGGGTGCCGACGGCGGCCTGCCGGTTGGCCGGCTTGAGCACGACGGGCGCGCCCAGCTCGCGCATGAGCGCGCGGACCTGGGCCGGGCTGTCCACCGCGACGCTCTCCGGGTTGGCCACCCCGGCGGCTCGGCTGACCTGACGCAGCATCGCCTTGTCCCGCAGCAGCTGGGCGGCGGTGGCGCCGGCGCCGGGCCGGCGGTAGCGCTCGGCGAGCCGGGCGGCGAACGGCGTGGCGTACTCGGTGAGCGGGATGACGGCGGCCGGGTCGAGGTCGCGGTGGCGCAGGTAGAACTCGTCGGCCTTGCCGGGCAGGCCGTGCTCCCACTCGATGAGGGTGCGCACGTACGGCGAGGCGTCCAGGTCGGCGCGGGCGTTGCGCTTGCGCACGACGTCGGGCTCCTCGACCCAGATCACCGAGTCCTCGGGCTGCAGGCCGGCCAGCGCGGCGGCCGCGCCTGCTACGTAGCCCACAATGATGATCGTCTCGTTCATCCCGCGTCCTCGACGTAGTACCAGTTCTCCGGGTTCTGCAGCCCATACGGGTTGACCGGGGCGAATCCGCGCAGGTGGGAGGCGACCTCGAAGACACGGCGGGGCGTCGTCGGCAGCAACAGCACCGGTACCTGCTCGGCGAGGTACTCCTGGTACTCGTACAGCGCGGCGAGGTCGTCGGTGGTCACGGTGCGGGCGATGAGCTCGTCGGCGCGGGCGTCGCGGTAGTTGCTGAAGTTGGCGGTGGCGTCGCTCTGGAACAGGTTTTCGCCGGTGGGCAGGTTGTACTGCCACCCGCCGCCCCAGTTGGAGATGTCCCAGGGGCGCCCGGGGCCGGGGCCGTCCTCGGCCACCAGCACTGAGCCGATGACCGCCTCCAGGCGCAGCTCGATGCCCGCCTTGGCGGCGTCCGCGGCGAACTGCTTCATCAGCCGGGCCAGCGCCGGGCGGCCGTCGGCGTAGCGCAGCGACAGGCTGAGTTCGGTGCCGGCCGGGATACCCTCGCCGGCCTCCCCCGGCCCGGTGCCCGGCCGCACGCACACCGCCGGGGTGCGGCTGACGTCCCAGCCGTTGTCGGCGAGCAGGGCGCGGGCCCGCTCCAGGTTGAACGGCCACCGCCCGTAGCCGGTGCGCAGGTCCGGCGCCACGAACTCGTTGCGGGGCAGGATCGGCACCGGGCCGGTCTGCGCCCAGCCGTAGCCGCGGTAGATCTCCCGCTCGCCGTACTCCTGGTCGATGCAGCTCTGCAGCGCCTGGCGCAGGTACGGCTGCCGGATGAGGTGCCCGGAGATCGTGGGGTTGGAGAAGTTCAGCGCCATGAAGTTGATGGCGAACGTGACCTGCGGGTGCAGCGTGTAGCCGGCGCCGAGCGGGTTGGGGCCGCCGACGGTCGGGTCGCCGTCGGGCTGCTCGCCCGCGCCGAGCGGCAGGAACCCGACCTGGATCGAGTCCTCGCCGCGCGGGCCGCGCTCCCGCATGACCTCGAACTGGGCCTCGTCGGTGTCGGTCGGCACCTGCCGGAACTCGTCGAGGTGCGCCGGGTTGGGGCCGCTGTAGTGCTCGTTGGGCACGAACGTGACGGCGGCGTCCAGCGTGAAGCTCTTGAGCCGCCAGGGCCCGTTGACCACGCTCCAGATCGGGCTGTCCGCCCACCGGGTGCGGTGCTCGTTGCCCTCGGCGACCGGGTTGCCGTTCTCGGCCATCAGGTAGTCGTAGACCGCCTCGACCTGGTCCGGGTCGTTGGAGGCGTCGGCCGGGCCGTCGGCGGTGCGGTCCCACGCCTTCGGAAACGGCGTGATCATGGTGAGCTGGTTGAACAGCACCCACCGCTTCGAGTACACCTTGTCGAACGTGAACCGGACCGCGTCGTCGGCGACCTTTTCGAAGGAGACGAGGTTGTCCGGGAAGTAGCCGGCGACGTAGAGGCCGAAGCGGGTCGCCTTGCGGCGCAGCATGTGCATGAACAGCATGACGTTGTCGGCGCAGACGGTCTCGCCGTTGGACCACTTCCACGGCTTGATCCGCACGGTGCAGGTGCGCCCGTCCGGCTCCCAGACCGGCTCGTCGGCGAGGCTGAGGTCGAAGTCCATCTCGAGCGAGCCCCGCCGGCCGTACCAGTACAGCGGCCGGTACATGAGCATCTGGAACTCGTAGATGCTGCGGCTGCCGTACCGCTCGGCCGGGGTGAACGGGAAGATGACCGCCGGCGGGAAGCCGGCCATGCACGCCCACGTGGCCACGCCACCGCGGACCGGCACGGCGTCCGGCCGGCTCGCGGCGCCCTCCACTTGCTTGTCCATCGATACCTTCCTTGGCGGCTGGGAGCCCGACGGCCGCGTCACGCGGCGCTGGCTTCGAGGATCTTGGCGGTGGCCGGCCGGGCGGCGGCGCGCACGATGCTCAGGTAGAGCACCGAGACGACCGCGATGACCACGGCGGAGAGGGTCCAGAACGCGGCCGGCACGCTCCAGGCGTCGGCCAGCAGCGACAGCACGACCGTGGTGGTGATGCCCATCGCCAGGCCGGAGGCCTGCGCGAAGCCGAAGATGCGGCCCGCGCGCTCGGGCGGGCTGGCCCGCATGAGCAGCGTGCGCGCGGAGATGCGGGCCAGCGCGAAGCACAGGGCGGCCAGCGGCATCGCGCAGATCAGCGCGATGTAGTGCAGCGGCTCGAGCAGGACCAGCAGGTTGCAGGCGATGGCCCCGAGCACCGCGAGCGTCAGCCCCCTGGTCCGCTTGGCGAACCAGCCGTAGGTCGCCGCGCCGATGAGGAACCCGACGCCGGCCAGCGCGTCGACGATGCCCAGCAGCCCGGGCCCCTTGTTGAAGGTCTGCAGGATGAGCACCGTCAGCAGGGCGTTGGACACCATCGTGCCGATGTTGCCGCTGCTGTACAGCATCGCGAGGCGCCGGATCGGCAGGTCGGCCGGCGGCGCGGGCTCGGCGGGGGCCGCCTCGGTCAGCACGGCCGGCGCGGTCTCGACGTCCGGTGCGGCCGGCGCGCCGGTCGCCGCCGGCTTCGGCCCGACGAACCAGGTGAGCACGGCCGAGGCGACGAAGGTGAGCGAGTTGAACATGAACAGCGGCGTCGGGCCGAACGCCAGGACGAGGAACCCGGCGCCTGCGGAGGCCAGCAGCATGCCGGCGTTCGTGGCCATCTCGTAGTGGCTGTTGAACTTGCCCAGGCGCTCGTCGGCGACGCGCTCCTTGATGAGGGCGTTGCTGGCCGGCATGAACAGCGCCGTGGTCGCGGCGAGCAGGAAGTTGGCCAGGTAGGAGCCGAGCGTGGCCGCGCCGCCCATCCACAGCCACAGCGGCAGCGCGACGGCGCACGCGGCGCCGACCAGGTCGGCGGTGATGCACAGCTTCCGCCGGTCGTAGCGGTCGACCAGCCGGCCGAAGATCAGCGCGAGCGCGACCTGGGGAACCGAGACCGCGATGAACAGCCAGCCGACCGCGAGGGTCGTGCTCTCGGCGCGGAAGACGAGGATCGCCGCTGCGGTGATCTGGAACGCGTTGCCGGCCGTCGTGACGAACGCGGCGGGGACGAGCAGCCATTCGGTGAGTCGGGTGCGGCGCGCCGTCGCCGCCCGGATGGCGGGCGATCCGTCGATGAGCATGCAAGACCTCAGCTGTCTTCAGAAGGTGGTGGCGCCTGGTCCGGGTCGGTGGTCGCGAAGCCTTACCGAGCCGGACCAGGCGTTCGGGGGTTCCCGTCAGCCGGCCGCGCCGGCCGTACGCAGGTCCAGGCCGGGCAGCGTGAACGCGCCGGTGTGGGTGACGCGGTACGCGCCGGCGTCGAACGCGATCGGCACGCCGGCCCGCTCGGCGAGGTCGGCGAGGATCGGTGACGCACCACTGACCAGGGCCCGGGCCTGCAGGAACAGGTCACCGACGCGTTCGCGCAGGGCGTCGGCGTCGAGGCCGGCGGCGAGCGTGCGGGCGGCGAGCGTGCGCAGCCGGCCGGTGTGCTGGACGATGAGGTCGGCGGCCCGGGCGAGGCTGAAGCTGTCGAGCTCGTAGCAGGAGGCGAACCGGTCCACGATCGCCGCCGCGAAGACCGGGGCCTGCGCGGACACCGGCAGCGGGTCGCCGCCGGCCTCGGCCGTGAGCTTGGCCAGGTCCGCGGCCAGCTCGTTCCACGGCGTGACGAGCCGCTCCCCGGCGATCTTGTCGAGCGTGGCGCGGCTGAAGTTCGTCCGGGCGTGCTCGGGCGCGGACACGCACAGGTAGAACCGCACGACGTCGCGGGGCACCTCCGCGACCAGGTCCCGAGCCCACACGACGTGGCCCTTGCTGGTGGAGAACTTCTCGTGCTCCAGCTCGTAGAACTCGTTGATGTGCAACGTGTCGGTGAGCGCGTAGCGGCCCTCGTGGGCCATGAGCTCGGCGATGTGGACCAGGCCCCAGACGTACAGCGGGTCGAAGCCCATGAAGACGACCGCCCGGGCGCCGCGCTCGGCCCGCCACGCGTCGTCGACCGCGCCGATCTCCTCGCCGGTCCCGTCACCACGTTGCCGCTGTGCCCAGCCGGTGCAGTAGATCGACGCGGGCATACCGTCCAGCCAGGCGTTGAGCGTCTGGCCCTCGACCTCCGGCCACGGCGCGGGCCAGCCCCACTCGACCGGGTAGGTGATCGGGTAGTCGGGCAGCGGCTTGGCGAGGATCTCGCGCATCAGGGTCACCACGTGGGGGCGCCACCGGCCGGCCCGCTCGGCGTGGTAGGCGATGAGGCGCTGCCGGTACTCCTCCATCGGGAACACGAGGATCCGCGCCTCGCGGTAGGTCACCGGCTCGCCGGGGTCGAGGATCGAGTACGGCTCGATCAGCCCGTCGAAGTCGATCGGGTGACCGCAGGTCTCGCAGAACCCGCCGCGGCTGTCGTCGAGGCAGGTGGGGCAGGCCCCGCCGACGAAGCCCTCGACCAGGAACTTCCCGGACCGCTCGCCGTAGGGCAGGCGTACCGTGCGCAGCTTGAACTTGCCGGCGTCGTAGAGGCGCTGCACATAGTCGTAGACCAGGGCCCGGTAGCCGTCGTCGGTCGGCGAGAACCCGTCCAGCGCGATCCCCATCGCCTCGAACGTGGTGCGGATCAGCTCGCTGGAGCGCGCGACGAGCTCCGGCGGGGTGGTGCCGAGGCGTTTCGCGGTGGTCACCACGTAGGTCTGCATGTCGTCGGTGCACGAGGCCCACACCACCGGCCGCCCGGTGGCGCGCAGGTAGCGGGCGTGGACGTCGCCGCCCACGTACGGGCCGGCGACGTGCCCGACGTGCAGGTCGCCGTTGGCGGTGGGCGGTCCGGCGATGATGACGGTGAGTGGCTGCTCTGACCCGGGTTCAGACACGGATTCGGACATCAGCCGCGGCCCTCCTGCCCGGCGTCGTGCCGGTCGAGGAACTTCACCGACATCTCCCGGTCCCACCAGATCGCGTAGAACTCGAAGTCCTCGTCGCCCTCGTTGATGACACGGTGCGACACGCCGGGCGCGTGGTGCTCGACGTCGCCGGCGCGGAACGGCCGGCGCTCCCCGCCGGTCTCGATCTCGGCCGCGCCGCGCAGCGCGATGAAAATTTCGGCCTCGTGGTGGTCGTGGGCGCCCGTGGCGCCGCCGGCCGGCACCACCACCCAGGCCCCCTCGAACGGGGCGTTCACCACGTCCCACGGCATGAGGCGCTGCCCATAGGCGCCGTTCTCGAACGGCATGGCGTCGCGTTCCAGCGGTCTGATGTCCATGTCAGCTGCCTTTCAGCGTCACGCGGCGGCGGCCGGTGCGGTGATCCGGTCGGCCGCGCCGAGGTGGGCGGCGCGGTGGGTGAGGATGTCGTCGACGATGTCGTTGGCGCGGTTGGCGAGGATCGACAACAGCGAGTCGGCGATGCCGTGCGTGGCCTCGTTGACGCCCTGCAGGTAGCAGGCGGCGGCGCTGGGCCGGTTGACGATGAGCCGGTAGTCTCGGGTCACCGCGATGTCGGTCAGGCCGAGCGACCCGGCCAGGCGGCGGACCAGCGCGGGCATCTCCGGGGCGAAGCCCGTGCCGAGCAGCACGAGGTCGGTGGTGATCTCCTGCACGGCGCCGGTGCGCCAGTCGGTCAGCTCCAGCACGATCTCCTCGCCCTGTTCCCGGGCGGCGGTGATGTCGTGCATCGTGATCATCTTCAGCCGGTTCCGGCCGGTGAGCCGGTCGAGGTAGAACTGCCGGTAGAGCGTGTCCATCGTGCCCGGGGCGAGGCCCGCGTAGTTGGTGTGGTGCATCTGGGCCAGAATCCGGCGCCGGGCCTCGGGGCCGGCCTCGAAGAACTCGTCGACGAACGACCCGTAGTACAGCTCGTTGGTGAACTTGCTCGACTCGTACATGTTGAGGCCGATCGAGCGGGTCAGCAGCGTCGGCCGGGACTCCGGCAGGTCGCTCTGTACCGCACTGAACAGCTCGGCCGCGCTCTGCCCGGCGCCGACCACGACGACGCGGTACGCCCGGTCCTTCGGCAGCCCGGCGATGCGCCGCAGGTATTCGGTGCTGTGGATGACCCGGCTCGGCGCGATCCCGCGCAGCTGCTCCGGGACGCGCTTGTCGCGGCCGCCGCCGATCACCAGGTAGCGGCTGTTGATCGTGTCGCCGTCGGCGAGCTCGGTGGCCCAGCCGGCCAGCGTGCTGCCCTCGAGGATCGGTCGCACCTCGACGCATTCGCGTCCGTGCTGCACCTCGACCAGCGACAACGCGTCCGCGGTCCACTTGAGGTAGCCGGCGAGCTCGATCCGGTACGGCACGAAGCTGCCCATGTTCACGAACTGGGCGAGCCGTCCGACGGCGTGCAGGTAGTTGAGGAACGAGAATCGGCTGCGCGGGTTGCGCAGCGTCACCAGGTCCTTGAGGAAGGACACCTGGGACAGCGCCTCCGGCAGCAGCATGCCGGGCTGCCAGGAGACCTCCTGGTCACGTTCGATCACGAGCGACTCGCGGGCCAGGCCGGGAGCGATCTCCTCCAGCGCCACGGACAGGGCGAGGTTCGCCGGACCTGCTCCGACTGCCAGTAGCTCGACGTCATGTTTGACCATCGTGTCTCCGCCGTCGTTGGGGTTTGGGTTGTGGACCCGGGCAACTACAACGCGGCGCACCGTTGAACGGAACCTTTGGTTCATGAAGAACAATCAATGGCGGCGGGGGCCACTTGGCCCGTAACCGCTTCGCCGGAAAGCCGACAATCGATCCACATTGGACGATGTCAGGCTTGTGACAGTGTGCCGCACACATCCGGAAAACCGTTACAGAACACCACGGGATCGGCGTGGATCTTCAGCCGAGGGGTTCCGGTAGGGCACTGCGCGCAGTTCAACGATCGACTCACGGTGATACGGTGCCGAATGGTCGCGACTCGCCAGCACCCCGCACTGGTGGTCCGGCCGTTGACGAACAACCACGAACAACTGTGGTGGCGCATGCCTGCTGCCGCCCGAACGGTCGCCCACGAGGCGCCGGGCGGTGCTGTGGGCCGCGAACCGCCTGAGATGACCTTGGAGAGGCCATGGGCAGGCCAGAACGACCTTTGGAGGCAACCGAGAGCCCGATCGTGGGATTCGCCCACGATCTACGGGCGCTGCGTACGGCGGCGGGCAATCCGTCGTACCGCGAGTTGGCCCGCACCGCGCTGTTCGCGCCGTCGGTGCTGTCCAACGCGGCGAGCGGACGACGGTTACCGACGTTACCGGTGACACTCGCGTTCGTGGCGGCCTGCGGCGGCGACCAGGCCGCCTGGGAGCGACGATGGCGGGCCGTCGCCGCCGACGTGACGGCCGGCGGCGAGCAGGCCCGGCCGATGTCGCGGGCGGCGGCCGGCTTCGCCCGGCCGGCACAGCTACCCGTCGGGTCGATGACGTTCGTCGGCCGGGCGCAGGCCCTGGCGGACACGGCCCGGGTCATCGGCCGGGGGGAACGGGCCAACGTACCGCTGATCATCAGCGGCCCGATCGGCGTGGGCAAGAGCGCGTTCGCCTTACGCCTGGCCGACGAGGTGGCCGCCACATTCCCGGACGGGCAGCTCTACGCGGAGGTCGGCGCCGGCGCCGGCACCCGCTCGACCAACGGCATCGTCCACGGCTTCCTGCGCGCCCTCGGCACGCCGGCCTCGGTGGTGCCCGACGACCCGATGCAGCGCCTCGGCCTGTACCGCTCGCTGCTCGCCCGGCGGCGGGTGTTTGTGCTGCTCGAGGACGTCCAGGACGAGGCGCAGGTGCGCCCGTTACTGGGCCGCGCCACGCAGAGCCTCGTCGTGGTGACCAGCCGGGCGCGGCTGCTCGGCCTCGACAGCATGCACCGCATCGACCTCGGCGCGTTCACCCGCGACGAGTCCATGGCGCTGCTCGGGCGGTTGATCGGCGCCGACAGGGTGGAGGCCGAGTACGAGGCTGCCGACGTCCTGGCCGACCTGTGCGGCGACCTGCCGCTGGCGGTCAACATCGTCGGCCGGATCATCGCGGCCCGGCCCGAGTGGGCGATCGCCTACGCCGCCGGCCTGCTCGCGGACGACGAACGCCTGCTCGACAGCCTGACCGTCGGCGACGTGAGCGTCCGGGACCGCTTCGACGCGGCGTTCCGGGCGCTGTCCCCGGCCGGCCGGCGCGCCCTGTGCCACCTCGGCGCGATCGGGTCGCGCTGGACGACCGCGATCGGGCTCGCCGGGGAGACCGGCATGTCGGTCGAGGCGGCCGACCGGGCGCTGGAGCAGCTCGTCGACGCGGGGCTGCTCACCCGGGCCACCCTCGCCGGGCGCTACTGCGTGCCGGTGATGGTCAGCATCTTCGCCGCGGCCGTGCACTGGCAGACCGCGCAGGTCGACCTGCCGCGCGCCTCATAGGCCGGGATTGATTGTTTGGCCGGGCCGAGGGTTCCGGTCAATCTGCGGAGCGGATTGAATCCACGCTCATGCTGATCCTGTCCATGAAAGAGGGCCACGACGGCGGCATCGTCGCCATCGAAGACGGCAAATTACTGTTTGCGTTGGAGGCGGAGAAGGACAACTGGCCGCGGTACGACCGGATCACCGGGGAGCTCATGGTCCGCGCGGCGGGCCTGCTCGACCGGCAGCCCGACGTCGTGGCACTCGGCGGATGGATCAAGGGCGAGCACGCCGTGGAGCCGCCGTCGCGGACCGGCTACTACGGCGTGGGCCCCGGCTCGGTCTCCGACGAGGAGGGCCGGTTCTTCGGCAAGCCGGTGCGGTACTTCTCCTCCACCCACGAGCGCTCGCACATCTACACCTCGCTCGGCATGGCGCCCGCCACCACCGGCCAGGCGCACTACGCGCTGGTGTGGGAGGGCACGATCGGGGACTTCTACCGCGTCGACGAGCGGGGCCGGGTCACCCACCTCAAGCACGTGCTGGCCGACCCCGGCGCCAAGTACGCCTACCTGTTCGCCCTCGCCGACCCGAAGTTCCCGCTGGGCAAGGGGCACTTCCGGTTCAACGACGCCGGCAAGCAGATGGCGTTGACCGCGTTCGCCGAGGACGGCCCGGTCACCGACGCCGAGCGCGAGACGATCCGCTTCATCCTCGAGCACGACAGCATCATCATGGGCCTGTCCAAGGAGGAACTGGCCTGGTCGCACCTGTACAACGCGGGGGTGGAGTCGCAGGCATACCGCGACGCGGCGCTCAAGCACTCCAACGCGATCTACGACATGTTCTACGCGTACGCCGAGCAGCACATGACCGAAGGGCTGCCGCTGCAGATCTCCGGCGGGTGCGGGCTCAACTGCGACTGGAACCGCCGGTGGCGCGAGAGCGGGCTGTTCGCCTCGGTGTTCGTCCCGCCGTGCCCCAACGACAGCGGCTCGGCGCTCGGCACCGCCATCGACGCGCAGTGGCACTACACCGGCCAGGCGACCATCGAGTGGGACGTCTACGCCGGCGAGACGTTCGTCGAGGACATCGAGCCGGACCCGGCCAGGTACCTGGTGCGCCCGCTCGCCGTCGAAGAGGTGGCCCGGTACATCGAGCGCGGCAACATCATCGGCTGGGCGCGCGGCAGGTACGAGATGGGTCCCCGCGCGCTGGGCAACCGCTCGATCCTCGCCGCGCCCTTCACCGCGGACACCACCGCCCGGCTCAACAAGATCAAGCGCCGGGAGGGGTACCGCCCGATCGCCCCGATCGCGCTGGAGTCCGACGCGCACCGCTGGTTCACCGGCTCGGTGCAGGACCCGTACATGCTGTACTTCAACCAGGTCACGACCGAGGAGCTCAAGGCGGTCACGCACGTCGACGGGAGCGCGCGGACCCAGACCGTCACGCACGAGCGCAACCCCCGCATCGCCGAGCTGCTCGTCGCCTTCCGGGACATCACCGGGTTCAGCGTGCTGTGCAACACCTCGCTGAACAACAACGGCCGCGGCTTCATCAACCGCACCAGCGACCTGCTCGCCTACGGGGAGCAGCACGGCCTGGACGGTTACGTCATCAACGACACGTTCGTGACGCCCCGCAGCGTCTGAGCGTATCTCTACACGCCTGGACCAGGAGGTCGGTGCCGTGCGCATCCTCGTCGTCGGCGGCGGCGTCATCGGGCTGCTCACCGCGGTCGAGGCGGTCGCCGCCGGGCACCGCGTGGTGGTCTGCGATCAGGGGACCATCCCCAACCCGCGGGCCACCTCGCACGACCGGCACCGGGTGCTGCGCGCGCTGCACCCCGGCGACGCCGCCGCGACCGCGGCCGCGGCACGGGCGCACCACGCCTGGACCGCCCTGGCCGACCGGCTCGCCGCCGGGTGCTACCGCCGCGTCGGGGCGGTGTCGGTGCTACCCCGCCACGCGGTGCCGGCCGCCCTGGCAGACCTGGCCGAAATAGCCGACATAGCGGAGATAGCCAACATTGCCGACTCGGCCGACTCGGCCGGTCGGCCGGTGGCGTGGGTCGAGCCGGTGCCGCACGTCGTGCTGCCGCCGGGCACCGCCGGCGTGTTCGAGGCCGACGCGGGGGTGCTGCTCGCCGACCGGGTCCTCGCGGCCGCCGCCGCGTGGCTCGCCGGGCACCCCCAGGCCGAGCTGCGTGAGCACCACCGCGCGGTCGCCGTCGACGCCGACCGGGCCACGGTCCGCTTCGCCGGCGGGGACGTGCTCGGCGCCGACGCGGTGCTGCTGGCGCCGGGGCCGTGGGCGCGCGAACTGGTGCCCGAGTCGCTGCGGCCCTCGCTCACGCTGTTCCGGCAGAGCCTGCTCTACTGCGACGCGCCGGGTCCGGTCTGGCGGCACATGCCGTCGGTGCGCGGCCTCGGCGACGACGGCGCGGCCTGGCTCGTCCCCCCGGTCGCGGACACCCCGCTCAAGCTGAGCGCGGCCACCGCCTGCCGGGAGGTCGCCGAGGTCACCGACCACGCCACCCCGCCGCGGTGGCGCGACCACCTCGTGGGCGTGTGGTCGCGGATCATCCCCGGATTCCACGCCGGCCTGGTGACCGCCGCCAGCGACTGCTACTACCTGGCGCCGGCCGCCGCCGGCGGCAGCGCCGCGCTCGCCCGGCTCGGCCCGTCGGTGCTGTCGTTCGCCGCGTGCGGCGGCGGGGCGTTCAAGTTCGCCCCGCTCGTGGCCCGCGCGCTCGTCGCCGACCTGACCGGCGCCCGACCGCTCGAACCCGACGTTTTTCCCCACCTTCTACTGCCCCACTCCACCCTGCGAGGTGCGTCGTGAAACTGCTCGCGCTCGAAGCCCGGCAGAACTCGTTCTACTACAAGTCCCGGTACCAGCAGCTCGTCGACTTCGGCGCCGAACTGTTCGTGCTCAACGGCATCGGCACCGACGACCTGTGGCCGGCCGACCGCTACCGCATCGCGGGCAGCCGGCACGTCGACGACCTGATCCGCCACGCCGCCGCATGGCACGCCGAGGAGCGCTTCGACGGCATCCTGACGTTCTCCGAGTCGGCGGTCATCGCGACCGCCGCCGTCGCCGAGGCGCTGGGCCTGCCGGGCATCGGCGTGGAGGCGGCCCGGACCAGCCGCAACAAGCTCGACATGCGGCAGGCCCACGAGCGCGGCGCGGTCGCGATCCCGTCGTTCCGGCTCGTGAACAGCGAGGACGAGGCCCTCGCGGCCGCCGAGGAGTTCGGCTATCCGGTCATCCTCAAGCCCACCCTGGGCGCCGCCAGCAACTTCGTCTTCCGCATCGACGACGCCGGCCAGCTGCGCGAACGCTACGGCCAGGCGCGGGCCGGCATCGACGAGATGTCCTGGTTCACCATGGAGGCCGACGGCGTCGACCTCGGCCCGCACGGCCTGCTCGTCGAGTCGTTCCTCGACGGCCACGAGCACCTCATCGAGGCGCTGGTCTGGGACGACGAGGTGTACCTCGGCTCGATCGTCGACCGGGTCACGGTCGAGGGCGACACGTTCGACGACGACGTCCACCACGCGCCGACCGCGTTGAGCCCGCAGCAGGTCGCCGACGTCCACGCGGTGGTCGCGGCGGGGGTGCGCGCCCAGGGGCTGACCCGCAGCACGCTGCACGCCGAGGTGCGCTTCCACCAGGGCCGGCCGCACCTGCTGGAGATCGCGGTGCGCCCCGGTGGCGGCGGTCTGGACCACATGGCCCGCCGCTCCGCCGGCTACGACCCGATCCGCGCCGTCATGGACGTGGCCCGTGGCGTCAAGCCGCAGGTCCGGCACTTCACCCCGACGGACGTGCACACCGCGGCGATGGTCCTGGTGTGCCCGGGCGGCACGATCGAGTCGATCGACGTGCCGCCGGAGGTGGCGGAGTCCGAGGGCCTGCTCCACATCAAGATCATGGCGCAGCCGGGCGACGTCATCCGGCGCCCGCCGTTCGGCAACGACATCCTCGGCGGCCTGGGCGCGATCGGCACGTCGTTCGACGACGCGATGCGCGTCGCGACCGACCTGGCCGGCAAGATCGAGATCAGACTCGCGCCCTGACCCTCTCGTCGTCGCACCGCCGCCGCTCCGCCCGCACGCCCGGGGCGGCGCGGCGGCGGTGCCCCAATACCGTGGCGGCCCCGCACCGCGCCGGCCAGTTTCGGCGCTTCGCGCGAGCCCGCCAGCGCCCCGGAGGACAGTGTGCGACGCAAGCCCACCCGGCGACGCTACGTCATGGTCCGGCCGACGTACTTCGACGTCGACCAGTCGACCAACCCGCTCACCGACACCCGCGACGAGACCTGCCGCGCGCGGGTCATCGACCAGTGGGAGCGGCTGCGTGAGCTGCACCTGGGCCTCGGCCACCAGGTGGCCGAGATCGAGCCCCAACCCGGCCTGCCGGACATGGTGTTCGTCACCAGCGCGGCCACCGTGTGGGGCGGCAAGGTGCTGGTGGCGCGCTTCCGTCACCGCCAGCGCGCCGCGGAGTCGTCGATCTACCTCGACTGGTTCCAGTCCGGCGCCTACCAGGAGATCCGGCAGGCGGTGTGGATCAACGAGGGCGAGCGCGACCACCAGTTCGCCGGCCCGCGCCTGCTCGCCGCGTCGAGCCAGTGGGCCGGCGGGCGGCCGCACGCGGAGATGCGCGAGTTCTTCGGCGTGCCCGTGGTCGAGCTGACCCTGGTCGACCCGCGCTTCCACCGCCTCGAGAACGCCCTCGCCGTCCTCGACCAGGACATGATCATGTACTACCCGGCGGCGTTCTCCCCGCCGAGCCAGGAGATGCTGGGCAAGCTCTTCCCGGGCGCGATCGTCGCCTCGGAGGCCGACGCGACGGCCTTCGGGCTGTGCGCCGTGTCCGACGGCCGGCACGTCGTGCTGCCCGAGGCCGCCCACGGCCTGTTCGCCGAGCTGATGGCGCGCGGTTTCGAGCCGATCGGCGCCGACGTGTCCGAGCTCGTCCGCTCCGGCGGCGGCATCCGCTCCTGCACCCTGGAGCTGCACTGAGCGCAGCGGCCGAAATGGATCGGGGTACCCAGCCGCGGCTGGGTACCCCGATCTGTCGAGGGGCTGGAGTTTATCCGAGCCCGCTGCGCATCGCGGTGATCAGCTCACCGCCGGTCGTGTCGCCGGACATCTCCCAGAAGAAGGCGCCGGCCAGACCCTGCTGCTTGGCGTAGCTCATCTTGCCGCCGATGGTGCTCGGCGTGTCGTAGCTCCACCAGTTGTTGCCGCAGTACGCGTACGCGGTCCCGGCCACGGTGCCGTTCGACGGGCAGCTGTTCTTGAGGACCTTGTAGTCCTCGATGCCCTGCTCGTAGGTGCCCGGCGCGGGGCCGGTCGCGCTGCCGCCCGGGGCGCTCTGCGTGACGCCCGTCCAGCCGCGGCCGTAGAAGCCGATGCCGAGCAGCAGCTTGCTTCCCGGGATCCCCTTGCTCTTGAGCTTCTGGATCGCCGCGTCCGAGTAGAACCCGGGCGTCGGGATCCCCGTGTAGGAGGTCAGCGGCGAGTGCGGCGCCGTCGGGCCCTGCGCCGCGAAGGCGCCGAAGTAGTCGTACGTCATGACGTTGTACCAGTCGACGTACTGCGCCGCGCCGCCGTAGTCGGCCGCGTCGATCTTGCCGCCGTTGGTGCCGTCCGCGGTGATCGCGGCGGTGACCAGGCTGCCGGAGCCGAAGCGGGAGCGCACCGCCGACATCAGGTTCCGGAAGCTGGCCGACCCGCTGGCGTCACAGCTGAGCCCGCAGGCGTTCGGGTACTCCCAGTCGATGTCGATGCCGTCGAACACGTCGGCCCACCGCGAGTCCTTGACGAGGCTGTAGCAGGAGTTGGCGAACGCGGTCGGGTTCGCCGCCGCCTGGCCGAAGCCGCCGGACCAGGACCAGCCGCCGAACGACCAGACCACCTTGAGGTTGGGGTACTTCTTCTTGAGCTTGCGCAGCTGGTTGAAGCTACCGCGCAGCGCGCCGGCGTCCCACGTGTCCGCCACACCGTCCACACTGGACGCCGCGTCGTAGAACCGGTCGTAGTCGGCGTAGCTGTCGCCGATCGCGCACTGACCGTTGGTGACGTTGCCGAAGGCGAAGTTGATGACGTTCAGCTTCGCGGCGGTGCCGCTGGTGTCGATGTTCTTGACGTGGTAGTTGCGGGCGTAGACGCCCCAGTCGACGAAGTAGCCGACCACCCGGTTGCCGCCGCCACCGCCGCCGCCGGACTGCGTGGTGGCCGAGACCTGGTTGCTGGCCCCCGAGACGTTCCCGGCCGCGTCACGCGCCTTCACCGTGTACGTGTACGTCGTGCTCGCCGCCAGCCCGGTGTCGGTGTACGACGTGCCGCTCACCGTCGTGATCGTCGTGCCGCCGCGCAGCACGTCGTAGCCGGTGACGCCGACGTTGTCGGTCGAGGCGCCCCACGACAGCGACACGCTCGACGACGTGGTACCGGTGACCGTCAGGTTGCTCGGCACGGTCGGCGGCGTCGTGTCACCGCCGCCGCTGGACTGCGTGGTCGCCGACACCTGGTTGCTGGCCCCCGAGACGTTCCCGGCCGCGTCACGCGCCTTCACCGTGTACGTGTACGTCGTGCTCGCCGCCAGCCCGGTGTTGGTGTACGACGTGCCCGTCACTGTCGTCACCAGCGTGGAACCCCGGTAGACGTCGTAGCCGGTGACGCCGACGTTGTCGGTCGAGGCGCCCCACGACAGCGACACGCTCGACGACGTGGTACCGGTGACCGTCAGGTTGCTCGGCACGCTCGGCGGCGTCGTGTCACCGCCGCCGCCACTACCGCCGGTCACCGCGATGGCGGAGACCGTCGCGTAGTTGGCGCCGCCGTTCATGTTGAACTGCACGTTGAGCTGACCGTCGGAGACGGTCGTGCTGAACGTCCGGTCGCAGGCCTTGAACGCGCCGCAGGACGCGTAGATGTCGAACGCGGTCAGCACCGTCACGCCCTCGATGCGCACGTCGAACTTGCGCTGGCCCGCCGCGTTGGCCCAGTCCTCCATCATCTTCAACGTGACCTGGTAGGTCCCGTTGGCGACGTCGAACTTGTAGCCGGTCCAGTTGTTGAAGAGGTTGTACGACTGATACAAGGTGCCGTCGGAAGTGCCGGTGATCGGTGTGGACGTCGACGAGCCGCCGTAGAGCGTGTCGTAGCCCCAGTTGCCGGCGCTGTACGCCTGGTCGGCGGACCATGCCGCCCCGGTGCTGTCCGTGTACGCAGCTCCGTGGGCATTGACGCGAATGGGCGCGGTCGCCGCCGCGGCCGCGTTGGGTAGGGCCACCAGGCCGGCGGCGACCGGCAGCAGCAGCGCGGCGGCCACGGCCGCGCGCCTGAACCTGAACGGGATTCGGTACCTCATGCCGCGCTCCGAGGGTGAGGATTCGGGGGTGTCGGGGGTGAGAGCGAGGACTACTCTTAACAAAGTTACTTAATTGCAGAACGGTACTCAGGCACACAGGCACTCGTCAATACACCCCGCGCGCGGGGCGGCGCAGGCATGAACGGCAGCGGCCCGGGTAGGCCCGTGCCGGGACACCCGAGCAACGGGACGAGGTGCCGCCATGGGCGCTTGGAACAAACGCGACGACATGCTCATCCACACGGCAGAACCGTTCAACGCCGAACCGCCGCCGGCCGCGCTCGCCGGACACCCGATCACCCCGACCGACACCTTCTACAGCCGCAACCACGGGAACATCCCCCGGATCGACCCCGCCACCTGGCGGCTGAGCGTCGACGGGCTCGTCGAGCGTCCGCTCGAGCTGTCACTCGCCGACCTGCAGAGCCGCTTCGAGCACCACACCGTGGTCGCGACCCTGGTCTGCGCCGGCAACCGCCGCGGCGAGCTCATGGCCGTCCGGGACATCCCCGGGCAGACACCCTGGCGCTCGGCGGCCATCTCCACGGCCCGCTGGACCGGCGTACGGCTACGGGACGTCCTGACGGCCGCCGGCCTGCGCGGCGAGGCGCACCACATCGCCTTCACCGCCGCCGACCGCGCCACCGGCATCGACCCTCCCCAGACATTCGGCGGCTCCATCCCCGCGGACAAGGCAACCGCCGGCGAGGTCCTGCTCGCCTGGCGGATGAACGACGAACCACTGCCCGTCGCGCACGGCGCCCCGGTCCGGGTGGTCGTGCCCGGCTACGTCGGCGCCCGCAGCGTCAAGTGGGTCGAGCGCATCACCGCCCAGCCGCACCCGTCCTCCAGCTACTTCCAGGCGCTGGACTACCGGATCCTGACCGCCGAGACCGACCCCGACCGGGCACCGGCCGGCAGCGGCCTGTCCCTCGGGGTCGCGGCGCTCAACTCCGCCATCCTCACCCCGTCCGAGGGTTCCCACGTCCTCGCCGGCCCGAACGTCGTCACCGGCTACGCGACCGCCGGGGAGCACCGCGCCGTCGCCCGCGTCGACGTCTCCGCCGACGGGGGCAAGACCTGGCGGGTGGCCGACATAGAGCCCTCGCCGGGCCCGTGGGCGTGGGCGTTGTGGCACGCCACCGTCAACCTGCCACCCGGCCGTGTCGAGATCACCGCACGCGCCTGGGACACCAGCGCCGCCACCCAGCCCGAACACCCCGAACCACTGTGGAACCCGCTGGGTTACCTCAACACGTCATGGAGCAACGTCCGCCTGATCGCCGCCCTGTAGCCCGTGAGCGCCTTCGTTCGGGAGCAGTTGCTCCGCTGGGCCGCCGCTGTTCCCGTGCTCGCCATCGTGGTGCTGGTGTTCACCTGGGGTCGCAGTCTGCCCGGATTCGTCATCGCGGTGGTCGTCGTGCTCCTGGCCGGCGCGGTCCTGGCGGCCGTTCACCACGCGGAGGTGGTGGCGCACCGGGTCGGCGAGCTGTTCGGCTCGCTGATCCTCGCGGTCGCGGTCACGATCATCGAGGTCGGGATGATCATCGCGCTCACGATCGGCGGCGGGGCGAAGACGCAGACCCTGGCCCGTGACACCGTCTTCGCGGCCGTCATGGTGACCTGCAACGGGATCGTCGGCCTCGCGTTGCTCATCGGCGCCCTGCGCCGGCACGTGACGGCGTTCAACGCGGAAGGCGCCGGCGCCGCCCTCGCCACGGTGGTCACGCTGGCAACGCTGAGCCTGGTCGTCCCCACCTTCACCACGACCCATCCGGGGCCGCAGTTCACCCCGGCGCAGCTGGCGTTCGCCTCCGTCGTCTCGCTCGCCATGTACGGGCTGTTCGTCCTGGTGCAGACCAGGCGGCACCGCGACTACTTCCTGCCGGTCGCGACCGAGGACGACATCGTCAACGTCGACGAGGAGAGCGAACCGCCGCCGATCGGCGCGGCCCTGGTCAGCCTGGTGCTGCTCGTCGTGGCGCTGATCGCCGTCGTCGGCGATGCCAAGATCGTGTCTCCGGCCATCGAGGCCGGTGTGGAGGCTGCGGAACTGCCGCAGTCGGTGGTCGGCGTCGTCATCGCCCTGCTGGTCCTGCTGCCCGAGACGCTTGCCGCCGCGCGCGCCGCGCAGCGCGACCGGGTGCAGATCAGCCTGAATCTCGCCCTCGGCTCGGCGATGGCGAGCATCGGGCTCACCATCCCGGCGATCTCCGTCGCCTCGATCTGGATCCACCAGCCGCTGGTGCTGGGCCTGGGCGGCACGCAGATGGTGCTCCTCGCGCTCACCGGCATCGTCGGCGTGCTCACGGTGCTCCCCGGACGCGCCACACTCATGCAGGCGGGCATTCACCTGCTGGTGTTCGCCGCATACCTCTTCCTCGCCGCCAGCCCGTGAACCGTGCCCACACGGGCCGGCGGCGATCGGACGGCGGTCAGACGTTGCGGCGGTACTGCCCGCCCACCTCGAAGAACGCGTCACTGATCTGGCCGAGGGTGCAGTACCGCACGGCGTCCATCAGCGCCTCGAAGACGTTGCCGTCGTGACCGGCCGCGGTCTTCAGGCGTTCCAGCGCCGCCGGGGCCTCGGCCGCGTGCCGGGTCTTGAAGTCGGCGAGGCGGTGGACCTGCGAGTGCTTCTCGTCCTCGGTGGCGCGGGCGAGTTCCAGACCGGTCGCCGCCTTGTCGTCGCCCGGCGCGCCGAGGAAGGTGTTGACCCCGATGATGGGCAGCGACCCGTCGTGCTTGCGCTGCTCGTACAGCATCGACTCGTCCTGGATGCGGCCGCGCTGGTAGCCGGTCTCCATGGCGCCGAGCACGCCGCCGCGTTCGGAGATGCGGTCGAACTCGACCAGGACCGCCTCCTCGACGAGATCGGTGAGCAGGTCCACGATGTACGAACCCTGCAGGGCGTTCTCCGTCACGGCCAGGCCCCACTCCGCGTCGATGATCATCTGAATGGCCAGCGCCCGGCGTACCGACTGGGCGGTGGGGGTGGTCACCGCCTCGTCGTAGGCGTTGGTGTGCAGGCTGTTGGCGTTGTCGTAGATGGCGCACAGCGCCTGCAGCGTGGTGCGGATGTCGTTGAAGTCCATCTCCTGGGCGTGCAGCGAGCGGCCCGAGGTCTGGATGTGGTACTTCAGCTTCTGCGAGCGCTCGTCGGCGCCGTAGCGCTCGCGCATGGCGATGGCCCAGATCCGGCGGGCGACCCGGCCGATGACGGTGTACTCGGCGTCCATGCCGTTGGAGAAGAAGAACGACAGGTTGGGCGCGAAGTCGTTCACGTCCATCCCTCGGGCGCGGTACGCCTCGACGTAGGTGAAGCCGTTGGCGAGGGTGAACGCGAGCTGGCTGATCGGGTTGGCACCGGCCTCGGCGATGTGGTAGCCGCTGATGCTGACCGAATAGAAGTTGCGCACCTGGTTGGCGATGAACCACTGCTGGATGTCGGCCATGCAGCGCAGCGCGAACTCGGTGGAGAAGATGCAGGTGTTCTGGCCCTGGTCCTCCTTGAGGATGTCGGCCTGGACGGTGCCGCGGACGGTGGACAGGGTCCGCGCCCGGATCGCCGCCGACTCGTCCGGGTCCGGGTCCCGCCCGTGCACGGCCACGAACGCCGCGGTCTGCTGGTCGATCGCGGCGTTGAGGAACATCGCCAGGATCGTCGGCGCCGGCCCGTTGATCGTCATCGAGACCGACGTCTTCGGGTCGCAGAGGTCGAAGCCGGCGTACAGCTCGCGCATGTCGTCGAGGGTGGCGATCGACACGCCCGAGGTGCCGACCTTGCCGTAGATGTCGGGGCGCCGGTCGGGGTCGCGGCCGTACAGGGTCACCGAGTCGAACGCCGTCGACAGCCGCGTCGCCGGCTGGCCGGCGCTGAGCAGGTGGAACCGCCGGTTGGTGCGGAAGGCGTCGCCCTCACCGGCGAACATGCGGGCCGGCGCCTCGCCGGTGCGCTTGAGCGGGAAGACCCCGGCGGTGAACGGGAACGCGCCGGGCAGGTTCTCCTCCCGCAGGAACCGGACCAGCTCGCCGTCGTCGCCGTCGCGGGGCAGCGCGACGCGCGGGATGCGGCTGCCGGAGAGGGTCCGGCGGGTCAGCGGGCTGCGGATCTCCGTGTCCCGCACCCGGTAGACGAACTCGTCGCCGCGGTACGCCTCGCGGGTCGCCGGCCACGCGTCGAGCAGTTCGCGGACGTCGCCGGACAGCTCCCGCTCGGTCGCCTCCAGCAGCCGGGCGACGGCCTCCTCGCCGGGCAGCAGGTCGCGGGTGGTGGCGAGGTGCTGGCGGCGCCGGGCGACGGCGGCCTGCGCCGTGGTGGTCGCGTGGTAGCCGCGTACGGCGTCAGCGACCTCGGACAGGTACCGCTCCCGGCCCTTGGGCAGCGCCGACGTCAGCCCGGTCGACACCCGCCCGGCGACCGTGGCCAGCACGCCCGGGAAACGGGGGAACCCGTGCCCGGACAGCAGCTCCTTGAGGTGGTGGTACAGCGCGGTCACCCCGTCGTCGCCGAAGCGGGCGGCGCTCGTGCCGAAGACCGGCATGTCCTCCCACGGCGTGCCGAACTGCTCGCGGTTGCGCACCAGTTGCCGGGCGACATCGCGCCGCGCGTCCTCACCGCCGCGGCGCTCGAACTTGTTGATCGCCACGACGTCGGCCAGGTCGAGCATGTCGATCTTCTCGAGCTGGCTGGCGGCGCCGAAGTCGGGCGTCATGACGTACAGCGAGACGCCCGAGTAGGCGGTGATGGCCGCGTCGCCCTGGCCGATGCCGGGCGTCTCGACGATGACGAGGTCGTTGCCGGCGGCCTGGCACGCGGCGATGACGTCGGCGAGGTGCGCCGGGACGGTGCCGTCCTGCCGGCGGGTCGCGAGGGACCGGAAGTAGACCACCCCGGGCGCGATGCTGTTCATCCGGATGCGGTCGCCGAGCAGCGCCCCGCCGCCGCGCCGCCGGGTCGGGTCGATGGCGATCACGGCGACCCGCAGCTTGTCCTCGCAGTCGCGGCGCAGGCGCCGGACCAGCTCGTCGGTCAGCGACGACTTGCCGGAGCCGCCCGTGCCGGTGATGCCAAGGACCGGCACGGTACGCCGGCGGGCCGCCTCCCCCACCGCGGCGGCCAGGTCCGGGTCGGCGCCCGCCTGCAGCACGGTGATGGCCCGGGCCAGGGCCGTCTCGTCGCCGGACAGCAGCGCCGCCACGTCGACCGGGTGGCTTACCGGGTCGGTGTCGCACTCGCGGATCAGCACGTTGATCATGCCGGGCAGGCCCATCCGCTGGCCTTCCTGCGGGCTGAAGATGCGCACGCCGCGCTCGCCCAGGGCGGCGATCTCCTCCGGCACGATCACGCCGCCGCCACCGCCGTAGACCCGCACGTGTGCGGCGCCGCGCTCGGCGAGCCGGTCGACGAGGTACCCGAAGTACTCGACGTGGCCGCCCTGGTACGACGACACCGCCACGCCCTGCACGTCCTCCTGGACGGCCGCGGTGACGACCTCCTCGACGCTGCGGTCGTGCCCGAGATGGATCACCTCGGCGCCCTGGGCCTGCAGCAGCCGCCGCATGACGTTGATGGCCGCGTCATGGCCGTCGAAAAGGCTCGCCGCGGTGACGAAGCGGACGGGGTTGACCGGCACGTGGAGGCTCATGTGCTAGATAGTAGGGTGTCCAACTATCTGACGTCCATTCACCGATCGTGACCGCTATCATGACCTTCGTGTCGACCAACAGCGGCCTTCCCGTCGATCCGATCGCCGAGGCGCGCCGGCTGTGGGCCGAGCACGGCTGGGCACACGCCGCCGACGGCATGGCCGCGGTCACGTCCCTCATGCGCGCCCACCAGATCGCGCTGGCCCGCGTCGAGGCGGTGCTCAAGCCCTACGGCGTGACCTTCGCCCGCTACGAGGTGCTGATGCTGCTGCACTTCAGCCGCAAGTCCTCGCTGCCCATGACCCTCATCGGCGAGCGGCTCCAGGTCCACCCCACCAGCGTCACCAACGCCGTCGACCGCCTCGAGGCCGCCGGGCTCGTGCGGCGCACACCGCACCCGGACGACCGCCGCTCGACCATCGTCGAGCTGCTCGACGCGGGGCGCGAGCTCGCCGAGGCCGCGACGGCCGACCTCAACGCCGAGGTCTTCGCCGCGCCGTGGATGTCACCGGCGACGGTCGGCTCCCTCATCGACGTGATCACGGAGCTGCGCCACAACGCCGGCGACTTCTGAGGCAATCACACCGGTTTCGGGCATTTGACCCTCCACAACGACCGGGCCCGCGAACACGTGGTTGTCGCTGCCGAGAAGAACGTTATGCGGATCGTCAATATCCCGAATCCCCGAAACGTGCTGTCACGGTCGGGTCCATACGTCGCCCAGCCGGAACGGCACCCGCCACCAGGCAAGACCCTCGCGGCCAGGGGCAGAACGCCGTGCCGCCGCGCGCACCTTGTCAATTCCGATCAGGGGGTTCACCTGCGTTTACTCAGCCGTTATGGTCATGAGGTTCGCTGCGTCGGCCGTCACTGTTCGGGGTGACACCGCGGCGGACCCGCTGAGTCGCGCTTGCGCGAACCGGGGAACCAAGCAACTGGGGTGAATCCGAGCGGCCACGCGCCGTGAGGTAGGGCGATCCTCCCGCCCGAATCCGTCAGCTAACCCGGTAGGCGGTATCGGAAGGAGCATCGCGTGGACCACCTCGCATGGCGTCACACCTCGACCCGCGGCCCCGGCGGCCGGCCGGCACAGCAAGGACATCGTCCGGTCCGGTAACCGTTCCGGCGCGCGCACCGGCCGCACCGGCACACCAGGCACCCTCCACCACGACCGTCCCCTGTGGACAGTCGATGGGCCGTGCCCTCGTTCCGTGCCGGTCCGGACCCGACAGCGCCGCCGTATGCCGTCCAGCAACAGCCGCGTTCCAGCACATCTGTCGAGGTTTTCCGTGAACTACAGCTACCAACACTGTCCACCGGTCGTGAGGTCGCCCCATGGCGCCCGATGAGACCGAGCCGCGTCGGCGCGGCCCCCGTCACCTGCAACGTTACCGCCGCGGCCGCCACTCGGTCGCCCGCCCGAGGGTCAGGTTGTACTCGGCCGCGACCGTCATCGCGTTCTCGGCGATCGGTTCGCTGTTCGTATCCGCATCGCCGGGCAGCAGGCCGGACAACGCCGTGGCGCAAGCCGAAACCGTGTACCAGAGCGACACCGAGCGGGCGGCGGACGACGAGAACCGCGCGTCCCGTCGCGACGCGCGCAGGGGCGACGAGCCCGGCCGGCACCCGGCGCCTTCGGCCAGCGCGCAACCGAAGCAGTCACCGGCGCAGAGCCCTCCGTCACCGACGAAGAGCACAGCCACGACAACGGCCACGACCGCGCCGACGCCGGCTTCGCCGTCGTCGACCGTCCACGCCCCCGTCGGCGGGCTGACCCAGGCCGAGATGAACAACGCCGTCACGATCATCCAGGCCGGGCAGCAGCTGAACCTTCCGCAGCGCGGATTCGTGGTGGCGATCGCCACCGCGTTGCAGGAGAGCCATCTGCACAACCTGGCGAACCCCAACGTTCCGGCGTCGCTCAACCTGCCCAACGAGGGCGTCGGGAACGACCACGACTCGGTCGGCCTGTTCCAGCAGCGGCCGAACTGGGGTACCGTCGCCCAGCTGATGGACCCGGCCGAGGCCGCACGCCGCTTCTACGCGGCGCTGATGCAGGTCTCCGGCTGGCAGCAGATGTCGGTCACCGTGGCGGCACAGACGGTGCAGGTGTCGGCGTTCCCCGACGCCTATGCCAAGTGGCAGACCCTCGCCGAGCAGGTCGTGGGCGCCGTCGCGTAGTGCGTGCCGACCGCTGTGGCGCCCCACCGGGTGTCGCAGCGGTCGGCATCATGTCCTGACCTTCCTCCCGGCCGCACGAAGGGTTCCCGCTGGATGGCGGGAAACTTGCGGCACGTGGCAATCTCGCCACTGTCGGCCCGGACCCGGCGGTGCGAGGCTGCACGGCGACGGGAAGGGGCGGGATGGGCGAGGAAAACCACCGCGTGGTCGTGCTCGTGCTCGACGGGGCGAAGCCGCTCGACGTGGGCATCCCGGCCCAGGTGTTCACCAACCGCCCGAGCATGCCCTACGAGGTGCACGTGTGCGGCGCCGCCCCGGGCCTCGTCGCCGGCGGCGACGGCCTCGCCTACCACGTGGCCGAGGGGCTCGACGCCTTCGCCGACGCCGACACGATCTTCATCCCCGGCTACCGGCACCCCGACCGGGAGCACCCGCCCGCCGAGGTCGTCGCGGCCCTGCGCGCCGCCCACGGCCGCGGGGTGCGACTCGCGGCGATCTCCACCGGCGCCTTCGCGCTCGCCGCGACCGGACTGCTCGACGGCAAGCGCGCGACGACGCACTGGCACTACACGCACGAGCTCGCCCGCCGGCACCCCGAGATCCGGGTCGACGAGGACGTGCTCTTCGTCGACGAGGGCGAGGTGCTCACGTCGGCCGGCGCCGCCAGCGGCATCGACCTCTGCCTGCACCTCGTGCGCCGCGACCACGGCGTCGCCCTCGCCAACCGCGTCGCCCGCCGCCTCGTCGCCGCACCGTACCGCAGCGGCGGCCAGGTGCAGTACATCCCGCACAGCGTGCCGGAGGCCGCCGGCGAGCACTTCGCGACCACCCGGCAGTGGGCCCTCGAACGGCTCGGCGAGCCCCTCGCGCTTGGCGACCTCGCCCGCAACGCAACCGTCTCGGCGCGCACGTTCTCGCGCCGCTTCGTCGAGGAGACCGGCTACACGCCCACCCAGTGGATCCTCCGCGCCCGCGTCGACCGGGCCCGCGAGCTGCTCGAGCGCAGCGACCTCGGCGTCGAGCAGATCGCCGCCCAGGTCGGGCTCGGCACCGGCGCCAACCTGCGGCTGCACTTCCAGCGCATCCTCGGCACCTCACCGAGCGAGTACCGGCGCACCTTCGCCCGGCCGGTGCCGCGCGCGTCCTGACCGGCCCGGCCCGTACGCGAGCCCGGCACGAGCCTGGCGCGATCCTTGCGCGGACTGGCGCGGCACCGTCTGTCGGCGCACGCGGCCCCGGACGAGCATCGAGGGCGAGCGAAAGGAACCCACCAGGATGACCACCCGCATCGCCGTCAACGGATTCGGCCGCATCGGCCGCAGCGTGCTGCGCGCGCTCCTCGAGCGCGACAGCAAGCTCGACGTCGTCGCCGTCAACGACCTCACCGACCCCGCGACCCTCGCCCACCTGCTGCGCTACGACAGCTCCCTCGGGCGGCTCGGCCGCCCCGTCCGAGTCGACGGCGACGCGCTCGTCGTCGACGGCCGCCGCATCAGCGTGCTCGCCGAGCGCGAGCCCGCGAAGCTGCCGTGGGCCGAGCTCGGCGTCGACCTCGTCCTGGAGGCGACCGGCCGGTTCACCGCCGCCGGCGCCGCCCGCGCGCACCTGGACGCCGGCGCGAAGCGCGTGCTCGTGGGCGCCCCGTCGGCTGGCGCCGACGTCACGCTCGCCTACGGTGTCAACACCGACGCCTACGACCCGGCCGCCCACACGATCGTCTCGAACGCCTCGTGCACGACGAACGCGCTCGCGCCGCTCGCCGCGGTGCTCGACGAGCTCGCCGGCATCGAGCACGGCTTCATGACGACCGTGCACGCCTACACGCAGGAGCAGAACCTGCAGGACGGCCCGCACCGCGACCTGCGCCGCGCCCGCGCCGCCGGCGTCAACATCGTGCCCACCACGACCGGCGCCGCGAAGGCGATCGGACTGGTGCTACCGCGCCTGGACGGCAAGCTCTCCGGCGACTCCATCCGCGTGCCCGTGCCCGTCGGCTCGATCGTCGAGCTCAACGCGACCGTCGAGCGCGAGGTGACGCGCGACGAGGTGCTGGCCGCCTACCGCGCGGCGGCGGACGGCCCGCTCGCGGGCATCCTCGAGTACGCCGCCGATCCGATCGTGTCGAGCGACATCGTCGGCGACCCCGCCTCCTCGATCTTCGACGCGGCGCTCACCCGCGTCGACGGCCGGCACGTGAAGGTCGTCGCCTGGTACGACAACGAGTGGGGCTTCTCGAACCGCGTCGTCGACACCCTCGAGCTGCTCGCGACGGGCTGACGCCGAGCGCATGCCGGTGCGGACGGCCCCTGTTCCTCATCGCCGTTGCTGGAGGAACGCGGCCGCCTCGCCGGCCTGCTGCCACTGCCGCACGTACTCGGGCAGGTCGGTGGAGACCCGCATCGGGAAGGCCGCAGGGCGCTTCCCCAGGAAGGCCGCGACGCCCTCCTGGCAGTCGGCGCCGCGGCCGAGGAAGAAGATGCCGCGGGAGTCCAGCTCGTGGGCGAGTTCCGGGGTGCCGGGGCCGAGCATCTGCCACAGCATGCGGCGGGCGACGGCGGTGGCGACCGGGGAACTCGCCTCGGCGAACTCGCGGGCCAGCCGGTACGCGGCGGGCAGCAGGTCGGCGGGCTCGTGCAGGCTGCGCACCAGCCCGGCCCGCAGCGCCTCCTCGGCCCCGAAGACCCGCCCGGTGAACACCCACTCCAGGGCCTGGCTGATACCCACGATCCGGGGCAGGAACCAGCTCGACGAGGCCTCCGGCACCAGGCCGCGGCGGGTGAAGACGAACCCGAACCGCGCCTGCGTCGAGGCGATCCGCACGTCCATCGGCAGCGTCGCGGTGATCCCGACGCCGATCGCCGGGCCGTTGATGGCGGCGATGAGCGGCTTGGTGCTCGCGTAGAAGCGGCGGGCGACCACGCCGCCGTAGTCGGCGTCGCGGTCCATCCGGAACCGCCCGGACTCGTCGCCTTCGAAGATCTCAGTGCCGCCCGACAGGTCGGCGCCCGCGCAGTACGCCCGGCCCCGCCCGGTGAAGACGACGCAGCGCACGGCGTCGTCGGCGTCGACGGTGTCCATCACGGAGACGAGCTCCTCGCCCATCTCCACGGTGAACGCGTTGAGCCGGTCCGGCCGGTCGAGCGTCACGGTCGCGACGCCGTCGTCGAGCGCGTACTCGATACAGCGGTACCCCATGATCCCTCCATCGTGGAAACTCACAGTCCCGGCTCACGGGCCGGCGACCAGCAGGCGGGTTCGCAGCGCGACGGCGACGGCGACCAGCGAGTCGAGCCGCTCCGGGTCGATGGAGGACACGTCGCGGATGCGTTTGAGCCGGTACCGCACCGTGTTCTCGTGCACCGACAGCGCGACCGCGGTCTGGCGCACCTGCGCGTCGCAGCGCAGGAACGCCTCCAGGGTCGCCAGCAGCGCCCCGCCGGTCGCGGCGTCGTGCTCGGCGAGCGGGCGCAGCAGCGCGTCGGCGTAGGCGTGCGCGCCGGGCAGGCCCTCGCGGCCGGCGATGAGCCGGACGACGGCGAGATCGCCGGCGATGACGAACCGGGCGGTCGCGTCCGCCTCGTGCAGCACCCGCGCGATGTCGCGGACGGCCTCGACGTGGCCCGGCAGGTCGCGCAGGGTCCGGCACACCCCGGACAACACGGCGTAGCGGACCCCGAGGCGGGCCGACAGGTCGTCGAACGCCGCCCGCAGCGCGGCGCCCGCCGAGCCGGCCGAGCCCACCCAGGCGGCCGTCTCCCCGCCCGGCAGCTCGGCCAGGATGAGATCGGCGTCGGGCGCGGCGGCCGTGGCCACGACCGTGCCGGCGCCGGCGAGGCGCTCGGCGAGCAGGTCGCCGAGGCGTTCCCGCCGCTCGGCGCGCTGGGCCGCGCCGGTCTCGCCGCGCCAGTACCGGGCGAGGACGACGACGTGCCCGGCCGACGGGTGCAGGCCGAACCCGTCGGCCTTGCGCAGCAGCGCCTGGTGGTCGCGGCGGCCGTACAGCAGGTCGAGGACGTACTCGTCGCGCTCCTGCCGGAACAGCTCCTCGGCCCGCTGGTCGGTCACCAGCTTGACGGCCAGGGCCATCGCGGCCTGCTCGAGGGCCCTGGCGTCGGCGTCGCCGAACGGCCGGCCCACCTCGCACGCCTCGAGGTAGCCGATGACCTGCCCGTCGACCGCCATGCGCACCCACAGCCGCCGGTGCCGGGTCTCCGGGCGGGCCGGCAGCAGCGTGCTGGCCCACGCGCCGGTGAGCCGGTCGATCGCGGCGCGGGCCCACGGCTCGGCCAGTTGCGCTGGGCCGAGCGGGCCGGTGAAGGCCGGGCCGGATCCGTGTGCCGACACCGCGGCCGGCGTCGGGTCGTACAGGGTCACGGGGCGGCCGAGCGTGGCCGCTATGACGTCGAGGATGCCGGCGGCGTCGACCCCGTCGAGCACCGCCTGGGTGACCCGGGTCTGCACGAGCGTGGTCTCGTCGAGCACCCGCCGCTGGTGGTCGATCACCCGTGCCCGCTCGCGCAGCTGCTGGTACAGCCACGCCTGCTGCACGGCGAGGGCACTCAGCCCGGCGAACGCCCGGGCCAGGCTGATGTCCTGGGCGGTGTACTCGCGGGGGCTGCTCTGGTTGTCGGCGTAGATGATGCCGATGACGTCGCCGTCGACGACGAGCGGCACGCCGAGCATGTCCACGACGCCCCACTCCCGCATGGTGCGCTGGATGGTGCGCGGGTCGTGGCTGGCGTCGTGCACGACCACCGGCGCGGCGCCGGCCACGATCTCGGCGGTGAACCGGTCGCCGTCGCCGCCCGAGACGAGGCGGCGCACCCCGGCGTCGATACTGCGCCCGGCGCAGTGCCCGACCTGGCCCTGGAACCGGCCGTCGGCGCGGCGCAGGTACACCGAGCAGCGGCTCACCCCGAGCAGGTCGCACAGCCGCCGGCCGACCAGCCGCAGGATGTCGGGCAGCGGCACGGTGCCCGTCGTCGTCATCACGGCGACCTCGGAGAACGCCGCGACGACCCGGGCGTCGTCGCCTTGGGCCCGATCGGTCCGGACCCGCTGGCGGCGTGTGCCGACGGTCATGGGCTGCACCTCCCGCTGCCGCACCCGGCAGGCTACTTAGCGAGCGCTAACACAGTGCCAATATGCCGGACACCCGCCCGAAACGCCAGACCCGGTCGCGACCGGCGTCCTGTCCGGGCCCACCAAGGGCAGGATCCGGTGCGGATTGACACCGCGGAGCAATGGTGGTCGTGTAGCCGTACGAGCCGGGGACGGGCCAGTCGACGAGGAGCGCGCGACGATGACGTGGGACTTCAGCACCGAACCGGAATACGGCGGCGCCCAGGCTCGCTACGCGGCCGAGACCGGCACGGTGACGTCCTGAGTACCGCCTGGACCGAGCCCGGGGCCTTCGAGGAGGCGCCCGGCGTGCACCGCATCCCGCTGCCGCTGCCGCAGGACGGGCTGCGGGCGGTCAACGTGTACGCGCTCGCCGCCGCCGACGACCTCGTCCTCATCGACGCCGGCTGGGCCATCCCCGAGTCGCGGGCCCGGCTGGTCGACGCCCTCGACGGGCTCGGCCACGCACCTGCGGACATCCGCCGGTTCCTCGTCACCCACGTGCACCGCGACCACTACACACAGGCGGTCGCCCTGCGCCGCGAGTTCGGCACCCGGATCACCCTCGGCGCCGGCGAGCGCGCGTCGATCGAGCACGCGCACGACGCCGGCCGGCCGCCGCTGGAGGGGCAGCTGCGCACCCTCGCCGAGATGGGCGCGCACGACCTCGTGCGGGAGATGGCCGCCGACGCGCCGGCCGAGGCGCCGATCGGCCAGCGGCAGATCTGGGAGGACCCAGACGACTGGTTCGACGGCCAGGAGACGCTCCGGGTCGCCGGTCGGGCCCTCACGGTGCTGCCGACGCCCGGCCACACCAACGGCCACGTGGTGTTCCACGACGAGGCCGCGGGCGTGCTGTTCGCCGGCGACCACGTGCTGCCCGAGATCACCCCGTCGATCGGCTTCGACGTCGCCCTCGCGCCCAACCCGCTGGGCGACTACCTGGGGTCGCTGGCGTTGGTCCGCGCCCGGCCCGACGCACTGCTGCTGCCCGCGCACGGCCCGGCGGCCCCGAGCGTGCACCGCCGCGTCGACGAGCTGGTCGACCACCACGGCGCCCGCCTGGAGCAGACCGAGAAGGCGGTCGCCCGGGGCGCGGAGACCGGGCTGGAGGTCGCGGCGCGGCTGCCGTGGACCCGCCGCGAGCGCCGCTTCGACGACCTCGACCTCTACAACCGGATGCTTGCCGTCTGCGAGACCGCCGCCCACCTCGAGCTCCTGGTCTCGCAGGGCCGCCTGCACGCCGAGCGCGACCCGTCCCCGCACGGCCCGGTCCGGCGGTTCCGCACCGCCTGACCGTGCTCACAGCCGGGCGAAGGCGTCCCGGGCGGCCTCGGCGAGCTGGATCACATGCCGGCCCTCGGCCTGCGCGTCGAAGCCGTCGTCGCCCATGACGCCGCCGCTGTACCGCGCGTAGATGCCCTCCGAGATGCAGGCCAGCCGCCACAGCGCGAACGCCTGGTACCACGGGATGTCCGACACGTCGCGACCGGTCCGCGCGGCGTACATCACCAGCAGCTCGCCCCGGTCGGCGAAGCCGGGTTGGGCGGCCGGCGACTCGAGCAGCTCCACCTCGCCGGGCTCGCGCCAGGTGGCCACCAGCCAGCCGACGTCGGCGAGGGTGTCGCCGAGCGTGGCCAGCTCCCAGTCCAGGACCGCGTTGATCCGGCCCTGGGGGCTCAGCAGCAGGTTGCCGGGCCGGAAGTCGCCGTGCACCAGGCCGGTGTGCCGCTGCGGGGGAACGCACGCCGCCAGCCGGTCGTGCAGCTCCTCGATGAGCGGCACGCTGCGGGTGGTGCTGGCCGTGCTGACCCGGAACTGCCGCAGCCACCGGCGCAGCTGCCGCTCGCAGTAGCTCTCCCGCCTGCTCAGCTCGCCCAGGCCGACCTCGTCGACGTCGACGAGGTGGATTTCGGCGAGGACGTCGATGAGGTCCCGCGACGCGCGGCCCCGGGCCTCGACCGGGTACCGCGCGCCGTCCTCGTCGCCGGCCACCACGGCGCCGGGCACGAGGTTCATGACGTAGAAGGGCGCGCCGATCACCGCGTCGTCGGTGCACAGGCCCAGCGCGCGGGGCACCGGCACGCGAGTGCCGGCCAGGGCGCTGATGATGCGGAACTCCCGGCCGACGTCGTGCGCGCTGGGTAGCACGCCGCCGGTGGGCGGCCGGCGCAGCACGTACTCGTGGCCGGCGTCGTCGGTCATCCGGTACGTGAGGTTGGACCGGCCGCCGGCGATCAGCGTCAGCCGGGGCCGGCCGGCCAGCGGGATGCCGGCGCCGGTGAGCCAGGCGCCGAGCGCGCCGTCCGCGAGGAGCTCGGTGGCGCGGGTACGCGGCATCGGCTCAGCCCTCCGGCGCGTACTTGCGAAGCTCGAGCCGGGCCACGGCGCGGCGGTGCACCTCGTCGGGGCCGTCGGCGAGGCGCAGCATCCGCTGGTGGGCGTACGCCTGGGCGAGCGGGAAGTCCTGCGAGAGCCCGGCGCCGCCGTGCACCTGGATCGCGCGGTCGATGACCCGGCTCGCCATCAGCGGCACGGCGACCTTGATGGCCGAGATCGCCCCGCGGGCCGCCTTGTTGCCGGCGGTGTCCATCAGCCAGGCGGCGTGCAGGGTGAGCAGCCGTGCCTGGTCGATCTCGATGCGGCTGTCGGCGATGGCCGCCTGCACCACGCCCCGGTCGGCGAGCGGGCCGCCGAAGGCGACCCGCGACCGGGCGCGCCGGCACATCAGCTCCAGCGCGCGCTCGGCCGCCCCGATGGAGCGCATGCAGTGGTGGATCCGCCCGGGACCGAGCCGCGCCTGCGACATCGCGAACCCGGCGCCGACCTCGCCGAGGAGGTTTTCGGCGGGCACGCGCACGTCGTCGAGCACGACCTCGCAGTGGCCCTCCCGGTCGTTGTAGCCGAACACCAGCAGATCCCGCACGATCCGCACGCCGGGCGTGTCCATCGGTACCAGCACCATGCTCTGCTGCCGGTGCGCCGGGCCGTCGGGGTCGGTCTTGCCCATGACGATGCCGATCCGGCACCGGGCGTCACCGGCGCCGGAGATCCACCACTTGTGGCCGTTGATGACGAAGTCGTCGCCGTCGCGCTCGATGCGGCACTGCACGTTGGTCGCGTCGGAGCTTGCCACGGCCGGCTCGGTCATCAGGAACGCGGAGCGGATCTCGCCCTCCAGCAGCGGCTTGAGCCACCGGGTGCGCTGTGCCTCGGTGCCGAACAGCGTCAGCAGCTCCATGTTGCCGGTGTCGGGCGCGGAGCAGTTGAGCGCCTCCGGTGCGATCACGCTGCGGCCGGTGAGCTCGGCCAGCGGGGCGTAGTCGATGTTGCTCAGCCCCTCGGTCCACTCGGTGGCGTGCGGCAGGAACAGGTTCCACAGCCCGAGCGCGCGGGCCTCCCGCTGCAGCTCCCCCATGACGGCGGGCTGAGCGTGCGGGTCGCCGGCGTCGCGCAGCTGCTGCTCGTACACCGCCTCGGCCGGATAGACCCGCTCCCGCATGAAGGTCTCCAGCGTGCCGGCGAGGGCGCGCGCCTTCGCGCTCATCTCAAAGTCCATGCGTCCACTCCTCTAGGCTTGGATGTCGAGCACGCTTGCGACCGATTAGAGCAGCCGCGCCGCGCGCCGACCGCGCCGTCGCCGGGCGGGGTTGGAACTATCTCCAGCGCCCCCGCGCGAGCGGCTTTCGCGGACCCGAACGGGCGCTAAGGTTCCGGACATGACGGTCTGGATCGAGGAAGACGGCCTGCCGGGGCTCGGCGTCGCCCGCTCGGGCGGTGCGGTGCGCATCGAGTTTCGCCGGCCCGAGTCGCTCAACGCCTTCGACACCGCGACCGCGAAGGCGTTCCTCGCGCTGCTGCAGCGACTCGGCGACGACGACACGGCACGCAGCGTGCTCATCACCGGCGCCGGCCGCGCGTTCAGCGCGGGCGCCGACATCAAGACGCAGTTCGCCGACGCGTCGGCCCGCGCCGTCATCGAGGACGAGCTGCGGGAGATCACCACGCCGACCATCCTGGCCCTGCGCAGCATGCGCAAGCCGGTGATCGCCGCGGTCAACGGCGCCGCCGCGGGACTGGGCTGCTCGATCGCCCTCGCGGCCGACCTGGTGCTGGCGGGCGAGTCGGCGTTCTTCCTGCTGGCCTTCGCCAACATCGGGCTGACCCCGGACGGCGGCGCGAGCCTGCTCGTGCCGGCCCGCGTGGGCCTGGGCCGCGCATTCGTGCTGGCGCTGCTGGCCGAGCGGCTGCCCGCCCGGGAGGCGGTCGGCTGGGGCCTGGCCGACCGGGTGGTGCCCGACGCCGAGCTGCGCGGCACCGCCGAGGAGCTCGCGCTGCGCCTGGCGGCCGGCCCGACGCTCGCCTACGCCGCCACCAAGGAGGCCATCAACCGCAGCACCCTCGGCGGGCTGGCCGGCGCGCTGGACACCGAGGCGCGACTGCAGGGCGCGCTCGCTACGAGCGAGGACTTCCTGGAGGGCCAGGCCGCGTTCGGCGAGAAGCGCCCGCCGAGGTTCACGGGCCGATGAGCGGTCCGGAGCGGAGCGTAGGGGCCGCTCATCAGAGGCGCAGGTTCAGCTCGTGCCGCTGCCGGAGCGAAGCGGAGGTTACGGCATGAGCGGTCCGGAGCGTCCGCGGCGGGCCCTGGTCACCGGGGCCAGCCGGGGCATCGGGCAGGCCATCGCCCACGCCCTCAGCGCGTCGGGGCACGCCGTCGCCGGCGCGGCCCGTACCGTTGCCGACGCCCGCACCGCCACGGACCCTCGGAACGGCATCGTCGCCCTGCCCTGCGACATGGCCGACCTGGCGGCCGTCGCGGCCCTGCCCGGTCGCGCCGCCGAGGCGCTGGGCGGCCCGGTCGACGTGCTCGTGCACGCCGCCGGGATCGCCCGCGCCGCCCGGGTCACCGACATCGCCCTCGCCGACTGGGACGAAGTGTTCCGGGTCAACGTCACCTCGATGCTGGTGCTGGCCCAGGGCTGCGCACCGGCGATGGTGGCGCGGGGCTGGGGCCGCATCGTGACGGTCGGCTCGCTGTACTCGCGGATGGGCGCCCCCTTCTCCGGGTCGTACACGGCGAGCAAGCATGCCCTGCTGGGCCTGACCCGGGTGCTGGCGATGGAGCTGGCCACAAAGGGCGTGACGGCCAACGTCGTCGTGCCCGGCTGGACCGACACCGAGATGGTCCGCGCCGAGGCCCGCAACGTCTCGCGGGCCAACGGCTACGGCGAGGACGAGGCGGTGCGCCGGTTCCTGCGCGGGCAGCCGATCGGGCGCATGGTCGAGCCGGCCGAGGTCGCCGCCCTGGTCGCGTTCCTGTGCGGGGACGCCGCCGCGGCGATCACCGGGCAGGCCCTCAACATCGACGGCGGAAGCCTGCAGTCCTGAACGGCGAACATTTCAATATCGAAGTCCCCTCGTCCGGACCCTCGCCGCACCCTCGAATTCGCGTAGATCACAATGAATACTTTGGACATTGGGTCTAATTGACGTCTTTCGAATAAATGAATTCTTCCCCCGGGACCTGACCGACGCTATTGTTCGGGCCATCGACCGACACTGCCCGGAAGGAGGCATCCCATGAAGGCCGTGCGCACGCTCTAAGGAGCCAGGATCACCTCGACGCTGCGCCGGCACCTGCGGAAACGCGGCCGGCGCAGGCTCCTTCCCCCACGGCGACAAGGACCGGGAATGCACGCGACACATCGCATCACTGTGCCGTTCGAAGGCGAAGGCGAAGGCGACGGCGTCGAGGACCTGACCTGGGGACAGTTCGCCGCCTGGCGATCAATGCAGGTCGTCGAGCGAACCGAGTGGACCGGTGGCGCGATGCCGCTCGATGCCGGCACCACCGTGCAGGACATCGCGACCCTGCTGGGATTCATCATGAGCCGCCACCAGTCGTTACGCACCCGGCTGCTGATCGACGGTGACGGTCCCCCGAAGCAGCGGCTCGCCCCCGCCGGCGAGATCACGCTCGAGGTGTACCGCGACGACGGTGACCCCGAACGGCTGGCGGCCGCCGTCCGCGCGCGGTACGAGGCCGCCCACTGGGACCCGGCCACCGACTGGCCGGTGCGGATGGCGGTGATCGCCGACGGCGACCGCGCCGTCCACCTCGTCGCCCTGTACTGCCACATGGTCATCGACGGATACGGCTTCGAGGCGCTGGTCGCCGACCTCGCCAACCTCGACCCGGTCACCGGCCGGCAGCTCGCCCCGGTGGACGGCATCCAGCCGCTCGAGCTCGCCCGGGCGCAGCGCGGCCCGTCCGCGCGGCGGCAGCACGATGCCTCGCTGCGGTACTGGGAGCGTCACCTGCGCACCATCGAGCCGCGGCGCTTCGCCGAAGCGCTGGTCCCGGCGGACGAACGATGGTGGGAGGCCACCCTCACGACGCCCGCGCTCGGCCTCGCCCTCGCCGCGGTGGCCGACCGCACGAAGGTGCACACCGGCACCGTCCTGCTCGCCGCATACGCGGTCATGCTCGGGCGCCTCTCCGGACAGCCGGTCGGGGCGTTCCGCATCGTCGTGAGCAACCGCTTCCGGCCCGGGTTCGCCGCATCCGTGAGCAACCTGGCGCTGGCCGGCCTCGCCGTCATCGACACCGCCGCCGACACGTTCGACGAGGTCGTCGCCCGAGCCTGGAGCAGTCAGCTCGCGGCGGGGATGCACGCCTACTACCACCCGCGCGACCTCTGGGCGCTCGTGGACCGGGTCGGCGCCGAGCGCGCCACCGGCCTCGACACCCTGTGCTACTTCAACGACCGCCGCCGCTCGGCCGCGCAGACGCCCGCCGGCGAGCTCCCCACGCCGGGGCAGATCGGCGACGCGCTGCCCTGCAGCAGCCTGCGCTGGGGTCCCCGCTCCAACGAGTTCGACGCCACCTGTTACCTGCACGTCGACGCCGCCGCGGACGGCATCGAGCTCACCTGGCGGGTCGACACCGCGTCCGTCTCGCCCGCGATGCTGGAGACCTGCCTGCGCGGCATCGAGTCGCTCGTCGTGACGGCCGCGCTCGACCAGGCCACCGCGGTCGGAGGCCGGACCGGGTAGCCGGACGCCGCCGGCCGGGCGCGGGCGGGTTGATCATCCCGGGATACGGTGGCTATCGGCCCGCCCAGACGGGGGCCCGCTTCTCCGCGAACGCCGTGGCGCCCTCGCGGCCGTCGTCAGAGTCTAGGACCCGGCGCAGGTGCGGCGCCTGGTAGGCGAAGAACTCCGCCTCGGTGCGGCCCTGCATCTGGCGCACCATGTCCTTCGACCAGCGCACGCCGAGCGGCGAGTCGGCGGCGATCCGCTCGGCGAGCGCGGTGGCCTCCCGCAGCGCCTCGCCGGGCTCGGTGAGCCGGGCGAGCATGCCGTACTCGTGGGCCCGCTCGGCGGGGATCAGGTCACCGGTGAGCGCCAGCTCCATCGCCAGCGCGTAGGGCAGCCGGCGCGGCAGGCGCAGCAGGCCCCCGCCGCCGGCGAACAGCCCGACCTTCACCTCCGGGATGCCGAGCTTCGCGCCCCGGGCGGCGACGAGCAGGTCGCAGGTGAGCGCGATCTCCAGGCCGCCGGCGACCGCGAACCCCTCGATCGCGGCGATGAGCGGCTTCGCCGTGCCGTGCTGGACGAACTCCTCGAGCCCGCGCGGGTCGCCCTCCTTGGTGAACGCCTTGAGGTCCATGCCGGCGCAGAACCCGCGGCCTGCGCCGGTGAGCACGCCGACGGTCAGGTCGTCGCGCTCGTCGAGCATCCGCCCGGCGGCGAGCAGGCCCTCGCCGAGCGCGGAGTTGACGGAGTTCGCCGCCTCCGGCCGGTTCAGCGTGATGAACAGGATCCGGTCGCGGGCCTCCGTGAGCACCGCCGGGTGCTCGCCGCCGGTTTCAGTGGTACCGCTCATGCCGCCGCTCCCGTGTCGTGCGCGCCCTGATGACGACCCTCATCTTGCGGCGGCCGGCCCCGCGACGACACCGGCTCTTCCCCGCCCGTTGGAGAACTCGACAGGCCCGCCTCGCCCGTGAACAGCCCGAGCACCTGGAAGGCCAGGCACACCCGCAACAGGTCCTCCAGGCGCTCCGGATCGATCCCGGACAGCTCGCGGATGCGGTTGAGCCGGTACCGCACGGTGTTCTCGTGCACCTCCAGCAGTGCCGCGGCCGGGCGGATGTGCGCCTGGCAGGCCACGAACGCGCGCAGCGTCTCCACCAGGCAGCCGCCCGACGCGACGTCGTGCTCGACGAGCGGGGCGAGCAACTCCTCGGCGTAGCCCCGGGCACCGCCCAGCCCGTCGCGCCGGCTGACGACCCGCACCAGCTCGAAGTCGCCGGCGAAGACCAGCCGGCCGTCCCCGCCCCCCGCGGCCGAGGCGGCCAGCGCGGCGACCTCGCGGATCCGCTCGGCGGCCACCGGCAGGTCGCTCAGCGTCCGGCACGGCTCGGAGGCGACCGCGTGCCGCACGCCGTACCGGCCGTTCAGGTCGGGCAGCGCCGCGTCGAGGCTGTCCCGCCAGCCGGACTCGGCGGCGGCAACCGCCTCGGTGGCCGCCATCTCGACCAGCAGCAGATCGGCGCCCGGCACGCCGGTATACGCGACGCAGCGCTGCCCGTCGCGCAGGTGCCGCCCGATCAGCTGGGCGACCTCCTCCCGTCGGCGCTTGCCGGTCACCGCGTCGCCGTGCGGCTCCTGCGCGTACTGCAGCCGCAGCAACAGGTGCCGCCCGGCGGCATCGATGCCGAAGCGCACCGCCTCGGCGGCGAGGCGGCCCGGCTCGCGCCGGCGGTAGAGCAGGTCGGCGAGGAAGTCCTCGCGCTCGTGGCGCAGCGCGTCGGCGGTGCGGGCCTGCGTCACGAGCTTGAGCGCGACGGCCATCGCGGCCTGCTCGAGCGCCTTCGCGTCGGTCGGGCCGAAGCCCCCGCCGAGCTCGCACAGCTCCAGATAGCCCGCGCACTTCTGGTCGACGACGATCCGCACCAGCAGGCGCCGGCAGCGCAGCTCCGGGGTGGCCCGCAGCATCGTGCTCGCAGCGCCGGCCTCCAGCCGGACCAAGGCGTCGCGGACAACGGGAAGCGCGAGCTGGGCGCGGGTGAGGCCCGGGGACTGGGCCGGCGCCAGGTTCTGCGGCGCCGCCCAGGCAGCGACGGCGAGCCGCGTGTCGTACAGCACGACCGGCTTGCCCAGCAGCTCCACGATGAGCCGCAGCAGCTCGGGGATGTCCGCGCCGTCGAGCACCGCCCGGGTGACCCGGCTGTGGATGAGCGCGGACGCGCCGAGCACGCGCCGCTGGCGGTCGGTGACCGTGGCTCGGCGGGCCAGCTGCTGGTAGAGCCACGCCTGGCGCACCGCGATAGCGGCGAGCCCGGCGAAGGTCTTGGCCAGCTCGACATCGCGGGTGGTGTAGAGGTGCTCCTCCGCCTGGTTGTCGACGTAGATGATGCCGATCGCGTCGCCGTCGACGACCAGCGGTACGCCGAGCATGTCCCGCACGCCCCAGCGGCGCATCGTACGGTGGATGGTGCGCGGGTCGGTGATCGCGCCCTGCACCAGCACCGGCGCCGCGGTGCGCACGATCTCGGCGGTGAACAGGTCGTGCTCGACGCCGGAGACGAGGCGGCTGACCCCCGCGTCGATGCTGCGCCGCCCCACGCAGTAGCCGACCTGGCCCTGAAACCGCCCGTCCTCACGGCGCAGGTACACCGAGCAGCGGCTCACCCCGAGCAGCTCGCACAGCCGGCGGCCCACCAGACGCAGCACGTCGTCGAGCGGGACGTGCTCGCTGGTGCTCAGCAGCGCGACCTCCTCGAACGCGGCGACCACCTGGGCGTAGAGGCCGGCCGGGTCCTCGCCGTCGCGGCCCGTTCCGCCGTCGGCGCGCTGCCTTGGGGCGGTCATACCGGCCCGCCGGGCGCGGCGCGCGATCCGAGCCGCGCGACGGCCTCGCTCATCGGCGCCCCACCAGGTCGCGACCGATGATGTGCTTCATGATCTCGCTGGTGCCGCCGAAGATGCGCTGGACCCGCTCGTCGCGGTAGGCCCGGGCGATGGGGTACTCGTTCATGTACCCGTATCCGCCGTACAACTGCAGCAGCCGGTCGATCACCCGGCCCTGCGTCTCGGAGGCCCACAGCTTGGCCTTCGCCGCCTCAACGGCGGTCAGGTCGCCGGTACCGACGGCCAGGACCGCCTTGTCGACGTATGCGCGGGTGACGTCGAGCTCGGTGGCGATCTCGGCCAGCACGAAGCGGGTGTTCTGGAAGTCGGCGATCGGCTGGCCGAACGCCTGGCGCTGCTGCACGTAGTCGAGCGTCCAGCCGAACGCGGCGTCGGACGCGGCGACGGCGGTGGTCGCGATCGACAGCCGCTCCATCGGCAGGTGGTGCATGAGCTGGCGCAGCGCGCCGCCCTCGGCACCGAGCAGGTGGTCGGCGGGGACCACCACGTCTTCGAAGAACAGCTCGGCGGTGTCCTGCGCGGGCAGCCCGATCTTGTCGAGCTTCCGGCCGCGGGTGAAGCCGGGCGTGCCCGTCTCGACCATGATGAGGCTGAACGCGTCGGAGCCGGTGCCGGCGCCGGTGCGGGCGACGACGATCACGAAATCGGCCTGGTACCCGGAGGTGATGAAGGTCTTGCTGCCGTTGATCCGCCAGCCGTCGCCGACGCGCTGTGCGGTGGTCCGGATGCCGCGCAGGTCACTGCCGGCGCCGGGCTCGGTCATCGCGATCGCGCCGATCAGCTCGCCCTTGCACATGCCGGTCAGCCAGCGCTTGCGCTGCTCCTCGGTGGCGAGGCCGGCGACGTACGGGATGACGATGTCGTCCTGCAGGCTGAAGCTCGACGACAGCGATGCCGCGCCGACCTTCGCGAACTCCTCCTGCACGACGTTGCGGAAGCGGTAGTCGGTCAGGCCGCCGCCCCCGCAGTCCTCCGGCCCACTGAGCCCGACGATGCCCTGCCGGCCGGCGGCCCGCCACGCCTCGCGCCCGATCAGCCGGTCGGCGTCCCATTGGTCGAGGTTGGGCAGGACCTCCCGCTCGACGTACGTTCGTACCGTCTGTCGAAATGCCTCGTGCTCCTCGGTGTAGAGACCGCGTTGCATGATGTGGTACCTCCGGGTCGTTCGGCGGGTTGGGCGGGGTTGCTCAGAGACGCTCGACGATGGTGGCGTTGGCCATGCCGCCGCCCTCGCACATCGTCTGCAGGCCGTAGCGGCCCCCGGTCGCCTCGAGGTGGCCGAGCATGGTGGCCATGAGCCGCAGGCCCGACGCGCCGAGCGGGTGGCCGAGGGCGATCGCGCCGCCGCGCGGGTTGAGCCGCTCCGGGTCGGCGCCGACCTCGCGGGCCCACATCAGCGGCACGGGCGCGAACGCCTCGTTGACCTCGTAGGCGTCGATCCGCTCGATGGTGAGCCCGCCGCGCTCCAGCACCTTGCGGGTGGCCGGGACGACGCCGGTGAGCATGAGCACGGGGTCGTCACCGACGACGGCGAACGCGTGCAGGCGGGCGCGGGGCCGCAGGCCGAGGCGCTCGGCGACGTCGGCCGCCACGACGAGCGCGGCGGACGCGCCGTCGGACAGCGGCGAGGAGTTGCCGGGCGTGATCCGCCAGTCGATCTCCGGGAACCGGGCGGCGATCGCCTCGTCGGCGAATGCGGGCCTCAGCCCGGCCAGCCCCTCGACGGTCGTGGCCGGCCGGATCGTCTCGTCGGCGGCGACGCTGCCGTCGCCCACCGGGATCGTCACGATCTCGCCGGCGAACCGCCCGGCCGCGCTCGCCTCGGCGGCGAGGCGGTGCGAGCGGGCGGCGTACTCGTCGAGGGTCTCCCGATCGAGCTTCCAGCGGGCGGCGATGAGCTCGGCGGACACGCCCTGGGACACCAGGCCGTCGGGGTAGCGGCGCCCCAGCAGCCGCCCGTACGGGTCCTGCCCCTGCGTCGCGGAGAACATCGGTACCCGCGACATCGACTCGACCCCGCAGGCGATCGCGACGTCGTAGGCGCCGGCGAGCACGCCCTGGGCGGCGAAGTGCAGCGCCTGCTGGCTCGAGCCGCACTGGCGGTCGATCGTGGTCGCCGGCACGTGTTCGGGCAGCCCGGCGGCGAGCACCGCGCTGCGGGTGATGTTCATCGACTGCTGCCCGGCCTGCGACACGCAGCCGCCGATGACGTCGTCGACGAGACCGGGGTCGATGCCGGCGCGTTCCAGCAGCGCGGTCAGGGTCTGGGCCAGCAGGTCGGTGGGGTGTACCCCGGACAGCGCTCCGCCGGGCTTGCCTCGCCCGGACGGCGTTCTGACGATGTCGACCACTACGGCGTCCCGCATCGGGGAGCCTCCTCGGTACGCTCGGCGTGGCCGGAGACCTGCCCCGCACGCTTACTTATCGCTCGCTAAAATGTAGGGCGCTGCCGCAGGGCGGTCAAGGAGTGGACCATCGCCCGAGTCAAGGAGGCCGTATGCCGCCCCGCCGTTCCACCGCCACGGTCACGCCGCCGGCCCCGGCCTGGCGCCGGCCGCCCGACCTGGAGCTGACCCCGATCCTGTCCAACGCCCTCGACGCGTTCTTCGAGATGGGCTTCCACGGCACGACGGTGCGCGACATCGCCCGCCGGGTCGGCATCACCGTGCCCGCGCTGTACTACCACCACGAGAACAAGGAGGCGATCCTCGTCGCCCTGCTCGACCGGTCGATCACCCAGCTGCGGCAGCTGTGCGACGAGGCGCTGGCCGACGCCGGCGACGACCCCGTGCGCCGGTTCCTCAACCTCGTCGAGTGCCTGGTGCTCTACATGGCGCACAGCACGAAGATGGCCTACATCGACCACGAGTTCCACGTGCTGAGCCCCGAGCACCGCAAGTCCTACACCGACAAGCGCCGCGCCATCGAGCGCCTGCTGCACGACGCCATCCGGGACGGCGGCGCCGCGGGTCACTTCGACGTGTCCGCGCCCACCGAGACCGCACGGGCGCTGCTGGGCATGATCCAGGCGGTGGCGACCTGGTTCAAGCCGGGCGGCCGGCACACCGCCCGGGCCGTGGCCATGCGCTACCTCGACATCGCCGCGCACACCGTCGGCGCCACGCCCGCGGTGCTGGCCCAGGTCCGCGCCCTGGCCTGAGACGACGTCAGCGGTACCGGTACCGGGGCGCCCGCTTGCCGAGAAAGGCGGCGGCCGCCTCGGGCTGGTCCTCGGTCATGGCGGTGAGCACCTGCTGGCGGTTCTCCAGCTCGACGGCGGCCGTGAACGAGGGCGCCTCGAGCGCCAGGTGCATGCCCTGCTTGGTCAGCTCCACCGACAGCGGCGGGTTGAGCATGATCTCGGCCGCCTTGGCCAGCGCGGTGTCGAGAAGCTCCTCCGGCGCGACGACGGCGGTCACCAGGCCGATCCGCCGTGCCTCGGCCGTGTCGAAGCGCCGGCCGGTGAGCATCAGCTCATGCGCGATCCCGGCGCCGACGATGCGCGGCAGCAGCCACGACGTGCCGATGTCGCACGCGGAGTAGCCCGCCCGGATGAAGGACACGGCGAACACCGCCCCCTCGGCGGCGATGCGGATGTCGCTGGCGAGGGCGAGGGCCAGCCCGCCCCCGGCGGCCGGCCCGTTGACCGCCGCGATGACCGGCTGGCGCAGGAAGTGCAGGCGCTGGGCCAGGCCGGCGATGTCGCGCTGGCGCACCAGCGTGGCCCGCACCGTGCCGCGGCGGGCGACGTTGTCCTCGTCGCCGTAGCCGTTGAGGTCCAGGCCGGCGCAGAACGCCCGCCCCGCCCCGGTCAGCACCGCCACGCGGCACGACTCGTCGCGGTCGACCTCGTCGAGCGCGCGGTGCAGCTCGGCGACGAGGCCGGCGGTCAGCGTGTTCAGCGCGTCCGGCCGGTTCAGGACGATGACCCTGACCCCGCCGGAGCCGCTCAGCTCGACCAGGTCCATGCGCACGCTCCACTCGTGTTTACTTATCGCTCGCTAAGGCGATGTGCGCGCATGCTACCGCCGCCCGGGGCATCTGTCATCGCTCCCGTCAGCGCGGGGCCATCCGCAGCGCGCCGTCCATGCGGATCACCTCGCCGTTGAGGTAGTCGTGCTCGACGATGGCGACGGCGAGCTGCGCGAACTCGTCCGGACGGCCGAGTCGCTTCGGGAACGGCACCCCCGCGGCCAGCCCGGCCCGGAACTCCTCGGACACCGTCGCCAGCAGCGGGGTGTCGATGATGCCGGGCGCGATCGTGCAGACCCGGATGCCGTACTGCGCGAGATCGCGGGCGGCCGGCAGGGTCAGCCCGACGATGCCGCCCTTGGACGAGGCGTAGGCGACCTGCCCGATCTGCCCGTCGTAGGCGGCCACCGAGGCGGTGTTGACGATGACGCCGCGCTGGCCGTCGGCGTCGGGCTCGGTCTTGGCGATCTGCTCGGCGGCCAGGGCGAGCACCGTGAAGGTCCCAATCAGGTTGACCTGGACGACCTTGGCGTACACGGCGAGATCGTGCACGCCGTTGCGGCCCAGGATGCGGGCCGACGGGCCGATGCCGGCGCAGTTCACGACGGTCCGCAGCGGCGCGCCGGCACCGGCGGCGGTGGCGACCGCCGCCGCGACGCTCCGCGCGTCGGTCACGTCGGCGGCCAGGTAGGTCACCCCCTTGACCTCGGGGGCGTTCGCCAGCGCCGGCTCGAGGTCGAGCACGAACACCGAGGCGCCCCGCTCGGCGAGGGCGGCGGCGGTCGCCGCGCCCAGCCCCGACGCTCCTCCGGTGACCACGGCCGCGGTGTCAACGACCTGCATTGGACGACTCCCTCGCTCGACGGTGCGACGCCCTCAGGCTAATGACCTCGCGGGGCCGCACCCCGGACGCGTTTGTCGCAACCTCCAACCGCTGCCCGCACGCCGCCGTCACCGGCCGGGCTTGGTCGTGGAGACCCGTGACGGGATCGGCGCATGGGCGTGAACGACGTGCGGGTTGGGCGACGCCGCGACCGGGTCGGCGATCGGGATCTCGACGGCCAGCGTCGTTCCGCGCCCCGGCGTGCTGACGACGGTCATGTGGCCGCCGAGCGCCTCGACCCGGTCCCGCAGCCCGACAAGCCCGGTGCCGGCGCCCGGGTCGGCGCCGCCGACGCCGTCGTCCCGCACCGACAGCCGGACCGACTGCTCGTCCGCCTGCGCGGTGACGCGCACCTCCGACGCCTGGCCGTGCTTGGCGACGTTGGTCAGCGCCTCCGACACCACGTAGTACACGGCGACCTCCACCCGCTCGGGCAGACGCTGGTCGATGTTCAGGTCCAGGCCGACCGGCACGGTGCTGCGGCGGGCGAGCGTCCTGATCATCGGGGCGATGCCGCCCTGCGACAGCAGCGCCGGATGGATGCCCCGCGACAGCGTGCACAGGCCGTCGTGAATCTCCGTCAGGGTCTTCACGGTGTGGGACAGCAGCTGCTTCATCTCGGACTGGCCGTCCGGGACCAACTGTTCGGCCAGGCGCAGTTCGAGGGCGAGCGAGACGATGCGTTGCTGCGCGCCGTCGTGCAGATCGCGTTCGATGCGGCGGCGGGCGTCGTCGGCCGCGGCGACGAGGCGGACGCGGGAGGCGACGAGCTCGGCCCGGTTCTCGGCGTTGGCGATCGCGGTGGCGACCAGCTCGGTGAAGCCGCGCAGCCGCGCCTCGGCGTCGTCCGGTATCCGGGTCTGCTTGGCGGACATGACGAGGGTCACGCCCCACAGCGCGCCCTCGACCAGGATGGGCACGCCGAGACCGGAGTGGACGCCGCGCTCGCGCAGGGTCTCGGCGATCGGCCCGGTGGCGGTGTCGTAGCTGTCGATCCGGGCCGCCCGGCCGGTGCGCAGGATCGCACCGGTGACGTTCTCCCCGGAGAGCGGCACCTTCATCCCGGACGACAGGGTGCGGCCGGACTCGTCGCGTCCGGAGACGGACGTGACGGTACCGTCGGGCTCGTAGCGGATCAGGGCCGTGCTGAACCCCTCGAAGAGGTGGTGCAGCTCGGCCGTCACCGAAGCGAACACCTCGGCCGGCGCGGACCCGGCGGCGACCAGCGTCGCCACCCGGCGGAGCGCGGCCTGCTCCTCGAGCAACCCCGCCGTCTCGCGCTGGCTGACCCGCAGCGAGCCGACGATCTTCTGCCGGTCCCGGGCCGCGCGGATGATCGCCTCCAGCGACGGCACGAGGCGGTGCTCGATCCGTTCGCGCGTCGCGGCCGGCACGTCGGCCGGCACCCGGAGCCGGCCGACGCGATCCGCACCGCGGCCCAGGGGGAAGACGACGTCCCGCTCGCCGGCGCCGTCCTCGGCATCGCCCGCGGCGACGCCCTCGACCTCGATGGCCGCGCGGGACAGGCCGAACTGTCTCGCCACGAGCCGGGAAGCCAGCTCCAGCGCGGGCCGGGGGTCGTCGTGGCTGAGCGCGATCCGGGCGATATCGGCCGCGACGTCCGCCTCGACCGTCCGCTGCGACGCCTCCAGGGCCCGGGACCGAGCCAGGCTGGCCAGGCCGCTGACGAGCAGCGCCGCGATCGAGAAGACCACCGCCTGATGTACGTCGCGCTCCCAGGTGAGGTTCAGCTCGCCGAACGGCCCGACGTGGAAGTAGTTGAAGGCGATGGTGCTGGCCACGGCGCTCGCCACGCCCAGACCCGCGCCCCACACGCTGGAGACGACCAGGACGCCCAGCAGATAGATGGTCCCTCGCGGAACCTCCGGAGCGTTGCCCTTGATCAGCGCCAGTACCGCGGTCTCGGCGAGGATGAGCGCCACGGCAACGCCGATACCGACCGCGACCGGCGGTGGCTTCGCGGGCAGCAGGAACTCCGCCAACCAGCGCCGCCACGTGCGGCCCAGCTTCTGGCGCAACTGAACCGGAGACGAATCCGTCGGATCCGAATGCCGCCCATCCGGCCGGTTCCACCACATGCCTGGACCTCAACACACTGTCACTCCGGCAATTTCACTCAGCGTACCCGCACCCCCGACGGCCAAACGGCCGCCGCGTGGGCCTGCACCGTGTTCACGCCCGCAGGCCGGGCGGCGGCGTTGTCGGCGGCGGTCGTTCTAGGTTTGCTGGTCGTTGTTTCGCAGGTCGTCGGCGAGACCACGCGCTCGCAGCTGAAGGCGGACCGCGGGGCTGGCCGCGTGGATGGCGAGCCGGCAGCTGAGCTGGTCCGCCGCGCGCCGGACCGCCAGCAGCAGGCCGACCCCGCCGGCGGTGACGCCACTGACCATACTGAGGTCGAGAAGCAGTTCGGTTGGCAGCGCATTGACGGCGGTGGCGAGCGCCTGGTGCAGTGCCGCCACCGATTCCTGGTCGAGCTCACCACGCAGCAGCATGACGACCTGCCCGGCAGCCCGGCGCTGCACCTCGAATGAGAGCGCCACGATGGCAGACTGGCACGGCCGCGGCCGGAGGGGAACCGCACGAAAGCCGGGAGTTGGCTGAGAGTTTCCGCAACGCCGGGGCCCGCCGCGCCCGGAGCCGGTCAGGTGATGTCGCGGCGCATCGGGACGATGACGGCAATGGCTGCGGCGGCCAGTGCGTACGCCACAAGCAGCAGTGCGCCGGCGGCCGGTGGCAGGAGGTGGACGGGCGTGGTGGCGAGCTGTTGCGACAAGGCGTCGGCAAGGTAGGTGAAGTCGGTCAGGGATGCAGTGGCGCCGCCGGGCAGGACTGGATAGAGCTGGTTGGCCCCGGGGATCATCATGATCAGCGTCTCGCCCATGTACAGGTAGCCGACCACGACAAACAACGCCACGACCTGGTTGCGGATGAGCGCGCCCACGCCGACGCCGAGTAGCAGGTAGACCACCATCGCGACGCCAATACGGGCGAGCAGGGCCAGCACGGTGCCGGCGGCCAGACCGAGCGACACGCCTCGGGCGGCGGCCACGCCGAAGAACGCCACGGCTGCGGTTCCGGCAAGGACGATCCCGTAGGCCAGTCCGGCCACGCCGTATGTGATGAGCTTGGCGGCGAGCACCTGCCAGCGGCGTGGTGCGAACAGGAACGTGACAGCCGCGGTGTGGTGCCGATATTCGGAGGTGGCCGCGACGGTACCGATGGCAGCGGGGACGAACGCGGTGTAGCCGAGAATGCCGAGAATTGAGCGGATGCCGGCCTCGGTGTCCAGTCCGGGCATGGGCGGGTTGAAGTGTTCCGGGCCGACGAGTGTCATGGCGCCGATCAAGCCGCCGGCGAGGAGCGCGGCGGTCAGCAGGAGGCCGAACCACATCCGGGTCGCCAGCAGCCTACGGAACTCGGCCTTGATCAATTGCGTCATCGGGCACCTGCCTGCTCGGGTGCGGCCGCCTTGCCGACGGTCCAGTGGAGGAACAGTCGTTCGAGGCTGGGTTTCTCGGTGATCAGCTCGTGTATCCGCAGCCGGTGCGCCGCGGCGAGATCGGCGACGCTCGGGGCGTCCATCCCGTATATCCGCAGTCGATCAGGGCCGACGGGTTCGACGCGCGGCGGACCGGTGCCGACGGCCGGGTTCGCCGCTACGGTGGCGGAAAAGAGCTCGGCGTCGGGCGAGCTGACCAGCACCGATGGTGGGCCGGCGAGGCGTGACCACGGCCCCGCGGCCACCAGTTCGCCGCGCTGGATCACCACCACGTCGTCCACGAGCTGCTCGACCTCGCTGAGCACGTGGCTGGAGACGAGAACGGTGCGCCCCTCGTCGGCCAGCTGGCGCAGGAACCCGCGCAGCCACGACATGCCCTCCGGGTCGAGGCCGTTGCTGGGCTCGTCCAGCAGCAGGACCCGAGGATCGCCGAGCAGCGCGGTGGCGAGGTTGAGCCGCTGCCGCATGCCGGTGGAGAACCCGCGGGTACGGCGTTCGGCGGCCTCGGACAGGCCGAGCAGGTCCAGCAACTCGACGACGCGGCTGTCCGGGTAGCCGCCCATGGCGGCGTAGACGCGCAGGTGGTCGCGGGCTGTGTGGCCGGGGTGGAAGGCGTTGGCGTCGAAGACCGCCCCGACAGTGCTCGACGGCCGTTTCAACTGGCCGTACCGCCGGCCCCCGATCGTCGCGGTGCCGGAGGTAGGGGACACGAGGCCCGTCAGCATGCGCATGGTGGTCGTCTTGCCCGCACCGTTCGGACCGAGGAATCCGGTGACCACACCCGGCTCGACGGTGAAGCTCAGATCGCGTACGGCCGCGACGGCGTCGAACCGCTTCGTCAGGTGCGAGACCTCGATCGCGAGAAGGTCGCCGGTCACGAGCGTGCCGCCATCGCGCGCCCGATCGTGTCCGCAATGCCCGGGGCGGCCGCGCCGGAGAGCACGACCTCGTCGAACTCGCCGCCGGCCGCCGCACGGTCCAGGACCAGGTGCAACCCTCGCTCGCCGCGGCGGGCCGCCACGAGCTGCCGGGGACCGCCGAACACACCCCAGACGCCGATCTTGACGAAGCCGGACACCACATACCCGCTCCGGGCGCCGCGCGCCAGGCGTAGCGGATCGTCGACACAGGCAACTTGCCGTACCGCGGCGAGTGGGACGGCAAGCCGCTCTCGCCCGACCCAGAGCCGCTCCCACCGGGTGAACCGGATGTCGATCGAGTCTTCGATGAGCGTCACCGATGCCATCAGCCATTCCCTTCTGTCGTACCCGAGCCGCCTGCGGTCTCCGGCTGTTCGACCGGCATCAAGACCGTCGCCAGCAGCCGGGCCACTCGCCCGCGTCCCGGCGTGTTGTTCAGTAACGGCCCGACGATCCCGTTGAGGTCGTGGGCGAACTTCGCCAGTTCCGCGTCGGTCAGGTGCAGCACGAGCTGCTGGTATCCGACCCCGTCGGCGGCGAAGTCGATCTCCTCCCGGCTGAGGTAGCGGGAGAACTCGGAGAGCAGACTCGACACGAATGCCGTGAAGTACCGCGCGTGATCCTCGGGCGTGACCGCGGCCAGCGCCGGGGCGTCGAGCGCCGCACCGCGGCCCGGCAGCGCATACACCCGCTCGACCGCGCCGCGCACCTTACGCTCCTCGACCACATCAAGCAGACCGCTTTTGACCAGCGTCCCCAGATGCCGGTACAGCGTGGCCTGCGGCACGTCGGGCAGCAGCTCAAAGAGCTTGTTCGTGGTCAGCCGGCCACCGGCGACGGCACGCAGGATCCGAATCCGCACAGGATGCAGCGCCAGTTCGGCCCAGCGCTCCGTCGGCATCTCCATGACACGAACACTATCATTATCGATAGTGATAGCAAAATCCGGCGTGATTACGTGCGCCGTACACTCCTTTTCGTGCTACAGTCGCACGAAAAAGGCGGGTAATCATGGCCAACATCGACGAGGCGGCGGCGTGCGAGGTGTGCGGCCGACTCCTGGAATCCCAGTCCGGGCCCGGTCGCCGTCGCCGGTACTGCGGAGCCACCTGTCGCAGTGCGGCCCGGCGGCAACGGGCGAATGAGGGTGTCGTCAAGGTCTCCTTGACACGAGAACAGCGTAAAGACAAGCTTGACGACATGGATGCCAAATCGCCATTGCTGGCGCTCCGGCAAGCCCTCGACGACGTGCGCGAGGCCGAGAGCAGGCTTCGCGGCGCCGTCGATGCCACGCGCGAGGCCGGCCACAGCTGGTCGGAGATCGGCGACGTGCTCGGCACGACGCGGCAGGCCGCCTTCCAGCGCTTCGGCCGGCCGATCGACCCCCGCACCGGCACGCCGATGAACGCCGCGCTGCTGCCCGGAGCGGCCGAGGCCGCGGTCGCCCTCTTCGTCAACCTCGCCGAGGGCAACTGGGAGGAGGTACGCCGCGGCTTCGATGCCAAGGTCAGCGAGGCACTGCCCGACGCGGCCTCCGTCGCCGCGACCTGGGCCGCGCTCGCCGGCCGCTACGGGCGGTACGAGCAGCGCATGGGCGAGCCGCTCGCCCACCAGCTCGGCGACTACACCGTCGTGGACGTACCGCTGCAGTTCGAGGTGGGCGAGCAGGTGGGCCGGGTCAGCTTCAGCCCCGACGGCAAGGTCGCCGGCCTGTTCGTGCTGCCTCCGGAGGCGATCTGACCGTGCGCAACCCCGCCGTCTGGCTTCCCATCGCCGCGCTGCTGCTGGCATTCATCATGTTCTGCTACGCACAGCTGATCCGCCGCCCGGCCAGGTATCTGCCGAAGCCCGTCTGGGCGCTGATCATCCTGGCGCAAATCCCGCTCGGTGGTGTGGTGTACCTGATCATCGGGCGCGCCGAACCGACGACGACTGCCGACCCGCCGCCCACCGCTACCCCGGCCGCGGCTGCCGTGGACCGGCCGCGGCCGGTCACGACGCAACCCGCCGTGCGTACCCATGCCCTGACGAAGCTCTTTCCCGGCAATGTCGGCCTGCACGCTGTGGATCTGACCGTACCGGCCCGCGGGGTGTACGGACTCGTCGGGCCCAACGGTGCGGGCAAGACGACGCTGCTGTCCCTGCTCGCCGGGTTACGCCGCCCTGAGTCCGGCGAGGTGTCCACCACGGCCCGGGTGATGCTGTGCCCCGACACGCCGGCGTTCGAGCCGTGGCTGACGGCGGCGGAGACCGTCGAACTGTTCCGACGGCTGAGCCCGAGCAGTACGACCGGCACCGATCAGGCCCTCGCGCTCGCCGGCCTGACCGCGGCGCGCGACCGCCGGGTCGGCGGCTTCTCCCGGGGCATGGCGCAGCGGCTCGGCCTCGCCGTGGTGCTCGCCTCCGGCGCCCAGGTGCTGCTGCTGGACGAGCCGACCAGCGCCCTGGACCCGCAGGGCCGCTCCGAGGTCCTGGACCTCATCACCGGGCTCGGACGCGACCACGCGGTGGTCTTCTCCAGCCACATCCTCGCCGACGTCCAGCGTGTCGCCGACACGGTCGGCGTCCTGCGCGAGGGCCGGCTCATCTACGAGGGCCCGGTCGACGAACTCCTGGACCGGCATACCCGACCGAGCTGGCAGCTGCACCTACGCGCCGGCGCCGACCAACTGGCCGACCGCCTCGGCCGGCTCGACTGGGTGGCCGCGGTCCGGCGGCACGAGCAGGGCCTGCGCGTGGACACCACAAGCGTGCACGCCGGCGAAACCCTGCTGCCGGCCGAGATCAGTGCGAGCGGTGCGCAGCTCATCGCGTTCAATCCGGTCGGCGCGGACCTGGAGACGGTCTTTCTGAACCTGGTGGAGGTACGGTCGTGAACCTGTGGCGACTGGAGTGGCTGCGGCTGTTTCGGACCGGACGGTGGATCGCCCTGGGCGCGGTCTTCCTGCTGATCGGCTTCGGCGAGCCCCTGGCCACCCGGTACCTCGGAGAGCTGCTGAGCGGCGCCACGGGCAACGGCTACATCCACATCACGACGACCAAGCCGCAGCCGTCCGACGGGATGGGCGCCTACTTCGGCAACATCACCACGCTCGGCACACTCGTCATCGTCGTCATCGCCGGCCTCGCCTTCTCGCTGCGGGCCAACCCGCCGCTCGCCGCGCTCTACCTGACCCATGTGCCGGGTCGGACCAGACTGCTGGTCCCCCGACTGGTGACGATCCTGGCCGCGGCCGCGATAGCCAGCGCCGCCGGCGGGGCCGCGGCGGCGTACGAAACGACGCTGCTCCTCGGCGCGCCGGACACGAGCGCGACCGCCACCGGCATCCTGATCTCCAGTCTGGGCGCGGTGTTCGCCGTCGCGGTCACCTTCCTGGCCGCCATGTTTCTGCGCGGACAGGTGGCCACGATCGCGGTCGCGCTCGGCGCGACCTTCGTCGCGGTACCGTTCGCCAACCTGATCCCGGGCATCCGCGACATCGGGCCCGCAGCGTTCATCGCACTGCCCAAGCAGCTGCAGCTCACCGCGTGGAGCACCGACGACACCTGGGCGACGGTGGTGACGCTGCTGCTCGCCGCGGTGTGCGTGGCCGGTGGCCTGTGGCGAGCCACCCGCTGGGAGCTGTAGACCTTCGGCTCGAGCGCCGGCCCGGCATCGTCGACTTCGTCCTGCGAGCAGAAGCCTCCACCGACGCCGGTGCCCGGACTACTGTTGTGGTGAAGGTCCGCTTCTGCTCTGTGGCACCGGCTCCCAGGCCCGGAGAACAGGAGGCAGCGATGACGACGGGGACCGCTCATCCGATTCACGAGCAGCACGGCCACATCCACGGGCCGGGCTGCGGGCACGACGCGGTCGAGCATGCCGGCCACGTCGACTTCGTCCACGACGGGCACCAGCATCACGCCCACGACGGGCACTACGACGAGTGCGCCGCCGGGGACCACTCCCCCTCCGAACCGCACGACCACGAGCACGGCGAACACTGCGGCCACGTCGCGGTGCGCCACGGCGAGCACGTCGACTACCTCCACGACGGGCACGTTCATCGACGGCACGGGGAGCACTACGACGAGTGCGCCTCCGGGGTGCATGTGGCGGCCGAAGAGCACACCCACGTGCACGGGGACGGATGCGGCCACTCCCCCGTCCTGCACGGGGATCATCTCGACTACGTGCACGACGGGCATCGGCACGCCGCGCACGAAGGCCACTACGACGAGCACTGACCTCGGTCTTTCGCCCTCCGCTGTCACCTGGCGGGCGGCCGGCGCCCGGTGTACTTGTGATGTCACCGGCGCGCAGCCAGGCCGCGGCAGGCTTGCTGTCGTCGTGCGCCCGGGGTGATTCGAGGCCGGCCTCGGGGTGAGATTCGGGCGCGCGCGCCGGCCAGGGCACGGGAAGCTGCGACATTGGTGCGGCGTGCGTAACGCCGCATGCGGCCAACATCGCCAGGAGAGAGGCTGTCGGTGGATGACGAGCGGTTGAGCTGCCTCGACACAGCATTCCTACGCCTGGAGTCGGCGGGCGCACCGATGCATCTGGGCGCACTGGCAGTGTTCGCTCCGCGGAGACCGATAGCGGCCGCCCGGCTCGTCAAAGTGCTCACCGAACGCCTCGCGCGGATACCGTCGCTGCGCCAGCGCATCCGCACCACGTGGCTGCCGCCCGGCGGTGCGGCGTGGACCCCCGACAAGACGTTCGACCTGAACCGGCACCTGCACCTGCACAAGCTGGACCAGGACGCGGAGGCGATGACGCTGATGGCCGGCGAGCTGATGGCCGAGCCCCTCGACCTGAGCCGGCCCTTGTGGCAAGTGCACCTGCTGACCGGCCTGCCCGAGGGCAGGTTCGCCGTGTTGATCAAGCTGCACCATGCCATGGCCGACGGCCTGCGTACGGTCGAGCTCGGTCTTCGTCTCCTCGACGGGTTTGCCGACCGCCAGCCCGGCCAGCCCGACCAGGGCCTGGCGGTCCCGGCCTTCGCGGTGCCCTTCATCCCGCCGATCGCGCTGCCGGCCGCGGAGCGAGCGACCCGGACCGCACGCGCCATCACCGAGCTGGCACAGGGCGCCATGCAACTTCCTCGCGCGCTCGCACAGGCATCCAGCACCATGGGCATCGCCGCCTCCGTGCTGTCCCACGCGCGCCTCGCCGCACTGCCGTCACTGCTCACCAAGGGCAACGGCGCACACCGCGACCCCGTGGCGCCGACGGACCAACCGGCCGCGGCACGCCGGCTCGTCCTCGCCCGGCTCGACACCCATGACATCAGGCAGGTACGCAAACGGCACGGCGGCACCGAGCACGACGTCCTGCTCGCCGTCATCACCGGCGCCCTGCAACACTGGGCCCTCGCCAACGGCCGTTCGCCGCAGGCCCTGACCGTCCGGGCGTTCATTCCCGTCAGTCATCGCAGCCACCGCGCCGAGCCGCGCCGGCGCAACGTCTTGTCCGGGTACCTGTGTGACCTGCCGATCCATCACGACCGCCCGGTCAGCGTCCTGCACGACATCCGCGCGGCGATGGACCGCAACAAGGCCGCCGGATTCGCCCGCGGCCCCGGAGCGTTCCCGGTGCTGGCCGACCGGATGCCGGCCGCGGCACAGCACCTCACCATCCCGCTGCTGCGCCGCGCCGGCCCGTTGCTGTTCGACACGACGATCACCAGCGTCCCGATCCCCTCGCGACCGATGACGTTCGCCGGGGGCCAGCTCCAGCACGTGTACCCCATCGCGCCGCTGGCCCACGGACAGGAACTCGCCATAGCGGTGTCGACGTACCGCGACTCCGTCCACATAGGACTGCATGCCGACCATCACGCCGTGCCGGACCTCGAGCGGGTCGCCGATGCCATCCCGGCCGCGCTGGCCACGCTGAACGACTCGACCGCACCGGCGCGCTGAGATGCTCAACGTAGCGTCAACGTCGCTCCACGTCGACCCCCATCACGCAAAGGCTGTACGCGCGCCGTACAAGGTCCGTCACTTGCCCTCCTGCTCGCCGTCCGCGGTCATCGCGCCCTGGCCCGGCGCGTTGGGCAGGAACACGTGCTGGTGGCCGTGACCGGTGTCGATGTTGAGCTGGTCGAGCTCGGTCGCGCCGATCGACCAGCTCGCGACGGCGCTGTCGCGCTGGCGTGAGGCGACGGCCAGCAGCGCCGGACGCAGGTCGTCGCCGGCCTTCAGCGCCGCGGCGTAGGTGTCGACGGCAAGGTCGAGCTGGCGAGCCCCGGCGGCGAGCCCGGCCCGGGCGATGTTGACGGCGGTCCCGGCCGACGGTGGATTCGCGAACTCGGTGGCGGCCTGGCGGGTGGCCGCTTTCCAGCCCTCGGCCTGGGCAGCCGTGGCCAGCGGCCCCGGGGCGGCGCCGGGCGGCAGGGCCGTGTACAGGCCGTCGAGCGCCGAGCCGAGCAGGTCGCGCACGCGGCGGGCCTGATCGGTGAGCGCGACCACCTGGTCGGCGTCACGCTGGACGTCGGCGGCCTGCATCGCGTCGATGCGCTTCTGGTAGTCCGTGCGCGTGTCGGCCGTGACGGCACCGATCAGGGCACCGACGGCGAGGGCGACGGCAAGGGCCGGATAGATCCAGCGGGGCGGCGACGATCGGCCGCCGGTGCGGACCGCACCGCGAGCACCCGGGCGGGTTCGGATGCGATTGGTCATGCCGCACGCGGCTTCGGCGAGACAGGACGCACGGGTCCTCCAGAAAACGGCCCGGGGCTCGCCGAAGACCTCCGGGCGGACGTCGGTAGGCCGCTGAGTCTAGCGCTCCCCGCGGTGCCGTGAACAATGCACCGTTGCGAATACATGCAGCCCACGGAAGGGTTGCCGTTCGGCGGTTCGGCTTGACTATGGAAATGGAAACCGATACCAACAAGGTGTGAAAGCTGCCTTCGTCGGCAAGGGTGGCAGCGGGAAAACCACCCTGGCCGCATTGTTCTGCCGGTTCCTCGCGGTCCAGAACGGTCCGCGTGTCCTCACCTTCGACGCCGACATCAACCAGCATCTGGCCGTGGCGCTGGGTGCCGATCCCGAAGAGGCGGCGCTGCTGCCCGCGCTCGGGGATCACCTGGACGCGATCAAGGAATACCTGCGGGGTGACAACCCGCGGATCGCGTCGGCGGCGGCGATGCTCAAGACCACGCCGCCCGGCCCCGGGTCGCGGCTGGTGCAGGTCGACGAGCCGAACCCGCTGTACGAGCGGCTCGTGCGCACCGTCGGCGGGGTGCGGGTGGCGGTGACCGGCCCGTTCGCCGCCGACGACCTCGGCGTGGCCTGCTACCACTCGAAGGTCGGCGCGGTGGAGCTGCTGCTCAACCACATGGTGGACGGGCCTGGCGAGTATGCGGTGGTGGACATGACCGCCGGCGCGGACTCGTTCGCGTCGGGGCTGTTCACCCGGTTCGACCTCACCTTCCTGGTGTGCGAGCCGACGGTGCGCAGCGTCGGGGTGTACCGCCAGTACGTCGGCTACGCCCGCGACCACGGCGTGCGCATCGCGGTCGTCGGCAACAAGGTCGACGACGCCGACGACGTGGCGTTCCTGCGGGCCGAGGTCGGCGACGACCTGCTGTGCTGGGTCGGCCGCTCGCCGTTCGTCAAGGCCGGTGAGCGCGGCCGTTTCCTGCCGATCGACGAGCTTGAACCGCACAACGCGCACGCCCTGGCCACGATGCGCGTGGCCCTGGACGGGTGCGAGAAGGACTGGGCGCGATACGCGGCACTGGCGGCCGAGTTCCACGTCCGTAACGCGCTCGCCTGGGGCAACACCCGCGCCGGCGCCGACCTCACCGACCAGATCGAACCTGGCTTCACCCTGGCGCCGGCGACCGCCGCCGCGCGCTGAACACCGCACCCGAGGAGGAGCGAATGTCCCTGACCGTACCGACCGCCCTGCTGGAACGCGCCGAGGCCGGCCCGGTCGACGACGCCGAGTTCGTCGCCTGCGTGCGGGATTCCCTGCCGTACGCCTGGGAAATCATCAGCGGCGTGGTCGCCGACCTGCGGGCCGAGGGCGGCGACTTCGCCGACCACAGCGTTCCTCCGCCGAGCGAGGCCGAGCGCGGGCAGCTGCTGCGCGCCCTGGCCAGCGACGCGATCCGCGGCGGTCTCGAGCGGCACTTCGGCGTGACCCTGGCGTTCCAGAACTGCCACCGGGTCGCGGCCTTCACCCCCGCGGCCGTAGGCGGCGAGCGCTACCGGGCGTTCGTCTCGCCGCGCGGGCAGCTGCTCAACCAGTCGCCGGAACTGCGTGACTGCTGAGTCGCACCGCGGTGCCGGGCCAGCGATCGCCGGCCCGGCACCGCAGGTGGATCTGTTCCTGCTCGCCGGCTCGTTCCCGGGCCTGACCCATACCGAGGCCCTGCGCGCCGCCGTCGACTACGCCGCGGCCGCCGAGCGGGCCGGGTTCGACGGGGTCTGGCTGGCCGAGCACCACTTCAGCGGATACGGGACCTGCCCGTCGGCGGTGGCCATGGCCGCGCACCTGCTGGGCCGCAGCCGCCGGCTGCGGGTGGGCACCGCCGCGGCGATCCTGCCCAACCGGCACCCGGTCGCCCTCGCCGAGGAGGCCGCCCTGCTGGACGCGGTCTCCAGCGGCCGGTTCGACCTGGGCGTCGCCCGCGGCGGACCGTGGGTCGATCTCGAGGTCTTCGGCACGGGCCTGGAGCGCTACGGCCACGACGGGTTCACCGCCGCCCTCGACCTGCTCCTCGCGGGGCTGTCCGGCGCCGGCACCGTCTCCGGCGACGGCAAGCGGTTCCCGTTCCGCGATGTCGCGATGGTGCCGAGGCCGCGACACCGGTTGCCGGTATGGGTCGCCGCCACCGCGCCGCCGACCGTCGAGCTGGCCGCCGCGCGCGGGCTGCCGCTGCTGCTGGGGATGCACGACGACGACGCCGCGAAGGCCGCGATGCTGCGCCACCACGCGGCGGCCGGCGGCGGCGCCACGGCCGGACACGCCTCGGCGCACCTGGCCTTCGTCGCGGACACCGCCGAGGAGGCCGAGTCCGTACTACGCCGGACGATGCCCGGCTGGCTGGCCGCCGCCGGCGCGTCGGTGCGCATCGACGGCTCCGAGCCGCCGCGCCGGGACCTCGGCGCCTACCTCGAGCAGCTCCTCGCCATGCACCCGGTCGGACCCGCGGACCGGTGCGTGCGGCGGCTGCGCGCGACGCTCGCCGTCACCGGTGTGCGGCGGCTGCTGCTCATGGTCGAGGGCGGCGGCGACCCGCGACGCACCCTCGACAACATCGAGCGCCTCGGCCGAGACGTCCTGCCCGGGCTGCGCTGCCTACACTGAGCTTTCATTTTCCGGTGTACCGCGGGAGTCAGCCATGAACGACATGATCAGCGGTGCGACCCGCAACACCCGTCAGCGGCACGAGGTGCTCGCGCTGCTGGACGAGATCGCGGACTTCCGCACGCCGCAGCAGCTGCACGCGCTGCTGCGCGAGCGCGGGGCGCAGGTCGGGCTCACCACGGTCTACCGCACGCTGCAGCTGCTGCAGGAGGCCGGCGAGGTCGACGTGACCCGGCTGCCCGGCGGCGAGCAGCTGTTCCGCCGGTGCGGCGCCACGCACCACCATCACCTCGTCTGCCGGTCCTGCAACGCGACCGTGGAGGTCAGCGGCCCGGCGGTGGAGCGGTGGACCGAGCGTATCGCCGCCGAGCACGGCTTCACCGACGTGGGCCACACGCTGGAGATCTTCGGCACCTGCTCGCGCTGCAGCCGCTGACCTCGGGCCCGGGGTGGGCCTATGCGTACATCGCGATGCGACGTCTCGTTATCGGTAATGAAAACGAGTACCGTCTGGCGCGTTCGTACAGCTGAGCCTCATCCCTTGCCCGAGGAGCACAACCATGCGCCCTTCCCGGCGTCCCATCGCGGCCTTCGCGCTCGCCGCCACCCTGGCGGCAGCACTCGCCGCGTGCGGCGACGACGTCACCCCGAAGCCCGCCGCGGCCGGCGGCGACAAGCTCGCGGTGGTGGCCACGACGACCCAGGTCGCCGACTTCGCCCGCAACATCGGCGGCGACAAGGTGACCGTCACGCAGGTGCTGAAGCCCAACGCCGACCCGCACGACTACGAGCCGACCCCCGCCGACATCACCGCCATCGGCGCCGCCAGGGTCGTCGTGAAGAACGGCCTCGGCCTGGAGAAATGGCTCGACGAGACGATCTCCTCCGCCGGGTTCAAGGGCACCACCGTCGATGCCAGCACCGGCGTGAAGATCCGCGAGGGCAAGGGCGACGAGGAGAAGGACGGGGACCCGCACATCTGGCACGACCCTCGCAACGCCAAAATCATGGCCCAGAACATCGAGAAGGCCTTCGCCGCCGCCGACCCCGCCGATGCGGCGGTCTACGAGAAGAACCTGGCCGACTACTCGGCGAAGCTCGACAAGCTCGACGCCGACATCCAGGCGAAGATCGACAAGCTGCCGCCCGACGGCCGCAAGCTGGTCACCAACCACGACGCGTTCGGCTACTACATCGACCGGTACAAGCTGGAGTTCGTCGGCTCGATCATCCCGAGCTTCGACACCTCCGCCGAGTTGTCCGCGAAGGACGTCGACGACATCGTCGCCAAGATCAAGCAGACCGGCACCAAGGCGGTCTTCTCCGAGAGCTCGCTGCCGCCGAAGACCGCCGAGGCGATCGGCAGGCAGGCCGGCGTGAAGGTCGTCGCCGGCGAGGACGCGCTCTACGGCGACACGCTCGGCCCGCAGGGCTCGGCCGGCGACACCTACCTCAAGATGGAAGAGCACAACACCGACGTCATCGTGCAGGCCCTCAGTGGCTGACCCGACGGCGACTCCCCCGGCGGTGGCCGCGCTGCACATCGACCACGCGACGATCGCCTACGACGCCGAGCCGGTGCTCACCGGGGTCACCGGCCGCGTCGACGCCGGCGAGGTGGTGGCGCTCATCGGCCCGAACGGGGCCGGGAAGTCCACGCTGATCAAGGCGGTCCTGGGCCTCGTCCCGGTCGTCGGCGGCACCGTCGCCGTGTTCGGCCGGGCACCGGCGGCGGCCCGCCGCGACGTCGCGTACGTGCCGCAGGCCGACAGCCTCGACCCCCAGTTCCCGGTCTCGGTCGCCCAGGTCGTGCTGATGGGCCGCTACCGGCAGGTCGGCTGGCTGCGCCGGCCCGGCCGCGACGACCGGCGCATCGCCGCCGAGGCCCTCGACCAGGTGGGGCTGGCCGACCGCGCCCAGGCGACCTTCGGCACCCTGTCGGGCGGGCAGCGCCAGCGCGTGCTGCTCGCCCGGGCGATCGCGCAGCGGCCCCGGTTGCTGCTGCTCGACGAGCCGTTCAACGGCGTGGACCTGGTCAGCCAGGACGCCCTACTGGGCGCGCTGGGCGGGCTCAAGCGGCAGGGCACCGCGGTGCTCATCTCCACCCACGACCTCGCCCTCGCCCAACACGTCAGCGACCACGCCTGCCTGCTCAACCGGCGCATGTTCGGCTTCGGCCCAACCGGCACCACCCTCACCCCGGACCTGCTGCGCGCCACGTACGGCAACCAGGCCCTCGAACTGCACGGCGACCAGATCGTCGTCGCACACCACTGAGGCGACACCCGCATGCACGCCACCCTGGTCCAGCCCTTCTCCGTCCCGTTCATGGCCCGCGCCCTGACCGAGCTGTTGCTGCTCGCCGTCCTGGCCGGCGTCGTCAGCACCCACGTGCTCACCCGGCGCCTCGGCTTCGTCGCCGACGCCATGACCCACACCGTGTTCCCCGGCGTCGTGCTCGGCTTCCTCACCGCGGGCGTCGACGGCGTCTTTCCCGGCGCCCTCGCCGCCGCCGCGGTCACCGCCATCCTGCTCACGCTGCTCACCCGGTCCCGCCGGGTCACCGACGACACCGCCCTCGCCGTGCTGCTCGCCGCGATGTTCGCCGTCGGCGTCGTGCTCGTCTCCCGCCGCGCCTCCTACACCGCCGACCTCACGTCATTCCTGTTCGGCCGGCTGCTCACCGTCACCACCGGCCAGATCACCCAGACCGCCGTCGTCGCCGGGCTCGTCCTGACCACGCTCGCCCTGCTGCACAAGGAGCTGCTGCTGCGCGCGTTCGACCCGCAGGGCGCCGCCGCCATGGGCTACCCGATCTGGCTGCTCGACCTCGTGCTCAACCTCGCCGTCGCGCTCGTCGTCGTGGCCGCCGCCCAGTCGGTCGGCACCATTCTCGTCATCGCCCTGCTCGTCGTCCCCGCCGCCACCGGGCGGCTCGTCTCGGACCGCCTCCCGGCGATCACCGCCGTCGGCGTGGCCGTCGCCGCCCTGTCCGGCTACCTCGGCCTCGCCATCAGCTACCGCGCCTCGATCACCTACGGCCTGCGCCTGGCCGGCGGCGCCACCGTCGTGCTCACCCTGGTCGGCGTCTACCTGCTCACCCTGCTCGCCGGCGTGCTCGCGCGGGCACTGCGGACCCGGAGGACGGCCGATGCGGTGGCTTGACGTCGCGTTCAACCGCGCCCTGCTGGAAGCGCTCCTCGTCGGTACCGTGTGCGGGCTCATCGGCGTGCAGGTCGTCCTGCGCCGCCAGGCGTTCTTCACCATGGCCATGACGCACGCCACCTTCCCCGGCGTCGTCGTCGCCGCCGTCATCGGCGTCAACCTGTATCTCGGCGGCGCCGTCGCGGGCGTGCTGGCCGCGCTCGCCGTCACCGTGCTGTCCCGCCGTCGCGGCCACGACGCGAGCACCGCCACCGCGGTGGCACTGGCCGCCGGGTTCTCCCTCGGCGTCGCCCTGCTGTCCGCCCAGAACGGATTCACCAAGGACCTCACGGCCTACCTCACCGGCTCCATCCTCACCGTCGGCGAGCAGGACCTGGTCGTGGCGGCCGCCGTCACCGCCGCCGTCGTCCTCGCGCTCACCGCGGTCCACAAGGAGCTGCTCTTCACCGCCTTCGACCCGGCCGGGGCCCGGGCGGCCGGCTACCGCGCCGGCGCCATGGACCTGCTCGTCCTGGTACTCATCGAGGCCGTGGTCGCGACGTCGGTGCCGGCCGTCGGGACGATCCTCACCCTGGCCCTCGTCGTCGCCCCGGCCGGCGCCGCCCGGCTGTGGACCGACCGCATCGCCAGCATGACCGCCTTCGCCGTCGCGGTCGCCGTGTGCAGCGCGGTCGGCGGCCTGTACCTGTCCCGCGCGTTCGACGTCGCCGCCGGCGGTGCGATCAGCCTCCTGGCCGCCGCCTGCTTCGTGCTGTCGACGATCGTCGCACCGCGGCAGGGCATGATCGCCCGCGCCGCTCATCGCCGCCGGAGCCGCAGGACCCCACCGGCGGCCGCGGCCGACCGGGCGGCGAGCAGCGAACCGATGCCCGCGACCGGGTCGTGACGGGCAGGCGGCGCCCCGGCATGCGTACATCGCAATGCGACATCTCGTTGTCCGAAATGAAAACGAGTATCGTCTGCGCATCCGTCGAGCCAGTCGAGGAGCGCCGATGCCGTCGCCGAACGCCCTGAGCCACGAGCGGGTCAGTGAGCTGTTCCGGGCGCTGGCCGCGCCGTTGCGGCTCGCCATCGTCAGGCTGCTCGTGACCCACCACCAGCTGCACGTGCACGAGATCATCGAGGCGATCGGCGCACCGCAGACGCTCACGTCCCAGCACCTGCGGGTGCTGCGTGACGCCCGGGTCGTGGAACGGGCCCAGGACGGCCGGCACGTCGTGTACCGTCTGCGCGACCCGGAGGTCGGCTCGGTCATCGCCGCCGCCCTGCGGTGCTGCGGCGACCGGGTATGACCCTGCCCGCGATCGCAGCGGTCCGGGAATTCAAGGACCTGCTGCAGGGGCTGTACGTCGAGGCCGGACGGCCCGCGTTCGCCGCCGTCGCGGAACACGCCCGCAGCGTCGCCGCCCGGTTCGGCGCCGAGCGCGGCCCGACCCGCGCCGCCGTCGGGGCCATGCTCCGCGCGGACTCCGGGCTGCCGAGCGAGGACTACGCCGTCCTCGTCGGCGCGGCCCTGGCCCGTGCCGCCGGGCGCGACCCGGCCGCGGTCGGTGAGCAGGTCCGGGCCGCGTGGCGCACCGCGCACATCGCCTCCCGGACCCTGCGCGGCCGGCGGCCCGGTGTGCCGGTCGGCGATGCCGATCCGTTCGCCTTCGGTATCCACCGGGTCGAGGGATGGCAGGCTCTCCCGGCGTACGTGCGCCGCCCCCACGACGACGCGGTGGCCCGTGTCGTCGACGCGGCCCGGGCCGGCGCCAGCCGGGTGATGGCGCTCGTCGGCACGCCGTGCTCGGGCCGGTCCAGGACGGCCTGGGAGGCCGTGCGGACCTTGCCCAGCCTCTGGCGGATCTGGCGCCCGGACGAATCGACGCCCGGCGGCGATGTGGTCACCGGTCTGGTCGCCGCCGGGCCGTACACGGTTGTGTGGCTCACCGACGCCGCGCCGCTGCTCGATGCGGAGGCCGGGCCGTCCGGGCCGCCGCTGGTGGCCGCCGTCCGGGCGCTGATCGAGGATCCGGGCCGCGCCCCGGTCCTGGTGATGCTCGCGCTGTGGCCGCAGCACTGGACCCGGCTCACCGCGCCGCCGTTGCCCGGCGACCCCGACCGGCACGCCGCGACGCGCTCGCTGCTGCGCGAGCTCGGCATCGTGGTGCCCGACACGTTCACCGCCGCGCAGGCGGCGGCGGTGAACGCCGGCGCGGACCCGGTCCTGCACCGGGCCGCCGCCGAGGCAGGCGACGGCCGGATCACGCAGGCCCTCGCCGGCGTCCCCGGCATGCTGCACCGCTACGAGCGTGCGCCGGCCGCCGCCCGAGCCGTGCTCGACGCGGCCGTCGACGCCCGACGGTTCGGCTTCCCGCCGTGGCTCCGGGCGGCGTTCCTGCTGGCGGCCGCCGCGGACGAGCCGGCCGCGGCGCTGGACTACGCGACCGCCGCGGCGGGCGGGGCGGCCCTGCTCGTCGTGGATGAGCCCGCCGGACCGCCGGCCGGGCGGCGCTACCGCCTCGCCGAGGCCGTGTACCACGCGGCAGCGGCGCAGCGCGCCGCCGTGTTCCCGCCGGCGCGGTTCTGGAACGCGCTCGCCGCCGTCACCGACCCCGGCACGCTGCTCGCGGCCGGTGCGCATGCCGAACGGCGCGGCCGGCTCGCCCGCGCCGTCGAGGCGTACCGGCTCGCGGCCGAGCACGGCCACGCCGACGCGATGGTGCGGCTGGCGATGCTGCGCGAGCGGGCCGGCGACCACCGCGGCGCTGGCCGGCTCGCGATCCGCGCGGCCGGGCTCGGCGCCGGCAGTGCCCTGGAACTGCTGGCCGTGCGCGCCGACGAGAGCGGCGGCACCGGCCGGGCCGAGGCCCTCGCCCGCGCCGCGGCCGCCGCCGGCGACCCTGCCCTGCTGTTCACGCTCGCACGGCGACACCCCGGGACGCCGCGCGCGGAGGCCCTGTACCGCGCCGCCGCCGAACACGCGCACGCACCCGCCGCGGCCGAGCTCGCCGTCATCGCCCACGGGCGCGGTGACGTCACCGGGGCCGAGCGGTACGCCCGGCAGGCCGCGGCCGGAGGGGACACGACCGCCCTGCGGCGCCTCGCCGAGCTGTACCGGTTCGCGGGGCCACCGGACCGCGCCGAGCGCTTCGCCGTCGCCGCGGCGTCCTACGGTCACGCCATCGAGCACCGCGCGTTGCGCGAGGAGCAGCGCCGGCTGGGCAAGCCGGGCGCCGTGGCCTCCTTCCGGCGCCGGGCGGCGGACGACGTCGACGAGGGTGAGCTGCGCCGGCTCGACGCGTGTCTGGCGCTCCGCGTCACGCGGGCCCTCGCGATGGCGGCCCGGCTGGCCTGCCGGCGGCACACCGGCCCGCTGCGGGCCCTGGCCGTCGACCGGTACCGGCGCGGTGAGGCGGCGGGCGCGCTGCGGCTGGCGGTGATCGCCGGGCGTTGCGGAGACCCGTCGGTGCTGGCCGAGATCGCCGTGCTGACCGCCGGGTCCGGAGACGAGCAGGCCGCGGTGCGGCTGGCCGAGCGGGCCGCGCTGCTCGGCGACAGTTCCGCGCTGCGCCGGCTGGCCCGCAACCACCGCCGCGGCGGCGACGCCGACCAGGCCGTACTCCTGCTGGAACGGGCCGCGGCCGGCGGTGACCCGGACGCGCTGTTCGACCTGGCCCGGACGCGGCACCGCGCGGGCGACGTCGATGACGCCGAAACGCTCTACCGCAACGCCGCGCGCGGTGGGGTGGCCGACGCCGCCGACGCCCTCGCCCGGCTGCTGCAGGACACCGACCCGCCCGCCGCCGCCGCGTTCGCGCGGCGAGCCGTCGAGCTCGGCCACCCCACCGCCCTGCGCGACCTGGGGCGGGCCCGCGAGCACGCCGGCGACCTCCCGGCCGCCATCGCGCTCTACCGCCAGGCCGGCGACCGCGGCGACGACACCTCGGCGCGCCTGCTGGCGCGGCTGTGGGACCGCCACCGGCACGCCGACGCCGCCCGGCTGGCCACCGAGGCCGCCGAACACGGCAACCCCGCCGTGCTGCGGCACCTGGCCGACCTGCGGGACGGCGCCGGCCGGCACGACGAGGCCGCCGTCCTGTACTGGTCGGCGTACGCCCAGGGGGACCCCGAGGTCCTCATGCGCCTGCCGCACATGCGCGCCGAGGACGACGGTGACCAGGCCCGCGCGGAGCGCCTCGCCCTGCAGGCGGCCGCGAAGGGCCATCACCGTGCCGTCGCCGACCTCGGCGCGGTCCGCGCCCTGACCGGTGACCTCGCCGGCGCCGAACGGCTCCACCTGCGCGCCGTGGCCGCCGGCCTGCCCGTCGACCTCCGCCAGGTCATCCGGCTGCGCCTGGCCGCGGACGTGCCGGCACCGGACACCGTCGCGGCGTTGTACCGGCACGCGGGCGCCCACCTCGTCCTCGCCCGCCTGCACCTGGCCATGGGCGACCGGGGGGCGGCCACCGCACAGTGCGTGCTCGCGGCGAATCTCGGCGACCCGGCCGCGGTAGCGGAGCTGGTCCGGCTCCATCGGCAGTTCGGCGACCACGTCACCGCCGACATGATCGAACGGCACGGCCTGACCGACGACGGCGGCGCCAACACCGGACGTCCACGCTGATCACCGGCGTCCCCGCACTGGCCCGGCAGCTGCACCCGGACGCGTTCTGAGCCGCCCTGAGAACCCTGGCGGCTACTCGGACTCGTGGCCCGAGGTGACTTCCCCGTGCTCCTCGACTTCGCGCCCGGGCGGCGGCGTGGGGGCCTTCTCGATCGGGAAGAAGAAGCCCTTCACCGTCGGGGCGAGCGCGCCGATCCGGTTCATCTTCTTCGGGACCACCCAGCCCCCGTACTCCAGGCCGCGCTCCTCCTCGGCGGCCCGGCCGTCGCGGACCGCCGGCAGCGGCTGGTGGACCTCGACGAAGCGGCCGTCGGGCAGGCGGCGGATGATGCCGGTCTCGATGCCGTGGACCAGCACCTCGCGGTCGTGCTGTTGCAGGCCCAGCGCGATCCGGTACGCCACGTAATAGGCCAGCGGCGGCAGGATCACGATACCGATGCGGCCCGCCCAGATCATCGCGTTGAGGCTGATGTCCAACTTGTCCGCCACCAGGTCGTTGCCGCCGGAGATCAGCATCACCATGTAGAACGAGATCGCCATCGCGCCGAGGCCGGTGCGGGACGGGTTGTCCCGCGGGCGCTGCAGCAGGTTGTGGACGGCCCTGTCCTTCTTGAACCGCGCCTCGATGAACGGATAGAGCATCGGCAGTATCGCCAGGAAACCGGGCAGCACGACCGTGGGCCAGAAGATCGGCGGGACGGTGTAGCCGTTACCGAACAAGGTGAACCGGATCTCCCACGCGGGCATGAGCCGGGCCGCGCCGTCGAGGAACATGACGTACCAGTCGGGCTGGCTCGCCGCCGAGACCACCGCGGCCCGGTAGGGCCCGTACAGCCAGATCGGGTTGATCTGGAAGAGGCCGGCCAGCACGGCGAGCATGGCGAACACGAACATGAAGAAGCCGCCGGCCTTGACCGCGAAGCCCGGGAACATCCGCACGCCGACCACGTTCTCGTTGGTGCGGCCGGGCCCGGGCCACTGAGTGTGCTTCTGCTTCACCAGCAGGCCCATGTGGACGGTGATGAGGGCGAGCAGCACAGCGGGGACCAGCAGGACGTGCACGATGTACAGCCGGGGGAGGATGATCTCACCCGGGAACCCGCCCCCGAACAGCGAGGTGGTCACCCACGTGCCGACGATCGGGATCGACAGCACGATGGCGCTCGCGATGCGCAGGCCGGTGCCGGACAGCGCGTCGTCGGGCAGCGAGTAGCCGGCGAAGCCCTCCAGGAAGGCCATCCAGAACAGCAGGATGCCGACGATCCAGTTGGCCTCGCGCGGCTTGCGGAACGCGCCGGTGAAGAAGATCCGGAACATGTGCACCACGATCGCGGCCACGAACAGCAGCGCCGCCCAGTGGTGCATCTGCCGCACGAACAGGCCGCCGCGGATGTCGAACGAAAGCTGCAGCGTCGTGTTGTACGCCTGTGACATCACCACACCGCGTAGCGGGGCGTAGCTGCCGTCGTACACCGTCTCGCGCATCGACGGGTCGAAGAACAGCGCCATGAAGGTACCGCTGAGCAGCAGCACGACGAACGAGTAGAGCGCGATCTCACCCAGCAGGAACGACCAGTGGTCCGGGAAAACCTTGTTGAACACGCGGCGCAGCGGGGTGGCCGCCTGGAACCGCTCGTCGAGCCCCCTCGCCGAGCGGGCCGGCAAGGCCCGGAGATCGATCTTGCGCCGTTTCATGGCCGCTCCCAGGAAGCGAGATGTCCCTCCCTGATTGAGCATGGCCGCAGGCGGCGACGCCAGCGTCGCCACGGCGGGGTGAGGCCACCCCGGGAGGCGGCTCCCGCCGGGCTCTGGCCGTCCGGCGGGAACCGCGGGCCCGGTTCTCCGCCGGGTGATCTTTGATGTCAGAGGTTGGACTTCGGCAGGCCGGGCGGGTTCACTTGGGCCGTGTCCACCGCTTCGGTGTCGAGGTTGTATGCGGCCAGCCATTGCTTGTACTGGCCGTTCTGGATCAGGTAGTTGATCGCATCGGCCAGCGCTTTGACGAGGCCGTTGTCCTTCTTCGTGGTGGCCGCGATCAAGCCCTGCAGGGATTCACCGGCGCCGGAGTAGACACCGGCGTTGCGGACGGCGTCGGCGGTGCCCTGCGTCTGGCTGATCTGGAACGCGATACCGGGGTTCGGACCGAAGTACGCGTCGATCTGCCCGGACACGAGGGCCTTGAACGTGCTGGGCGTGTCGGCGAAATACTTGATCTCCAGGTTCTTGCCCTCGGCCTTCAGCTTGTCGTGCCACGCGACCAGGATCTTCTCCTGGTTGGTGCCGGCACCGACGGCGACCTTGAGACCGGCGAGGTTCTCGGGGTTCTTGTCGAAGTTCCAGGTGTTGCCGGCCTTCACCGCGAAGCCAAGGTTGTCCTGGCGGTAGGACGCGAAGTCGTACTTCTCCTTGCGCTGTTCGGTGTCGGTGATGTTCGAGAAGCCGACCTCGTTCTTGCCGGAGTCCAGGCCGACGAACAGGTTGTCCCAGGTGTCGTTGTTGAACTCGGGCTTGAGGCCGAGCACCGCCGCGACGAGACGACCGAGGTCGGGCTCCGCACCGGTGATGGTCTTGTCGTCGTCGCCGACGAAGGCGAGCGGCGGGAAGCCGGTCGGCAATGCGCCGAGGCCGATGGTCAGCTTGCCGTCGGCCTTGATCGCGTCAGGGACCTCGTCCGCGATGCTCTGCTGTTTGTCGACCTTCAGCTCGGTCGGCTTGGCGATGCCCTTCGCCTGGGCGCCGACGGTCACCGTGCCGGCGCTGGATTCGGCTTCCGCCTTGGTGTCGTCGCCGCTCGCGCACGCGGCGAGCCCTGCGGCGAGCGCGATGGCCAATGCTGCGGCCGCGAACGTCCGGCCGGTTGGTCTGACGGTGGACATGTTTCTCCTTCGGTAGAGGCGCCTCAAAGCACCTTCGAGAGGAACTCCCGGGTGCGGGCCTGTCGCGGGTTGTCGAGCACCTGGGACGGAGGTCCCTGTTCGACGATCACGCCGCCGTCGATGAACACCACGGTGTCGGCGACCTCGCGGGCGAAGCCGATCTCGTGGGTGACGATCACCAGGGTCGTGCCGCCGTCGGCGAGTTGCCGGATCACCGAGAGCACCTCCCCGACCAGTTCGGGGTCGAGCGCGGAGGTCGGCTCGTCGAACAACACCAGGTTGGGCTCCAGCGCCAGCGCGCGGGCGATCGCGACGCGCTGCTGCTGGCCGCCGGAGAGCTGGCGTGGGTAGGCGTCGCCGCGATCGCCGAGGCCGACCTTGGCCAGCAGTTCGATCGCCCGATCGCGCGCGGCGGGCTTGCCGAGCCGCTTGTGCGCGACCAGCGGCTCGGCGACGTTGTCCCGGGCGGTGAGGTTGGGGAACAGATTGAAGCTCTGCGCGACGAAGCCGATGCGGGTGCGCTGGTGCCGTACCGCCCGCTGGGACAGCTCGTGCAGCCGGGCGCCGCGGACCTCGACGCCGATCAGCTCACCGTGCACGGCGACGTACCCGAGGTCGGGCCGCTCGAGGTGGTTGATCGTGCGCAACAGCGTCGACTTGCCCGAACCGGACGGGCCGAGGATCGCGACGACATCGCCGGGCAGGACGGTCAGGTCGACGCCCTTGAGCACCTCCCGCGGGCCGAAGGACTTGTGCGCGTTGCGGATCTCCAGCGCCACCGCCGCGTCGAGCGTCGCCGTCATCAGAAACCCCTCCGGGTGAGGCGGACGCCGGCGAGACGGCCCCACGAGTCGACGGTGAAGCGACGCAGCCGCTGGACCGGGGTGGGCGGCAGAGCGTGGACGCTGCCGCGGGCGAAGTAACGCTCGACGTAGAACTGCACGATCGACAGCGCCGCGGTGAGCAGCAGGTACCAGACCGCGCCGACGATCAGGATCGGTACGAGCGACTCCGGGTGCCGCGACTCCAGCACGAACACCGCGCCGAACAGGTCGAGCAGCGAGACGTAGTAGACGAGCGAGCTGGCCTTGATCAGGCCGATGAGCTGGTTGCCGTACGCCGGGACGATCGAGCGCAGCGCCTGTGGCAGTACGACACGCCGCAGTTGCCGGGCCTTGGACAGCCCGAGCGCGTTCGCCGCCTCGATCTGGCCGGGCTCGACCGACAGGATGCCGCCGCGGATCACCTCGGCCGCATACGCCGCCTCGTTCAGGCTCAGCGCGATGACGCCGATGGCCAGCGGCGTGAGGCTGCTCGTCTCGACTTCGGCGAAGACCGGTCCCCAGGGGACGCCGACCCCGAGCCGCGGGTAGAAGTACGAGAAGTTGAAGGTGATGATCAGCAGCAGCGGCAGCGGCAGCGCGCGGAAGAACCACACGTACGCCCACGCCAGGCCGGCGATCAGCGGGTTGGTCGACAACCGGCCGAGCGCGACGATCACTCCGAGGACGAGCCCGAACACCGCGCTCAGGCCGACGACCTTCAGTGTGACCACGACGCCGTCGAGGATCGACTCACGGGTGAAGAACGGCCAGAACTTGTGCCACTCGTAGTGGGTGTTGGTGAAGACGCCGGAGACGAACTGGGCCAGCACCACCAGCACGACCGCGCTGACGATCCAGCGCCACGGGCGCAGCCGCGGCGTGACCCGCCGCTGCGCGACCTGCGGGTCGAGCCGGCTGACGCGGCCGCTGATCAGTGGAATTCCGGGTGACGGTTGCAAGGTTACGGGCTCGCTCATGCGAGTGGCTCCATCGGGATGTGACGGCAAGCGGAACGGCCTGCGGCCTGCCGCAGGACAGCGGCAGTCTCGGCATCCGCTACTGGGCAACCTAGGGAGGCCCGACTAAGTTGTCAATCCCTATCGGAAAACTAGCAATTAACCTCCACCCGCGGCCGATCGACGCCTCCGGCCGACGGTGGATGTAATCCTATGGGATTAGTAGACATTTCCTTCGCGGGCCTCTATCGTGTCGTTGATCAGCTGACACACGCGATCGCCGCCGCGCCGCGGCGATGCCGCCCGACCCCATCAGAAGCCTGCTCGCGGCCGTAGCCCACACACTGAAAGGCGCGGCCGCGCGCCCCCGTGCGGAGGTGTGCGGATGAGCTCGTACGACGTCGGCATCGTCGGCGCCGGGGTGCACGGCCTCAGCGCCGCGTACCACCTGGCCCGGCGCGGCGTGTCCACGGTCGTGTTCGAACGGGGCCGGCGGGCCGGTGGCCCGACCGGGCACGCCAGTGGAGTCGTCCGCTCCTACTACACCAACCGGTTCCTCGCCGAGGTCGCCCGCGACAGCACCGCGCTCCTCGCCGACTTCGACGCGCACGTAGGCGGCGAGAGCGGCTACATCCGCACGGGCGGGCTGTACCTGCACGGCGCCGACGACGCCGCGGACGTGCGGGCCACCGCCGCCGGTCTCGCGGCCGCCGGGATCAGCCATCGGGTCCTGACGCCCGCCGACCTGGCCGCGCGCTTCGCGAACCTCAACCTCGACGGGACCGCGATCGGGGTGTGGGAGGAGCAGGCCGGCTACGCCGATCCGCACCGGACCGCACTCGGGTACGCGGCCCGGGCCGTCGAGCTCGGCGCGACGCTGCTGGAGCACGCCCCGGTCCGGGAGCTTTCCGAGGGCAGGCATGCGGTGCGCGTCCTGCTCGGCGACGGCACCCGGCACGAGGCCGGCCGCCTGCTGGTGGCCGCGGGGCCGTGGACCGGCCCGCTGCTGACGCAGGTGGGCGTCGCGCTCCCGCTGACGGCCGAGCGCCACGTCGTGGCCGGCCTCGTCCACCCGCCGCAGGACGTGCCGCGGCCGATACCGCACGTCCTGATCGACATCCAGCACGGGTACTACTCCCGGCCCGCCGGCGCCGGCCGGTTCCTGCTCGGCCCGCTCGCACCCACCACCGCGACCGATCCGGACGACTTCTCCGCCGAGGTCACGAGCGCCGAGTCCGCGTGGCTCGCCACCCGCGCGGCGCGGCGGGCGCCGGTCCGCGGCGGTGCCGTGGCGGATCGCAGCTGGGCATCGCTGTACGACGTCAGCCCGGACTGGCAGCCGGTCACCGGTCAGGTGAGCGAGCGCGTGTACGTCGACGCCGGCACGAGCGGGCACGGGTTCAAGCTCGCCCCGGTGTGGGGCGATCACGTGGCCCGCCTGCTCATCGGCGACGCCGATGCGCGGCTCGGGCAGTTCTCCCCCGGCCGTTTCGCGGCCGGGGCCGGTTTGCCCGGCGGCTTCGGCGCCGCACGGATCCTGGGCTGAGGCGATGACCGACACAGGAGTGGGCCCGGCGGGGCAACTCGTGAGCACCGTCGGAGCCGGGATCCATCTGCTCGACCAGGCGGCCTGGGCCTCCCTCACCGGCCCGCACGCCCACTTCGCGCAGGGAACGGGGCAAGCGCTGCGTTACCCCGCCGACGTCTCGCCCATCATGGCGGTACCGCCCGTGCAGGACGAGCTGGTCTGGGCGGACCTGCACGCGCTCATCGGCCCCGGCGAGCTCGCGATGCTGTCGGGCGATCTCTCCGCCCCGCCCGACGACTGGGAGCTCGTGCACCAGGGCGACGGCGTCCAGCTGGTCGCCACCGATGCGCTGCGGACAAGGGCGGGCGACGACCTGGTGACCCTCGGCGCCGCGGACGTGCCGGAGATGCTGGACCTGGTGGCCCGCACACAGCCCGGTCCGTTCAAGCCCGAAACCTACCGGCTGGGGACCTATCTCGGCGTACGCCGCGGCGGCGCCCTGGTCGCGATGGCGGGCGAGCGTCTGCATCCGCCCGGCTGGACCGAGATCAGCGCGGTGTGCACCGACGCCGGTCATCGCGGCCAGGGCCTGGCCGCGACGCTGGTCCGCGCGGTCGCCCACAACATCCGCGGGCGCGGTGAGACGCCGTTCATGCACGCCGCCGCCGACAACGTCAACGCCATCAGACTGTACCGATCGATCGGATTCGAAATCCGCCGGACCGTGCTCTTCTCGATGCTGCGCAGCCCAGCAAGGAAGCCCTGAACGGCCGGGTAGGCGACTTCGCGGTGACGTACGGCTCTCAGCGCTACAACTGGCCGGTCGTGTACATCACCGTCGCCACCATCACCGTCAGTCCGGCAGGCCGAGGTGTACCGGGCCGCCGGCCGGGTCGGCGTTGCGCACCAGTGTGAACGGGATTCGGAAGACCCTCCCCGGCGCGGCCGGCCAGGCGAGCCGTGTCGCGGCGATGACCCGGCCGTCCTGCGTGGCGGTCACGCGCGGGAAGGCGCGGTATTCGGTGGTCCAGGCCAGGATCCGTCCGCGCGGCGGAGGCGGGCCGTCCGTACGGAACACCTGTGGTGCGACCCATCGCAGGGGTGCGTCGGCGACCAACTCCAGACCGGAGGTGGCCGGCGCGACACCGCCGGCGAGATGCGCCAGGGCCGCGGCGGCGACGTGGCGGCCGTCGAGGGCGGCGACGTCGGCGGTGTCGACCGGGTGCAGCAGGTTGCCGGCGGCGAACACCCCCGGGCGGCTGGTGGCCAGGGTCGTGTCGATCCGGGGGCCGAGCGTGGCCGCGTCGAGGACGATGCCGGCCGACCGGACGAGCTCGTGGTCGGGGATCCAGTCCCCGGTGGTGACGACCGTGTCGCAGGCGACGCGGCGGCGCCGGCCGGTGCGGAGGTCCTCGACGTCGACGGCGCTCACGCGGCCCTTGCCGTGGATCGCCACGACCCTGGTGCGGGTGCGTACCGGCACACCGAACGCGAGCCGGCCCGGCAGGTGGAAGGCCGCGTAGGCCTCGGGCCGGTCGAACTCGCTGGTCATGAGAACCGTGCGGCAGCCGGCCTCGCGCAGGGTGAGCACCGCCGACCAGCTGACCAGCTCGGCGCCGATCACGACGGCGCGCCGGCCGACGGGGCGGTGGTGGAGGTGGACGAGGTTCTGCAGCTGGCCGGTGGTGTAGACGCCGTCGGGACGGTCGCCGGGGATCAGCCGGGCGGGGCGTGGGCGTTCCCGGGCGCCGGTGGCCAGAACGATGGCGTCGGCGGTCACGGTGCGGCGGCCGCGTGGCGAGGTGACCTCCAGGGTCCGGTCGCCGGCCCAGCCGGTCACCATCGCCTCGGTCTCCAGCCGCGCGCCCGCCGACGAGGCCATGGCGGTCAGGCGTCGCGCGTACGCCGGTCCGGACAGGCAGCGGTGCAGGTCCCGGATCCCGTAACCGGTGTGGTCGCTGTGCCGGGGAATGCCGCCGGTCCGGGCCTCGCGCTCCAGCACCAGCACCGGCCCGTCGACCCGGGGCGCCAGCGCCGCCGCGGCGGTCAGCCCGGCCGGGCCGCCGCCGACCACGGCGACGCGCACGTGCTCGTTCATCGGGCGGCTCCCTGCTCGGCCAGCACGCGGACCTCGGCGCCACAGTAGAACCCCTGGCAGCGGCCGTTCATCGCGCGGGTACGGCGGCGCAGCCCGTCGAGGCCGGCGGGCGGGATCACGGAGGCGTAGGCGTCGCGGATCTCGCCGCGGGTGACCCGTTCGCAGAAGCACACGATCCGCCCGTACTCGGGGTCGGCCGCGATCGCCGCCGCGTCCTGGAAAGGTCGCGGCCCGGCCTCGCCCAGGTTGGGCATGCGTGGCGGTGCGGGCAGGTCGGGTCTGCCGGTCAGCTCGAGCCGGCCGCCGAGCAGGCCGCCGACGTGTTCGGCGATGGCCATGCCGGCGGTGAGGCCGGTCGAGCGGATGCCGCCGACCAGGACGTAGCGCCGCTCGTCGTCGACGTCGATGAGGTAGTCGTTGCGGTCGATGGCGGCGCGCAGCCCGGCGTACGTCGCGGTGACCTCCTCCCGCAGCAGGATGGGCATCAGCGCGGCGCCCTTCTCGCGGAGGAAGGCGAAGCCCTCCTCGGAGGTGCCGGTGGCGGTACGGTCGGTCAGATCCTCGGCGGTGGGCCCGAGCATGACGTTGCCGTAGATGGTGGGGCTGTTGACATCCTCCCCTCCCTAAAGGGAGGGGATTGCCTGGGTCGCCCCAGGGGTTTCCTGCTTCACCGCCGACCGCCGCGTCCGGGAGGACTCCCGTTGAGGTCTTACACCAGCTCCACAGGCCGACACCGCCAGCCCGGCGGCCAGAATGTTGCGTGCCGCGTTCACGTCCCGGTCGTGGGTGGTGCCGCACCGGCACGTCCACGTCCGCACGGTGAGCGGCATGTGCTCGGCCAGCGCGCCGC